>NZ_JALLIN010000109.1 GCF_023630175.1 Streptomyces cellostaticus | reverse complement strand
TCGGTTCGGCGGCGAAACTCATATTTCCGCCCCTACCGACGGGGGAAAGGGGACTTACCCCGGGACGCCCGTGCGAACAGAGGTACCAGTACGGCAGACAACCGTCGACTCCAGCGTGAGCCGGACGAGTCCTGTATTGAGGGTGTCCCTGCCACACCATCCAACGGATGTAGCCAGCGTGTCAGATGTTCCGCTGCCGCGACATCACGTAGATGCTGCGAACACGGTGATCGACAGCACAGGCACCCTGCCGTCTGCTCCGGTGAATCCCGCCTCCCCGTCAGCGCCGCCTGTCGGACCGGGGGGCAGCCCGGACGGTCGGGCACCATCGGTGACCGGGTCACTCCCGTCACCTGCGTTCGGGACCGGAACGCCCTTGCCTCCCGGTATCCGAGGAGGCGGTGAGCGTCCTGTGTACGGTGGCCGGGGCCCTCTGGCCACGCCATCCGGACCGGGTACGTCCGCGGGCCCGCGTGTCCCAGGACGCGGATTCTCCGGCCCCTACGGCCCCGGTGCGACCGGCGCTGAGCCCGGGCCGACTGGCTCCCCCTCGGCCAGGAGCGCCAATGGCATCACAGGCGGTCGTCCCGTCTCGCCAACGGCGGGACGGCCTGCCGGTGCGTTTCCACGTGGCAACGTCATCGGCGGCACTCCGAACGAGCAGCAAGCTCCCAGCGGCCGTGGCGCCGGGCTGAGAAGCCGTGCCACAGGGGCCACGCCGGCCCGCGACGAAGACCGCGCTGCGAACCGCGAGGGCGCGGCGCGAGGGCGAATGCCTGCCTCGTCCAACGGGATCGTCGGGGGGCAGCCCAGACCTTCCCGAGACCGCAAGCGGGCAGGTTTCACCTCGCGAGGTGTCCGGTCCGCAAGCGAAGCGAGCGCAAACGAGCCGCTGCAGCAGCGAGGTGGACCATCACGTGGTGCCTCTCCCCCCGTCCCGAAGCGTGACGACCGTTCAGTCCGCGCCAGGCGCGCTGGCAGCCGCGAGACCGGCCAGGCAGAGGACAGGGAGCACCAGGCAGAGGGAAACGCGGAGCACCAGGCAGCGGAGAAGAAGAACCGACCACTCCCGCCGCCACTGCCCAAAGGGCCCGATGGAGACCTAGGACGAGAAGGATGACCATGCGCAGCCGCAGCGAGCGGGCGAGATGGCGCAGCCGGGCCGTGTCCGCGGCCGCGGGGGCCTTGTTGGCGAGCGTTGCCGTTACTCCCGCGCACGCTGATACTGTCCGCGAGCGGCAGTGGTACCTCGATGCCATGCACGCCGATGAGATGTGGAAGACCAGTACGGGCAAGGGCATCACGGTCGCGGTGATCGACACCGGTGTCCAGGCCGACCTTCCGGACCTGCGGGGCCAGGTCGTTGCCGGCAAGGATTTCTCGAAGCGCGCCGGTGACGAACGTACGGACTACGACGGTCACGGCACCACCATGGCCGTGCTCATCGCCGGCACCGGTGCCAAGGATGCGACTACGGGCTCGTACGGCCTGGCTCCCGGGACCAAGATCATGCCGATCCGTACTCCGGGCTTCATCGAGCGTAACCGCGCTGACGGCAACCAGGACGACTTTCCCACCACCACGGCGAAGGCCATCCGGTTCGCGGCCGATTCCCGCGCCCAGATCATCAGCATTTCGGGAGGCAGCGCCGAGAACTCTCGGGAGCTGACGGACGCTGTCGCCTATGCGTTGTCCAAAGGCAAGCTGATTTTCGCAGCTGTGGGCAATGACGGCGACGCCCTCAACGAAGTCAATTACCCGGGCGCAACTCCCGGCGTAGTGGGCATCGGAGCGATCGACAAAAGCGTCAAGGCAACGAAGGAGTCCGAGCACGGCCCCCAGGTCGATCTGGTCGCGCCGGGCGAGGACATCATCTCCGCCTGCCTCGGCGGCACAGAACTGTGCAGTTCACACGGCACCAGTGACGCCACTGCCCTCGCCTCCGCCTCCGCCGCCCTGATCTGGTCCAAGCACCCGAACTGGACCAACAACCAGGTGCTGCGGGGCATGCTCAACACCGCGAGCAAGCCGACAAGCGGCAAGGAGCGCACGGACTACCTCGGCTACGGCGCCGTCCGCCCCCGCATCGCGCTGACCGACCCCGGCGACCCCGGCCCGGCCGACGTCTACCCGCTGCCCGACTTCAAGCAAGCGGCACCCAAGACCTCCAACGGGTCAGCCACGGCCTCCGCGAAGGATGACGGCAGCCCATCGCCGACAGCATCCGCATCTGGGAGCGACGGCTCTGCACTGCCGTGGATTCTCGGGGGCGCGGGAGTTGTCGTGGTTGCGGGTGGCGCTCTCGCCGCTGGGGAGGTACGTAGGCGCCGACGTGCAGCGGCGGCAGCCCAGGCTCACCCGGCCAGGCCACCTGGGCTGGGGCAGACGCCGTGGTACGGAGACGGCAACCACGGGGGG
>NZ_JALLIN010000108.1 GCF_023630175.1 Streptomyces cellostaticus | reverse complement strand
ACGATCGGCAGTCACGCTTTCCACGCCGACCTCGGGAATCCCCGCGGTGCCCTGCCGGATCTCCTGCCGGGGTTCGCCGTCCACCTGCGGGAACACGGTGCGCAGGCTCTCGTGCCTGTCGGCGACGTCCGCCAGGGCGGCCCGCAGCGCCTCCACCTCCAGGGAACCGGTCAGGCGGAGTGTGAGCGGGATGTTGTAGGTCGCGGAGACGCCTTCGAGCTGGCCGAGGAACCACAGGCGGCGCTGCGCGAACGACACCGGGAGGACCTCCGGCCGCGCCCGGCGTTCCAGGGGCTGACGGACCCGGCCGCTGTCGTCGAGGTGCTGCACCAGCCCGGCGACGGTGGGGGCTTCGAACAGGGATCGGATGCTGATCTCGGCGTCGAGGACGGTTCGGATCCGGCTCACCAGCCGGGTGGCCAGCAGTGAGTGTCCGCCGAGTTCGAAGAAGCCGTCGTCGATGGAGACCGACTCCAGACCCAAGACCTCGGCGAACAGTCCGCACAGGATTTCCTCCCGGGGTGTCCGCGGTGTCCGTCCTGAGTTGTCGGTGGTGTATTCCGGTGCCGGCAGGGCCTTGCGGTCCAGCTTGCCGTTGGGTGTCAGTGGCAGGGTGTCGAGGGTGACGAACGCGGAGGGCACCATGTAGTCCGGCAGCCGCTCCGCCACGAACGCCCGCAGGTCCCGCGCAGCGAAGTGACGGGTTGAATCGTCGGGGGCCGGCATCACGTAGGCCACCAGCCGCTTGTCACCCGGGACGTCCTCCCGTACGACGACGGCGACCTGGCCCACCGATGCGTGATCGGCCAGGACCGCTTCGATCTCGCCCGGTTCGATGCGGAAGCCTCGCACCTTCACCTGGGTATCGGCGCGCCCGACGAATTCCAGGACGCCGTCCGGGGTCCAGCGCACCACGTCACCGGTCCGGTACATCCGAGAGCCGGACACCGTGGCGAAGGGGTCGGCGACGAACCGCTCCGCGGTCAGCCCCGCACGCCCCAGGTAGCCCCGGGCCAGTTGGGCGCCGGCGATGTACAGCTCGCCCGCGACACCCACCGGCATCGGTGACAGGCCGGCATCCAGCACGTACACCCGCGTATTGCCGACCGGCCGCCCGATGGGAACCGCATCGGGCAGTTCGGCATCGGTGTACCACGAGGTTGCGTAGACCGTGGCCTCGGTGGGTCCGTAGCAGTTCGCTATGCGCGCTACGGGGAAGGCGGAGCGGATCTTCTTGGCGACGATCGGCGAGATGGCCTCACCCGCCATGACGACCGTTGCCGCGTCCGCTGCCGGTGCACGGTCCAGAAGGCTTGCGAACACCGAAGGAACGCCACTGACCAGCGGCCGTCCGGTGTCGCCGGCGGCTTCGTCTCCGAATGCAAGCAGGTCCCGGATCACGTCGACCCGACCGCCGGCGAGCAGCGGAGTGATGATTTCGAACACGGACACGTCGAAGTTGAGCGACGTCGATGCGCAGACCTCCCCGAGCCGGTCTGCACCGAGCCCATCGGCAGCCCAGGAGGCAAGGTTCACCACGCTGCGGTGCTCGACCACCACGCCCTTGGGTCGTCCCGTCGAGCCGGAGGTGTAGATCACGTACGCCGGGTGGGCGGGCAGTGCCGGAGACAGGCGGTCGTGGTCGGTCAGGTCTGTGCCGTCCTGGGCGGCGATGGTGTGCCGGACTTCGGAGGTGTCGAGCAGCAGGTGCGGTGTGGTGTCGTCCTGGGGGAGCAGGGCGGCGGTGGCCGCTTCGGTCAGGACCAGCACCGGTTCGGCGTCGGTGAGCATGTGGGTGATCCGGTCCGCCGGGTATTCCGGGTCCACCGGTACGTAAGCCGCACCGCTCTTGAGTACCGCGAGCAGGGTCACGACCAGGTCGGCCGACCGCGGTAGCGACACCGCGACCAGGCGCTCCGGGCCGGCACCGCACGCCACCAGATGGCGGGCGAGCCGATTCGCCCGAGCGTTCAGCTCCGCGTACGTGAGATGAGCCGTGGCACTGGTCACGGCGGCAGCGTCGGGAGTCCGCGCCACCTGGGCCTGGAAGATCTCGGGCAGCGTCCCGTACGGAACCTTGCGGGCAGTCGCGTTCCAGTCGGTCAGGACCTGGTACCGCTCTTCGGCACCGACCACACTGACGGAACGGATCGCCGCATCGGGATCTGCGGTGACGGCCTCCAGCACGCGCACCACACGGTCCGCGAGTTCTCGGACCGTGCGGTGCGCAAACAGATCCGTGCGGTAGTCCAGCTGCCCCTGCAGTCCGGCGGGTACTCCGTTTTCATCGTGGAGTTCACCCAAGCTCAGGGACAGGTCGAACTTGGCCACCGCGCCCTGCACCTGTTCCCCGTGAACGTTCAGACCGGGCAGGTCGAGGTCGGGCTGCGCGTTGTTGTGGAAGGTGAGCATGACCTGGAAGAGGGGGTGGCGGGCCATGGAGCGTGTGGGGTTGAGGATCTCCACGAGTCGCTCGAAGGGGACGTCCTGATGGGTGTAGGCGGCGAGGTCGGTTTCCCGGACGCGTTCGAGGACTTGGCGGAAGGTGGGGTCTGCGGAGAGGTCGGTGCGCAGGACGAGGGTGTTGACGAAGAAGCCGACG
>NZ_JALLIN010000107.1 GCF_023630175.1 Streptomyces cellostaticus | reverse complement strand
GCCGTCCAGGTGGCGTCGGGCCTCGGCGAGGGCGCCGAGGCCGCGCTGCGTGCGGACCCCTGGCAGCTCCTGCGGATCGGCGGGGTGCGGCCGGAGCAGGCCGACGGGTTCGCGCGGGCGCTGCTCGGCGCGGCGTGCGGCCCGGACGACGAACGGCGCGGCCGTGCGGTGACCGTCTGGCTGCTGGAGCAGGCGGCGCTGGCCGGCCACACCGCGCTGGAACTGACGGCGCTCACCGCGGCCCTGGCGCGGCGCGGCGTGCCGGACCCGGACGCGGCGGTGCAGAGCACGATCGCCGAGGCCGAGGCGCTGGTCTTCCAGGACGCCCTGGAGGAGCCCGGTGCCCCGGCAGCGCGGGAGGAGGACGGCGAGGAGGACGGCGAGGAGCAGCGCCCGGTCCGGGTCCTCGCCGGTCTGGAGCGGTACGCGCTCGCCGAGGAGAGCCTCGCCGACGGTCTGGCCCGGCTGGTCAACTCGCTGCCCAAGGAGGTCACCGGCCCCTGGGAGGCGGTCGCCTCCGGTGCGTCCGGCGGCGCGGCCGAACTGGCCCGCGCGGTCGCCGGGCACGCGCTGGTCCTGCACACCGGCGGCGAGGCGGCCCGCGCCGAACCGGCCGCGCTGCTCGGCGCGGCCCGGGCCGCGGGGCTGCGCGCCTTCGCCGTCTGCCACACCCCGGGCGGCCGCCACCGCCTCGCCGCCCTGCTCGGTGACGCCGAGGAGACGCCGGACGTCGGCACGGTCGCCGGTGTCCTCTCCGGGACCGAGGGGCCCGGCCGGGACGCGGAGGGCGCGCTGGACCTGGATCTGCTGGTCGTGCTGGACGCGCCCCAACTCGACGTGGAGAGCGGGGCGATGCTGGTGGAGTCGCTGCCCGACGGGGCCCGGCTGGTGCTCAGCGGCGACCCCGGGGTGCTGTGGTCGGCCGGGCCCGGCCGGGTGTTCGCCGATCTGCTGGCCGCCAAGGCCTGCCCGCAGCTCGCCTCCCGTACCCCCGACCCCGGCCCGCTGGGCGAGCTGGTCTCCGGCGTCGGGGCCGGCGAGCTGCACCAGGTGGAGGCTCCCGGCAAGGAGATCGTGATCGTTCCGGTGCGGGACGCGGGCGAGGCCGTGCACCGGACGGTGCAACTGGTCGCGGATTCGGTGCCGCGGGCGATCGGGGTGGCGCCCGAGCGGACGGTGGTGATCACCCCGGGCCACGGCGGTGCAGCCGGCACCCGGGCCCTGAACACCGCCCTGAAGGAACGCCTCAACCCCGGTCCCGGCCGCTTCGGCGGCTTCGACCCCGGTGACCGGGTCGCCTACTCCCCCGCCCCGGGCCGTACGGTGCCGGGCCGGGTGGTGGACGCCGACGCCGACGGGCTGCGTCTGGAGTGCGCGGGCGAGTCGGTCGTCGTGCCCCGGGAGCGGGTGGAGCATTCGGTGCGGCACGGCTGGGCGCTGACCGCGCACCAGGCGGCGGGCGGCCGCTGGCCTGCCGCGGTGGTGGTGCTGCCCGGGGACGCCGCGCAGACCCTCACCAGACCCTGGGTGTACACGGCCTTCGGCCGGGCCGAGCGTCATCTGTCGGTGGTGCACGGTGTCGAGCAGGCGCTGCCGAGGGCCGTGGCGGAGGTCGGGGCCAAGCCCCGGACGACCCGTCTGCGGACACTGCTGCGCGCCCAGCTACCCACTGCGCACTGACCGGCCTCCGGCTTCGGAGTAGGCGGCGGTGCCGTACGGGCCGTGGGCCGTGGGCCCCGGGGGCACCGCCGGACCGGGTCACCGCTCGGCGTCGAGCGGCTCCAGTTCGTCGTCGTCCAGTTCGTCGAGGCCCTCGTCGTCGTCCTCGTGGTCCTCGTCGTCCTCGTCGTCGTCCTCGTGGTCCTCGTCGAACACCGCGCTGACGTCGAAGCGGCACAGCACCAGCTCCGGGTCGACCTGGTCGAACGGGGCCTCCAGCCACTCCCCGGGTTCGGTCGGCTCGTCGGCTGCGGTGACCCAGAGCGTGGAGTCGCCCTCCTCCAGGCCGAACTCCTTGTGCCGGGAGGCGATCTCGTCCGGCTCGAACTCGCCGAAGAGGATGCCGAGCGCCCCGGGGACGGTGGTGGCGGCGTCCTCGTCGGCGCCCTCGCCTCCTTCGTGCTCCGCCGCCTCGACGCGCTGGGCCTGGGCCAGCAGTCGCTGCGGCTCCGCCACGGAGTAGTCGCGGCGGATCAGCACGCTGACGGCGTTCGGTTCCTCCGGGCCCGTGTACGGCGGCAGCGAGTCCTCCGCACCCGGGATCTCGAAGGGCGTGACCTCGTCGTAGCGGTCGTAGAGCAGTTCGTCGTACGCCTCGGCGGCCGCGGCCAGCTCGTTGAACGCCTCGTAGACGGCCTGGTCGTCGTCCCCCGTTCTGCGTTCGACCGCGGCCAGGTGACGGTCGAGCGCGGTCTTGACCGCCTCGACGGCGGCGCGTACCTCGGCAGCGGTGGGCTGCGCAGCATCAGACATAGTGCAGACGCTATCCGTACCGGGCACCAGCCCGCACAATAGATGCGATGCCGGAATACGAATTTGTCGACGTGTACGTGCCTCGCGGGGTGTCCCGCAAGGAGGCCACGCGTCTGCTGACGGACCATGCCGAGTACGGACACTGGGAGTTGGACCGACTGAGCCTGCTGCGCGACGGCAGCCGCAGGGTGCGGTTGCGCCGACGGATCATCCGCCAGGTGCGGGCCACGTGGTGAGGCAGGACGACGCATGAACGAAGCGGGGGGGGCCCCCCGGGGGGGGGGGGCCCCCCCTTCGGCGTTCTGGTGGACGTCCG
>NZ_JALLIN010000106.1 GCF_023630175.1 Streptomyces cellostaticus | reverse complement strand
ACCGACAGCCGGGCGTTGGCCAGGGCCTGGCGGATGACCCGTTGCTGGGACGGCCCGTTGGGGGCGGTGAGGCCGTTGCTGGCACCGTCCTGGTTGATCGCCGAGCCGCGCACCACGGCCAGCACCGGGTGCCCGTTCCTGCGGGCGTCCGACAGGCGCTCGACGAGGAGCATGCCGACGCCCTCGGCCGGGCTGAACCCGTCGGCGTCCGAGGAGAAGGCCTTGCAGCGGCCGTCCGTGGACAGGCCGCGCTGCCGGCTGAACTCGATGAACGTGCCGGGGGTCGACATGACCGTCACACCGCCGGCGAGCGCCAGCGAGCACTCACCGCTCCGCAGCGCCTGCACGGCGAGGTGCAGGGCGACCAGCGAGGCGGAGCAGGCGGTGTCGACGGTGACCGCCGGGCCCTCCAGACCGAAGGTGTACGACAGCCGGCCGGAGACGACGCTACCGGCGCTGCCGGTGGCCAGGTGGCCTTCGAGGTCGCTCGTGGCGGCGCGTACCAGGTTGGAGTAGTCGGATCCGTTGGTGCCGACGAAGACGCCGGACTGGCTGCCGCGCAGGGTCTCCGGGTCGATGCCCGCCCGCTCGAAGGCCTCCCAGGAGGTTTCCAGGAGGAGCCGCTGCTGCGGGTCCATCGCCAGTGCCTCGCGCGGCGAGATGCCGAAGAACGCCGCGTCGAAGGCGGCCGCGTCGGACAGGAAGCCTCCCTCGCGGGTGTACGAGGTGCCCTGGGCGTTGGGGTCGGGGTCGTACAGCGCGTCGACGTCCCAGCCGCGGTCCAGGGGGAACTGGGACAGCGCGTCACCGTCGGAGGTGAGCAGCCGCCACAGTTCCTCGGGGGTGCGGACGCCGCCCGGGAAGCGGCAACTCATGGCGACGACGGCGATGGGCTCGGCGTCGGAGAGCGCGGCGCTCGTGGGGGCGGGGGCCGCGCCGGCGGCACCGGCCCGGCCGAAGAACTCGGACCGCAGGTGGCGGGCGAGGACGGTGGGCGTGGGGTGGTCGAAGACGAGGGTCGGCGGCAGCTTGAGGCCGCTGGCGGCGTTGAGCCGGTTGCGCAGCTCGACGGCGGTGAGCGAGTCGAAGCCCAGCTCCTTGAACGCCCGGCCCGCCTCGACCGCGTCGGGCCCGGCGTAGCCGAGGACGGCGGCGACCGCGGTGCGGACGAGTTCCAGCAGCAGGCGCTCCTGCTCGGCCTCCGGCAGTCCGGTGAGCTGCTGGGCCAGCACGGCAGCGCCTCCGGTGTCGTCGGCGGCGTCGGCGCGGGAGCCCTCCATGGCCTCCCGCGCCTCGGGGAGGTCGTGCAGCAGCGGCCGGGGGCGGCCGGAGGTGAAGGCCAGGACGAAGCGTTTCCACTCCATGTCCGCGACCGTGAGGGTCGTCTCGTCGCGGTTCAGCGCGTGCTGGAGCGCGGAAACGGCGCGCTCGGGCGCCATCTCGATGACGCCGTGCCGACGCATCCGGTCGCCCACCGCGCCCTCGGCCATGCCGCCGTCGCCCCACGGGCCCCAGGCGATGGAGGTGGCGGGCAGCCCCGCCCCGCGGCGGTACTCGGCGAAGGCGTCCAGGAAGGCGTTGCCGGGCGCGTAGTTGCCCTGGCCGGGGGCGCCGAAGGTGGCGGCGAAGGACGAGAACAGCACGAACGCCGAAAGGTCCAGGTCCCGGGTCAGCTCGTCCAGGTGCAGGGTGGCGTCGACCTTCACCCGCAGCACCCGTTCGACCTGCGCGGGGGTCAGTGCCTCGATGACGCCGTCGTCGAGCACGGCGGCCGTGTGCACGACGGCCGTCAGCGGCCGGTCGGCCGGTACGGCCGCGATGAGGGCGGCCACGGCGTCGCGGTCGCTGACGTCGCAGGCCGCGACGGTGACCTCGACGCCCAGGGCGGTGAGTTCGTCGCGCAGTTCGGTGGCGCCGGGGGCGTCGATGCCGCGGCGGCTGGTGAGCAGGAGGTGTTCGGCGCCGTTGCCGGCGAGCCAGCGGGCCACCTGGGCGCCGAGCGCTCCCGTACCGCCGGTGACCAGGGTGGTGCCCTCCGGCTTCCAGGCCCGGACGGCGGGAGTCTCGGCGAGCCGCGCCCGGACCAGGCGACGCACGTGGAGGCCGGAGGCGCGGACCGCGACCTGGTCCTCGGCGGCGTCACCGGCGAGGACGCCCGCGAGCCGGGCGAGCGTGCGATCGTCCACGGCGTCGGTGCCGGGCAGGTCCACCAGGCCGCCCCAGCGCTCGCCGTGCTCCAGGGCCGCCACCCGGCCCAGGCCCCAGACGGCGGCCTGCGCGGGGTCGGCCGCCCGCTCGGTGCGGGTCACGGCGACGGCTCCGCGCGTGGCGCACCACAGGGGGGCGGCGACCTCGGCGTCACCCAGGGCCTGGACCAGGGAGAGGGTCGCGATCACACCGGCGGGAGCGGAGGCGCCCAGCGGCTCGCCGGCCCCGTCGCAGGTCAGCAGCGACAGCACGCCCGCCACGGCGGCACCGTCGGCCAGCGCCTCCCGGATCCGCTCGGCCAGCGCGCCCCGGATGTCGTCGGTACGGGTGCCGTCGGTACGGGTGCCGTCGGTACGGGTGGGCGTGACGGGCCGTACGTCGGCGCCGTGTTCGGCCAGCGCACGGAGTACGGCGTCGGCCGGCTCGGAGCCGGTCTCGGGAACGGCGACCAGCCAGGTGCCCGACAGGCGGGAGGTGGCGGGCTCCGGCGCGGGCTTCCAGGTCACCCGGTAGCGCCAGCCGTCGACGGTCGACTGCTCACGGCTCCGGGTCCGCCAGGAGGACAGGGCCGGCAGCAGCGCGGTCAGCGTCTCGTCCTCGTCGACGTCCAGTTCGGCCATGAGCGCGGCCACGTCCTGCCGCTCGACGGCCTCCCAGAAACGGGCGTCCACCGCGTCGACCGGGTGCGCGGCGACGGCGTCCTCGGCCGTGCCGCTCTCCAGCCAGTAGTGCTCCTGCTGGAAGGCGTAGGTG
>NZ_JALLIN010000105.1 GCF_023630175.1 Streptomyces cellostaticus | reverse complement strand
GCTCGGCAAGGGCTGGAGGAGCAGTTCGGACCGTGCGGTGACCGCGGCCGCCGATGCCGGCGGGCTGAAGATCATGGTGGCTGACAGCCGGCGGGCCTATGAGTGGAAGACGGCCGCGGTGCTGTCGGAACCGGGGCTGACGGCGGATTCGTGGATCGGGAACCAGTGTGTGATGGACCGCGACCATGTCGCGGTCGTCTACGCTCCGCGGACGTTCACGAACAAGCCGGACCTGATGCAGGGGGGCGCGTTCGCGGCCATCGTGGGCACCGTCGACGGGCGTGTGACGAAGCTGCCGTTCACGGTGTCGCTGGCCTACTTCGATCCGTCCTGCAACACGCAGACGCACACGGCCGCGTTCACCGCCTTCCGTGACATGAACGACCCCGCCAGGACCCGCACTCGTGTGGTGACCGTGAACGCGGCGGGCCGGGTGCTCGGCAGGACGGCGCTGAAGGGTGAGATCACCAGTGCCGTGCCGGTGAGGGACGGAGCGGTGGCCGCGCGGGGCCGCAACCTGGTGCACATCGACCGGGCCGGCAAGGTGAAGGATCTCGCGACCGGGGACAGTGTCCCCTTCGACATCCGTCCCGCGCGGGACGGCCGGATCGGCTTCGTCGACCGCAAGGACACCAAGACCGTGCAGGCGAAGGTCTGGTCCGGGCGCGGCGAGCCGGCCCGGGTCGCCACCGGGAGACTGGGCGATCTGGACCTGATGCCGGGCGAGGCGGGCCGGGTGTTCCTGACCGGTCGTCCCAGGGGCGCCGTGAGGACGAAGGGCACCGGGGTCACCCGGATCGACGCCCCCGCCGACACGGACATCTCCACCCGGGGCCGGCTCGCGGTCGAGCCGGTTCTCACGCCGGGCGTCCGCGCGGGCCTCGCGCGCATCAAGAACTCCGGCAAGGGCTTCTCCAGGGCCGAGCCCCGCTCGAAGGGCGACCCCGCGCCGACCCCCGAGACCGTGGCGGCGAACCAGCCGGTGACGGTCACCAGCACCGCCACCGCCACCGGCAGGAAGGTCGAGCAGACGGTTGCCGACACGACCGCGCCGGGCGGGAAGAACCCCTCGCCGGCGCTGCCCGCGCTGCCCGGGCACGGTGCCAGGGCCAAGCGGTCCTCGCTGGCGGGCGTCGCGGACCCGAACACGCAGTTCGATCCGCGTGACACCGACCGCGTCTGTGCCGTCTCCCGCAACGATGTGAACGCGCAGGCGTTGCAGCCGACGCCGAACCAGGTCGAGTGGGCCGCCGACATGGCCGTCCGCGGCCAGTTGCGTGCCCGGTACCTGCGGCAGGGCGGCTACCGCAGCCAGGCGGGTCTCGGTGACATCGACCCGCAGGGCCTGTTCCCGGTGCCGAAGCTGGCGGGTGGTGACGGCAAGGGGCGTATCCCGGCGAACGTGCTGCTCGGCATCATGGCGCAGGAGTCCAACCTGTGGCAGGCCGAGAACGGGTCGATCCCCGGCCAGATGGGCAACCCGCTGGCCGCGATGGACGGTTACTACGGCCGCAAGGCGGTCAAGGACGACCCGGACGCGTACTGGCAGATCCACTGGGACAAGTCCGACTGCGGTTACGGCGTCGGCCAGGTCACCGACGGTATGCGGCTGGCCGGTCACGAGAAGACCGACGACAACGGTCACAAGGAGACCGCTCTGTCACCGGCCCTGCAGAAGCTCGTCGCGATCGACTACGCCACGAACATCGCGGCCTCGATGTCGATCCTGGCCGACAAGTGGAACGAGGTCCACAGGGAGGGCCAGACGGTCACCGTCAACAACGACGACCCGGCCATGGTGGAGAACTGGTTCACCGCCGTGTGGAACTACAACCTCGGCTTCAACCCCCGCGCGGACGCGCCCGAGAACGCCGGCCACTGGGGTCTGGGCTGGTACAACAACCCCGCCAACCCGCTCTACAAGAAGAGCTGGGGCCACCCGTTCATGGACACCGACGTGGACGGCCCGGACGGCAACAAGGACGCGGCGCACCCGCAGGACTGGCCCTACGAGGAGAAGGTGATGGGCTGGGCCGCCTGGTCCATCGACACCGGCTTCTCCTACGGCACCGACGGCCACCAGGACTGGCCCGGCGAGTCCGGGTTCTCCTCGGCCGGCTTCCAGCCCGCGTGGTGGACCCTGAAGGCCTACCGCAGCATGGTCTCCCCGCCCCTGGACGCGTTCTGCAACACCAAGAACGGCTGTGACGCGAACACCCCGCCGAAGTGCACCAACGAGGACTGCTACAAGCAGTACTGGTGGAACCAGCCCAACGTGACCTGGAAGTCCGACTGCCCCCTGAGCTGCGGCCACGAGAACATCAAGTACCAGACACTGATCTCGGAGCCCGGGCAGGGCCACCGCCTCAAAAACGGCACCCCGGTGTGCGACGGCGCACCCAAGGGAGCCAAGGTCGTCGCCTCGGTACCGGCCGGCACACCGACCTGGTCCGACTGCGGCCCCATCAAATCCGCCGGATCCTTCGGCTTCCACTTCAACGCCGACAAGGACGGCCGCTACGAAGGCAAGGAAGACCTCCACCAGATCGGCGGCGGCTACGGCGGCCACTACTGGTACGCCCACACCCGCGACGCGGACCACCTCGGCGGTGACGGCGGCCGGATGGCCATCAACGGCGTCTGGACCCTCGGCGAGAATCTCGGTTGGGCGCGTGTCCTGGTGCATCTGCCCGACACGGGTGCGCAGACGAGGCAGGCCAAGTACCACGTCGTGAACAGTGACAGCTCCAGCCCGGAGCGCTCCGTGCAGCAGCGCGCCGGCCGCTGGGTGAGCCTGGGCGCCTTCCGCTTCACGGGACGGCCGATCGTCACGCTTTCGAACGTCACCGATGACGGTACGGCCGACGAGGACATCGCCTGGGGCGCGGTGGCGTTCCAGCCGCTGCCGGGCAAGCCGAAGAACTCGGTCGTCGCGATGGGCGACTCCTACTCCTCCGGCGAGGGCGCCTCCGAGGGCGACCGGGACTACTACCCGGAGACCAACTACCGCAGCAAGCTGGACGAGAACGCCCGCAATGCCTGCCACCGCTCCACCCAGGCGTGGTCGCGCCAGGCGAAGCTGCCCGGGGCGTCGAAGTCCGTCGGCCAGTTGGACGACTCGCTGGACCCGAACATGGACTACCACCTGATCGCGTGCTCCAGTGCCCGCACCTACAACGT
>NZ_JALLIN010000104.1 GCF_023630175.1 Streptomyces cellostaticus | reverse complement strand
ACACAGTGGACGCGAGCAACTGAGGACAAGCCCTCGGCCTATTAGTACCGGTCACCTCCACCAGTTACCTGGCTTCCAGATCCGGCCTATCAACCCAGTCGTCTACTGGGAGCCTTACCCCATCAAGTGGGTGGGAGTCCTCATCTCGAAGCAGGCTTCCCGCTTAGATGCTTTCAGCGGTTATCCCTCCCGAACGTAGCCAACCAGCCATGCCCTTGGCAGAACAACTGGCACACCAGAGGTTCGTCCGTCCCGGTCCTCTCGTACTAGGGACAGCCCTTCTCAAGACTCCTACGCGCACAGCGGATAGGGACCGAACTGTCTCACGACGTTCTAAACCCAGCTCGCGTACCGCTTTAATGGGCGAACAGCCCAACCCTTGGGACCGACTCCAGCCCCAGGATGCGACGAGCCGACATCGAGGTGCCAAACCATCCCGTCGATATGGACTCTTGGGGAAGATCAGCCTGTTATCCCCGGGGTACCTTTTATCCGTTGAGCGACGGCGCTTCCACAAGCCACCGCCGGATCACTAGTCCCGACTTTCGTCCCTGCTCGACCCGTCGGTCTCACAGTCAAGCTCCCTTGTGCACTTACACTCAACACCTGATTGCCAACCAGGCTGAGGGAACCTTTGGGCGCCTCCGTTACTCTTTAGGAGGCAACCGCCCCAGTTAAACTACCCATCAGACACTGTCCCTGATCCGGATCACGGACCCAGGTTAGACATCCAGCACGACCAGACTGGTATTTCAACGACGACTCCACCCACACTGGCGTGTGGACTTCAAAGTCTCCCAGCTATCCTACACAAGCCGAACCGAACACCAATATCAAACTGTAGTAAAGGTCCCGGGGTCTTTCCGTCCTGCTGCGCGAAACGAGCATCTTTACTCGTAGTGCAATTTCACCGGGCCTATGGTTGAGACAGTCGAGAAGTCGTTACGCCATTCGTGCAGGTCGGAACTTACCCGACAAGGAATTTCGCTACCTTAGGATGGTTATAGTTACCACCGCCGTTTACTGGCGCTTAAGTTCTCAGCTTCGCCCCACCGAAATGGAGCTAACCGGTCCCCTTAACGTTCCAGCACCGGGCAGGCGTCAGTCCGTATACATCGCCTTACGGCTTCGCACGGACCTGTGTTTTTAGTAAACAGTCGCTTCTCGCTGGTCTCTGCGGCCACCCCCAGCTCACGGAGTAAATCCGATCACCAGACGTGGCCCCCCTTCTCCCGAAGTTACGGGGGCATTTTGCCGAGTTCCTTAACCATAGTTCACCCGAACGCCTCGGTATTCTCTACCTGACCACCTGAGTCGGTTTAGGGTACGGGCCGCCATGAAACTCGCTAGAGGCTTTTCTCGACAGCATAGGATCATCCACTTCACCACAATCGGCTCGGCATCAGGTCTCAGACACAAGAGCAGCGGATTTACCTACCACTCGTCCTACACCCTTACCCCGGGACAACCACCGCCCGGGATGGACTACCTTCCTGCGTCACCCCATCACTCACCTACTAACCGCTTGGTTCAGCGGCTCCACCACTCCCCTCAACTCCGAAGAGATCAGGGCGGCTTCACGGCCTTAGCATCACGATGCTCGATGTTTGACGCTTCACAGCGGGTACCGGAATATCAACCGGTTATCCATCGACTACGCCTGTCGGCCTCGCCTTAGGTCCCGACTTACCCTGGGCAGATCAGCTTGACCCAGGAACCCTTAGTCAATCGGCGCAAACGTTTCTCACGTTTGTATCGCTACTCATGCCTGCATTCTCACTCGTCAACCGTCCACGACTACCTTCCAGTGCCGCTTCACCCGGCAGACGACGCTCCCCTACCCATCACAGCCTCCGTTGGGAGTACATGCTGCAATGACACGACTTCGGCGGTACGCTTGAGCCCCGCTACATTGTCGGCGCGGAATCACTAGACCAGTGAGCTATTACGCACTCTTTCAAGGGTGGCTGCTTCTAAGCCAACCTCCTGGTTGTCTGTGCGACTCCACATCCTTTCCCACTTAGCGTACGCTTAGGGGCCTTAGTCGATGCTCTGGGCTGTTTCCCTCTCGACCATGGAGCTTATCCCCCACAGTCTCACTGCCGCGCTCTCACTTACCGGCATTCGGAGTTTGGCTAAGGTCAGTAACCCGGTAGGGCCCATCGCCTATCCAGTGCTCTACCTCCGGCAAGAAACACACGACGCTGCACCTAAATGCATTTCGGGGAGAACCAGCTATCACGGAGTTTGATTGGCCTTTCACCCCTAACCACAGGTCATCCCCCAGGTTTTCAACCCTGGTGGGTTCGGTCCTCCACGAAGTCTTACCTCCGCTTCAACCTGCCCATGGCTAGATCACTCCGCTTCGGGTCTTGAGCGTGCTACTCCACCGCCCTATTCGGACTCGCTTTCGCTACGGCTTCCCCACTCGGGTTAACCTCGCAACACACCGCAAACTCGCAGGCTCATTCTTCAAAAGGCACGCAGTCACGAGATACGTGCAAGCACGTATCCGACGCTCCCACGGCTTGTAGGCACACGGTTTCAGGTACTATTTCACTCCCCTCCCGGGGTACTTTTCACCATTCCCTCACGGTACTATCCGCTATCGGTCACCAGGGAATATTTAGGCTTAGCGGGTGGTCCCGCCAGATTCACACGGGATTTCTCGGGCCCCGTGCTACTTGGGTGTCTCTCAAACGAGCCGCTGACGTTTCGACTACGGGGGTCTTACCCTCTACGCCGGACCTTTCGCATGTCCTTCGCCTACATCAACGGTTTCTGACTCGTCCTGCCGCCGGCAGACGACAGAAGAGAGATCCCACAACCCCGCATGCGCAACCCCTGCCGGGTCTCACACGCATACGGTTTGGCCTCATCCGGTTTCGCTCGCCACTACTCCCGGAATCACGGTTGTTTTCTCTTCCTGAGGGTACTGAGATGTTTCACTTCCCCTCGTTCCCTCCACACTGCCTATGTGTTCAGCAGCGGGTGACAGCCCATGACGACTGCCGGGTTTCCCCATTCGGAAACCCCCGGATCAAAGCCTGGTTGACGACTCCCCGGGGACTATCGTGGCCTCCCACGTCCTTCATCGGTTCCTGGTGCCAAGGCATCCACCGTGCGCCCTTAAAAACTTGGCCACAGATGCTCGCGTCCACTGTGCAGTTCTCAAACAACGACCAGCCACCC
>NZ_JALLIN010000103.1 GCF_023630175.1 Streptomyces cellostaticus | reverse complement strand
CTAGTGCTGTGACCGGAAAGGTTCACCGGCGCGCGGCGTCCGGCACGGCACCTCGCCGCGTTGTCGCATCACCCGAGTACGTCCAGTACGCGGACGATGCTCCGCCTTGCGCTGCACCGCACCGGACGCCGCGAGCCTTCCGGCAAACCTCTCCGGTCACAGCACTAGGCCCAGCCGGACCGCCCCGCGCGCAGGTCCCGGCCGAAGCCGGTCGCCCGAGTGATCGCCGCGGTGGCCTCCGCGGTGCGCCGGCCGGGGCCGTTCAGTAAGGCCGGCGGCGCGGCCGGGTGAACGAGCGGGCCACACAGGACGGGATCACCGCGCTCTCCTCGTGTGAGCCGGCCCGGTAGGCGCTCGGCGTCCGGCCGACCAGCTCGGTGAAGCGGGAGCTGAAGGAGCCCAGGGACGTGCAGCCGACGGCGAAGCACACCTCGGTCACCGTGAGGTCGCCGCGCCGCAGCAGCGCCTTGGCCCGTTCTACACGGCGGGTCATCAGATAGCTGTACGGCGTCTCCCCGTACGCCTTGCGGAAGCTGCGCTGGAAGTGGCCGGGCGACATATGGGCGCCCCGGGCCAGCTCGGTCATGTCGAGCGGCTCCGCGTACTCACGGTCCATGCGGTCGCGCACCCGCCGCAGCCGTACCAGGTCCTCCAGGCTCACCCCGACAGCTTGGCACGGAGCGACCGCGACACTCCAGCCATGGACACGGGGGGACGACAGCGGGCGGCCGGCGGACGGACCCGGCCGAGCGGACCGCGCCGTGAACCCGCGAACCAGGGGGGCGACCGCCGCCCGGAACGTCCCGCGGGGCGGCGGTCGCCCGCAGGCCCCGCGAGCGCCACGGCCTCTTCGGGAAGCCCGGGACCCGGTCGCCGCGCTCATGGTGCGGACGCCCGGCGGCATCGGTCCGCCGCTGTAGGTCCGCGGCCCGATCCGCGCCCCGCCGACGCGTGCCAGCCTCGTCCCATGACACATTCCTGGCCCGGTCACCTCGACGTGGGTGCCGTCCGCTTCGCCCGGCCCACCGCGCACTACGACGACGTCGTGGTCTTCTACCGGGACGTCCTCGGTCTGCCCGTGCTCGCCCAGTGGCGCGGCCACGCGGGCTACGACGGCATCGTCCTCGGCCTGCCCGGCACCCCGGTGCACATGGAGCTCCTCCAGCACGGCGATCCGCCCCGCATCCCCGAGCCGCACCCGGAGAACCAGCTCGTCCTCTACCTGCGCGGCCCCGAGGCGGTGGCCGTCGCCGCCCGCCGGCTGGCCGGGCACGGGCATGGCCCGGTCCCCGCGGCGAACCCCTACTGGACCGAACGCGGCGCCGTCCTCTTCGAGGACCCGGACGGCTGGCAGGTCGTACTGGCGCCCTGGGTCTTCGGGGAGGATCCGCCACCGGCGGTCTGACCGCGCGACCCGGGTGCGGGGAGGCGGACCCGGCGACCCGGGAAACGGGTCGCAAGGCGTGATCGTGAGATCAGGCCTTCTTGGTCTCCCAGAAGATCTTGTCGATCTGCGCGATGTAGTCCAGCGCCTTCTGGCCCGTGGCCGGGTCGGTGGACCCCTTGGCGGCCGAGAGGGCCTTCAGGGCGTCGTTGACCAGCTGGTGCAGCTCCGGGTACTTCTCGAAGTGCGGGGGCTTGAAGTAGTCGCTCCACAGCACGGAGACGTGGTGCTTCGCCAGCTCGGCGCGCTGCTCCTTGATGACGGTGGCACGCGCCTGGAAGTGCGGGTCGTCATTGCCGGCCATCTTCTCCTGGACGGCCTTCACCGACTCCGCCTCGATGCGGGCCTGGGCCGGGTCGTACACGCCGCAGGGCAGGTCGCAGTGCGCGCTGACCTTGACCTTGGGGGCAAACAGGCGGGAAAGCATGGAGCATTCCTTCCTCGTGATCGTCTTCTCAGGTGCGACATTACTCCCTGAGGGGCCTGTTTTCGTGAGTGCCCCCTAGGGCTTAGGACAAAAGTCCAGGGTCACACTGGGACTGGTGGAGGAACGGACCGGGGAGGTGCCGGGATGCCGGAGCTGTCACGGGAGAGCGAGCGGGGGAGGACCGGGCCGCCCTTCGGGCTGGCCGAGGTGACGGGTCCGTCCATGGTGCCCACGCTGCACCACGGGGACCGGCTGCTCCTGCGCTACGGGGCGGCGGTCCGGTCCGGGGACGTCGTGGTGCTGCGGCATCCCTTCCAGCAGGACCTGCTCGTCGTCAAGCGTGCCGTGGAGCGGCGCGAGGGCGGCTGGTGGGTGCTCGGGGACAACCCCTACGCCGGCGGCGACAGCACCGACTACGGGGTGGTGCCCGACGAGTTGGTCCTGGGCCGGGCGAGGCTGCGCTACCGGCCGCCGCGGCCCGGTCAGCGTTCGCCGCTGGCGCTCGCGCGCTGGGCGTTCTCCGCGGTGCGCCCGCTGTTCGCCGACCGGTCGGCCTCCAGGCGTTTGCGGGCGCGGTAGGCGGCCACGTTGGCGCGGGTCGCGCAGCGGTCGGAACAGTAGCGCCGGGAGCGGTTCGTGGACGTGTCGAGGTAGGCGTTGCGGCACGGGGCCGCCTGGCAGAGTCCCAGCCGGTCGACGCCGTACTCGGTCAGGTGGAAGGCCAGGCCCATCGCCGCGATGGCCGCGTAGCCGGCGGTGGCGTTGGAGGGGTGGTCGGCGAGGTGCATGTGCCACAGCGGGCGGCCGTCCTCGTCGCGGTGGTCGTGGCCGGAGATCTGCGGACTGACCGGGAACTCCAGCAGCAGCGAGTTGAGGAGGTCGACCGCGAGGGTCTCGTCGCCCTTGTCGGCCGCATCGAAGACCGAACGCAGCCGGGACCGCACCGAGCGGAAGCGGGTGACGTCGGTGTCGGTGGCGCGGCGGGCCGCCGAGGCGTTGGCGCCGAAGAGGTCGCGGACGGCCTCGACCGACGTCAGGGAGTCCTTGCCCCGGACCGGCTCCTCGCTGTTGACGAGACGTACGGCGTAGTCCGAGTAATAGGCCAGTTCCACTTGTAGTCCTTACGGAGGCGCTCTATGGTCGAGTCTGCGGTCGGGTAACAGCCGGTCGTGCTTCCAGGGTATTACGCGCGTATGAGGAGACGGGGTTCCCATGACCACGAGTACCACCACCGGCACCGACTGGGCCGCCTGGCAGGAGAGCTGGGACCGGCAGCAGGAGTGGTACATGCCGGACCGCGAGGAGCGGTTCCGCATCATGCTCGACATGGTCGAGGCGCTCGTCGGCACGGCGCCGCGCGTACTCGACCTCGCCTGCGGCACCGGCACCATCACCGCCCGGCTGCTGGCCCGCTTCCCCGACGCCACCAGCACCGGCGTGGACCTCGACCCCGCCCTGCTCACCATCGCCCGCGGCACCTTCGAGGGCGACGACCGCGCCTCCTTCGTCACCGCCGACCTCAAGGACCCCGACTGGCCGGGGCGGCTGCCGCACGACTCCTACGACGCGGTGCTGACCGCCACCGCCCTGCACTGGCTGCGCAGCGATCCCCTCGCGGCGCTCTACGGGCGGCTCGCCGGGCTGGTGCGCGCCGGCGGTGTGTTCATGAACGCGGACCACATGATCGACGAGAGCACCCCGCGGATCAACGCCGCCGAACGCGCCCAGCGGCACGTCCGCATGGATCAGGCCAAGCGGGACGGCGCGCCGGACTGGGCCGAGTGGTGGCGGGCGGCCGCCCAGGACCCGGTCCTGGCCGAGCCGACGGCCCGCCGCTTCGAGATCTACGGTGAGCACGCCGACGGCGACATGCCGTCGGCGGCGTGGCACGCGCGCGTGCTGCGCGAGCAGGGCTTCGAGGAGGCGCGGCCGGTGTGGTGCTCGCCCTCGGACACGCTGCTGCTCGCGGTCAGGTGACGTCCACGGCGCCTCGACCGAGCGGGAGGCATCCGGTTCCCCGTGGCGCACGGGTACGGAGCGGCGAAAAGGGCCGGTGGGGGGGGGGCACCCCCCCCCACCCGCCCGACA
>NZ_JALLIN010000102.1 GCF_023630175.1 Streptomyces cellostaticus | reverse complement strand
CGTGTCCGCTGCGGGTGCCGGAGAGCTGGTCGGGCGAGAAGGTCCGCAGCGCCAGGCTGCGCACGGAGGCGACCGGCACGCCCTCGGCGTCCGCGATCTCCAGCGCCACCGCGTCCTTCCCCGCGCGGGAGAGCCGCACGCGCAGCGTGTCCGCTCCCACGGCGTGGACCGCGACGCCGCTCCAGGCGAACGGCAGGCGCCCCTGCCCGGTGTCCTCGACGAGCGAGCCGAGTCCGACCGCGTGCAGGACGGCGTCGAGGAGGGCCGGGTGCAGGGTGAACCGCGCCGGTCCGGGATCGACGTCCTCCCCGAGGCTCACCTCGGCGAAGACCTCCTCGCCCCGGCGCCAGGCGGCGCGGAGCCCCTGGAACACCGGACCGTAACCGAAACCTGCGTCGGCGAGGCCCTCGTAGAGCCCCTCCACCGCGACCTGCTCCGCCCCGGCCGGCGGCCACACGCCGAGCTCGAACGCCGGGGCCTCCGCCCCTTCGGCCAGGACGGCGGTCGCGTGGCGCAGCCACGGCTCGCCGTCCGGGGCGCGGTCGGCCCTCGAGTGGAAGACGACGGACCGGCGTCCCTGCCCGTCGGGCGCGGCCACGGCGATCTGGAGCTCGATCCCGCCGTCGTCGGGCAGCACCAGCGGCGCCTCCAGGGTCAGTTCGTCGACCCGGTCGCAGCCGACCTGGTCACCGGCGCGCAGCGCCAGCTCGACGAACGCCGTGCCCGGCAGCAGCACCGTCCCGGCGACGGCGTGGTCCGCGAGCCACGGATGCGTCTCCAGCGACAGCCGGCCCGTGAGCAGCAGGCCCTCGGCGTCCGCCAGGGCCACCGAGGCGCCCAGCAGCGGATGGTCGGCGGACCGGAGGCCGGCGGTGGTGACGTCGCCCCCGAGGGTTCCGGCGTCGAGCCAGTAGTGCTCCCGTTGGAAGGCGTACGTGGGCAGGTCGACCCGCCGTGCGCCGGTCGATGCGTAGAACGCCCGCCAGTCGACCGGGAGACCCCGTACGTGCGCCTCGGCGAGCGCGGCGGTGACGGTCTCCACCTCGGGCCGGCCGCCGCGCAGCGCGGGCGCGAATGCCCTCGCGTCCGCGCCGCCGGTCAGGCACTCCTGGGCGAGCGCGGACAGCACGCCGTCCGGGCCCAGCTCCAGGAACGTCGTGACCCCGGCCGTCTCCAGCGCACGGACCCCGTCCAGGAAGCGGACCGCGTCCCGGACGTGACGTACCCAGAAGTCCGCCGAACCCATCTCGTCCGTCACCACGGCGCCGGTCAGGTTCGACACGACCGCGATACGCGGAGCCTCGTACGCGATCGACTCCGCGACCGTACGGAAGTCCTCCAGCATCCCGTCCATGTGCGGCGAATGGAACGCGTGACTGACGGCCAGCCGCTTGGCCTTACGACCCTGTGCGTTGAAGTGCTCGGCAATGACCACCGCGTCCGCTTCGTCGCCCGCGACCACGACCGACTGCGGACCGTTGACCGCCGCAATGCTCACCCGCTCGGTGAGCAGCGGCAGGACCTCGTCCTCCGACGCCTGCACCGCGACCATCACGCCACCGGACGGCAGCGCCTGCATCAGACGCCCACGCGCCGCAACCAGCGTGCACGCGTCCTCCAGCGAGAACACACCCGCCACATGCGCGGCCGCGATCTCACCGATCGAATGACCGGCCACGAAGTCGGGCCTCACGCCCCAGCTCTCCAGCAGCCGGAACAGCGCCACCTCCACCGCGAACAACGCAGGCTGCGCGAACTCCGTCCGGTCCAGGGCCCGCTCGTCGGACCCGAACAGGACGTCCTGCAACGGAAGGTCGAGGTCGAGCCGCGCACACACCGCGTCCAGCGCCTCCGCGAACACCGGATACGCCTCGTACAACTCCCGGCCCATGCCCAGCCGCTGACTGCCCTGACCCGTGAACAGGAACGCCAGCTTGCCCCGAGCGCCCGCCTCGCCGCGCACGATGCGGGCGGCGGTCCCGCCCGTGGCGAGCGCGGCCAGGTCGATGAGGGCCCTCTCCGGATCGGCCGCCAGGACGACGGCGCGGTGCTCCAGCGCGGCGCGGCCGGTCGCCAGGGAGAAACCGACGTCTGCCGGGGTCGCCCCGTCCGAACGGCTGCGCAGGTGGGCGAGCAGACGTCCGGCCTGGTCGTGCAGGGCCTCTTCCGTACGGCCCGAGACGGCCCAGGGCAGTACGGGCGGCACCGACAGCGGCCGTGGGGTCTCCTCGCCGTCCCCCTCGGGGGCGGTCGGCTGGTGGGCCTCGTCCTCCGCCGGGAGCGGGGCCTGCTCGATGATGGTGTGCGCGTTGGTGCCGCTGATGCCGAACGACGACACGGCGGCGCGGCGCGGACGGCCGGTCTCCGGCCAGTCGACCGACTCCCTGAGCAGGGAGACGGCCCCGGCGGCCCAGTCGACATTGGTCGAGGGCTCGTCGACGTGCAGGGTCTTCGGGATCCGGCCGTGGCGTATCGCCATGACCATCTTGATGATGCCGGCGACACCGGCGGCGGCCTGGGTGTGCCCGAGGTTGGACTTGACCGAGCCCAGCCACAGGGGGGTGTCCTCGGTGTGCTCGCGGCCGTACGTGGCCAGCAGTGCCTGCGCCTCGATCGGGTCGCCCAGCGTCGTCCCCGTACCGTGCGCCTCGACGACGTCGACCTCGGCGGCCGTGAGCCGTGCGTCGGCCAGGGCCTGGCGGATGACACGCTGCTGGGAGGGACCGTTCGGCGCGGTCAGGCCGTTGCTGGCACCGTCCTGGTTGACCGCCGAGCCACGGACCACGGCCAGCACCGGGTGGCCGTTCCTGCGGGCGTCCGACAGCCGCTCGACGAGCAGCATGCCGGCGCCCTCGGCCCAGCCGGTGCCGTCCGCCGAGTCCGCGAAGGACTTGCAGCGGCCGTCGAAGGACAGGCCGCGCTGGCGGCTGAACTCGGTGAAGGTGCCCGGCGTCGCCATGACCGTGACACCACCCGCGAGGGCGAGGGCGCACTCGCCCTTGCGGAGCGCCTGGATGGCGAGGTGGAGCGTGACCAGGGAGGACGAGCAGGCGGTGTCGACCGTGAGCGCGGGGCCTTCCAGGCCGAAGGTGTAGGAGACCCGGCCGGAGGCGATGCTGCTGGAGCCGCCGGTGCCCAGGTACCCCTCGACCTCTTCGGGCACGGCGCGCAGCCGGGAGGCGTAGTCGTGGTACATGACGCCCGCGAATACGCCGGTCCGGCTGCCACGCACCGAGGTGGGGTCGATGCCCGCCCGCTCGAACGCCTCCCAGGAGGTTTCGAGGAGCAGCCGCTGCTGCGGGTCCATCGCCACGGCCTCGCGCGGCGAGATGCCGAAGAACGCCGGGTCGAAGCGGTTTGCGCCGTGCAGGAAGCCGCCTTCCTGCACGTAGCTCGTACCCCGGCCGTCCGGGTCGTCGTCGAAGAGGCTCCCCATGTCCCAGCCCCGGTCGGTGGGGAAGGGGGAGATGGCGTCGGTCTCCTCGGACACCAGTCGCCACAGGTCCTCCGGCGACTCGACGTCCCCGGGGTAGCGGCAGCTCATCCCGATGATCGCGATCGGCTCCTGTTCCTCCGACTCGACCTCCTGAAGACGGCGACGCGTCTCGTGGAGATCGGCGGTCACCCGCTTCAGGAAGTACCGGAGTTTTTCCTCGTTCATGCGTGCATCCCTCGTACAGAAGCCAGAAAGAAAGAGCCGTCGGAAAGGCGGGGCCGAGCCGCGAGCGGTCGCATCAGGAGATTCCGAACTCCTTGCCGATGAAGTCGAAGAGGTCGTCGTCGGTCGCGGTCTCCAGGACCTCGGCCACGTCGTCCTCGCCGTCGCCGTCGGCCGCCCGGTCCCCGGCCTCGCTCCACGCGGCGAGCAGCGCCTGGAGACGCTCGGTGATCCGGTCGCGGCCGTCGTCGTCGGGCAGGGAGGTGACGAGCGTCTTCTCCAGCCGGTCCAGTTCGGCGAGCAGCGGGGGAACCGCCGCGGCGCCGTCCTGCCAGAGCTCGTCCCGCAGGTAGTCCACCAGCGCGGCA
>NZ_JALLIN010000101.1 GCF_023630175.1 Streptomyces cellostaticus | reverse complement strand
TTGTTGTCCGGATCCGTCACGCGACCGGGAACGGCCGGCGTGGCGTGTGCGTTGTCGCCGGGGTCGGGACTGGGCTTCGGTGCGGCAGCGGCGGGCGCTGCCTGCAGCAGGCCTCCGGTCAGGGCCGCGCAGGCTGCCACGGCAGCCATGGACACGTGGACTCGTCTTCTGCGTCTCAAGAGAGAGCTTCCCCGTTTCTGGTTGGGAGGTGTCCCCTGCCCGATCGGGGCAGGGCTCGGCCGCCCAACCCCCGGTGGCGGCCGGAGTGTGGACGCGAGTGCGTGGAGGGTCGGCCGGCTGTGGGAGGCGGTGGCGCGGTCTGCGGGCCCGGTCTTCTCCAGGTGGTCCGCTTGCTCTGGAGGCGTGGCGGTGATGGCCAAGTACGCTTCCGGCCCGAGCTGGTGAACCAGTCGCACTTGGCCGCAGGGAGTCGCTGAATCCGGTGGGCGACTTCCTCGATGCGCCCTTGGTCCCGGCCCCGGAGGGCGTGGACGTGCTGCTGGTCCGGCCAGGAGAGGACAGGCCGACGGGA
Source organism: Streptomyces cellostaticus (assembly GCF_023630175.1). Lineage (GTDB taxonomy): Bacteria > Actinomycetota > Actinomycetes > Streptomycetales > Streptomycetaceae > Streptomyces > Streptomyces cellostaticus_A. The sequence continues at coordinate 3,519 of NZ_JALLIN010000101.1, read as the reverse complement.
ACCCCGTTACGAGTCCTGGGCCAGGGCTTGCGGAGCTGCCAGAACCGCGGAAGCGATCGTGGACAGGGCAAGAGCAGGCAGCCGTCTGCGCATGGCGAAGTTCCCCCGTGCTGAAGGCACAAGGGGGCCACCCGTTGCGGCGTGCGCGTGTGTGGTCCCCGTTGTGCTGAGCGTGTGTTGGTCGTCAGCCCCCGTCCAACCCGCGGATACGGGCAGGCAGTTCCCCAACTGACCGGGAGCAGTCGTCACTCTATTCACACAGTCAGCAGCAGACGCAAGAGCATGGGACTCGAGACGGCAGGGAGGCGATCCGTGCCGGCAAGCAAGCGGAATCGGAGGAACGCAGGGCACCACATGGGATCTACTGCGGAAACGGAACCTGCTGGGCACACGCGGGCCAGGGCAGAAATACAGAGCGCCGCCTGCCGTACGGATGCCGGCGATGCGTGCTGCTCCTCCCGGCGGTGTGCGAGCAGTTGAGGCAGCGCCGGTGGCCGCCGGACTGAAGGGAGCAAGGATCGGGTCCGCCGCCCGGTTGTGACGCATGCTTGTGGCATCTGTGCGTGTGGTGTCTAATGATCATGCGCTCCGCGGCGTGAACGTGACCAGTGCGGGAAGTTCCGTGCGGACGCCCTGGTCGCGAAGTACCCAGGCGGGCCTGGTAGGAGCCGTCGGCAGAGGTCGGCGCCAAGGTGCACCGCTGCTGCGTCTGGGTCCTCACCGACATGGCCGGCCCCCGGCCCTGCGGCCGTCAACCGGGGATAGGGCGACCAGTCCGGGCACACGGTGAGGAACAACTCGGCGGCAGCCGACAACTGCTCCACCGCGGACGGACGGGGCCGAGGAGCAACGCGCCGACGCCAAGGCCATGAGTGTCCGGTGCTCGCCGCCGCTGAGACCGTATGTGAGATCCGCCCTGCGAAGGCAACCCGGCGCGCGCTCCGAGACGATGGTCCGATGGGCCATGATCGGCACAACGGTCCGCCGACCCACCGGGGCGACCCGCCGGCCGGCCTGTCCATGAACCGCTGATCCGGCCGCGGTGACGAGCCGGGATGCCGGTACTGTGCCGTCATGATCCAGGACGTCGTCGACCCGAGGGAGCCCTGGGACGGCGTACGGGTCCGTGCCCGTGTGGCAGCCATGGCCCAGGACGATCCTGGCTGTCGGCGCTTCGGGGCCTCACACCACGGATACCGGCTCCGGACTCCCCTGGCCGAGGAAACGATCCGGTCGTTCGAGCGACAGCACGGTGTCCGGCTCCCCGCCGCCCATCGGAGTTTCCTCAAGGACGTCGCCGACGGAGGGGCGGGGCCGGTCTGCGGCCTCATGGGCCTGATGGAGGAAGCGGACGAGGACGGCGCCCTGCGCGACCTGCGCGGAGAGGATCGGCGTCCGGGCTTCCTGTCCACGCCGTTCCCGTACACCAGCGAATGGCCCGGACCGGGAAAGGGAGGCAGCGCCGACTACTCGGTCGAAGGGAGTCTGGTCATTGCGGAGGTGGGGTGTGGCACGTTCCACCGCTTGGTTGTCACGGGAGGCAGCGCCGGCCAGGTCTGGCTCGACGATCCCGACTGGGGCGGCCTGACCCCGGGGCCGGACTTCCGCGACTGGTATGCAGCATGGCTGGCCACCACCTGACCGCGACTGCCTGAGCCCGGACGGACGAGCCGGTCGGCCGATCTCGAACGCGGTCCGAAGTGGTGCACGTGAAGGGGGATTCCGCCCCTGCGGATGAAGTGGGTGGGCAGCCGCGTCGACCACCGCGGCCCTCCTGGGCCACGGCACGGTCACCTCCAGCGCCCCGGCCCGCTCCCACCGCCCGCTGCCCGGCCGTGCCACGGACGGGTTGAGGACGCTCATGCGCGCGTACACCGATGCCTGAGGCGTCGAAGGCGCCGCATGCGGAGAAGCCGCGGGCCGGTTCGCCGGCAGCGGCCGGCCCGTCATGGGCCGGTTCCCCTGCTTCGGGCCCGGGGTGCCGGTGCCGGGCGGAGCGTCGGGCGCCCTGCGGGGAGCGGCCGACGGCGGACCGTCCACCGGCGGACGGCACGGGCGAGCGGGCGGCTGTGCGGTCAGGCCGCTCGGCCCACCACCGGTACGCCGGCCTCCAGGTACAGGGCGGCCCCCCGCTCCCGGGCGCGCAGGGCCCAGCGCAGCCGCTCGTAGCGCACCGGCGGCAGCATGCCGGCGGCCTCCTGCTCGGTCGCGAAGCGCCAGCCGCGCAGCTCCGGTCCCGGCAGCAGCACCCCGGCCGCCTCGGCGGAGTCCAGCGTGCCCCCGTCGAAGAGCAGACGCAGTCCGCCGTAGCCGGGCGGCGCCGGCCGTTCCCAGTCCACGACCAGCAGCCTGGGCACCTCCCGCAGCCGTATCCCGGTCTCCTCGGCCACCTCGCGCATCCCGGCCCTGGCGGGGGCCTCCCCGCGTTCCACCACCCCGCCGGGGAACTCCCAGCCGGGCTTGTAGGTGGGGTCGACGAGCAGTACCCGGCCCTGCTCGTCGAAGAGCAGCACACCGGCGGCGAGGGTCTCGGTCGTGGGCTCGGGGGTCTGCACGATGTCGGCGGGCCGCGCGGCACCGCTGCCCACGGCCTCGGCGATACGGACGGCCGTCTCGTACGGGGAGAGGCCGCTGGAGTCCACGAGGTGGGCGTCGGCGGTGAGCCAGGAGGCCAGGGCGGCCCGGTAGGACTCGAGGTGGTCGTACGCCCACGGCCGCTGCCCGAGCCGGCCGTCCGACGGGTCCGGCGGGAACTCGCGCCCGGCGGCACGCTCCCGCAGGATCGTTTCGGCCGGGGTGAGCAGCAGATGGCGTACGGGGATCCGGCGGGCCGCGAGACCGCCGAAGATCTCGTCGCGGTACTCCTGGCGCAGCAGGGTCATGGGGACGACGAGCGTGCCGCCCAGCTCCGCGAGCATCGCGGCCGCCGTGTCGATCACCAGTCGGCGCCAGATCGGCAGGTCCTGGAAGTCGCCGGCCTCGGCGAGGTGCTTGGGCGGCAGCAGGTGCGGGAGTGCCGCTCCGATGACCTCGGGGTCGAAGAGCGTGCTGTTCGGGATCAGTTCGATCAGTTCCCGTGCGGTCGTGGTCTTCCCCGCACCGAACGCGCCGTTGATCCAGACGACGGTCACGGACTCCCCCTCTTCTGTTGGCCCCCTGTGGCTTGCCCGCTCCACCCTGCCACGGAAACCACGTCCAGTTGAGGGCGCGCACACGCCAGTGCCGGTGCCTCCCGCGAGGGTGACACCGGCACTTTCACCGGGAGTCCCGGGGCTACTTCTCGCCCCGCGCGTTCTCCGCCACGGCGAGGGCCGCCTGGTTGACCAGGTGGTCGACGTCACCGAGCGTGTTGGAGAGCTTGAGGTCGCGTACGGGCCCCTGCTCCGCGGCGTGGGACGGGGTGACGGCGGCCACGACGAAGCCGGTGGCGAGGGAGGCGATGGCGAGCATGCTGCGCTTCTTCATGCCCCGATCAACTGCCGAACCCCCCTGCGGGTCACGCCGATGACGCGGATTCGC
>NZ_JALLIN010000100.1 GCF_023630175.1 Streptomyces cellostaticus | reverse complement strand
GCCCCGGCCGGTCCTCCGGCCGGGGCCCACTCACTCCCCTGTGCATCCCTTCCTCACCGGTCGCCGGGCCCGCCTTCCCACGTCCCGGCGCCACCCCAACCCAGGAAACACCCGTTCGGGTGAACCCTCCACCGGAGGGCGGATCCCGGGTTCCGGTGGAGGGCGGCCCGGGAGGTGGTCCGGTGTGGGCCGTTCGGCCGCGCTCCGTCCCCCGAATGCGGGCGCCCCGCTCGCGCACCGGGGCGCGCGGCTCTTGCCTTGAAGGGTGCCCCCACGCCTCAGGAGCGCCCTGTCGGCCGCCCTGATCGCCGTGTCCTGCCTCCTCGTGCCGTTCGGCGCGCTGGCGGCCTGGGCGGCGTACGGACTCGCCGACACCGGCAGGTACGTCACCGCGATGGCCCCGCTCGCCGCCGACCCCGACGTGCGGGAAGCCGTCGCGGAGACCGTCGGGGACGGCATCCTGCGCGAGGTGGACCAGCGGATGCACGTCCGCCCGCTGCAGGGGTCGGTCGCCCCGTTCGTCCACGAGGCGGTGCGCTCCTTCACCCAGACCAGGGCCTTCCGGACGGCCTGGGACACCGGCAACCGGGTCACCCACGACGCGGTCCTGCGCGCCCTGCGCGAGGACGCAACCGGCGGTGGCACGGGCGAGGGCCCGGTCACCGTCGACCTCGCCCCCGTCACCGCCCAGGTCAAGCAGCAGCTCACCGACGACCACATCGCGCTGGCCGCGCGCATCCCGGTGAAGCACACCGCGGTGCCCGTGCTGGCGGCGCACGAGGTGGCCCCGCTGCGGAAGGGATTCCACGTGCTCGAAGTCGCCGGTTTCTGGTGCCCGGTCGCGGCCCTGGTCTTCGCGGTCGCCGGTATCGCCCTGGCCGTCCACCGCCGGCGGGCGGTCGTGGCGACCGCGCTCGGCACGGCGCTGGGCGGCGGGCTGCTCGACCTCGCCCTCGTCGTCGGTCGCGGCCTCACCCTCGACGGCCTGGCCGAGGGCGTGTCCCACCCGGCCGCGGGAGCGGTCTACGACGCCCTGACCGGCACCCTGCGCACGGCCTCCTGGCTGCTGATGGGCCTCGGTCTGGTGGTGGCCCTCACCGCCCTGCTCAGCCGCAGGCTGCGGCCGGCCCGCCCCGCGCGACGCCGGCGAGGGTCCGCAGGGCCCGCGCGAGCTCAGGCTCAGGAGCCGACCCGAGCCCGAGTCTGACCGCGTCCGTCGTACGGCTCGGATCCACCCGGAAGGCCGTCCCCGCGGTCACCGCGATGCCGTGCTCCCGCGCCGCCGCGGTGAAGGTGTCCGCCCGCCAGGGCGGGGGCAGCCGCCACCAGGCGAAGTAGGCGGCCGGGTCGGACCGTACGTCGAAGCCCGCCAGTTCGTCGGCGACCAGCCGCTGCCGGCGCGCGGCGTCCCGCCGCTTGGCGGCGACCAGCCGCGCCACGGTCCCGTCACCGGTCCATCGCACGGCCGCCTCCAGCGCGAAGGAGCCGGCGCTCCAGCCCCCGGACCTGATGGCGCGGGCCACCGCCCCGGCCCGCCCGGCCGGCACGGAGACGAACCCCGCGGTGAGCCCCGGAGCGACCCGCTTGGACAGCCCGTCGACCAGGTGCACGAGGTCGGGGGCGAACGCGGCGAGCGGCGGCGGCCCGGCCGGCCGCAGGAAGGACCAGATCCGGTCCTCCACGACCGGTATCCCCAGGCTGTGGACGACATCGGCCACCCGCGCCAGGCGCTCGGCGTCCATGGTCAGCGCGGTCGGGTTGTGCAGGGTGGGCTGGAGGTAGAGGGCGGAGAGCGGGGCGGCGCGGTGGGCCGCCGCGACCGACTCGGCGAGCGGCCCGCCGCCGTCGGCCTCGAGCGGGACGAGGACACAACCGAGCCGCGCCGCGATCTCCTTGACCAGCGGATACGTCAGCGGCTCCACACCGACCCGGCCACCCGGCCGGACCAGGGAGGCGAGGGTGGCGGCGATGGCCTGGCGGGCGTTTCCGGTGAAGAGCAGCCCCGCCGGGTCGGGTCGCCAGCCGTCCGTGGCCAGCAGTGCGCCGATCGCCTCCCGCGCCGCTCGCGTGCCGGCGGCCGCGGCGGGCCGCAGCGCCCCGGTCAGCGCGTCCGGCCGCAGCAGCGACGCGAGCGCGGGGGCGAGCAGCTCGGGCTGGCCGGGCGCGGACGGGTAGTTCAGCTCCAGGTTCACCGGCGGGCCGGCCGCCGCCTCGGTCAGCGCCCGCCCCGGCTGCGCGTCCGGCTCGGTGGCCCGCACGAAGGTGCCGCGCCCGACCTCGCCCACCACCAGGCCCCGGCGCACGAGTTCGGCGTACACCCGGCCCGCGGTGGAGGCCGCGATCCCGTGCCGCCTGGCGAACGCCCGCTGCGGCGGCAGCCGTTGCCCCGGGCGGAGCCGCCCGGACCCGATGTCACCGGCGATCCGGTCGGCGATGCGCCGGTAGTCCCCCACAAGTCCTCCTGCCACGGCACGCGTTGGATTGCACCGAGGGCAAAGATTCTATTGCACCGAGCAGAGCGCCGACCCTAGGGTCGATCACATGCCCCCCTTCCTCGCATACGATGACAAAAACCCCGGACCGTCCGCCCGGACCCCGCTCGTCCTCGTCCACGGCCACCCCTTCGACCGCACGATGTGGGCGCCGCAGCTCGCCGCGTTCTGCACCGGTCGCCGGGTGGTCGCCCCCGATCTGCGCGGCTACGGCGCCTCCCCGGTGACCCCCGGCACCGTCCCGCTCTCCCGCCATGCCCGTGACATCGAGGAACTGCTCGACCACCTGGGGGTGGGCACCTTCGTGCTGGCCGGGCTGTCGATGGGCGGCCAGATCGCCATGGAGTGCTACGACCGCTTCGGCGCCCGCGTACGCGGCCTGGTCCTCGCGGACACCTTCCCCGCCCCCGAGACCCCCGAGGGCAGACGGGGCCGGAGCGCGCTGGCCGCCCGGCTGCTCGCCGAGGGCATGCGCGGCTACGCCGACGAGGTGCTGGAGCGGATGGTCGCCCCCTACGCCGATCCCGGCGTCAAGGCCCATGTGCACCGCATGATGACGGCCACCTCGCCGGAGGGCGCCGCGGCGGCCCTGCGCGGCCGCGCCGAACGCCCCGACTACCGTCCGCTGCTGACCCGGGTCACGGTGCCGGCGCTGGTCGTGGTGGGCGCCGACGACACCTTCACACCGGTCGCCGACGCGGAGGACATGCACGCGCTGCTGCCCGACTCCGCACTGCACGTGTCCGAGGGCGCCGCCCACATGCCGAACCTGGAGCGGCCGGAGGAGTTCAACGGGGTACTGGGGGGATTCCTGGCCCGGGTGGACGCCACCCCCGTAGGCTCGGCCGGGTGACCGGTCCACCCGGAAGCGGACCGGGCACCTGGTGCGCGGTACCGCTGCCCGCCCGGGCCGGCGTGGCGCCCGACTGCCGGACGGCGGGCGTCGACGGCGCCGACGTCACGCTTCTCGGCTCGACCAGAGACCGAAAAGCAACCCGGGGCCGCTAACCTTACGTGTCCGTCCTGGCCAGGGATTAACGGGTACCAACTCACGCAAAGGGTTGCGCACATGGGCATTCTCACTCTCCTGCGGAACGCATTCGGCCGGGGGCGCAAGGCGCGCACCGCCGAAGCAGAGGGTGCGGACCGAGGTCCGTCGCGGGAACCGGAGCCGACGACCACCGACCCGGCCCCGACCGCCCAGGTCCCCGAGCCCCGCACGTCGTCCCCCGACGAACACGATCTGGTCTCGGCAGCCTTCGACAGCATCACGGTCCCCAGGCAGCCCACCGACCGCACCCCGGAACCGGAACTGGTCATCGACCTGACCCCGGAGCCGGCGCCGACGCCGGAGGAGCCGGGCACGGAAGAGGAGCCGGCCACGGCCGCGGCTGAGCCGACCGGGGCCACGGCCGACTCCGGAACGAAGACCGAGCCGACGCCGACCGAGACGGCGAACGCGACAGAGCCCGAGCCGGAGCCGACGGCACAGGCCGAGCCCGAGCCGGAGCCGAAGACGGAAACGGAGCCGACCGAAGCCAAGGCAGAGGCCGAGCCCGAAGCGGAGCTGACCGAAACCAAGGCAGAGGCCGAGCCCGAAGC
>NZ_JALLIN010000010.1 GCF_023630175.1 Streptomyces cellostaticus | reverse complement strand
TCGTCCGACCCGGGGCGCCTGTTCCTGCCCACCATCATGGACCCGGTCTACGGCTACCAGGTCACCAACGTCGAGGCGTCCATGTCGTCGCCCTCGTCGCTGCTGCACTTCACCCGCCGCATGATCGAGATCCGCAAGCAGAACCCCGCCTTCGGGCTCGGGTCCTACACCGAACTGCAGTCCTCGAACCCGGCGGTGATCGCCTTCCTGCGCGAGTACGAGGACGACCTGGTGCTGTGCGTGCACAACTTCTCGCGGTTCGCCCAGCCCACGGAACTGGACCTCAGGCGCTTCACCGGACGCCACCCGGTCGAACTGTTCGGCGGGGTGCGGTTCCCGGCCGCCGGCGAACTGCCGTACCTGCTGACCCTCGCGGGCCACGGCTTCTACTGGTTCCGGCTGCGCCGGGACGCGGCGTAGTCCCACGGGTGGGGCGGCCGGCGGTTTCCACCGCCCCACCCCGGGCACGCAACACTCACACCCCGACGATCCGGGGAAAGGAACGTGACGCCCATGGCGGAGACGGTCACCCCCTTCGGCACCGACCGCACGACCGGCCACCTCCTGACATCGCTCGATCCGCTGCTGCGCGAGTGGCTGCCCCGGCAGCGCTGGTTCGCGGGCAAGGGACGCCCGGTCACCGGGTTCACCCAGGTGGCCGCCACCGAACTGCTCCCCCCGGAAGGCCGGCTGGGCCTGTACCACCTGCTGCTGCGTGTCCACCAGCCGTCCGTACTGGGCGCGCCACCGCACCCCGGTGACTGCTACCAGCTGCTGATAGGCGTGCGCGAGGCGCTGCCGCCCCGGCTGGCGCCCGCGCTGATCGGGCATGTGGAACAGGGGCCGCTCGCCGGACGCACGGTGTACGAGGCCCTGTACGACCCCCGGCCCGCCGAGGTGCTCCTGGAGGCCCTGCGCACCCGGGCGCGCATCGGCGGGCTGCGGTTCGAACGGGACCCGGAGCAGGAGATCCGAAACGGCCTCGTACCGCGGCTGATGACCGCCGAGCAGTCCAACTCGTCGATCGTGTACGGCGATACGTTCATCCTGAAGCTGCTGCGCCGGGTGGTCCCGGGGGTCAACCCCGACCTTGAGATACCGCTCGCCCTCGCCCGCGAGGGCTGCGACCGGGTGCCCGCGCCCACGGCGTGGCTGCTCGCCGGGCCGGACCAGGAGCCGTACGTCCTGGCCGTGCTCCAGCCGTTCCTGAACGGAGCGGACGACGGCTGGGAACTGGCGCTGCGCGAACTGGCCAAGGGCGAGGACTTCGTCGCCGAGGCGCGGGCGCTCGGCCGGGCGACCGCCGAGGTGCACATGGCGCTGGCGCGCGCGCTGCCGACGGTCACCCTGGGCCAGGCCCAGCTCCGGCTGCTGGTGGACGGCATGACCGAGCGGCTGGAGGCGGCGGTGCGGGCGGTGCCGGCGCTGCTGCCGTACGAGCGCGGGCTGCGTTCCGCCTTCGAGGCGCTGGCCGAGCTGGCCGCCGAGGGGCACACCTGGACCGCCCAGCGTGTCCACGGCGATCTGCACCTCGGCCAGTGCCTGCGCTCACCGGCCGCGGGCGCCGCCCCGGCGTCGGGCGGCGCGGACACGTGGTCGCTGATCGACTTCGAGGGCGAGCCGGCCCGGCCGCTGGCCGAGCGGCGCATGCCGCAGCCCCCGGTGCGGGACATCGCCGGGATGCTGCGCTCCTTCGACTACGCGGCGCACTCGGCGAACCCGCCCGCCCCGGACTGGGCGCGACGCTGCCGGTCCGCCTACTGCTCCGGTTACGCGGAGGCGGCGGGCCGCGATCCGCGCACCGACCCGGTCCTGCTGCGGGCCTACGAGACCGACAAGGCCGTCTACGAAGTCGTCTACGAGGCCCGTCACCGGCCCGAGTGGCTGCCCGTGCCCCTCGCGGCGGTCCGCCGCCTCGCCACGTCCGACCCGACCCTCGCCCGGGAGAACCGTCCGTGACGTCCAAGAAGTCAGCCACCTCGAAGAACAAGTCGGCCAAGAGCAAGCCGGACCGGAGCAGGACGGAGCGGAACAGGCCTGACCGGAGCGGGACGGACGGGAGCGGGACGGGCGGGGCCGGAAGGGGCGGGGCCGCGATCCCCGCCGCCCGCAGGCCCGATGCGCCGGACCGGCCCGGTCCGGCGGAGGTGGCGGTCTCCCCCGCGATCGACGCCGGTGACCGCGAACGGCTGCTGCACGGCACGCACCACGACCCGCACTCCGTGCTCGGCGCCCACCCGGTCCCCGGCGGCGTGGCGTTCCGCGCCTTCCGCCCCTACGCCCAGGCGGTCACCGTCGTCGCCGGGGAGCTGCGGGCGGAGCTGCACGACGACGGCGACGGCTTCTTCTCCGGGCTGCTCCCGCTCACCGGCGTCCCCGCCCACCGGCTGCTGGTCACCTACGACGGCACCGTCCACGAGACGGAGGACGCCTACCGGTTCCTGCCCACGCTGGGCGAGCTGGACCTGCACCTGATCGGCGAGGGCCGGCACGAGCAGCTCTGGCGCGCGCTCGGCGCCCACCTCACGACGCACCAGGGGGTGACGGGCACCCGGTTCGCGGTGTGGGCCCCGAACGCCCGGGGCGTGCGGGTCGCCGGGACCTTCAACTTCTGGGACGCCGGGGCCTTCCCGATGCGCTCGCTCGGCTCGTCGGGCGTCTGGGAGCTGTTCGTGCCCGGCGTCGGCGAGGGGGAGCTGTACAAGTTCGAGATCACCCGCCCGGACGGCTCGCGCACCCTGCGGGCCGACCCGCTGGCCCGCCGCACCGAGGTCCCGCCCGCGACCTCCTCCATCGTGCACGCCTCGCACCACGAGTGGGGGGACGCCCAGTGGCTGGCCCGGCGCGCCGACACCCCGCTCCACGAGGCGCCGTTCTCGGTGTACGAGGTCCATCTGCCCTCCTGGCGACCGGGCCTGACCTACCGGCAGCTCGCCGAGCAGCTTCCCGCCTACGTGACGGAGATGGGGTTCACCCATGTGGAGCTGATGCCGGTCGCCGAGCACCCGTTCGGCGGTTCCTGGGGGTACCAGGTCACCGGCTTCTACGCGCCCACCGCGCGCCTCGGCACCCCGGACGACTTCAAGTACCTGGTGGACCGGCTGCACCAGGCGGGCATCGGTGTGCTGATGGACTGGGTCCCCGCGCACTTCCCGCGCGACGCGTGGGCGCTGGCCGAGTTCGACGGACGGCCCCTGTACGAGCACCACGACCCGCTGCGCGCCGCCCACCCCGACTGGGGCACCCTGGAGTTCGACTTCGGCCGGCGCGAGGTGCGCAACTTCCTGGTGGCGAACGCGGTGTACTGGTGCGAGGAGTTCCACATCGACGGGCTGCGGGTGGACGCCGTCGCCTCGATGCTCTACCTGGACTACTCGCGCGAGCCCGGCCGGTGGACACCGAACGAGCACGGCGGACGGGAGAACCTGGACGCGGTGGCGTTCCTCCAGGAGATGAACGCCACGGTGTACCGGCGGTGCCCGGGAGTGGTGACCATCGCGGAGGAGTCGACGGCCTGGGACGGCGTCACCCGCCCCACCCACCAGCCGGGTCCGAGCGGCTTCGGCGGCCTCGGCTTCGGGCTGAAGTGGAACATGGGCTGGATGCACGACTCGCTGCGGTACATGAGCCATGAGCCGGTGCACCGCAGCTACCACCACCACGAGATGACCTTCTCGATGGTGTACGCGTACAGCGAGAACTACGTGCTGCCGATCTCCCACGACGAGGTCGTGCACGGCAAGCGGTCGCTGGTGTCGAAGATGCCGGGCGACTGGTGGCGGCAGCGCGCGAACCTGCGGGCCTACCTCGGCTTCATGTGGGCGCATCCGGGCAAGCAACTGCTCTTCATGGGGCAGGAGTTCGCCCAGGGAGCGGAGTGGTCCGAGGCGCACGGCCCCGACTGGTGGCTGCTCGACCCGTCCTACGGCGCCGAGGCCGACCACCGGGGGGTGCGGGACCTGGTGCGGGACCTGAACGCCCGCTACCGCTCCACACCGGCACTGTGGCAGCGGGACACCGACCCGGCCGGCTTCCAGTGGGTCACCGGTGACGCGGCGGACGACAACGTCCTCGCGTTCCTGCGTCTCGACGCCGAGGGGAATCCGCTGCTCGCGGTGTCCCACCTGGCGCCGGTGGTGCGGCACGACTACCGGATCGGTGTGCCGGAGGACGTTCCGGCGTGGGTGGAGGTGCTGAACAGTGACGCGGGGCGGTACGGCGGGAGCGACGTCGTCCATCCGGACGCGGTCAAGCCGGAGCCGCAGGGCGCGCACGGGCGTCCCGCGAGCATCCGGTTGACCCTGCCTCCGCTGGCCACGGTGTGGTTGCGGCCCGCGTAGGCGCCGCGCCCCCGCCGGGGGACCGCGCCCCCGGGACCTCCGCGCCTCGGACACCACGGGGGCCGAGGGCGGCCGGCGCCGCCGGTGCGCCGGTCACGCCCCCAGCCCCGCCGGCAGGTCGCCGGTGTGGAGCACGCCCAGGCGCTGGGTGGCGCGGGTGAGGGCCACGTAGAGGTCGCTGGTGCCGTAGCGGGCCGGTTCCACGACCAGGACCGAGTCGAACTCCAGACCCTTCGACTGGCGGGGGTCGAGGAGGACGACGGTCCGGGTGAGGTCGGGTTCCGCGCCCGCCGTCACCCCGTCGAGCCGCGCGGCCAGCGCCCGGTGCAGCTCGCGCGGGGCGATGACCGCGAGCCGGCCCTCGGCGGGGGTGAGTTCGGCGACGGCCGCCGCGACCGCGCCGGGCAGGTCGCCGCCCGCGTCCCGCACCCAGGGCCGTGCCCCCGTGGAGCGCACCGAGCTCGGCGGCTCGAAGTCCGGGTGCTCGGCGCGGACCACGGCCGCGGCCAGGTCCATGATCTCCGCCGGGGTGCGGTAGTTGACGCCGAGCCGGGTGTGTTCCCAGCGGTCCTCCACGTAGGGGGCGAGGATGTCCGCCCAGGAGCCGACACCGGCCGCCTCGGCGGTCTGGGCCGGGTCGCCGACCAGGGTCATCGAGCGGGTCGGGCTGCGGCGCATCAGCAGCCTCCAGGCCATCGGCGACAGCTCCTGCGCCTCGTCCACGATGATGTGGCCGAAGGCCCAGGTCCGGTCGGCCGCGGCCCGCTCGGCGGCGCTGCGGTGGTCGGCCTCCTCGTGCCGCTCGGCGAACCGCTCGGCGTCGATGATGTCGTGCGCGGACAGGACCTCGCTGTCCTCGTCGTCCTGGTCCTCGAACTCGTAGGTGCGGGAGGCGTAGGAGACGTCGAGCACGCCCTGGGCGTAGGCGACCTGCGTCCGCCGTTCGTGGTCCGCGCGGGCCCTGGCGATCCGGTCGTCCTCGCCGAGGAGTTCGGCCGCCTCGTCGAGGAGGGGTACGTCGGCGACGGTCCAGGCCCGGGTCACCGGGCGGCGGACGGCGTCGGCGTCAGCCGGGGGCAGGTGGCCGTCCGGCTCGGCGAGGAAGTCGGCGACCAGCCGCCGCGGGGTGATCCGGGGCCACAGCAGGTCGACGGCGGACCAGACCTCGGGGTTCTCGGCGAGTTCGTCACGGATCTGGGTGACGTCGGCGGGGTCCAGCAGGCTGCCGCCGTCGTACGGGTCGGTGCCCACGCGCTCGGCGTACAGCTCGGTGAGCGTGTTGAGGATGTGGCCCTCGAAGTACTCGCGGGCCACGTTGTGCGGCAGTCCGGTGGCACGGGTGCGCTCGCGGGCGACGCTCACGAGTCCGTCGTCCAGCATCAGCACCTCGCGGTCGTGCTCGACGGTGACGACCGGGTCGGGCAGGGCCTGCCGGTCGCGTACGACGGCGGCCAGGACGTCGGCCATGCCGGCCCGGCCCTTCACGGCGGCCGCCTCGGGTGTGTCGGTGGCGGTGGCCCGCACCCCGGGGTACAGCTCGCCGACCGTGGACAGCAGCACGCCGGTCTCGCCCAGGGAGGGCAGCACCTCGCCGATGTAGCCGAGGAAGGCGGGGTTGGGTCCGACGATGAGCACGGCGCGGCGGGCCAGCAGCTCCCGGTGCTCGTAGAGCAGGTAGGCGGCCCGGTGCAGCGCCACGGCGGTCTTGCCGGTGCCGGGGCCGCCCTCGACCACCAGCACCCCGCGGTGCGGGGCCCGGATGATCTCGTCCTGCTCGGCCTGGATGGTCTGCACGATGTCGCTCATCCGGCCGGTGCGCGCCGAGTCGAGCGCGGCCAGCAGGACGGCGTCGCCGCTGGGGTCCTCGTGGCCGGTGCGGGTGGCGTCGCCGAGGTCGAGGATCTCGTCGTGCAGGGAGGTGACGGTCCGGCCCTCGGTGGTGAGGTGCCGGCGGCGGCGCAGTCCCATCGGGGTGTGGCCGGTGGCCAGGTAGAACGGACGGGCGACGTCGGCGCGCCAGTCGATGAGGACCGGCGTGCGCTCGGCGTCGTCCTCGCGCAGACCGATCCGGCCGATGTGATGGCTGACACCGGAGGTCGGGTCGATCCGGCCGAAGCAGAGCGAGCCGTCCACGGCGTTCAGCGCGGCGAGCAGCCCGGAGCGTTCGGCGACCAGGATGTCCCGCTCCAGCCGGGCCTGCATGGGCTTGTCGCCCTGCGCGAGGGCGTCCGCGACCGAGGTCTCGGCCTCGCCGCGCAGCTCGTCGACGCGCGCGTACAGTCCGTCGATGAATTCCTGCTCGCGTCGCAATTCACCGTCTGGAAATTCGGTGTTTGACAATTCCGCTCCCGCCCGGATATACTCTGCTCAGTGAACTTCACCGCGCCTTCGGCCAAAGGAAGTCGCGAATCACTGAATATACGCAGAGAAATCCCCCGAGCGCAATTGCTCAGGGGATTTTTTGATGTGCGGGGACCGCTTTCAGAGCACGTCGGCGAGTTCCTCCAGCAGCCTCCGCCGGGACCGTGCCCCCACCATCGCCTTCACCGGCTCACCGTCCCGGAACACCAGGAACGTTGGCATCGACAGCACCTTGTACGCGTTCGTGGTGCCCGGGTTGGTGTCCACGTCGAGCTGCACCACCTTCAGCCGGCCCTCCTGCTCGGACGCCAGGTCGCTGAGCACCGGGCCCATCTGGCGGCACGGCGGGCACCAGTCGGCGGTGAACTCCACCAGCACCGGCAGATCCGCCCGGAGCACCTCCGTGCCGAAGTCCGCGTCCCGCACCTCGGACACACCGGCAGCCTTGATCATTCGCCTCGCCCTCCCAGCTCGCACAGGGGCTCCGGACCGCCCGGAACCAGCGACTCGGCGACCGGCGCCGCCCACTCCCGGCCCCGCTCGGGCGGAGCGAGCCCCACGGCCCGCTCGAGCTGCCCGGCGACCTTCTCCCGCGCCGCCGTGAGCTGCCCGATGAGCGCGTCCAGCTCGTCCAGCTTGCGCCGGTAGACCACCAGGGACGCCGGGCAGGAGTCGCCCTCCGGGTGCCCGGCCCGCAGGCACTCCACGAACGGCCGCGTCTCCTCCAGGTCGAACCCGCAGTCCTGCAGGGTCCGGATCTGGCGGACCAGCCTGAGGTCGCCCTCGTCGTAGGTGCGGTGCCCCCTGTCGTCACGCCGGGCGGGCAGCAGCCCCCGCGTCTCGTAGTAGCGCAGGGCGCGGGTGGTGGTCCCGGCCCGTGCGGCCAGCTCGCCGATTCGCATGGGTACGAAGGTAGGTGTTGACGTCGGCGTCAAGGCAAGGACCGGCCGTGGGCGGCCATTCGGGCCGACTCCTCCACCTCCGGCAGCGAGGCGCTGCGCCGCTCCGCCCCGAACCCGCGGCGCCCGCCGCGCAGCCCGAACAGGCGCTTGGCCGGCGCGACGCGGAGGACCGCGAGGACCGCGAGGACGTCGAGGACGTCGAGGACGTCGAGGACGAGAGTGGCGGGAACGAGCACCGACGTGCCGTCCCGGTCGGACCGGAACGGCACGTCAGCGGATGGCGGCCGGACGGCCGGGGCACGAAGGGGGGACCCGGCCCGCCGCTGGTGGAACCGGACGCCCGGCCCGGGTTCAGGCGGGGCCGGGCGTCCGGGGCCTTCGGATCAGGCCTTGGCCAGTTCCCTCTCGTCGCCCTCGCGGGGCTCGGGCAGCCCGGTGCCGGCGGACGGCCGCTCGTCCGGCGAGGTCGTCTCGGAGAAGGGAAGCTCACCGGCCAGTACCCGCCGCACCCGGTCGTTGTCGATCTCCTTGGTCCAGGTGCCGATCAGCACGGTGGCCACGGCGTTGCCGGCGAAGTTGGTCAGGGCGCGGGCCTCACTCATGAACCGGTCGATGCCGACGATCAGGCCGACGCCGTCGACCAGCGCCGGCTTGTGGGACTGCAGGCCGCCGGCCAGCGTGGCCAGGCCGGCGCCGCTGACGCCGGCGGCGCCCTTGGAGGCCAGCAGCAGGAACAGCAGCAGCGGGATCTGCTCGGCGACGGACATCGGGGTGCCCAGGGCGTCCGCGATGTACAGCGACGCCATGGTCATGTAGATCATCGTGCCGTCGAGGTTGAAGGAGTACCCGGTCGGCACGGTGATGCCGACGACCGGCTTGCTGACGCCCAGGTGCTCCATCTTCGCGATGAGCCGCGGCAGCGCGGACTCGGAGGAGGACGTGGACAGGATCAGCAGGAACTCGCGGGCGAGGTACTTGAACAGCGAGAGGACGTTCACACCGGCGACGATCCGCAGCACGGCGCCGAGCACGACGAAGACGAAGAGGAAGCAGGTCACGTAGAAGCCGAGCATCAGCACGGCGAGGCTCTTCAGCGCGTCCAGGCCGGCCGAGCCGACGACGGCCGCGATGGCGCCGAAGGCGCCGATCGGGGCGGCCCACATGACCATGGACAGGACGCGGAAGACCAGCCGCTGGATGTGCTCGACACCGCGCAGCACCGGCTGCCCGGCCGAGCCCATGGCCTGCAGCGCGAACCCGGTGAGCAGCGCGATCAGCAGGGTCTGCAGCACCTGGCCCTCGGTGAAGGCGGACACGAACGTGACCGGGATGACCGACAGCACGAAGTCCACCGGCGGCAGCGCGTCGCCGGAGACCTGGGCGTGCCCGGTCTGCTTGAGCGCGTCGGTCAGGTGCAGCCCGTCCCCGGGGTGCAGCACGTTGCCGACGACGAGCCCGATGGCGAGCGCGACCAGCGACATCACCAGGAAGTAGCCGAGCGCGATACCGCCGACGGCGCCGACCTTCGCCGCTTTGCGCACCGAGCCGATGCCCAGCACGATCGTGCAGAAGATGATCGGCGAGATCATCATCTTGATCAGGTTGACGAAGCCCGTGCCCAGCGGCTTCAGCTCGACCGCGGCATCGGGCCAGATCAGTCCCACGGCGATACCGAGTGCGACCGCCACGATGACGGCGATGTACAGGTAATGGGTCCGGTCCCGCCTGGCGCGGGGTGCGGCAGGTGCCGTATCGGGGGTACTGGCGGCCACGGCTGCCCTCCTTGACGTCTTCGTCGGCATCACCGGCGTGCGGCTCACGTCCGGGGTGTACGGGGAATGCCGTGACTATCTCCCGCCCTGTGAGGGCGGTCACCCTTCCGTTCATTTAGTTCACGCCTGAAGGGAGAGGCACACTGCTGGCATGCGCCTCCCGTCCCTGCCCCGGCCCCGCAGCCTGGCGGCCCAGCTGTTCGCCGTGCAGGCGGTGCTGATCGCGGTGGTGGTGGCCGGGTACGCGCTGTTCACCTACCTCGGCGACGGACGGCAGGCGCAGGACGCGGCGGCCCGGCACGCGACCGCCGTGGCCCGCTCGATAGCGGACTCCCCCTCCGTGCGCTCGGCGATCCACAGCCCGGATCCGACCAGGGAGCTGCAGCCGTACGCGGTGCGGGTGATGCGGGACACCGACGTCGACTTCGTGACGATCATGAACCCGTCCGGCATCCGCTGGACCCATCCGGACGAGAAGCAGATAGGCCGGCACTTCCTGGGCCGCATCGCGCCCGCCCGGCAGGGCCGCACCTTCACCGAGACCTACACCGGCACCCTGGGCGCGTCCGTCCGCGCGGTGACCCCGGTGCGGGAGGACGGCCGGGTCATCGGGCTGGTGAGCGCCGGCATCAAGGTCGAGGCGATCAGCGCCCGGGTCCAGGAGCAGGTCACCGCCCTGCTGGGGGTGGCCGGCGGGACCCTGCTGCTGGGCGCGGTCGGCACCTACGTGGTCAACGCCCGGCTGCGCCGGCACACCCACGGCATGAACGCCACCGAGCTGAGCCGGATGCACGACTACCACCAGGCGGCGCTGCACGCGGTGCGCGAGGGGCTGCTGATGCTGGACGGGCGGTACCGGGTGGCGCTGATCAACGACGGCGGCCGGGAGCTGCTGGGGGTGGGCGGCACCGGTGACGTGGACCTGATCGGCCGCTCGGTGGCCGACCTGGGCCTGCCCGTCCCGCTGACCGGGGCCCTGCTGTCGTCGAAGCCGCGCGTGGACGAGGTGCACCTGACGGCGTCCCGGGTGCTGGTGGTCAACACCTCACCGGTGTCGGGCGGAGAGCGCCGGGGCACGGTGGTGACGCTGCGCGACGTGACCGAACTCCAGTCCCTGACGGGTGAGCTGGACTCGGAACGGGGCTTCACCCAGGCCCTGCGCTCGCAGGCGCACGAGGCGGCGAACCGCCTGCACACGGTCGTCTCGCTGATCGAGCTGGGCCGGGCCGGGGAGGCGGTGGAGTTCGCCACGGCGGAACTGGAGCTGGCGCAGGCCCTGACCGACCAGGTGGTCGCGGCGGTGAGCGAGCCGGTGCTGGCCGCGCTCCTGCTGGGCAAGGCGGCGCAGGCGAACGAGCGGGGTGTGGAGCTGGTGGTGTCGGGGGACAGCCGGCTGGACGACGGACCGCTCGGCGGCCTGCCCGCGCGGGACCTGGTGACGATCCTCGGCAACCTGGTCGACAACGCGGTGGACGCGGCGCAGGGCAGCGCCGGGGCACGGGTCACGGTGACGGCGTACGCGCAGGACGCCGAGCTGGTGCTGCGGGTCTCGGACACGGGGGCAGGGGTCGACCCGGCCCACACGGACCTGGTATTCCAGCGGGGGTACTCCACGAAGCCTGCGGGACCCGGCGGACGGGGCCTGGGCCTGGCCCTGGTGCGGCAGGCGGTCACGCGTCACGAGGGCGCGCTGACGGTGACGGAGGCCGAGGAGGGCGGGGCGGTGTTCGAGGTGCGGCTGCCGCTGCGCACGGCGGTGGGCGGCGGCGGATGACCGGGGAGCGGCAGCCGATCCGGGTCCTCGTGGTGGAGGACGACCCCGTCGCCGCCGACGCGCACGTGATGTACGTCGGGCGGGTGCCGGGGTTCGTCGCGGTCGGAACGGCGCACACGGGGGCGCAGGCGCGCCGGTTCCTGGACCGCACGGCGGTGGACCTGCTGCTGCTCGACCTGCATCTGCCCGACGTGCACGGGCTCGAGCTCGCCCGGTCCCTGCGGGCGGCGGGGCATCACGCGGACGTCGTGGCGGTGACGTCGGCCCGGGACCTGGCCGTGGTCCGGGAGGGTGTCTCGCTGGGCGTCGTGCAGTACGTCCTGAAGCCGTTCACCTTCGCCACGCTGCGCGACCGGCTGGTGCGCTACGCCGAGTTCCACGCCGCGGCGGGCGAGGCCGGCGGGCAGGACGAGGTGGACCGGGCGCTGGCCGTGCTGCGCGCGCCGTCCCCCGCCGCGCTCCCGAAGGGTCTCAGCGGCCCGACGCTGGAGCGGGTGACCGGCGCCCTCCGGGACGCCCGGGAGGGCCTGGCGGCGACCGGGGTCGCGGAGGCCGTGGGCATCTCCCGGATCACCGCCCGCCGCTACCTGGAGCACCTGGTCGACGCCGGAAGGGCCGAGCGGCGTCCCGTGTACGGCCAGGTGGGCCGGCCGGAACTGGTGTACCGCTGGGTGCCGGAGGCACCGGCACCCACCCGGTGACCGCCGGGGACCGGTCCGGCCCGCCGCTCACCCCGGGTCCCCCGCGGCCCCGTCCCCGCCCGCACCGGCGCCCCCGGCCCCGAACGGCACGGCGTACTGGACGATGTACACCCCGAGTCCGGCCACCGAGGCCGCCTCCAGGACGGAGAGCACCGCCAGCCCCGGCGACACGCCGTCCCCCACCCAGTAGACGATCAGCGCGCCGAGCGGCACGACGCAGAAGGCCAGCAGGTCCACCACGCACTGGGCGACCTTGCGCGACACCCGCCGCGCGTCGCCCCGGTGCGCCACCTCCCAGCGGAACACCTCGCTTCCCGGCGTCCGCACCGTCTCCGCCAGTCGGGGCCCCAGTTCCTCGCGCACATAGGCCCCGATCGCCGAGATCTTCTGGTCGTTGACCAGGTACGTCCAGCCGAGCACGACGCACACCGGCGGCAGCGCCAGCAGCATCGCGGTCTGCCTCGCCTGCGCGGCGGCGGCGATCACCGCGGCCACGACGGTCAGCGTGACGTAGAGCAGGTTGTCCCGGAACCCGATCCGCGTCTTCTGCTCGTCCTTGATCGTCTGGTACTCGGTGAGCAGCAACTGCCCGACGCTCACGTCTCGTTCGGCCATGTGTGTCCCTTCCCCCGGCAGTACCCCAAGAGTGTGCCGCAGACGGGGCCCGCCGTCCTGGTCCGGACGGCCGCGGGTACCTGGCACCGCGGGCGCCTGCCGGCGTCGGCGAGCGGGTGCGGAACCGCCGGTTCCTCTGCCGAACGTCCAAAAACCGGCCCTTCCACACCCGGTGATCCTGGTCGAACCGACCGTAGTCAGCCCCTCCGCCGCAGCCCTAGCTTGTGCCGGGTGCGCCCACCTCCGCCTCGTTCCGACCCCGGTCCCCCCTTCGACGCCCCGGCCGCCCGCAGACTGCGGGCCGCCCTCGGCATGGGGCCCGAGCACGTCGCCCACGGGATGCGGGTCTCGTACGGACTGCCGTATGTGACGCCCGGCCTCGTCGTCGCCTGGGAGCGCGGTGCCGCCGCCCCGGGCAGCGCCGAGATCACCGCGCTCGCGGGGGTGTTGTGGTGCGCACCGGCAGAACTCATCGGCCGTCCCCGGACCCTGCGGGAGTACCGCGTGGCCCGCGGGATCGCGCCCGAGGACGTCGCCCGCGCCGTCGGTGTGGAGCTGCGCGGGTATCTGCGGATGGAGGAGAGCGGGCAGTGGCGCGGCAACGAGCGCCAGTCGGCCGCCCTCGCACGGGTGCTCGCGCTCCCCCCGCCCGACTTCGTGGCGGTCACCGGCCGGGAGGCGGCGCTAGCCGGCCTGCTGCGCGGCGCGGCGACGACCCGCTGGCAGGCGCAGGTGCGGCCGGTGACGCGGCTGGTGCCCCTGGACCAGGGGGTCGTGGAGGCCGTGCTGCGGGAGCTGCACCAGGACTACCAGGGGCACATGACCGCCACCCTCGGCTGGGGTGGCGGCGGCAGCGGCGCCGGCGAGTCCGGCCGGGAGTTCCTCGACCGGATCGTGGACCACTTCTGGACGGCGGTGGAGTCCAGGGGTTCCTGACTCAAGTCGGGGGGCGGGGCGAGAGCCGCGGCTCGCCCCCGCGCAGACCTCGGCCGGCGCCGGCCGTCCGGCCCGGGGCGGGTACACCGCGCGCGGCGCCCGGCAGGCCTTCCCGGTCGGCGCGCGCCGGCCTGTGCGGCGTCGGCCGAGGCTCGCCCCGTCGCGGCGCCCGGCCGGCGGACCTCGACCGAGGCGGCGCCAGTGCCGCGACCGGCAGGGTTCACCGGCTCGCGGCGCCCGGCACGGCACCGTGCCGCGTCGTCGCATCACCCGAGTACGTCCGGTACGCGGACGACGCTCCGCCTTGCGCTGCACCGCACCGGACGCCGCGAGCCTTCCGGCAGACCCTTCCGGTCACAGCACTAGAAGACCGACTCCGCCTCGTCCATGCGGTCCTTCGGGACCGTCTTCAGCTCGGTGACGGCCTCAGCGAGCGGCACCATCACGATGTCGGTGCCGCGCAGCGCGGTCATCCGGCCGAACTGGCCGCGGTGCGCGGCCTCCACGGCGTGCCAGCCGAAGCGGGTGGCGAGGACGCGGTCGTAGGCGGTGGGCACGCCACCGCGCTGGACGTGGCCGAGGATGACCGGCTTGGCCTCCTTGCCGAGGCGCCGCTCCAGCTCCCAGGCCAGCGCGGTGCCGATGCCCTGGAAGCGCTCGTGGCCGTACTGGTCGATCTCGCCCTTGCCGTAGTCCATGCTGCCCTCGGCGGGATGGGCGCCCTCGGCGACGCAGACGACGGCGAACTTCTTGCCGCGGGCGAAGCGCTCCTCGACCATCTTCACCAGGTCGGCCGGGTCGAAGGCGCGTTCCGGCAGGCAGATGCCGTGGGCACCGGCGGCCATGCCGGACTCCAGGGCGATCCAGCCGGCGTGCCGGCCCATGACCTCGACGACCATCACGCGCTGGTGGGACTCCGCCGTGGTCTTCAGGCGGTCCATGGCCTCCGTGGCCACGCCGACGGCGGTGTCGAATCCGAAGGTGCGGTCGGTGGAGGAGATGTCGTTGTCGATGGTCTTGGGGACGCCGACGACCGGCAGACCGGCGTCGGAGAGCATCCGGGCCGCGGTCAGGGTGCCCTCGCCGCCGATCGGGATCAGCGCGTCGATGCCGAACTCCTCGACCATGTCGGTGGCCTTGTCGCAGGCCTCGCGCAGCCGGTCGCGCTCGAGCCGGGAGGAACCGAGGATGGTGCCGCCGCGGGCCAGGATGCCGCTGACCGCGTCCAGGTCGAGGGAGCGGTAGTGCCGGTCGAGCAGACCCCGGTAGCCGTCCTCGAAGCCGATGACCTCGTCGCCGTACTGCGCCACCGCCCGGTGCACGACCGACCGGATCACGGCGTTCAGGCCGGGGCAGTCGCCGCCTGCGGTGAGAACTCCGATGCGCATCGTGCTGTGTCTCCTGCTCGCTGTCGGTACCTGTGAGCCACTGCCGATTCTTCCACGTCCGCCGGCCGGTCGATGTCCTGACGGGCGCCTTAACCCTCACCGGGGGTATTGTCAAGAGGGTTCCGCTCACCTGGGTGAGCGATTTTTGTGCCACGGACTTTGCGCCGCGGAAGAGACCGGCGAGACGGCGAGACACAGGAACGGAGTGCACACGTGACGCGCAGCGTGTACGTGACCGGCATCGACCGCGGCGACGGCCGCCAGGTGGTGGAGCTGGGGGTCATGGAGCTGCTCACCCGGCAGGTGGACCGGGTGGGCGTCTTCCGGCCGCTCGTCCATGACGGCCCCGACCGCATGTTCGAGTTGCTGCGGACGCGGTACCGGCTCACCCAGGACCCGGCCACCGTCTACGGCATGGACTACGTCGAGGCGTCCGCGCTCCAGGCCGAACGGGGCACCGACGAACTGGTCTCCACCCTGGTGGACCGCTTCCACCTGGTGGCCCGGGACTACGACGTCGTCCTCGTCCTCGGCACCGACTTCGCCGGCACCCAGCTCCCCGACGAACTCTCCGTGAACGCCCGCCTCGCCAACGAGTTCGGCGCGTCCGTGATCCCGGTGGTGGGCGGCCGGGGACAGCCCGCCGACGCGGTGCGCGCGGAGATCCGCAACGCGTTCCGGGCGTACGACGGGCTCGGCTGCGACGTGCTCGCCATGGTCGCCAACCGGGTGGACCGCGAGCACCGGGACGAGATCGCGCGGCGGCTCGCGAACCGGCTGCCGGTGCCCGTGTACGTGCTGCCCGACGAGCCCGCGCTGTCCGCGCCCACGGTCGCGCAGATCACCCAGAGCCTCGGCGCGCGGGTGCTGCTAGGCGACGACTCCGGGCTCGCCCGCGACGCGCTGGACTTCGTGTTCGGCGGTGCGATGCTGCCGAACTTCCTGACCGCGCTGACCCCGGGCTGCCTCGTGGTGACCCCGGGGGACCGGGCCGATCTGGTCGTCGGTTCGCTGGCCGCGCACAGCGCCGGGACCCCGCCGATAGCCGGCGTGCTGCTCACCCTGGACGAGGTGCCGAGCAAGGAGATCCTCACCCTGGCCGCCCGCCTCGCCCCGGGCACCCCGGTGATCTCCGTCGACGGCAACAGCTTCCCCACCGCCGAGCGGCTCTTCTCCATGGAGGGGAAGATGACCGCGGCCACCCCGCGCAAGGCGGAGACCGCGCTCGGTCTGTTCGAGCGGTACGCCGACTCCGTCGACCTGGCGCGCCGCGTCTCGGCCCCGAGCGGCGACCGGGTGACCCCGATGATGTTCGAGCACAAGCTGCTGGAGCAGGCCCGCTCGGACCGTCGCCGGGTCGTCCTGCCGGAGGGTTCCGAGGAGCGGGTGCTGCACGCCGCCGAGGTGCTGCTGCGCCGGGGCGTGTGCGACCTGACCCTGCTGGGCCCGGCCGACGGGATCCGCAAGAAGGCCGCCGACCTGGGCATCGACCTCGGCGACAGCCAGGTGATCGACCCCGCCACGTCCGAGCTGCGCGACGCCTTCGCCGAGCGGTACGCGCAGTTGCGCGCCCACCGCGGCGTGACCGTGGAGCTGGCCTACGACGTCGTGTCGGACGTGAACTACTTCGGCACCCTGATGGTGCAGGAGGGTCTGGCCGACGGCATGGTGTCCGGCTCGGTGCACTCCACGGCCGCCACCATCCGGCCGGCTTTCGAGATCATCAGGACGAGGCCGGACTCCTCGATCGTCTCCTCCGTCTTCTTCATGTGCCTGGCCGACAAGGTGCTGGTCTACGGCGACTGCGCGGTCAACCCGGACCCCGACGCCGAGCAGCTCGCGGACATCGCGATCCAGTCGGCGGTCACGGCCGCGCGGTTCGGGGTGGAGCCGCGGATCGCGATGCTGTCGTACTCCACGGGTTCGTCCGGTTCGGGCGCCGACGTCGACAAGGTGCGCCGGGCCACCGAGCTGGCGCGCTCGCGGCGGCCGGACCTGAAGATCGAGGGGCCGATCCAGTACGACGCGGCCGTGGAGCCGTCCGTGGCCGCCACCAAGCTGCCCGGCTCGGAGGTGGCCGGCCAGGCCACCGTGCTGATCTTCCCCGACCTCAACACCGGCAACAACACCTACAAGGCCGTGCAGCGCTCGGCCGGCGCCATCGCCGTCGGCCCGGTGCTGCAGGGCCTGCGCAAACCCGTCAACGACCTGTCCCGTGGCGCCCTCGTCCAGGACATCGTCAACACCGTCGCCATCACGGCGATCCAGGCCCAGACCCCCAGCGAGAAGGCGGCCGAGCTGTGACCTCCCCCACCCGAGTCCTCGTCCTCAACTCCGGCTCCTCGTCGGTGAAGTACCAGTTGCTGGACATGCGGGACAGCAGCCGGCTCGCGGTGGGGCTGGTCGAGCGGATCGGCGAGCAGACCTCGCGGCTGGAGCACACCTGCGCGACGAGCGGCGAGACCCGGGAGCAGACCGGGCCGATCGCCGACCACGACGCGGCGCTGAAGGCGGTCGCCGAGGAGCTGTCCCGGGACGGCGTGGGCCTGGACTCGCCGGAGCTGGCCGCGATCGGGCACCGGGTGGTGCACGGCGGCATGTTCTTCACCGAGCCGACCGTGATCGACGAAGCGGTGCTCACCGAGATCGAGCGCCTGATCCCGGTCGCGCCACTGCACAACCCGGCCAACCTGACCGGCATCCGCACGGCGACGGCGCTGCGCCCGGACCTGCCCCAGGTGGCCGTCTTCGACACGGCCTTCCACACGACGATGCCGGAGTCCGCCGCGCGCTACGCGATCGACCCGAAGCTCGCCGACCGGCACCGCATCCGCCGCTACGGGTTCCACGGCACCTCGCACGCCTACGTCTCCCGCCGGACCGCGCGGCTGCTGGGCAAGGACCCCTCGGAGGTGAACGTCATCGTGCTGCACCTCGGCAACGGCGCCTCGGCGTCCGCGGTAGCGAAGGGGCGGTGCGTGGACACCTCGATGGGGCTGACGCCTCTGGAGGGTCTGGTGATGGGGACGCGATCCGGCGATCTGGACCCGGCCGTCATCTTCCATTTGGCTCGTGTCGGCGGAATGTCCATGGACGAGATCGACAGTCTTCTCAACAAGAGGAGCGGTCTGTTCGGCCTGTGCGGGGACAATGACATGCGGGAGATCCGCCGCCGGATCGACGAGGGCGACGACGAGGCCGCCCTCGCCTTCGACATTTACATTCACCGGCTCAAGAAGTACATCGGCGCCTATTTCGCGGTGCTCGGCCGGGTGGACGCGGTCGCGTTCACGGCCGGGGTCGGCGAGAACGCGGCGCCGGTGCGCGAGGCGGCCGTCGCCGGTCTGGAGCCGCTGGGCCTGGCGGTCGACGGCGGGCTGAACGCGGTACGCGGTGGTGGGCCGCGGCTGATCTCGCCGCCGTCCGCCCGGGTGGCGGTCGCGGTGGTGCCGACCGACGAGGAACTGGAGATCGCGACACAGACCTACGAGCTGGTCGGAAAGAAGAGCTGAGCAATACACCTGAGTAACACGCCTGAGCGCATGACCGCCCATTTGTATCTTCCGCCAGACGGAATATTCCGCAGCGAAACAAACCGATAGGATCGCCCCATGCGCCGTTCGAAAATCGTCTGTACTCTCGGCCCCGCGGTCGACTCCCACGAGATGCTCGTCGCCATGATCGAGGCGGGTATGAACGTGGCCCGTTTCAACTTCAGCCACGGCTCCCAGGCCGAGCACCAGGCGCGGTACGACCGCGTCCGGGCCGCGTCCAAGGAGACCGGCCGGGCCATCGGTGTCCTCGCCGACCTGCAGGGCCCGAAGATCCGCCTGGAGACCTTCGCCGAGGGCCCGGTCGAACTCGAGCGGGGGGACGAGTTCGTCATCACCACCGAGGACGTCCCGGGCGACAAGCAGATCTGCGGGACGACCTACAAGGGCCTGCCGGGCGACGTCTCGCGCGACGACCAGATCCTGATCAACGACGGCAACGTCGAGCTGAAGGTCCTGGACGTCGAGGGTCCCCGGGTGCGGACGGTCGTCATCGAGGGCGGTGTGGTCTCCGACCACAAGGGCATCAACCTGCCCGGCACGGCCGTGAACGTGCCCGCGCTGTCCGAGAAGGACGTGGAGGACCTGCGCTTCGCGCTCCGCATGGGCTGCGACATGGTCGCGCTCTCCTTCGTCCGGGACGCCAAGGACGTCGGCGACGTGCACCGGGTGATGGACGAGGAGGGCCGCCGGGTCCCGGTGATCGCCAAGGTGGAGAAGCCGCAGGCGGTCGAGAACATGGCGGACGTCGTGATGGCGTTCGACGGTGTGATGGTGGCCCGCGGCGACCTGGCCGTCGAGTACCCGCTCGAGAAGGTCCCGATGGTCCAGAAGCGCCTGATCGAGCTGTGCCGGCGCAACGCCAAGCCGGTGATCGTCGCGACCCAGATGATGGAGTCGATGATCACCAACTCCCGCCCGACCCGCGCCGAGGCCTCCGACGTGGCCAACGCGATCCTGGACGGCGCGGACGCGGTCATGCTGTCGGCGGAGTCCTCGGTGGGCGCCTACCCGGTCGAGACCGTCAAGACCATGTCGAAGATCGTCAGCGCGGCCGAGGAGGAGCTGCTCGCCAAGGGCCTGCAGCCCCTGGTCCCGGGCAAGAAGCCGCGCACGCAGGGCGGTTCGGTGGCCCGCGCCGCCGCCGAGATCGCCGACTTCCTCGGCGGCCGGGGCCTGATCGCCTTCACCAAGTCCGGTGACACCGCCCGCCGCCTGTCCCGCTACCGCGCGTCCCAGCCGATCCTGGCCTTCACCACCGACGAGGGCACCCGCAACCAGCTCACGCTGAGCTGGGGCGTGGAGTCCCACATCGTGCCGTTCGTCAACAGCACCGACGAGATGGTCGACATGGTGGACCAGGAGCTGGCCAAGCTGGGCCGCTTCAGCCCCGGCGACACGATGATCATCACCGCGGGCTCGCCCCCCGGCGTCCCCGGCACCACCAACATGGTCCGGGTGCACCACCTGGGCAGCCAGGGCGACTGACCGGCACGCCGGGAGTCGCGGCACGCACTGAGGGCGCCCCCTGTGGCAGGGGGCGCCCTCAGCTCTGTGCGCGGCTCCCGAACGGGCTTGTGTGCAGGCTCAGTCGGTGGTGTAGACGTGCATGCCGGGCACGTGCAGATTGCCACCGAACTGGGCCGCCTGGACGACGTGGACCTTGGTGAAGTAGATCAGCGGGATGTTCAGCGGGGGCGGGTTGTCCGGGCTGAACGTGACCGGGATCAGCCCCAGCAGGTTGCCGGAGATGCTCTCGGTGTACATCACCGTGTCACCGCCGGTGATGGTGGACTTCGAGCCCTTGGCCGCCTGTACGTGGTACGTCTTGCCGGCCTGCTTGTCCTTCACCGTCTGGTGCAGGTCGCCGATGTCCGTGCCATTCGAGATGACGTACTTCAGCACCTTCTTGGTGGTGCCGTTGGCGGTCCTGACCTCGACTATGCCCTGGTAGTCGGCGCCCTTCAGGGTGAGCGAGCTGGCGTCCAGGTACCAGGGGTCGTCGGCCACCGGCACCTTGTTGTCGACGCCGCCCTCGGCGTCCGTGGCCGCCGGGCAGTCGTCGGGGGACGTCGTGGAGCTCGCGGACGGGCTGGGCGTGGCCGACTCGGCCGCGTCCTCGACCGCCCGCGTGGTGTCCTCGGCCGCCTCGGAGGCCTTGTCGGTGGTGTCCTCGACGGTGTCCGTGACGGTCTTGGTCGTCTTCTCGACGGTGTCCTTCACGGTGCCGGTCTCGCTGTCGGCGCCGGTGGAGCCGGGCGAGGACGAGTCCGCCGACGGCGACGCGGACGGCTCCGGGCTCGCGGACGCGCCGGAGTCCTCGCTGCCACCGGTGAGGATGTCACCGAGCGTGTCGCCGAGGGTGCCCAGCACACCGCCGCCGCTCTCGGTCGCCGACGGGGACGGCGTCGCCGTGTCCCCGTCGGGCCCGGAGCCGGAGTCCGGAGCCGGGTCGGAGGAGCCGGACGTCGCCGAGGGCTCGGGGGCGGACTTCTCGTCGGAACCTGAATCCGGCGAGGAGCTCTTGCCCGAGGCCTGCTCGTCCGCGCTCCCGGCGGACGCCGTGGGGGTCGGCGTCTCCTTGTCCGTGGACTCGCTGGGGGACGGCGAGGGCGAGTCGGAGGCCTTCTCGGAGTCCTGCAGCGCGTCCACGCAGTCCTGGTACTCCGCGGCCTTCTGGCTGTTCGACGTCGTCCCGCCGTTGTTGTCGGCGAGGGCGAGCGTCGAGGTGAAGCCCATGCCCACGATGACGGCGGTGGGCATCGCCACGGAGGCGATCGCCTTGCCGGCGGGCATGTGGAACCTGGTGAACAGCGGCCGCCTGGGTGCCGCGTGGCGGGGACCGGTTCTAGCACGGGACCCGTCCACCACATCGGCCCCGTGGGTCACCTCGTCAGCCGGCACTGTGCCTCCCGTTCGCCCCGTTGGCCGGGCTCGTTCCCGACAGGTCGTTCGACTCGTTCACGGTGCCCGCGTCCGAGTCCTTTTCCAGCCAGGACCCGGAAGCGGCCGCCTGCCCCGTTCCGGTCTCCGGCGCGCTCTCCGGCGCGGCCGGTACACCCGGCGCCCACGACACGGCCATCGCACCGCCGACGAGGGCGAGCAGGAAGCCGACGATGAAGCCGCCGAAGTTGGACACCGGCAGGGACACGAGCCCGAGCAGGATCGCGGCGACGCCCGCGAAGGTCCGTACGTGCTTCTGGAACCAGAGGCTGACGCCGAGTACGACGAGCAGCACGCCGATGATCAGCGATCCGGCCCCCGCGGTCGTCGACATCGCCAGCGTCAGGTGACCGACCTGGAGATGCGCGTACGGGAAGTACATGATCGGAAAGCCGCTGAGCAAGACGAGGAGGCCGGCCCAGAACGGCCGGGTGCCCCGCCAGGCGCGGAACTGCAGCCTCCGGCGGGTGAACTGGCCGGGGTCGGCAGCAGGAGTCTCGGCGCTCATGGAAAACAGCTCCCTGGTGCGGCGTTGCTGTGGTGGTGATGTGCGCCGCGCGTGAAGACGCGGCCGGAGTGTGGACGGGCGGGGGCGCCACCGGCTCCCCCGCCCGTCAGTGAGTGCTCAGTAGCACTCGATCCCTGCGCCGCTGCCCTTGCGCAGCGACATGTGCAGACCGCTGAGCTTGAAGGTTCCGGCGGTGGTCGCCCACGCCGTCTGCTTCACGTCGGTCAGGTCCGCCGAGTCCGCCTGCTGGGCGAAGCCGAACGGGTTGGCCTGCTCGCCGTTCCCCTTCATGCCCGGACCCTTGCTGGCGTCCTTGGCGGCAACACCGATGTCGATGTTGTGGAAGACGGCGTCGGCCTGCAGGTCCTCGACGTCGATGTACAGGCGGTCGGCCTCGACCTGCTTGCTCTTGTCGGAGCTGTTGCCCGCCTCGAGGCGGAGCGTCACGTCACCGATGACCGGGAGGTCAGGGGTGACGACCGACTGGCACATCTTCTGGATGGTCGCGCTCTTGAAGGCCGAGACCGCGACCGGGTGGAGCGTCTTCTGGCCGGTCATGGTGTAGCCCTCGTCGAGGGCCCCGTACTGCGCGAAGCCCTCGCCGTGGAGCGACTTCGCCGTCACCTTGAACGACTGCCCCGAAACGCTGAACGAAGCAGCGAGAGCACCCTGCGCCAGGGCGACACCTATCGCTGCCGTGGCGGCGACGCTGGGCACCATGACCACAGCGAACCGCTTCCATCTGGTCCCGCCACGCACCTGGGACTCCATATTTCCTCCTTCTCGGACGTACATCTCCTGGCCCGACTCGCCCCAATCGGCGGCTCAGCCAGGCAGGGATGGGAGAAGTGCTACGTCCTCGGAAAGGAGAGCGCCCGTACTCATCAGGCACGAACCGCGCCCGAACCACCGGCGATCACCCCCGAGCGACAACCACTGGTCGCGCCTGACACGCATCACGCACAACCTTCTGGACAGGCTTCGCCGTACGGCGAAGACCCCCCTGCCCTAGAGCCGGCGCCACTGCCGCCGGCTCTGCCCGGTGGGGACCCAGAGTCTCCCTCGACCCGACCGGCTGCCGGGGGTGCGGGATTGGACCGAGCGTCGCCGATCGTGGTGCATTCTCGGCCCGGACACAAGGGGGTTCGTTACTCGCTAGTAACGGCCGGATAACCGAAGAACGGCCCGGCGACCCAGAAGGGCGACGCTGGGTGTCGACGAGGGGCGGAGCAAAGCCGTTGATCCCTGGACGAAACCAGACAGATCAACGGCGTTGATTTACTCCGAGTAACAGCGGCCGCAATTGCCAAGTTTTGGCAAAGTGCGGCCGCCCTGACGCCTTGTAGGCGAATTTTTCACCCCGGCATCACATGCCGGGGTGTTTAGCGACTGGTCAGAACAGAGCCCGGGCCAGGGCCCGTCGGGCCCCGACCACCCGGGGATCCTCGGGTCCCACGACCTCGAACAGCTCCAGCAGCCGGCGCCGCGCCGCGTCCCGGTCGTCACCCGCCGTGCGCGCCACGGTGTCGATCAGCCGCCCGAAGGCGTCGTCGACATGGCCGCCCACCAGGTCCAGGTCGGCGGCCGCGATCTGCGCGTCCACGTCGCCCGGCTTGCCGGCGGCCTCCGCGCGCACCCGCTGCGGGTCCATGCCCTGCACCCGCCGCAGCAACTCCGCCTGCGCGAGGCCCAGTTTGGCCTCCATGTTGCCCGGGGCGTCGCTCAGCACGTCCCGGTACGCCTGGACGGCCCCGTCCAGGTCGCCCGCGTCGAGCGCCTGCACGGCGGCCTCGAGGAGGGCGTCGTGCGGCCCCGCCGGCACCTCCTGCGGCGCCCCGGCGCCCGGCTCGGCGTCCGCGTCGACGCTCAGGCCGGTCAGCCCGAAGCGCTGCTCCGCCACCTGCACGAGCTGGTCCAGGGTCTCCCGGATCTGCTGTTCGCCGGCCGCGCCCTGGAAGAGGGGCAGCGCCTGCCCCGCGACGACGGCGAAGACGGCCGGAATCCCCTGGACCCCGAACTGCTGCATCAGCATCTGGTTGGCGTCGACGTCGATCTTGGCGAGCACGATCCGCCCGTTGTACTCGACGGCCAGTCGCTCCAGGACCGGGCTCAGCTGCTTGCAGGGCTGACACCACTCGGCCCAGAAGTCGATGACGACCGGCACTTCGGCGGACCGTTGCAGGACTTCCCGCTCGAATCCGGCTTCATCGACGTCGATGACGAGGTCGGCCGGGGAGACGGCCCCCGCGCCGCCCTGCCGGGCGGCTTCGGCGCGCGTCTGCTCGGCCTTGGCCTTGGCCTCCTGGGCCGCCTTCACCGCGGCGAGGTCGACGACGCCGCTCATGGACATGTTGCGTGGCTGCATGCGTCTATCCTCCCCCGTCCCGGCGCGTGAATGAAAAAAAGCCGCGGTCGGCGCCGGGTCCCCACCCCACGCCGGTGTCCGTCGCCCGTGTACGTCCCTCACGAGCTTTCGCTACGACCCGTAGCGTAATGCCATGTGGGGGCGCCGCGACACCACTCTCCGGTGATCTCCCTCACGACCGCACAGATTCCGCCGGTTATGGTCGACGCATGCAGAGCCGCCACCCCGCCAGCCGTACCGGACGCCCGCGCAGCGCCGCCGCGGACGCCGCGATCCTGGCCGCCACACGGGACGCTCTGGTGGAACTGGGCTGGTCGGGGCTGACCCTGAGCGACGTGGCCACGCGGGCGGGGGTCGCGAAGACGACGCTGTACCGCCGCTGGGCGGGCAAGCACGAACTGGTGGTGGACGCGGTCGCGGAGCTGTTCGACGAGCTCGAACTGCCCGACCGCGGCAGTCTGGCCGCCGACATCGAGGGCGTGGTGCTCCAGTTCGCGGCGATCCTGGCCCGCCCGGAGGCCAGAAGTGGCCTGATGGCGGTGGTCGCGGAGGCGACCCGCGACGAACCCCTGCGCGAGCGGATCCGCGCCTCGATCGTGGACCGCCAGATACGCCTGGTCCTGGAGGGCCGCGCCCGGGCCCTGCGCCGCGGCGAACTCCCGCCGGAACCGGACCCGGCGGAGTCGTCCCGCACGGTGGACCTGATCTTCGACATGGTGGCGGGCGCGGTGGTCCACCGCACCCTGGTGAGCGGCAAGCCGGCGGACGAGGCCTGGGTGCACAGCTTCACCCGGGTACTGCTGCTCGGCCTGGCCGCCCAGCCGGACGGCGGTGCGGTCCAGGCCTGAGGCCAGGGCGCCGGCTCCCTCCCGGACAGACCCGCCGGCGAGCGGGGAGCGATCCGCGACGGACAGTGGCGCCGGTGCCGCGTCGGGCGGGGTTCGCCCCGTCGCGACGCCAAGGGCTTGTCCCGTGATCCCCGGTGGGTCGGCGCACGGCGCCGGATGCGGTGCGCCGCCCGGCGCAGGGCCGTCCCCGTACCGGTCGGGTCCGGGCGATCCGACAACGCGGCGAGGTGCCGTGGCCGTCGTCGTGCGCCCGCCGGGGATCGCGGGACAGCCCTCACGGGCCTGTCGCGAAGGTCCCGCCCCGCCCGCGGGGCAGGCGGGACCTTCGCGACAGGCGCCGCTAGAACCCCGCCGGTTCGGTGTAGACGCCCCACTCGTCCCGCAGCACCCCGCAGATCTCCCCCAGGGTGGCCTCGGCCCGTACCGCGTCGAGCATCGGCTCGATCATGTTCGCCCCGGACCGGGCGGCGCCGAGCATGTCCGCGAGGGCGGAGCGCACCGCGGCCTCGTCCCGCGCCTGCTTGCGCGAGCCCAGGACGCGGACCTGCTCCCGCTCCACCTCGTGACTGACCCGGAGGATCTCCAGGTCCCCGGTCACCGATCCGGTGGCGACGTTGACGCCCACGACCCGCTTCTCGCCCTTCTCCAGGGCCCGCTGGTAGCGGAAGGCGGACTCGGCGATCTCGCCGGTGAACCAGCCGTCCTCGATCCCGCGCAGGATTCCGGAGGTGATCGGGCCGATGGGGTGCCGCCCGTCCGGGTGCGCCCTGAGCCCCCGCTCCTTGATCTGCTCGAAGATCTTCTCCGCGTCCGCCTCGATCCGGTCCGTGAGCTGCTCGATGTACCAGGAACCGCCCAGCGGGTCCGCCACGTTGGCGACGCCGGTCTCCTCCATCAGCACCTGCTGGGTGCGCAGCGCGATCTCGGCGGCCTGCTCGCTGGGCAGTGCCAGCGTCTCGTCCAGCGCGTTGGTGTGCAGCGAGTTGGTGCCGCCGAGCACGGCGGCCAGCGCCTCCACGGCCGTGCGGACCACGTTGTTGTACGGCTGCTGGGCGGTCAGCGAGACGCCCGCGGTCTGCGTGTGGAAGCGCAGCCACTGCGCCTTCTCGCTCTTCGCGCCGTACACGTCGCGCATCCAGCGGGCCCAGATCCGCCGGGCGGCGCGGAACTTGGCGATCTCCTCGAAGAAGTCGACGTGCGCGTCGAAGAAGAAGGACAGGCCGGGCGCGAAGACGTCCACGTCGAGCCCGCGGCTCAGGCCCAGCTCGACGTAGCCGAAGCCGTCCGCGAGCGTGTACGCCAGCTCCTGCGCGGCCGTGGCCCCCGCCTCGCGGATGTGGTAGCCGGAGACGGAAAGCGGCTTGTACGCGGGGATGCCGGCCGCACAGTACTCCATCAGGTCGCCGATCAGCCGCAGATGGGGCTCCGGCTGGAAGAGCCACTCCTTCTGGGCGATGTACTCCTTGAAGATGTCGGTCTGCAGCGTGCCGTTGAGGACCGACGGGGCCACGCCCTGCCGCTCGGCGGCGACCAGGTACATGCAGAAGACGGGCACCGCGGGCCCGCTGATCGTCATGGAGGTGGTGACGTCGCCCAGCGGGATGTCCTTGAACAGGACCTCCATGTCGGCGGCCGAGTCGATGGCCACGCCGCAGTGCCCGACCTCGCCGAGCGAGCGCGGGTCGTCGGAGTCGCGCCCCATGAGCGTCGGCATGTCGAAGGCCACGGACAGACCGCCGCCGCCCGCGGCGAGGATCATCTTGTACCGCTCGTTGGTCTGCTCGGCGTTGCCGAACCCGGCGAACTGGCGGATCGTCCAGGTGCGGCCGCGGTAGCCGGTCGGGTGGAGCCCGCGCGTGAAGGGGTACTCCCCGGGCCACCCGATCCGCTCGAATCCCTCGTACGCGTCCCCGGGCCGGGGTCCGTACACCGGCTCCACGGGGTCGCCGGAGAGCGTGGTGAAGTCTGCGTCGCGCTTGCGCGCGGCGTCGTAACGGGCCTGCCAGCGCCGGCGGCCTTCCTCGATGGCGTGAGCGTCCATACCATCGAATTTACTTGGACGTCCTAGTAAATGTCGATGCCAACTGGGTCACGACCGTGTCGAAAGCCGCCGTACGGGTTCCGTACGGCGGCGGCACGAGGCGTGCGGTCAGGCCTCGGCGACGGCCGGGGCCCCGCCCTCGGCCCCGCCCCCCAGCTCGCGGCTGATCCTGCGCTCGACGAAGAAGGCGGCCGTCGGGATCGTGCCCGCGAGCAGCACCCAGAGCTGCTTGCCGACCGGCCACTTCGCCTTGGAGCCCAGGTCGAAGGCGAAGACCAGGTAGAGGACGTACAGCCAGCCGTGCGCGATGGCGACCACCCGGGTCACGTCGGCGGCACCGTCCATGTCCAGCCCGTACTTCGCGATCATGCTCAGGCACAGCAGGACCAGCAGCACGCCGGTGACGTAGGCCAGGACGCGGTAGCGGGTCAGCACGCTCTTCTTCATGCCGTCGAGCGTAACCGCCCGTTCCGGGAGATCCTGCCCCGGGTCACCCCTCGTCGAAGTCGTGCGCCGCGATCCGCAGGGGGCGCAGCATGGCGAAGATCTCCGCGCACTCCTCGGCGTCGTAGGCCCCGAGGCCGAAGTCCATCGCCATCAGGTCGCGGGTGGCCGCGTCGACCACCTCGCGGCCCTTCTCCGTGATGACGGCGAGCGTGCCGCGGCCGTCGTTGGGGTTGGGGCGCTTGGCCACCAGACCGGACCTGACCAGCCGGTCCACGGTGTTCGTCACCGAGGTCGGGTGCACCATGAGCCGCTCGCCGATCTTGGACATCGGCAGCTCGCCCGCCTTGGAGAAGGTGAGCAGCACCAGCGCCTCGTAGCGCGCGAAGGTCAGTCCGTACGGCTTGACCACCGCGTCGACCTCGGCCAGCAGGATCTGCTGCGCCCGCATGATCGAGGTGATCGCGGCCATCGCGGGCACGTTTCCCCAGCGCTGCTTCCAGAGCTCGTCGGCGCGCGCGATGGGGTCGAAGGGGAGGCTGAGAGGCTTGGGCACGTCAGCAGACCCTACCGGCCGGTCATATGCCGGTCAGCCCTGTCTCGGCTTTCGGTCACCCGGCGGCCACGCGTGCGGGGCGGGTCAGCCCGCGAGGTGCCGTTCGACGGTCTCGACCTTGGAGGTCAGGCCGTCGGTCACGCCGGGCCGGATGTCCGCCTTGAGGACGAGCGAGACCCGCGGAGCCCGCGCCTCCACGGCGGCGACCGCCCGCCGGACGACGTCCATGACCTCGTCCCACTCCCCCTCGACGGAGGTGAACATGGCGTCGGTGCGATGGGGCAGCCCCGAATCGCGGACCACCCGCACGGCGTCGGCGACGTACTCCCCCACGTCCTCGCCGACGCCCAGGGGCGTCACGGAGAAGGCGACGATCATGCGTTCACGACCCCTTCCTTGCGGGCGCGGGCGGCGATGACGGCGCTCTCGGCCTCGCGGCGCAGCCTGCGCTCCGCGAAGAACCCGCCGGTGGGCAGCACGGACAGGACGAAGTAGAGGGCCGCGGTGCCGAAGCCCCACTTGGCACGGTTCCAGGCGTCCGCCCAGAAGAGCACGTACAGGACGAACAGCACGCCGTGGACCGCGCCCATCACGGGCACCGCGTTGAAGTCCGTGGTCCGCTTCAGCACCGAGCAGACGAGCAGGACCAGGAAGGACACGGCCTCCGGAGCGGAGACCAGGCGGAGGCGGCGGAGGGCGGAGGCGGTCTTGATGTCCACGGATCACCTTCGGTGGGAGTTGCGACGACGGGCCGGCTGCTTTGTGAACACACGCACAAGCCGACTCCATTCTGGCAAACCACGCTCCTGGGGGAGCGCTCAGGGTCGTTCTCCACCCGTGGGCCCTGTTCCCCCCACCCGGCCCGCCGCTACTTTCCCTGCGTGGCGATGTTCCGACTTCAGGGAAGCAAGGTGCTCGCCGTCGACATGACCGGGGACGCCGTCAAGGCGAAGAACGGCTCGATGGTCGCGTACGACGGGCAGATGACCTTCAAGAGGCTGAGCGGCGGCGGCGAGGGGCTGCGCGGGATGGTGACCCGGCGGCTCACCGGCGAGCAGATGACGGTGATGGAGGTGAGGGGGCAGGGGACCTGCTGGTTCGCGGACCGGGCCGCGGAGATCAACCTGGTCGGCCTGCGCGGGGACAAGCTCTACGTCGAGTCGGGCAACCTGCTCGCGACCGACGCGGGGCTGCGCACGGGCACGACGTTCACCGGGATGCGCGGCGCCTCGCAGGGCAACGGGCTGTTCACGACGACCGTCGAGGGCCACGGGCAGGCGGCCGTCCTGTCGGACGGACCGGCGGTGGTGCTCCGGGTCAGCCCGCAGTACCCGCTGATCGTCGACCCGGGCGCCTACGTCGCCCACCAGGGCGACGTGCGGCAGACCTTCCAGTCCGGGGTGACGTTCCGCACCCTCTTCGGGGAGGGCGGCGGCGAGGCCTTCCAGATCCGCTTCGAGGGCGACGGGCTGGTGTACGTCCAGCCGAGTGAGCGCGACACGATCGCGGGGGACCTGTGAGATGACCTTCCGGGAGATCAACAGCAAGATGGTCGAGGCGTCCGTGCTGCCCGGGCAGCGGCTGTTCAGCCAGCGCGGGGCGATGCTCGCCTACCGGGGCGAGGTGTCCTTCACCCCCGACGTCCGGGGCGGCCAGGGCGGCCTGATGTCCATGATCGGGCGGCGGGTGGCCGGCGAGGCGACCCCGCTGATGTCCGTCGAGGGCAGCGGCACGGTCTTCTTCGGGCACGGCGGCCACCACGTCCACGTCGTCGAACTCACCGGCGACACCCTCTACGTCGAGGCCGACCGCCTGCTCGCCTTCGAGGGCACGCTCCGGCAGGGCACGATGTTCATGGGTTCCCAGGGCGGGGTGATGGGCCTGGTGCGCGGCCAGGCGACCGGGCAGGGCCTGTTCACCACCACCCTCCAGGGCCGGGGCTCGGTGGCCGTGATGGCGCACGGCGGCGTCTTCGAGATCCCGATCACCCCGCAGCGCCCGGTGCACGTGGACCCGCAGGCCTACGTCGCCCACCACGGCGAGGTGCGCAACAGGCTGTCCACCGCCCTCGGCTGGCGGGAGATGGTGGGCCGCGGCTCGGGGGAGGCGTTCCAGCTCGAACTGAGCGGCAGCGGCACGGTGTACGTCCAGGCCTCGGAGGAGAAGCTGTGAGCGCGTACGGAAGCCCCGGCGGCCCCGTGGTGCACGACCCGGTGTCCCTGCCCGCCGACGACAACGTCGGCGACTACACGTTCTGCGTCGAGCTCAGGGGCGGGGAGTGGTTCCTGCAGAAGGGGAAGATGATCGCCTACTACGGGGCGATCGAGTTCAACGGCATCGGGCACGGCCGACTCGACCGACTTGTCCGCACGTCGTTCCATTCGCCACTGCACGCGAGCGACTGGGTCGTGGCGGCCGGCTCCGGGAAGATGCTGCTGGCCGACCGGGCCTTCGACGTCAACTCGTACGACCTGGACGACGGGAACTTGACCATTCGCGCGGGCAATCTGCTCGCTTTTCAGCCAAGTCTCGCGCTCAAGCAGTCGATCGTGCCCGGTTTTCTGACACTCATCGGAACCGGAAAGTTCGTGGCCGCATCTAACGGTCCGGTGGTCTTCCTGGAGCCCCCGATCCGGGTGGACCCCCAGGCACTGGTCGGGTGGGCCGACTGCCCGTCACCGTGTCATCACTACGACCACGGGTATCTGACAGGTGTGATGGGCGGTCTACGTGCGATGACGGGCCTGGGCGGGGCTTCCGGCGAGGAGCACCAGTTCGAGTTCGTGGGCGCCGGGACGGTCCTGCTCCAGTCGAGTGAGACGCTCATGGCGGAACAGGCGACAGGGGCGGTTCCGCCCGAACCGGGGGTTCCCGGCGGTGGCGGAGCGGCACCGGGCGGACACGGTCCGCAATCGTCGGGCGCACCGCGCCTTCCCGGACAGCTCGGGGACCTCCAGCGTCGCTTCGGGCTGTGAGCGGTAGTCTGCGGAGTGTGACGGCTCGAACGCGTGCGCACCGTCACACCATCCGAAGTAGTTCGTCATTCAACTTCTTAGGTAGACTTCATTCATGGAGACCGAGACGGCCACGCGCTGGCTGACCGATGCGGAGCAGTGCGCCTGGCGCACCCACCTGGAGGTCAACAGGCTGTTGACGTACCAGCTCGAAAGAGATCTGCAGCCGTTCGGCCTGACGATGAACGACTACGAGATTCTTGTGAATCTGTCCGAGTCGGACGACGTGCGGATGCGCATGAGCGACCTCGCGTCCGCGACGCTGCAGTCGAAGAGCCGGCTCTCGCACCAGATCACGCGGATGGAGAACGCGGACCTGGTGCGGCGCGAGAACTGCGAGTCCGACCGGCGGGGGCTGTACGCCGTGCTGACGGAGCACGGCATGGAGACGATGCGGAAGGTCGCGCCGCACCACGTGGCATCGGTGCGCAGGCACTTCATAGACCTGCTGTCGCCCGACGCCCTGACCGAGCTGGACAAGGCGCTCAAGCCCATCGCCGAGCACCTGAGAGGGCAGCGCGGGCGTCCCTGAGGGCGGCCGACCTCCGGGGCGCGGGTGCGGGCCCACGCCCCGGGAGGGGCCGCACCCGGGCCACCCGGCGGTCAGCCCTCCGTCAGTCCCGCCACCAGTTCGTCCGCCGCGCGGTAGGGGTCGAGGTCGCCCGCCACGATGCGCTCGGCCAGGGCGCTGAGCCGGCGGTCGCCGTGCAGGTCCCCGATCCGCTCGCGCAGGGCCGTGACCGCGATGGTCTCCACCTCGCGGGACGCGCGGGCCCTGCGGCGCTCGGCCAGGACGCCGTGCTCCTCCATCCAGGCCCGGTGCTTCTCCAGGGCCTCCACCACCTCGTCCACGCCCTCGGCCCGGGCCGCGACCGTCTTGACGATGGGCGGGCGCCAGTCACCGGGGCCGCGGGCCTCGCCCAGGCCCAGCATGTGGTTCAGTTCGCGGGCCGTGGCGTCGGCGCCGTCGCGGTCGGCCTTGTTGACCACGTAGACGTCACCGATCTCGAGAATGCCGGCCTTGGCCGCCTGGATCCCGTCGCCCATGCCCGGGGCGAGCAGGACCACGGACGTGTCCGCCTGGGAGGCGATCTCCACCTCGGACTGGCCGACGCCGACCGTCTCCACCAGGATCACGTCGCAGCCCGCCGCGTCCAGGACGCGGATCGCCTGCGGGGCCGCCCAGGCCAGACCGCCCAGGTGCCCCCGGGTGGCCATCGAGCGGATGTAGACACCGGGGTCGGAGGCGTGGTCCGACATGCGGACGCGGTCACCCAGCAGGGCGCCCCCGGAGAAGGGCGACGACGGGTCGACGGCCAGGACGCCGACCCGCCTGCCCTGCTTGCGGTACGCCGTGACGAGGGCGGAGGTGGAGGTCGACTTGCCGACGCCGGGCGAACCGGTCA
Organism: Streptomyces cellostaticus; assembly: GCF_023630175.1. GTDB lineage: Bacteria > Actinomycetota > Actinomycetes > Streptomycetales > Streptomycetaceae > Streptomyces > Streptomyces cellostaticus_A. The sequence continues at coordinate 132,199 of NZ_JALLIN010000010.1, read as the reverse complement.
GGCCCACGACGTAGGCGCTGCCGGTCAGCGGGGCGAGCGCCGCCATGACCTCCCTCAGTTGCGGGGACGCCCCCTCCACCAAGGAGATCAGCCGGGCCACGGCCCGCGGCCGGCCTTCCCTGGCCTGGGCCACCAGAGAGGAGACGTCCTGCATCAAACAGCTCCGTTCACTTCACCGACACGACAGGGAACTCAGGCCTTCGGTACCCGCACGATCAGGGCGTCACCCTGACCGCCGCCACCGCACAGCGCGGCCGCGCCGACCCCGCCGCCGCGGCGCTTGAGCTCCAGCGCCAAGTGCAGCACGAGCCGGGCACCGGACATGCCGATCGGGTGACCCAGGGCGATGGCACCGCCGTTGACGTTCACCTTTTCCGTGGAAACGCCGAGGTCCTTCATTGACTGGACCGCGACCGCCGCGAAGGCCTCGTTGATCTCGATGAGGTCGAGGTCGGAGACCTCCAGGCCGTCCTTCTTCAGGGCGTGCCGGATGGCGTTGGACGGCTGGGACTGCAGGGAGTTGTCCGGGCCGGACACATTGCCGTGGGCGCCGATCTCGGCGAGCCACTCCAGGCCCAGCTCCTGCGCCTTGGCCTTGCTCATCACGACCACGGCCGCCGCGCCGTCCGAGATCTGCGAGGAGGACCCGGCGGTGATGGTGCCGTCCTTGGCGAAGGCCGGCCGCAGCCTGCCCAGCGACTCGGCGGTGGTGTCGCCGCGGATGCCCTCGTCCTTGCTGAACAGGACCGGCTCGCCCTTGCGCTGCGGAATCTCGACCGGGGTGATCTCGGCCTCGAAGACGCCGTTCTTCTGCGCGGCGGCGGCCCGCTGGTGGGACAGGGCGGCGATCTCGTCCTGCTCGGGGCGCTTGATGCCGAGGCGCGTGTTGTGCTTCTCCGTCGACTCGCCCATGGCGATGTTCTCGAAGGAGTCGGTCAGGCCGTCGTGGGCCATGGCGTCGAGCAGCTCGACGGCGCCGTACTTGTAGCCCTCGCGCGACTTGGGCAGCAGGTGCGGGGCGTTGGTCATGGACTCCTGGCCGCCTGCGACCACGATGTCGAACTCGCCGGCGCGGATGAGCTGGTCCGCCAGCGCGATCGCGTCCAGGCCCGAGAGGCACACCTTGTTGATGGTGAGGGCCGGGACGCTCATCGGGATGCCGGCCTTGACGGCGGCCTGGCGGGCCGGGATCTGCCCCGCGCCGGCCTGCAGCACCTGACCCATGATCACGTACTGCACCTGGTCGCCGCCGATCCCCGCACGGTCGAGGGCGGCCTTGATCGCGAAGCCGCCGAGGTCGGCTCCCGAGAAGGACTTCAGCGAGCCCAGCAGCCGCCCCATGGGCGTGCGCGCGCCCGCGACGATCACCGAGCTGGTCGTACCGGGTGTTCCAGAAGACATGAGCTGCGATCCCCTTACCGGCCTGCACAGCCGAGGAGTGAACGAGGGTTTACTTCGAATGTACTGAGCGGCACTCCGTGCCGTCATCGGCCCGTCGGTGTGATCGCGCGCACGTTGCGTAACCACGGCGGTGGCGCTGCACTGAAGACATGCTGACGCGAATCGACCACATCGGGATCGCCTGTCACGACCTCGACGCCACTGTCGAGTTCTACCGGTCCACGTACGGCTTCGAGGTGTTCCACACCGAGGTCAACGAGGAACAGGGCGTGCGCGAGGCCATGCTCAAGATCAACGAGACGTCCGACGGCGGCGCCTCCTACCTCCAGCTTCTCGAACCGACCCGCGAGGACTCGGCGGTCGGCAAGTGGCTGGCGAAGAACGGCGAGGGCGTCCACCACATCGCCTTCGGTACGGCGGACGTCGACGCGGACGCCGAGTCGATCAGGGGCAAGGGCGTACGCGTTCTGTACGACGAGCCACGACGCGGCTCCATGGGGTCGCGGATCACCTTCCTGCATCCGAAGGACTGCCACGGCGTCCTGACAGAACTGGTCACTTCGGCCCCGGTTGAGTCACCTGAGCACTGACCCTCGTACATATGGGCCGGTAGGGTTGGGGGCGGTCGTCCTCAGAACCGGGGCGACCGCATGCCGGGGTCCGGGTTTCGGGGGACGAGCGTCGGGGCGGCAGCCCGTGCTCCGCCGTTGATCTGACACCATTCCCCGGGGGCCCCGTTCGGCGGATGGACGGTGCTCGTTGGAGAAGCTCACCAGGGGACGGATGGGACCGCGCAGTGCGGGGCTACGAGAGCCAGGAGCGAGAGCCGGCGGCTGACGTCGACCACCTCTCTCGGTTCGAGGCCGAGATGAAACGGCTGAGGACCGAGCGGGAGAAGGCGATCCAGCACGCCGAGGACCTCGGCTACCAGGTCGAGGTGCTGCGCGCCAAGCTGCACGAGGCGCGCCGCACCCTGATGACCAGGCCCGCCTATGACGGCGGTGACATCGGCTATCAGGCCGAGCAGTTGCTCCGCAACGCCCAGATGCAGGCCGACCAGCTGCGTCAGGACGCGGAGCGGGAGCTGAGCCAGGCCCGCGCGCAGACCCAGCGCATCCTGCAGGAGCACGCCGAGCAGGCCGCCCGGCTCCAGACCGAGCTGCACCAGGAGGCGGTCACCCGCCGCCAGCAGCTCGACCAGGAGCTGGCCGAGCGGCGGCAGACCGTCGAGTCGCACGTCAACGAGAACGTGGCGTGGGCGGAGCAGCTTCGCGCGCGCACCGAGTCGCAGGCCCGCCGGCTGCTGGACGAGTCCCGCGCCGAGGCCGAGCAGGCGATGGCCGCCGCCCGCGCGGAGGCCGAGCGGCTCACCCGGGAGGCCCGCGAGCGGCTGCAGGGCGACGCGGAGGCCGCGCGCGCCGAGGCCGAGCAGATCCTGCGCCGCGCCCGCACCGACGCCGAACGGCTGCTGAACGCCGCCTCCACGCAGGCGCAGGAGGCCACCGACCACGCCGAGCAGCTCCGCACCTCCACCGCCAGCGAGTCGGACGCCGCCCGCCGGCAGTCCACCGAGCTGAGCCGGGCCGCCGAGCAGCGCATGGCGGAGGCCGAGGAGGCGCTGCGCAAGGCGCAGTCCGAGGCGGACAAGGTGGTCACCGAGGCCAAGGAGGCCGCCGCCAAGGCGCTGGCCGGCGCCGAGGCCGCCAACGAGACCCGTACCCGTACCGCCAAGGAGCAGGTCGCCCGGCTGGTCGAGGAGGCCACCAAGGAGGCCGAGAACACCAGGTCCGAGGCCGAGCAACTGGTCGCGGACGCGCGTGCCGAGGCCGAGAGGATCGTCGCCGAGGCCGGTGAGAAGGCGCGCAGCGTCACCGCCGAGGAGACGGCGACCCAGCTCTCGAAGGCGGCCCGGACCGCCGAGGACGTGCTCGACAAGGCGTCGGAGGACGCCAAGAAGACCATCAAGGCCGCGGCCGAGGAGGCCGAGCGGGTCCGCCGGGAGGCGGAGGCCGAGGCGGACCGGCTGCGCTCCGAGGCGCACGACATCGCCGAGCAGCTCAAGGGTGCCGCGAAGGACGACACCAAGGAGTACCGGGCCAAGACGGTCGAGCTGCAGGAGGAGGCGCGCCGGCTGCGCGGCGAGGCCGAGCAGCTCCGGGCCGACGCGGTCGCGGAGGGCGAGTCCATCCGTGCCGAGGCCCGCCGGGAGGCCGTGGCGCAGATCGAGGAGGCGGCCAGGTCCGCCGAGGAGCTGCTCGCCAAGGCCAGGGCGGACGCCGACGAGCTGCGCCAGAAGGCGACCTCGGACAGCGAGAAGGTGCGCACCGAGGCCATCGAGCGGGCCACCGCGCTGCGCCGGCAGGCCGAGGAGACCCTGGAGCGCACCCGCAAGGAGGCCGAGCGGCACCGTGCGGAGGTGGTCGAGCAGTCCGACGCGCTGAAGGCGGACGCCGAACGGGCCGCGCGCGAACTGCGCGAGGAGACCGAGCGGGCGGTCGAGGCCCGGCGTGCCGAGGCCGCCGAGGAACTGACCAGGCTGCAGAGCGAGGGCCAGGAGCGGCTGGCGGCGGCCGAACAGACGCTCGGCGAGGCCCGGGAGGAGGCCGCCCGGATCCGCCGGGAGGCCGCCGAGGAGAGCGAGCGGCTGCGCACCGAGGCCGCCGAGCGGATCCGCACGCTCCAGCAGCAGGCCGAGGAGGAGGCCGAGCGGCTGCGCACCGAGGCCGCGTCGGACGCGTCCGCCTCGCGCGCCGAGGGCGAGGCCGTCGCGGTCCGGCTGCGCTCGGAGGCCTCGACCGAGGCCGAGCGGCTGAAGGTGGAGGCCCAGGACACCGCCGACCGGGTGCGCGCGGAGGCGCAGGCCGCCGCCGAGCGGCTCGGCACCGAGGCGTCCGAGACCCTGGCCGCCGCCCAGGAGGAGGCGGCCCGCCGCCGCCGGGAGGCCGAGGAACTGCTCGGTGCCGCGCGGTCCGAGGCCGACCAGGAGCGCGAGCGGGCCCGCGAGCAGAGCGAGGAACTGCTGGCCTCGGCCCGCAAGCGGGTGGAGGACGCGCAGACCGAGGCGACCCGGCTGGTCGAGGAGGCCGACCGGCGCGCCACCGAGATGGTCTCCGCCGCCGAGCAGCACGCCCAGCAGGTGCGGGACTCCGTCGCCGGGCTGCACGAGCAGGCGCAGGCGGAGATCACCGGGCTGCGCTCGGCCGCCGAGCACGCGGCCGAGCGCACGAAGCGGGAGGCCGAGGAGGAGGCGGACCGGGTCCGCGCCGACGCCTACAGCGAGCGGGAGCGGGCGAGCGAGGACGCCTCGCGGCTGCGGCGCGAGGCGAACGAGGAGGCGGAGGCCGCGAAGGCGCTCGCCGAGCGCACGGTCGCGGAGGCGATCGCGGAGTCCGACCGGCTGCGCGCCGACTCGTCCGCGCACGCCCAGCGGGTGCGCACGGAGGCGTCGGACGCCCTCGCCGAGGCCGACCAGGCAGCCGCCCGCACCCGGGCGGACGCGCGGGAGGACGCCAACCGCATCCGTACGGACGCGGCCGCTCAGGTGGACACGCTCATCACCGAGGCCACCGCGGAGGCGGAGCGGCTGCAGACCGAGACGGCCGCCGAGGCCGAGCGGGTCCGTGCGGAGGCGGTCACGGAGGCGGACCGGGTCCGGGCCGAGGCCGTGGCGAACGCCGAGCAGCTCGTCGGGGACGCCACCGGCGAGGCCGAACGGCTGCGCGCCGAGGCCGCCGAGACGGTGGGTTCGGCCCAGGCGCACGCGGAGCGGCTGCGGACCGAGGCCGAGCGGCTGCGGGCGGACGCGGCGGCCGAGGCCGAACGGCTGGCCGGGGCCGCGCGCGAGGAGGCGGAACGCACCCTGGACGAGGCCCGCAAGGACGCCAACAAGCGGCGTTCGGAGGCGGCCGAGCAGGTCGACACGCTCATCACGGAGACCACGGCCGAGGCCGACAAGCTGCTCACCGAGGCCCAGCAGCAGGCGCTGAAGACCACCGCGGACGCGGAGTCGCAGGCCGACACCATGGTGGGGGCGGCCCGCACCGAGGCCGACCGGATCGTGTCCGAGGCGACCGTCGAGGGCAACTCCCGGGTGGAGAAGGCCCGCACGGACGCGGACGAGCTGCTGGTCGGCGCCCGCCGGGACGCGACCGCGATCCGCGAGCGCGCGGAGGAACTGCGCGAGCGCATCACCTCCGAGATCGAGGAGCTGCACGAGCGGGCCCGCCGGGAGTCCGCCGAGACGATGAAGTCGGCCGGCGACCGCTGCGACGCGCTGATCAAGGCGGCCGAGGAGCAGCTCGCCAAGGCGCAGGCGAAGGCCAAGGAGCTGGTGTCGGAGGCCAACTCCGAGGCCGGCAAGGTCCGCATCGCCGCCGTCAAGAAGGCGGAGGGGCTGCTCAAGGAGGCCGAGCAGAAGAAGGCCACGCTGGTCAAGGAGGCCGAGGAGCTCAAGGCCGAGGCGGTCCGCGAGGCCCGGCGCACGGTCGAGGAGGGCAAACGGGAGCTGGAGCTCCTGGTGCGCCGCCGGGAGGACATCAACACCGAGATCTCCCGGGTCCAGGACGTCCTGGAGGCGCTGGAGTCCTTCGAGACCCCGGCCGGCGGAAAGGACAACGGGGTCAAGGCGGGCGCGACGGTCGGATCCCCCCGATCGGGTGGCAAGACGTCGGAGAGCTAGCGAACGGGAAGACTTGAGGTGTCTTCTGGGTGCTTTGCCCAGGTCTTGGCAAGCCGCCCCATGATCAGCCACCCGAAAGAGGTGTCATTCTCCAGATCAAACACGTATCCGCTCGATGACACACCGCTTCGGCGCCTAGGATTCCACCTATCACCTCACCGGTCTCATTCGACAGGAACCCCATGAGCGACACTTCCCCCTACGGCTTCGAGCTTGTGCGGCGTGGGTACGACCGCGCTCAGGTGGACGAACGCATCTCCAAGCTCGTCTCCGACCGTGACAGCGCGCTCTCCCGCATCACCGCGCTGGAGAAGCGCATCGAGGAGCTGCACCTCGAGACGCAGAACGCGCAGGCCCAGGTCACCGATGCCGAGCCGTCGTACGCGGGTCTCGGTGCGCGGGTCGAGAAGATCCTGCGCCTGGCCGAGGAAGAGGCCAAGGATCTGCGTGACGAGGCCCGGCGCGCGGCCGAACAGCACCGCGAGCTGGCCGAGTCGGCGGCCCAGCAGGTCCGCAACGACGCCGAGTCCTTCGCCGCCGAGCGCAAGGCCAAGGCCGAGGACGAGGGCGTCCGGATCGTCGAGAAGGCCAAGGGCGAGGCCTCGCAGCTCCGCACCGACGCGCAGAAGGACGCGCAGTCCAAGCGCGAGGAGGCGGACGCCCTCTTCGAGGAGACCCGCGCCAAGGCCGCGCAGGCCGCCGCCGACTTCGAGACGAACCTCGCCAAGCGCCGGGAGCAGTCCGAGCGCGACCTGGCCTCGCGTCAGCAGAAGGCCGAGAAGCGCCTCGCGGAGATCGAGCACCGCGCCGAGCAGCTCCGCCTGGAGGCGGAGAAGCTGCGCACCGACGCCGAGCGCCGCGCCCGTCAGACGGTGGAGACGGCCCAGCGCCAGGCCGAGGACATCGTGGCCGACGCCAACGCCAAGGCCGACCGGATCCGTTCCGAATCCGAGCGCGAGCTCGCAGCCCTCACCAACCGCCGCGACTCCATCAACGCTCAGCTCACGAACGTCCGCGAGATGCTCGCCACGCTGACCGGTGCCGCGGTGGCCGCCGCCGGTTCCCCGGCCGAGGACGAGCCGATCTCCCGGGGTGTCCCGGCGCAGCAGAGCCGCTGACCGAGCACCCGGTGAGGGGCGGTGGGACGTGTCCCGCCGCCCCTTCCGTGTGCGCGTAGCCTGGCGGAGGAGGGAAGGGGGCCGCCGTATGTCCCACACCGACCGGTCCCTGGAGGACGCCGTCCTCGCTCTTCTGGACCGCCGGGCGCCGGGCTCCTCGGTCTGTCCGTCGGACGTGGCCCGCGCCGTGCACCGGTCCGGTGACGACGGCTGGCGGGAGCTGATGGAACCCGTCCGCCGGGCCGCCGCCCGGCTCGCGGCCCGGGGACAGGTGGAGGTCACCCGGCGCGGCACCCCCGTCGATCCCGCGAAGGCCCGCGGTCCCGTCCGGATCCGCCGGCCGTCCCACTGACCGCGGGCGCGGCCGCGGGTGGGCCAGCCGCCTCCTGCCCCGACCGGGCCGGCGGCCGGACCGTGCGCGTGATGCCCCGGTGCCGCGTCGGTCAGGGGGCCGCGACACGGCGGACGTCGGCCGACGCGGCACCTGGTCCGCCGCCGACACGCCGTGCGGCCGCCGGGACGGGCCCAGGGATCATGGCGTCGTGGGTCACCGCGGCGGTCGCGGGCGGGTACGGCCCGCCGGCGCGACAGGACACCCGGAGAGCCGTTTCGGCCACGTTCGGTCACGCTCTGGCTTTACTTTTCCTTGGCCGGAACCGTCAGCGCCCGGATATCCTCCTAACCCTTACGGGGGCGTGTGCCCCGCTGTCCTGAACCTTTCGATGGGTGCGGAGCATGATCGAGGCTGTCGGCCTGACCAAGCGCTACGGCGACAAGACCGCCGTGCACAACCTTTCCTTCCAGGTGCGACCTGGAGCGGTGACCGGCTTCCTCGGGCCCAACGGCTCGGGCAAGTCGACCACCATGCGGATGATCCTCGGGCTGGACAATCCGACGTCCGGTCAGGTGACCATCGGCGGCTATCCGTACCGCAGGCTGCCCAACGCGCCCCGCCAGGTCGGTGCCCTGCTCGACGCCAAGGCGGTGCACGGCGGCCGGTCCGCCCGCAGCCACCTGCTCAGCCTCGCCCAGCTCTCCGGCATCCCGGCCCGCCGGGTGGACGAGGTGCTCGGGGTCGTCGGACTGCAGGAAGTGGCGAAGAAGCGCTCCAAGGGCTTCTCGCTGGGCATGGGCCAGCGGCTCGGCATCGCCGCGGCGCTGCTCGGCGACCCCCAGGTGCTGCTCTTCGACGAGCCGGTCAACGGCCTGGACCCCGAGGGCATCCTCTGGGTCCGCAACCTGATGAAGGCGCTGGCCGCCGAGGGCCGTACCGTCTTCGTCTCGTCGCACCTGATGAGCGAGATGGCGCTGACCGCCGACCACCTCATCGTCATCGGGCGCGGCCAGCTCCTCGCGGACATGAGCGTGACGGAGTTCATCTCCGCCAACTCCGCCGACTTCGCCCGGGTCCGCACCCCCGACACCGAGCCGCAGCTCCGCGAGAAGCTGTCCTCCGCGCTCACCGAGGCGGGCGGCCACGTACTGCCGGAGCAGGACGGCGCGCTGCGCGTGACCGGGCTGCCCCTGCCCCGCATCAGCGACCTCGCGCACGAGGCGGACGTACGGCTGTGGGAGCTGTCGCCGCACCAGGCCTCACTGGAGGAGGCGTACATGCGGATGACGCAGGGCGCCGTCGACTACCGCTCCACCATCGACCAGAAGACGGGGCTGCAGCAGCCGCTGCCGCCCGGCACCCAGCCTCCGATGCCGGTGCCCGGTCAGGGCCAGCCCGGCTGGTACGCCCCGCCGCCGCCCCAGCAGGGCGGCCACCCGTTCGCGATGCCGGCACCCTCGGGGCCGTACGGCGGTGCGCCCGCGGGCGCGTACGGTGCCCCCGGCGCGGGCGCCCCCAACCCGTACGCCGCTCCCGCCGCGCAGGCCCCGCAGGCGCAGCAGGCGCCCCCGGCGCAGCCCCCGGTGGCCGCTCCCCCGGCCCCGGCCGCCGCTCCCGCCCAGTCCGCACCCGCGGCCCCGGCCGCCGACCCGACCCAGCCCGAGGACGCCCGATGAGCACCCACCAGCCCCCGATGCAGCAGGCCCCGGCCGCCGCGCCCGCATGGCAGGCGGCTCCCGGCGGGGACCGTCCCGGCTACAGCTCGCCGATCCCCGTCGTGCGCACCCACCTCGGGCACGCGCTGGCCTCCGAGTGGACCAAGATCAAGTCGGTGCGCTCGACGATGTGGACCCTCGGTGTCTTCGTCCTGCTCGTGGTCGGCATCGGCCTGCTCGCCGGAGTGGCGGTACGGGGCTCCGGCGACCTGAGCGGCCAGAGTCCGCTGACCCTCGGCTTCTTCGGCCTGCTGATCGGCATCATGTGCGTGATCACGCTCGGCGTGCTGACCACGGCGTCCGAGTACGGCACGGGCATGATCCGCACGACGACGACCGCGTGCCCGAGCCGGGGCCGGGTACTGGCCGCCAAGGCGATCGTGTTCTTCGCCCTCGCCTTCGTGGTGACGCTCGCGGTGGTGTCCTTCGTCGCGATGGTCCAGGCGTCCATGCTGGAAGGGCAGGGCGCGAAGAGCCCGTCCACCGAGGAATGGCTGAAGGCGACCCTCGGCATCAGCCTCTACGTCGCGCTGCTCGGCCTGCTGTCGCTGCTCGTCGGCTCGATGATCCGGCACTCGGCGGGCGCCATCACCATCATGATCGGCGCGGTGCTCGCCCCGCTGGTGATCGCCCTCTTCATGAACGCGTCCTCGCTGGAGAAGGTGCAGCGGGCGCTGCTGGAGTACTCGATCCCGAGCCAGATGGGCGTGTTCTACGACAACACGCTGAGCCACTCCGGGCCGTCGGGCTGGGAGCCGCTGTGGATCATGCTGGGCGTGACGGCCGCGGCCTACGCGGCCGCGTACGCGCTGCTCCAGAGCCGGGACGTCTGAGTCCCGGGGGTCAGAACCTCGGCGCGTTGCGGGACCGCTGCACCCTCGTGGTGCGGCGGTCCTTCGCGTTCCAGCACGCCTTGTGCCAGTGGCGGCGGTCGTCCACGCCCGCGTGCTCGGACCACGCCACCACATGCGGGACGGCCGAGGGGATGAGCTGGTCGCAGCCCGGGCAGCGGTAGGTCTTGCCCTGCGCGCTCGCCCCCGCGACATGGCGCACGCTCCACTCCTCGCCCCGCCAGCTCTCCGAGGACTGCCAGCCGCCGTACCGGCCGTCCTGGTCGTCCTCGGCGCTCCGGCCGGACGACGCGGCTGCCTTCGGTCGGTTGCGACGCGGGGACACGGGACACCTCTCGGAGCTATACAGGAAGCACGGGCCGCATCCAGCGTACGCGGCGCCGGTACGGGTACGCGTAGCGCTCCGAACCGCACAAGTGCCCCTCCCGGGGGGCGCATTCTGCAGACAATCCGCAAATCTCCCCGCCAGGCCGTGTCCTCGGCACGTGTCAGACGGTTATGCCGGGTGGGGGAGCTCCGGTCGGAGCCGAGGAAGCAGGAAGAGCGATGCGCGTAGGAAGTTTTGTGCTGGCGGCCCAGTTCCCGGGCCAGGGCCCCGGGGAGGCACTGCACCGTGCGGTCCGCTCGGCGGAGGTCGCCGAGCAGGCCGGGCTCGACACAGTGTGGCTGGCCGAGCACCACTTCGTGCCGTACGGCACATGTCCGTCCGCGGTCACCCTGGCCGCCATGCTGCTCGGCCGCACCGAGCGCGTCCGGGTCGGCACCGCGGTCAGCGTGCTGCCCACCGCACACCCGGTCGCGCTCGGCGAACAGGCCGCGCTGCTGCACCTGACGAGCGGCGGACGGTTCACGCTGGGCGTGGGGCGCGGCGGCCCGTGGGTGGACCTGGAGGTGTTCGGAGCGGGCCTGGAGGCGTACGAGCGCGGGTTCCCGGAATCACTCGATCTGCTGGTGCGCTGGCTGCGCGAGCCGTCCGTCGCGGCGTCGGGTGAACGCTTCTCCTTCCGGGAGGTGCCCGTCGTACCCCGTCCTTCGGAAGCACTGGCGGAGTCGCCCGGCCCGGAGGTCGTCGTCGCCTGCACCTCGCCGGCCACGGTGCGGCTGGCGGCCGAGCGGGGACTGCCGATGCTGCTCGGGATGCACATCGGTGACGAGGAAAAGGCCGAGATGGTCGCCCTGTGGCGGCGGTCCGCGCGGGCCGCCGGGCGGCCACCCGAGGAGATCGCGGGCGCGGCCCATGTCTCGGCGGGCGTCTGCCAGCTCGCGGACCGGCGCACCGACGCGGTGGAGACGCTGTTGAAGGCGATGCCGGGCTGGCTGAAACAGGGCCTGGAGGCCCATGTGACGGTGGACGGCCGGGCGCGCGCGATGCGCGACCCGTTCGCGTACACCGAACTGCTCTGCGGACTGCACCCGGTGGGCACTGCGCGGCTGGCCGCCGACCGGCTCGCGGCCACCTCGGAGCGCACCGGGATCTCCCGTTTCGCCCTGCTCGTCGAGGGTTCGGGCGACCTCGCGGCGACGGAGGAGAACGTGCGGCGGCTGGGCGCCGAGGTGCTGCCCCAGCTTCGCTGACGGGCCGCCGGACCCCAGGCGCCCATGAGTGCTTGCCGCCCCAGTACGCAGGCACCTCCCCCGGATGGAGCGGCAAGCGAGCGGCTCTCCGTGTCAGCAGCCGGGTGTCCGTGCGTCAGCAGTCCCGAAGCTCCGGCGACTGGTTCAGCAACTGGGCGCGCACCGAGGTGAAGCGGGCCAGCGTCTCGTCCACCGAGTCGTCCAGCGGGAACACCGCCACCCGGTGGCAGTTCTGGAAGGCGAGCCTCACACCGAAGTGCCGCTGCAGCGCACCGCGTATGGCGTCACTCGCGAGCGCACGCAGCAGCTGACCGCGTGCCTGCTCGTCCGGCGGGGGCGTCTGGTTGTCGGCGAAGGGTCCGCCGTCCACCTTCTGCTGGGCCACCAGGGAGCTGATCATCTCCCACGCATAGGGCAGGGAGGTCCGGACGCAGTCGACGAATGCTGCTTCGTCGACCTCGCCTCGCTCGGCCTGTTCGAGTAGGGCCGGTGAGACGTCGAGCGACATGGGTTCTCCTCTCGCACCCCCGACGAGCAGGGGTTGCCGGACAGACAAGGGAGTTCGCGATACCGAACACGCTGGGTACACAGACCGCGACCTCCCGTTCTCTACGGTAGGCAACGGTCGGTGACCACACCAGCAGATTGCGTATATGGAACGATCCCTTTGGGCGCACAATCGGCCAGAGTTGAACAGGAGTTTCCAGGGATAAAAGGGGTGGTTCACCGGGCCCGCGGTGCCGGTGGGGTCACCGCAAGGAGGGCGAATCGCGTCCACCACCGGGTGTCGAGTAGCGTTGCCGACCATGCGTCTCGTCATTGCCCGATGCTCGGTCGACTACGCCGGTCGGCTCACCGCCCACCTGCCCTCGGCGCCCCGCCTGATCCTGGTCAAGGCGGACGGCAGCGTCTCCATCCACGCGGACGACCGGGCGTACAAGCCCCTCAACTGGATGTCGCCGCCCTGCACGCTCAAGGAGGGCGCGGGTGACGACGAGGGCGTGTGGACGGTGATCAACAAAGCGGGCGAGAAACTGATCATCACGATGGAGGAGATCCTCCACGACTCCTCGCACGAACTCGGTGTCGACCCCGGCCTGATCAAGGACGGCGTGGAGGCACACCTGCAGGAACTGCTCGCCGACCGGATCGAGACGCTCGGCGAGGGCTACACGCTCGTCCGCCGCGAGTACATGACCGCGATCGGCCCGGTGGACATCCTCTGCCGGGACGCGGCCGGTGGGACGGTCGCGGTCGAGATCAAGCGGCGCGGCGAGATCGACGGCGTCGAACAGCTCACCCGCTACCTCGACCTGCTGAACCGCGACCCGCATCTGGCCCCGGTCCGCGGTGTCTTCGCCGCCCAGGAGATCAAGCCGCAGGCCCGGGTCCTCGCCACGGACCGCGGCATCCACTGCCAGGTCCTGGACTACGACGCCATGCGCGGTATCGAGGACGACAAGCTGCGGCTGTTCTGAGCCACCACCACGCCCGGCCGGCCGAGGGCCGGTTCCCTCCGGGGAACCGGCCCTCGCGCGTCGGACCGGGAGGTCACATCACGGCGCCCGGGCCGTCGGCCGCCGGCGCGCTCGCCGCGCCGCTCGCCGCGGCCGGGGCTCCGGACGCCGGGCCGCTCGCCGAGGTGGAGGTCCCCGGGGACGGACTGGTGGGCGCGGACGGGGACGCCGGCGCGCTGGAGCCGGCCGACGAGCCGCTCGACGGGGTGGTGGACCCGGTCGGCGTGGGTGTCGGCGAGCCCGGCCCGGACGTGCTCCGGGTGGGCGTCGGCGTCGTGCCCCCGCCGTCCGAACCCCGCGTGGCGCTCGGGCGGGACGACGGGCCGGTGGTCTCCACCGGCGGAGCCGGGTCCTCCGAGGTGCTGTGGGCGCCGTCGGAACCAGGGTCGGTCGGGCTGCTGGAGACCGTCCCGGGGCCGGCGTCGCCCTCGTCGCTCTCCTGCGGACCGGTGCCCAGGCCCCCGTCGTCGATGCCCTGGCCGACCGAGGGGCCGACGCCGACCGTGCCGGCCGGGTTCCGGTCGGCGTTCTGCTCGGAGGTCATGCCGAGCGCGACGACCGTGCCGAGCACGGCGACGAGCAGCGCCCCGGAACCGGCCGCGACCAGGTTGCGGCGGGCCAGCCGGCGGATGCCGCCACCGGACGACGCGGCGCCCGGGGACCGGAGGGTGCCCAGCGGCGCACCGGCCGGGCCGAACGGCGCCGTGCGGAGGGTCGGCACTCCGCCGGGCGGTGACGCGTACTCCTCGCGGCGGGCGTCGGGCGCCTCCTCGCCGGCCGGTGCCGGCGGCCCGGGAACCTCGCCGGCGAGGTCGGCGACCAGGGCCAGCGCCCGCCGCCCGGCGACGGCGCCCCGCTTGTCGGCCAGCGCCCCGCGCAGGCGGCCCGCGGCCTCCAGCTCGGCACGGGCCCGGTCGAGCTGCCCCTCGCAGAGCGCGAGAACGCCCAGCTCGTGGTGGAAGTAGACCTGCTCGGCGACATCACCGGAGAGCCGGGAGGCCTCGGTGCCGGCGCGCAGGGCGCGTTCCCAGGCGCTCCAGTGCAGTCCGGCGGCGAAGGCGGGCGCGGCGGTGCGGGCGAGCCGTACCGCGACGCTCCCCTCGCCGTCGTCCTCGCCCTCGCCCTCGGCCGCGGGCTCCGTGCCCGGCACCATCACGGCGAGCGCGGCGAGGACCGCGTCGGCCTCGACGCACACCCGCTCGGGGGTGACCGAGGGGTGACCGGCCCACCAGGTGTAGTGCTCGGCGGCCGTGCGGGCCTCGTCGAGGGCGCCGGCGTCGTAGCCGGCGGCCTCGAGCTGTGCCTGCACACCGGCCGCGAGCCGGTAGCGGGAGCCGACCGCGGAGACCAGACCGCAGCTCGCCAGTTCACCGAGCGCGGCGTCGGCGTGGGTGTCCCCGACCAGCGCGGGCAGATGCGCCTGGTGCGGCACCTCACCGCCGAGCGCCACCGCGAGGCGGAGGGTGGCGCGGGCGGAGGCGCTCAGGCGGGCGGCGAGCAGCGGGGCGGGCGCGGCGGCCTCGCCGAGGGACGGCAGGGCCACCTGTTCGCCCTCGTCCGCGTCGAATTCCTCCTCGTCGGCGGGCCGCAGGTCCTCGAAGACGCCGTACTCGTCCACCGCCCCGGTACTGGCCCGAAGCCGGTCGCGCTGCCGGAGCAGGGCGCCGGCCTGCACGAAGCGCAGCGGCAGGCCCTCGGACTCGAACCAGAGGTCGCCCGCCCAGTTGGCCTCCTCCTCGGTGAGGACCCGGCCCACGGTCCGCTCCAGGATCTCCACGCCGGCCGCGCGGTCCAGGCCGCCGAGGAAGACCTCCTCGACCTCGGAGCCGGCCGCGGGCGCGGGCACGTCCGGGGTGGCGGCGAACAGGAAGGCGCACTCGGGGGTGGCGTCCAGCAGTTCGTCCAGGTCGGCGCCGCCGAGCTCCAGGTCGTCCACGACGACGACCGCGCCGATCTCCCCGAGGAGGGTGACCAGTTCGTCCGGTTCGGGGCGGTGTGCCGGGGCCTCGTGGACGGCGTGGAGCAGGTCCTGGAGGAGGTCGGCGGCGGTGCGGTGGAAACCGGTGAGGCGGACCACGCCGTCGGGCGCGAGGTCCACGCAGTCCTCGGCGACGAGGTCGAGAAGCGCGGTGCGGCCGGAGCCGCCGGGGCCGGTCAGCCGGACCGAGCGGCCCCGGGCGAGCAGGCGGACCAGACGCTCGCGTTCGTCCTGGCGCTCCAGCAGGCAGAGCGTGGGCAGCGCCGGCCCGGGCGGCGCGGGCGGCCGGGCGGCCCGTTCGGTCTCGGCGCGTTCGGCGGGCGTGCGCTTGCGGGGCCCTTCGGGCCTGTGGTGCGGCGGGCAGGGTTCTATCTCGCTGCCGTCCACCGGGTTGACGGTGAGCAGGAAGCCGCCGGAGACGACCTGCGCCGTGCGGGCGACCGCGGGCGTGCTCGGGCCGAAGTCGGAGGTGAGGGACTCCCGGGGCGGGCGGCGGCTGAGAGCCTGGCCGTGCTCCTCGGGTCCCGGAGTGATCGGGTCCATGGGTTCAAGCCCCCCCAAAAGCGTCGTGTGCTCTCACGTACCGGCCCCTCCCGGCCTGCTGCACACCGCGCTGTCGCTTCTGGTCCGGGCCCGCTCGAGGGTTCTTTCAGGCAGCGGACGACCGAACCCTAAGCCTTCGCACAGTATCCACGACAGGGCGGGGTGCCGCGCGGCCCGAGACGTCACGGTCCGGTGAGGATTGCCCTCGACGTGCGGTAAGGGGGCTGCGCCCGGGTGGTCCCCCGGCGCCCCGATCACCCCCGACGGGGTGTGTCACACCCGGGGCAGCGACTCGACCCCGATGCCGCCCTCGATGGCGAGGATGCGGTGCAGCCGGGTGGCGACCAGCAGCCGCTGCATCTGCGGCGGGACATCGCGCAGCACCAGACGGCGACCGCAGCGGCCGGCCCGCCGGTGGGCACCCATGATCACCCCGAGTCCGGTGGCGTCCCAGGAGTCCAGTTCGGACAGGTCGAGCACCAGGTCCCCGACTCCGCCGTCGACGGCCGAGTGCAGGGCCGTACGGGCGTCCGCCGCGCTGCGGACGTCGAGGCGGCCCCCGACGACCAGCTCGGCGTGGTCGCCCCTGATGTACATAAGCGCTCCCCGTTGAGTGCGGTCTGGCGTACTCCGTGACGGTGCCCGTGTTGTGCAACGTTTGACTGCCCGGGTGGCAGCACGGTTGCTGCTTGTAAGCGAACCGATACCGAATTCACCCCCGGGGGTGAAGCCCCCGAGGTGTGAGTCCGGATTTGTACGGATCCGTACGGGTCAGTACTTGTAGAAGCCCTGCCCGCTCTTGCGGCCGATGTCACCGGCGTCCACCATCCGGCGCATCAGCTCCGGCGGCGCGAACTTCTCGTCCTGCGACTCGGTGTAGATGTTGCCGGTCGCGTGCAGCAGGATGTCCACACCGGTCAGGTCCGCCGTGGCCAGCGGGCCCATGGCGTGGCCGAAGCCCAGCTTGCAGGCGAGGTCGATGTCCTCGGCGGTGGCGACCCCGGACTCGTAGAGCTTCGTCGCCTCGACCACCAGGGCCGAGATGAGGCGGGTGGTGACGAAGCCCGCCACGTCCCGGTTGACGACGATGCAGGTCTTGCCGACCGACTCGGCGAACTCCCGTGCGGTGGCGAGGGCTTCGTCGCTGGTCTTGTAGCCGCGGACCAACTCGACGAGTTGCATCATCGGCACCGGCGAGAAGAAGTGCACGCCCACCACCCGCTCGGGATGCTCGGTGGCCGCCGCGATCTTGGTGATCGGGATGGCGGAGGTGTTGGAGGCGAGTACGGCCTCCGGGCGCACGATCTTGTCGAGCGCGCGGAAGATCTCGTGCTTCACCTCGAGCTTCTCGAAGACGGCCTCGACGACGATGTCGGCGTCGGCGGCGGCGTCCAGGTCGGTGGTCGCGGTGATGCGGCCGAGGGCGGTGTCGGCATCGTGCGCCTCCAGCCTGCCCTTGCTCACGAACTTGTCGTACGAGGCCTTGATGCCGTCGGTGCCACGCCTGAGGGCCTCGTCGGTGACGTCCCGCAGGACGACGTCCCAGCCCGCCTGCGCGGCGACCTGAGCGATACCGGACCCCATGAGGCCGGCCCCGATGACGGCGAGCTTCCGTGCCACTGTGCGACTCCCCTGATACGCGCTGTCGTCAGACCCTGGCATCGCCTTCCCCTGATCCGCTCGCGGGTTCGATCCCGGCATCCTGGGGCGGTTGCTTCACCGGACGCCGCCGGGCAGGCGAAAAGGTCACGCCGGGGCCTATCTCTCGGCCGGACACTAGCGCCCGTGAGGGGCACAGCGGCGGAGTTAGTAACGCGTTTCACGTCTCACGGGGTGAGATGCCGGTCACGTCCGCGCTCCGGGGGCAGTTGACGCGGTGTCGACGGCGCCGTCACCCGGCGTCGGGCGGCAGGGCCACGCGTCCGGTGAACGGGCCGCGGTTGTCCGCGCGCACCTCCTGGCTCACCGTGATGTCCCCGCCCCGGAACGGAACGAGGAACGTGAACGCGTAACGGTGCGACGCGACCCGGTACCCGTGCGCCGCGTCCAGGTCCCACGTCTCGGTGAGGCTCTCGAGGGTGATGCTGCCGTCGGCCGCCGTCACCCCGGCCTTCCGTAGCTGAGCCAGCGTGGGCTCCACCTCCCGCACCGCGCGCTTCAGCGCGGGACGGTCGCGGGCCGCGGACAACTGCCAGCCGGACGCGCCGACCTGGAGCCGCACCCCGCCGTCGGCGGCCGCCCTGCGGATCACCTCGGCGCTCTCGGCGTACGCGGCGAACGCGTCCAGCTCCGCCAGGGGATCCTCGACGTCATTGGCGATGCCCGGGTCGGACAGCGGCCCCTTCCTCCAGGCGCCGGCGCCGTCCTTGACGTAACCGGTGCCGCCGACGACGTACACCAGCTCGGACCTGCGCTCCCCCTTGCCGGTGGTGACCGTGCCGGTCTGCTGGAGGGCCCCGGGGGCGTTGACACGGTGCACCGTCGCGGTGAACGTGGCGCTGGACGGCGGCTGTCCCCGCATCACCGCGGACTCGCTGCCACGCAGGGCGAACGTCCATCCCCGCTCGTCCTTCATGGCCCGCCGGGCACGGGCGACGAACTGCGCGGCGGTTCTCGGACCCGGTGCGGCACCCGCCCCCGAACGCGGCGTACCGGTCGGCCCGGATCCGGCCCGTGCGGATCTCGGGGCGTCCTGCTCCGGTACCGGCTTCGGCCCGCCTCCGAGCGGGGAGCATCCGGTCACGGCCACGGCGGCCGCGAGCAGGGCGACGCCGGGGACACGGTGTCCACCGCGGCGGGGACGTGTTCGGGACAGCACGAATGAACCCTTCGGCAGGGCGGCGGGCTTGGGGCGGCCCGTTTATACAGCAGCCGCGACCGCGACCGCCAACGCCGGTGCGAACCGGGGCAATCGGTCGCCCCGGGGGGCACCGGTGGCGACGGTTTCCCACCTGCCGGCAACCCGAACAGGAGCGATTCCTGCCGAAGTCATCGCGGTCAGTATGCCCACCTGGAACTCGTCGGCATGCAATGCCCCGATGGCAACCAGAGGCAAGGCCGGAAGAACAATGCGGTCGCCCGACCGACCGAGCACAGTGGCAGCAAAAAATCACCCGAAGTCCCGTACGCAAGAGGCCGAGCCGGGAGGATTTTGCCATGGAATACCGAACTTTCGGATTTTCGTTGTCTCTCGAATGGGTCAACGACTACGGACGGTCGACTCCGAACTCGTAGACCACTTCCCGGCGCATGTCCGGAATGACCATGTCGGCCGTTTCCATCGGACGTCCGTCCGTGTCGAAGATGGTCCGCTCGATCTGCAAGCACGAGGTCCCCCGCACTGATCCCCAGAAGCACGGGGCTGGAGGCAAACCGAGAGCTCCTGGCAGTCGTGCACGGGCGGATGGTGATGCAACGAACCGTTACGGCGCGCCGTACCTGCTTGTGGCGTTCCGCACGGGGCGGATGACCGCCTTGCCGGAGTCGAGGTCAACAGAGCTGGGGGGTGCGCCGGATTCGGCGTCGTCCCGGAGGACAAGTCGGCGTTGCCGCTCCTGCTGCACGTGTCGCTGTGACGGTTGGAAGAGCTCGGCCCACGCCTCAGCAGTGGATGCTCCGCCGCCGCCGTGCCTACGCCGCCGCCGGCCGACCCAGGCAAAGAGGAACAGCCACAGGAAGATGACGACACTGCCAGTCGCAAGGAGCAAGGGTTCTCGCCTTCCGGGCACCGATGGTTCGTGCTGACAGTCTGCCGACCAGCGGGGCACGACCGCCAGTGCAAGCTGAGCCAATGACGGGTGGTACGAGAGGCAGCTCAGCCACGACACCCTGTCAAGCAGGTTCGCGAGTCCGACACTTCGGCACTCGCGGAATCTCTTCGCCCAGTCTGTCCGCTCGCTTGCGGGCGTCGTGCGCCATCGCCCACAAGGGGCCGATTCCGGAGCTGGAGGGAGTTGTTCATGGACGAGGGAAAGCAGGCGGCGGAGCCTGGCGAGGAGAATTCGGAATTCGCCGAGGAAAGCGCGGAACCCGCGGGCGCACCGCGCGACTGCCCGCTCATCAGCCTCGTACTCGGCGAGGGCGGCGGCACCGCGCGCCGCGCGCTCGCCATCCGCGGCCACCATGGATCCGGCCCGCCGTCCATCCGCGCATCGCCATCGGCTGACGCGCGGCCGCCCGCCGGCCCCGGGCCGCTCAGCCCGTCGGGCCGCTCAGGACCCTCGGCGCTCAGGGCCCGGGGCGCACCGCGTACGCGAGCACCTTCTCGCTCAGCAGGTCCTCGATGTCGTCGAGGAGGGCGAGCGCCTCGCGCGAGACGTCGCGCGGATCGCGCCCCCTGACCATCTCGCGGCCGATGGCCGCCATGGCCGTACTGTGCACCCAGGCGATCTGGCCGGCCATCAGGTGCGGCAGGTCGTCGTCGGCCGCGGCGCCGGTCTCCTCGCGCAGTTCGCGCTCCAGGGTGGACTGCACCTCCTGCCCGATGCCCCACAGCCGGGAGCGCAGGACGGGGGCCTCCTCGATGACCCTCATGAACGCCGCGTATCCGGGGATGAGGCCGACCCGCGGGGACACGGCCTCGATCTCCTCGCGCAGTTCGCGCAGCACCGCGGCGACCGCCGACTCACCGGCCGGACGGCCGCGCACCCAGCGTGCGAGCCGGTCGACCATGCCGGCGGAGCGGTCGAAGAACAGGTCCTCCTTGGCGGGGAAGTAGTTGTAGACGGTGTTGACGGAGACGTCGGCCGCCTCGGCGATCTCCGCGACCGTCACGGCGTCGAACCCGCGCTCGACGAACAGTCCTGTGGCGACATCAGAGATGTACTGCCTGGTCTGCCGCTTCTTCCGCTCCCTGAGCCCTTCAGCCATGCCCGCATCCTAACTTCGCTGGATCCGATGAAAACTTGGGGTCATTGCAAAAATTCAGGGACTCTGTTTTTCTGTACGCCATGACAGCAGTCATCAGCGCGGCCGGCCTGGCCCGCACATTCCAGACGAAAGCCGGTCCGGTGGAGGCCGTGCGGTGCGTCGACCTCACCGTCCGGGCGGGCGAGATCGTCGGCCTCCTCGGACCCAACGGCGCGGGCAAGACCACCACCCTGCGCATGCTCACCACCCTGCTGGAGCCCACCGGCGGCGCGGCGACGATCGCCGGGCACGACCTGGCCACCGACCCGGCCGGAGTGCGCCGGGTGTCCGGTTACGTCGCCCAGTCCGGTGGGGTCGATCCGCAGATCACCGTCCGGGAGGAACTGGTCACCCAGGCCCGGATGTACCGCCTGCCGAAGGCCGAGGCGGTCCGGCGCACCACGGAACTCGCCCGCGAGCTGGACCTCACCGGACTGCTCGACCGCAGGACGGCCGCGCTCTCCGGCGGCCAGCGGCGCCGTCTCGACATCGCGATGGCGCTGACCCACCGACCGAAGGTGCTGTTCCTGGACGAGCCGACGACCGGCCTCGACCCCGGCAGCCGCGCCGGCCTGTGGGACCTGGTCCGCGAGCTGCGCGACCGGCACGGCACGGCCGTCTGCCTGACCACCCACCACCTGGACGAGGCCGACGCCCTCGCCGACCGCCTGGTCGTCGTCGACCGGGGCGTCGTGGCGGCCGACGGCACGCCGAGCGCGCTCAGGCTGGCGCACGGCGGCTCGATCGACGCCACCCTCCAGGACACCTTCCTCGCCATCACCGGCCGCGGCCGCGCCCCGGCGGACGCCGCCCCGATCGCCGTATAGGACGCCCGCATGCTCCTGCACGACACGGCCCTCGTCTACGGCCGCTATCTCCGTCAGTCCCTGCGCTCGCGTTTCGCCCTGCTCTTCGGTGTACTGACGCCCCTGCTGTACCTCCTCTTCTTCGGCCCGCTGCTCACCGGCCTGCCCCTGGGCGGCTCGGGCAGCTCCTGGCAGGTTCTGGTGCCCGGGCTGCTGCTCCAACTCGGCCTTTTCGGAGCCTTGTTCGCGGGCTTCAGCGTCATCCTGGAGAACGCCCAGGGGGTGCTGGAGCGGATGCGGGTGACCCCCGTCAGCCGTCTCGCCCTGCTCCTCGGCCGGGTCCTGCGGGACGCCACGGTCTTCGTCCTCCAGGCGGTGCTGCTGGTGCTGGCCGCGCTGGTGATGGGACTGCGCGCACCGCTGCCGGGCATCATCATCGGCTTCGCCTTCGTCGCCCTGCTCACCGTGTCGCTGGCCTCGCTGTCGTACGCGCTGGCGATGAAGGTGCGCACCCCGCAGGAGTTCGGGCCGCTGATCAACGCGGTGTCGATGCCGTCGATGCTGCTGTCCGGCCTGATGCTGCCGATGTCGCTCGCGCCGGCCTGGCTGGACGCGCTCTCGCACTGCGTACCGTTCCGCTACCTGGTGGACGCGGTCCGCGACGCCTACGTCGGCCGGTACACGAGCGCGCACATGCTGAGCGGCGCCCTGGTCGCGGTCGGCCTCGCCGCGCTGACCGTGACGGTGGGCACACGCGTGTTCCGGACGGCCGGAGCGTAACTACGCTGGTCACATGGTCAATCTGACGCGCATCTACACCAGGACCGGCGACCAGGGCACCACCGCCCTCGGCGACATGAGCAGGGTCGCCAAGACGGACCTCAGGATCTCGGCGTACGCCGACGCCAACGAGGCGAACGCGGTGCTCGGCACGGCGATCGCACTGGGGGGCCTGGACGCGGGGATCGTCGAGGTCCTCACCCGTGTCCAGAACGACCTGTTCGACGTGGGCGCGGACCTGTCGACGCCGGTGCAGGAGAACCCGGAGTTCCCGCCGCTGCGGGTCGAGCAGTTCTACATCGACCGGCTGGAGGCGGACTGCGACCGCTTCAACGAGCGGCTGGAGAAGCTGCGCTCCTTCATCCTCCCGGGCGGCACCCCCGGCGCCGCCCTGCTGCACCAGGCGTGCACGGTGGTCCGCCGGGCCGAGCGCTCCACCTGGGCGGCACTGGAGGCGCACGGCGAGGTGATGAACCCGCTGACCGCGACCTACCTCAACCGCCTGTCCGACCTGCTGTTCATCCTGGCCCGGACGGCGAACACGGAGACCGGGGACGTGCTGTGGGTGCCGGGCGGGGAGCGCTAGCGCTGCGACCGGAAGGGTTCACCGGCTCGCGACGCCCGGCACGGCACCTCGCCGCGTTGTCGCATCACCCGAGTACGTCCGGTACGCGTACGATGCTCCGCCTTGCGATGCGCCGCACCGGACGCCGCGAGCTTTCCGGCAGACCCTTCCGGTCACAGCACTAGCGAACCCGTTCCGGCGAGGCTCCGGCGGCCCGCGACCTTCCACCGTGGAAGATCGCGGGCCGTGGGCGTTGCGGGCCCCGCCGGTCGGCTCGGCGCCGGGCGCGCCACGACGACGGGGGCCGCACGTGGGCCGGGACCGGCCCGCGTGCGGCCCGCGGAGCACGGTGAAGGCGCACGTCAGCCGTGGCCCGGGGCGGCCCGAGCCGCGCTGCGGGGCACAAGCCGCCCTAGCGGCGGCGGAGTTGGGGATCAAGCGAAGCCTGAGACAAGTGGTCCAGACCTATTGACCATGTGGTCCAGACCTTTCTATTCTCGCGGCACCGTGGGCGTGAAGGCTCAGTCATGCCCCTGACACCCCCAACGAAGAGGGAGGCGCAGCATGCGCTTCAGACACAGAGCCGCGGCAGGGTTCGCGACCCTGCTGCTCCCCCTGGCCGGCCTGGTCGGTCTCGCGAGCCCCGCCCAGGCCGCGGCCGACGCGACGGCGAGCTTCACCAAGACCAGCGACTGGGGCACCGGTTTCGGCGGTCAGTGGACCGTGAAGAACACCGGCACGAGCGCCATCGGTTCCTGGACCGTCGAGTGGGACTTCCCCTCCGGCACGTCGGTCACCTCCGCCTGGGACGCGGACGTCACGCACTCCGGCACCCACTGGACCGCCAAGAACAAGTCCTACAACGGCAGCATCGCCCCCGGCGCCTCCGTCTCCTTCGGCTTCAACGGCGCGGGCCCCGGTTCCCCGTCCAACTGCAGGCTGAACGGGGACAGCTGCGACGGCACCACCGTCCCCGGTGACGCGGCGCCCTCCGCCCCCGGCACCCCGACCGCCTCCGGCATCACCGACACCTCGGTGAAACTCGCCTGGGGCGCGGCCACCGACGACAAGGGCGTCAAGAACTACGACGTGCTGCGCGACGGCAAGGTCGTCTCCACGGTGACGGCCACCTCGTACACCGACAGCGGTCTGACCGCAGGCACCGACTACTCCTACACCGTGCGGGCCCGCGACACCGCCGACCAGACCGGACCGGTCAGCGGCGCCCTTGCCGTGCACACCACCGGCGGCGGCACCACTCCCCCGCCCACCGGCGACAAGGTCAAGCTCGGCTACTTCACCGAGTGGGGCATCTACGGCCGCAACTACAACGTCAAGAACCTGGTGACGTCCGGCTCCGCCTCGAAGATCACACACATCAACTACGCCTTCGGCAACGTGACCGGCGGCAGGTGCGCCATCGGCGACTCCTACGCCGACTACGACAAGGCGTTCACCGCCGACCAGTCCGTCAGCGGCACCGCCGACACCTGGGACCAGCCGCTGCGCGGCAACTTCAACCAGCTCCGCCAGCTCAAGGCCAAGTACCCGCACATCAAGGTGCTGTGGTCCTTCGGCGGCTGGACCTGGTCCGGCGGGTTCGGCGAGGCCGCGAAGAACCCTGCCGCCTTCGCGCAGTCCTGCTACGACCTGGTCGAGGACCCGCGCTGGGCCGATGTCTTCGACGGCATCGACATCGACTGGGAGTACCCGAACGCCTGCGGGCTGAGCTGCGACACCAGCGGGGCCGCCGCCTTCAGGAACGTGATGGCGGCGCTGCGCGCCAAGTTCGGCACCGGCAACCTGGTCACCGCGGCCACCACCGCCGACGGCTCGAACGGCGGCAAGATCGAGGCCGCCGACTACGCCGGCGCCGCGAGCTCCGTCGACTGGTACAACGTGATGACGTACGACTTCTTCGGGGCCTGGGACGCCAAGGGCCCGACCGCACCGCACTCCCCGCTCACCTCGTACTCCGGCATCCCGAAGGCCGGCTTCACCACCGCCGACGCGATGGCCAAGTTCAAGGCGATCGGTGTGCCGGCGAAGAAGCTGCTCATCGGCATCGGCTTCTACGGCCGCGGCTGGACCGGTGTCACCCAGGACGCCCCGGGCGGCACGGCCACGGGCCCGGCGGCGGGCACCTACGAGCAGGGCATCGAGGACTACAAGGTGCTCAAGGCGTCCTGCCCGGCCACCGGCACCGTCGCCGGCACCGCGTACGCGCACTGCGGAAGCAACTGGTGGTCCTACGACACCCCCGCCACCATCGCCGGCAAGATGACCTGGGCCAAGAATCAGGGACTGGGCGGCGCCTTCTTCTGGGAGTTCAGCGGCGACACCGGCAACGGCGAACTCGTGAGCGCCATCAGCAACAACCTGTAGACCCACTCGCGCGACGCCGACGCCCCCCGGACCTCATCCGGGGGGCGTCGGCTCGTCGGGTGGGTGCGACTACGCCACGTTCACTCGCTGACCGGGCGGGGCCGCTTCCAGCCACGCGAGGAACCCGGTCAGCGCGTCCTCGCTCATCGCCAGTTCCAGGCGCGTGCCGCGGTGGGTGCAGGCGAGGATCACCGCGTCGGAGAGCAGGGCCAGCTCCTCCTCGCCCTCCGGCAGCCGGCGGCCGGCCACCTCGATGGCGGCGCGCTCCAGGACACGGCGCGGGCGCAGGCCGTAGGAGAAGACCCGGTACCACTCGATCCGGTCGCCGCTGTAGCGGGCGACACCGTAGCTCCAGCCCTTGCCGCCCACGTCCGGTTTCTCGGGCACGTCCCAGCGCAGCGAGCAGTCGAAGGTGCCGCCGGAGCGCTGGATCAGTCTGCGGCGCAGCCCGAACAGGAACAGTCCCACCACCACGAGCGCGACCACGATCCCGCACACAGTCAGAGCGAGGACCACCGGCACCGACCTCCTCGTCTCCCAGACAGTGTCACTGCGCTAACAACTGAGTAATGAAACCGAAAAATCACCCACATCCGCCTCAGCCGCGGTCGGTACCGGATTGCTCCGGACCGACCGCGGCTGAGTGACGTCATCACACCGCGCGCTGGATCAACGCGCCGCCGTCGCCGCCCGCAGACGGACGTCGGCGCGGCGCTGTGCCTCCGCGTCGTCCTCCGCCTTCGCGCGCTCGAGCTCGCGCTCCGTGCGCTGGACATCGATCTCGTCCGACAGCTCGGCGATCTCGGCCAGCAGCGACAGCTTGTTGTCCGCGAACGAGACGAAACCGCCGTGCACCGCGGCGACGACCGTTCCACCATCACTCGTACGGATGGTCACCGGGCCCGACTCCAGCACACCGAGCAGCGGCTGGTGACCGGGCATGACGCCGATGTCGCCGGACGTGGTGCGCGCGACGACCAGGGTGGCCTCGCCGGACCAGACCTGGCGGTCGGCGGCGACCAGCTCGACGTGCAGCTCAGCAGCCAAGGGTGGCTCCTCGGGTCACCACCCGGCGGGGGTGCCGGGTGTTGGGGTCAATTCTAGAGGGCGTGGATGAGGGGGCGGGACGCGCCCGCCCCCTCACCGAGAGCACGGGGCTCAGGAGACGCCCAGCTCCTTCGCGTTCTTCTTGAGGTCCTCAAGACCACCGCACATGAAGAACGCCTGCTCCGGGAAGTGGTCGTACTCGCCGTCGCAGATCGCGTTGAACGCCGCGATCGACTCGTCCAGCGGCACGTCCGAACCGTCCACGCCGGTGAACTGCTTGGCGACGTGGGTGTTCTGGGACAGGAAGCGCTCCACGCGACGGGCACGGTGGACGACGAGCTTGTCCTCCTCGCCGAGCTCGTCGATACCGAGGATCGCGATGATGTCCTGGAGGTCCTTGTACTTCTGCAGGATCGTCTTCACGCGCATGGCCGCGTTGTAGTGATCCGCGGCGATGTAGCGCGGGTCCAGGATCCGGGACGTGGAGTCCAGCGGGTCCACGGCCGGGTAGATGCCCTTCTCGGAGATCGGACGGGACAGAACCGTCGTCGCGTCGAGGTGGGCGAAGGTGGTGGCCGGGGCCGGGTCGGTCAGGTCGTCCGCGGGGACGTAGATCGCCTGCATCGAGGTGATCGAGTGACCACGGGTCGAGGTGATGCGCTCCTGGAGGAGACCCATCTCGTCGGCCAGGTTCGGCTGGTAGCCCACCGCGGAGGGCATACGGCCGAGCAGCGTGGAGACCTCGGAACCGGCCTGCGTGAAGCGGAAGATGTTGTCGATGAAGAACAGCACGTCCTGCTTCTGGACGTCACGGAAGTACTCGGCCATGGTGAGGCCGGCCAGCGCGACGCGCAGACGGGTGCCCGGGGGCTCGTCCATCTGACCGAAGACCAGCGCGGTCTTGTCGATGACGCCGGAGTCCGACATCTCCTCGATCAGGTCGTTGCCCTCACGGGTGCGCTCACCGACACCGGCGAACACGGAGACACCGTCGTGGTTGTTGGCGACACGGTAGATCATCTCCTGGATGAGCACCGTCTTGCCGACGCCGGCACCGCCGAACAGACCGATCTTGCCGCCCTTGACGTACGGGGTCAGCAGGTCGATGACCTTGACGCCGGTCTCGAACATCTCGGTCTTCGACTCGAGCTCGTCGAAGTTCGGGGCCTTGCGGTGGATGCCCCAGCGCTCGCCCTCGTACTGCTCGTCGACGTTCAGCACCTCACCGAGGGTGTTGAACACCTTGCCCTTGGTGAAGTCACCGACGGGCACCGTGATCGAGTTGCCGGTGTCGACGACCGGGGCCTGGCGGACCAGACCGTCGGTGGGCTGCATGGAGATGGTGCGGACCAGACCGTCACCCAGGTGCTGGGCGACCTCCAGGGTCAGCGTCTTCTTCTCGCCGGCGTTGGCCGGGTCGGCCACCTCGACGTGAAGGGCGTTGTAGATGTCCGGCATCGCGTCGACGGGGAACTCCACGTCGACGACCGGGCCGATGACCCGGGCGACGCGGCCCGTAGCCGTCGCGGTCTCAACAGTGGTGGTCATTTATCGGTCACTCCCCGCGGTCGCGTCGGCCAGGGCGCTCGCGCCACCGACGATCTCGCTGATTTCCTGGGTGATTTCGGCCTGGCGGGCCGCGTTGGCAAGACGGGAGAGCGTGTTGATCAGCTCGCCCGCGTTGTCGGTGGCCGACTTCATCGCGCGCCGCGTGGCGGCGTGCTTCGAAGCGGCCGACTGGAGCAGCGCGTTGTAGATCCGGCTCTCCACGTAGCGCGGCAGCAGGGCGTCGAGGACGTCCTCCGCCGACGGCTCGAAGTCGTACAGCGGCAGGATCTCGCCCTTGGGGACGGCCTCCTCCGCGACCTCTTCGAGACGCAGCGGCAGCAGCCTGGCGTCGAGCGCGGTCTGCGTCATCATCGAGACGAACTCGGTGTAGACGATGTGGAGCTCGTCCACGCCGCCGTCCGCCGTCTCCTTCTCGATGGCCTCGATCAGGGGCGCCGCGACCTTCTTGGCGTCCGCGTACGACGGCTCGTCGGTGAAGCCCGTGAACGACTCCGCGACCTTGCGCTCACGGAAGTTGTAGTGGGCGACACCCCGGCGGCCGACGATGTACGTGTCGACCTGCCTGCCCTCGCGCTCCAGGCGCTCGGTGAGCTGCTCCGCCGCCTTGATGGCGTTGGAGTTGAAGGCGCCGGCCAGACCGCGGTCGCTCGTGAGGAGCAGAACCGCGGCGCGGGCCGGGTTCTCCGCCTCCGTGGTGAGCGGGTGCCTGGTGTTCGAACCCGTACCGACCGCCGTGACCGCACGCGTCAGCTCGGTCGCGTACGGCGTGGAGGCCGCCACCTTGCGCTGCGCCTTGACGACGCGCGAGGCGGCGATCATCTCCATCGCCTTGGTGATCTTCTTGGTCGCGCTGACGGATCGGATGCGACGCTTGTAGACCCGGAGCTGGGCTCCCATGAGTCAGGTCCCTTCCTTACGTCACTTGGCGGCAGCGGCAGGAGTGTCCTCGCCGAGCAGCTTGCCGTCCGAGGTCTCGAACTGCTTCTTGAACTCCGCGACGGCGTCGTCGATCGCCTGGATCGTGTCGCTCGACATCTTGGCGCCCTCACGGATGGAGGTGAGCAGGCCCGACTCCTTGCGGTGCAGGTAGTCCAGCAGCTCGCGCTCGAAGCGGCGGATGTCGGCGACCGGGACGTCGTCCATGCGGCCGTTGGTGCCGGCCCAGACGGAGATGACCTGGTCCTCGGTCGACATCGGCTGGTACTGGTCCTGCTTCAGCAGCTCGACCATGCGCTGACCGCGCTCGAGCTGGGCCTTCGAGGCCGCGTCCAGGTCGGAGCCGAAGGCGGCGAACGCCTCGAGCTCACGGAACTGGGCGAGGTCCACACGCAGGCGGCCGGAGACCTGGCGCATCGCCTTGTGCTGCGCGGAACCACCGACTCGGGAGACGGAGATACCGACGTTCAGCGCGGGACGCTGACCGGCGTTGAACAGGTCCGACTCCAGGAAGCACTGGCCGTCGGTGATGGAGATGACGTTGGTCGGGATGAACGCCGACACGTCGTTGGCCTTGGTCTCGACGATCGGAAGACCGGTCATCGAGCCGGCGCCCATCTCGTCGGAGAGCTTGGCGCAGCGCTCCAGCAGCCGGGAGTGCAGGTAGAAGACGTCACCCGGGTAGGCCTCACGGCCCGGCGGGCGGCGCAGCAGCAGCGACACGGCGCGGTAGGCGTCGGCCTGCTTCGACAGGTCGTCGAAGATGATCAGGACGTGCTTGCCCTCGTACATCCACTGCTGACCGATGGCCGAACCGGTGTACGGCGCCAGGTACTTGAAGCCGGCCGGGTCGGACGCCGGGGCGGCGACGATGGTCGTGTACTCCAGGGCGCCGTTCTCCTCCAGCGCGCGGCGCACGCCGGCGATGGTGGAGCCCTTCTGGCCGATGGCGACGTAGATGCAGCGGACCTGCTTCTTCGGGTCGCCCGAGCGCCAGTTGTCGCGCTGGTTGATGATCGTGTCGACGGCCAGGGCGGTCTTGCCGGTCTGGCGGTCACCGATGACCAGCTGACGCTGACCACGGCCGATCGGGGTCATCGCGTCGACGGCCTTGTAGCCGGTCTCCATCGGCTCGTGCACCGACTTGCGCTGCATGACCGTGGGCGCCTGCAGCTCGAGGGCGCGGCGGCCGGACGTCTCGATCTCGCCGAGGCCGTCGATCGGGTTGCCGAGCGGGTCGACGACGCGGCCGAGGTAGCCCTCGCCGACCGCGACGGAGAGGACCTCACCGGTGCGGCGCACCGGCTGTCCCTCCTCGATACCGCTGAACTCACCGAGTACGACGGCACCGATCTCGCGCTCTTCCAGGTTCAGCGCGAGACCGAGGGAGCCGTCCTCGAACTTCAGCAGCTCGTTCGCCATGGCCGAGGGCAGGCCCTCGATCTTGGCGATGCCGTCGCCGGCGACGGTGACCGTACCGACCTCCTCGCGCGAGGCCGCGTCCGGCTTGTACGACTGGACGAAGTTCTCCAGTGCGTCCCGGATCTCCTCCGGCCGGATCGTGAGCTCCGCCATCTGGGTTCCCTGCTCTCCTTGTTGGGCCCGAAGTTTCACTTTGGGGGGATGGGGACTCCCCCCTGAACGAGGTGAATCCTCTGCACGGCCCAACCAGGGCCGTAAGCACGTCTTGCGTTTTCTCGATTGCCGAGGTGTCGCTAGCTCGCCATGCGGCGGGCCGCGTCCTCCAGCCGGTCCGCGACGGAGCCGTTGATGACCTCGTCACCGACCTGCACCCGGATCCCGCCGACGACCTCGGGGTCGACGTCCAGGTTGAGGTGCATCCGGCGGCCGTAGAGCCTGGTCAGAGCGGCGCCGAGGCGCTGCTTCTGCCCGTCGCTCAGCGGCACCGCCGAGGTGACGACGGCGACCATGCGGTCCCGGCGCTCGGCGGCCAGCCCGGACAGGGACTCCAGCCCCGACTCAAGGCTACGTCCACGCGGGGCGGACACCAGGCGCGCGACCAGACGCTCGGTGGCGGGCTTGGCCCGGCCGCCGAGGAGCCGGCGCAGCAGCTCGGCCTTGGCCGAGGCGCTCGCCGAGCGGTCCGTGAGCGCGGCACGCAGCTCGGTGTTGGAGGAGACGATCCGGCCGAACCGGAACAGCTCGTCCTCGACGTCGTCGAGCGTGCCCGTCTTCTGCGCCGAGGTGAGGTCGGCGACGTTCGCCAGCTCCTCCAGGGCGTCCACCAGGTCGCGCGGCTGCGACCAGCGGGAACGGACCATGCCGGACACCAGGTCGACGGTGGTCGTGCCGACCTGACCGCCGACCAGCCGCCGGACCAGCTCGGCCTTGGCCTCACCGGGCTGCGCCGGGTCGGTGAGGACCCGGCGCAGGCTGGGCTCGCGGTCGAGCAGCGCGGTGACGGCCGCCAGCTCGTCCGCGAGGTTCGTCGCGTCCACGGACGTGGAGTCCGTCAGCGCGTCGAGACGCTCACGTGCGGCTGCCAGGGCCTCGCGGCTCGCTCCGTTCATCGCGTGGCCTCGGCCTTCTCCTCGAGCTCGTCGAGGAATCGGTCGATCACACGGCTCTGCCGGGCGTGGTCCTCGAGGGACTCACCGACGAGCTTGCCGGCCAGGTCGGTGGCGAGCTTGCCCACGTCCTGGCGGAGCGCGCCCGCGGCGGCCTTGCGGTCGGCCTCGATCTGGGAGTGACCGGCGGCGACGATCTCCTCGCGCTGCCGCTGGCCCTCGGCCCGCATCTCGGCGATGAGGGCGGCACCCTGCTCCTGCGCCTCCTGGCGCAGACGCGCGGCCTCGTGCCGGGCCTCGGCGAGCTGTGCCTTGTACTGCTCAAGGACGCTCTGGGCCTCGACCTTCATGGCGTCGGCCTCTTCGATTCCGCCTTCGATCGCCGCGCGGCGCTCCTCCAGAACCTTGTTGATGTTCGGAAGCAGCTTCTTCCAGAAGAAGAAGAACACGATGGCGAAGGCGATGGTGCCGACGAGCAGCTCGGGGCCGGCCGGGATGAGCGGGTTCTGCTCGGTCTCCTCGGCCGCCAGCTGTGCCAGGTTGGCGATCACATCAGTGCCTTTCGTCGATACGTGTCGGTACGGAGGTCTTAGTTGATACCGAACACGAACGGCATGACGATGCCGATGAGGGCGAGCGCCTCACAGAAGGCGAAGCCCAGGATCTGGTTGGCACGGATCAGGCCGGCGGCCTCGGGCTGGCGGGCGAGGGCCTGGGTGCCGTTGCCGAAGATGATGCCGACGCCGATGCCGGGGCCGATGGCCGAGAGGCCGTAACCGACGGAACCGATGGAACCGGTGACAGCGGCAAGGGTCTCAGTGGCAGCCATGCTGAATCTTCCTTCTCTTTACGGACCGGTGGGGGTTTGGCCACCGGACGACCGGGGGGTGTTGAGGCTCAGTGGTGCTCGGCGAGAGCACCCTGAATGTACGAACAGGCCAGCAGTACGAAGACGTACGCCTGGACGGCCTGGACGAAAAGTTCGAAGCAGATCATGGCCATGGTCATCACGAAGGAGATGCCGGCGGCCGGGATCATCCAGCTGTTCAGCAGGTACCAGGAGGCGATGGTGAACATCACCAGCATCAGGTGACCGGCGAACATGTTGGCGAAGAGTCGCACCGCGTGCGTGAACGGGCGGACGAACAGGTTCGAGAAGAACTCGATGACCATGACGAGCGGCAGCACCGCGCCGAGCGACTTGTCGTAGCCGGTGATGTTCTTGAAGAAGCCGACGAAGCCGTGGCGCTTGAAGGTCAGTCCGACCCACAGGACCCAGACGAGCAGGGCCAGCACGAGCGGGAAGGCGAAGACCGAGGCGACCGGGAACTGGGCCAGCGGGATCACCGACCAGATGTTCATCAGCCAGATGAAGAAGAAGAGGGAGACCATGAGCGGCACCCACTTCTCGCCCTCGCGCTTGCCGAGCGTCTCGTAGACGATGCCTCGGCGCACGAAGTCGTAGCCGGCCTCGCCGATCATCTGCAGCTTGCCCGGGACGACCTTGGCGTTGCCGAAGGCGGCCCAGAAGAAGGCGATGACGAGGACCGTGGTGACGAGCGCGAGCAACATCACCTTGTTGAACTCGAAGCCGCCGACCGTGGCCATCGGCTTGAACAGGAACGAGTGCAGGCCCGGAGCCGGGAAGCCACACCCGTTGTCGGACATGATCCGACAACTCCAGTCAAAGGCGAGCTGGGTCTGGTCAGCACTCACCGCGGGCTCCTTCGGCGTGACGCATGGGTACGGCAACCTCGTTGTGTCGGCGCGGCACAGGGCCGCGGATCGGCACCGGACTGGTGTTACGGATGTGGGGGCGGCTGGAGGGCATCGAGCCTCGCGATGGAGCAGGCGTCAGCTCGGATGCCCGCGCCCGCGATGCCGCAGTTGGCACCGGACGATAGCAGGAGATCTCACAGGCCTTTATCCCGCCCCTACCCCTCACGACGGCGGCCCCGTCTTCTCGTGCTTCTCACTCTTCGCGGAGTCGGGGTCGACGTAGAAGATCTTGGCCTTCATGTGTGCGCGCGCCTGCGCGGCCATCCACACGACGGTCGTGACGACGAGCGACACGGCGAACGCCTTGGCGTTGAAGAGAGAGGTGCCCTTGAAGACGGCGACGAAGATCAGGAGGAGCAGGAGCTGAGCCATGTAGAGCATCAGCCCCATGGCCTGGAAGAGCTGCGGGAGCGTTTTTGCCGTCCACTGCAGCACGTAGAGGCCGACTCCCATGAACAGGATGGCCAGCACCGCGCCGACAACCGCGCCGAGCGCACCCTTGCCCCCCGCGACCGCGGCGCTCACGGCGACGGCGATCACGCCGGCGGCCGCTGCGGGCACAGCGATCTGCAGTAGGTTCCGGGCGTCATTGGACGGCATGGCGGCAACTCCGCTTTCACAGGGGGCAGGTGTCGTCATGGACGAGCGTAGTCCCGGGTCGAGTGGTCGAGACCTCACGCCGGCGGACCGTCGCACTACGGTCCTTCGGCTCTATCCCGGGTTCTCGTGAACCGTATCACAAACTATTTGATGAGGTCTTTACCTGGTAGGTGTGCTTGCTGTCACACATGAGAGTGGCAGCGCGCGTCTGTGCAAAAACCCAGCCTGTTTGTCTGGTATTGGGGAGCTTTGCTCCCCCACGAGATGGCAATGCTCTAGTCAGATTCTTACCTTGTGGCCTTGCCGATACGCGAACGGGGGCCGATGGCGGTCGCCCCGTTGACCCCTGTCGTACCGGCTGCGACGGGGGTCCGCTCCTCGGCCGCCGGCGTCTCCTCCTCGGCGGTCCGCGCGCTCTCCGCGGCCGCCCCCAGGTCCTCCGCCGGGCGGTGGCGCCTGCGGTACCGCGGCGGCACGAAGTGCTGTGCCCAGGTGGGCACCCGGGGCGTGAAGCGGGGCAGCAGGAGCAGGATCAGGCCGATGGCGCTCAGGAAGACCACACCGAGCACGATCCACATCGAGGCCGAGTTGACCGAGTAGGCGAGCGCGCCGAAACCGATCAGGGCCGACCAGAAGTACATGATCAGCACCGCCCTGCTGTGCGAGTGGCCGATCTCCAGCAGGCGGTGGTGCAGATGGCCGCGGTCCGCGGCGAACGGCGACTGGCCGCGCCAGGTGCGGCGGACGATGGCCAGCACCAGGTCCGCGGCGGGCACGGCGATGATCGTCAGGGGCAGCAGCAGCGGGATGTAGACGGGCACCGTCTGGTGCACCGCGGCCTTCTCCGAACCCGTGAACAGGGCCAGTGCGTCCGGATCGAGCTGACCGGTGATGCTGATCGCGCCGGCGGCCAGCACCAGCCCGATCAGCATCGAGCCGGAGTCGCCCATGAAGATCCGCGCGGGGTGCATGTTGTGCGGCAGGAAGCCCAGGCACATGCCCATCAGGATGGCCGAGAAGAGCGTCGCCGGGGCGGCCGCCTCGATGCCGTACGAGTACCAGATCCGGTAGGCGTACAGGAAGAACGCGGCCGCCGCGATGCAGACCATGCCGGAGGCCAGGCCGTCGAGGCCGTCCACGAAGTTCACG
Organism: Streptomyces cellostaticus; assembly: GCF_023630175.1. Lineage (GTDB taxonomy): Bacteria > Actinomycetota > Actinomycetes > Streptomycetales > Streptomycetaceae > Streptomyces > Streptomyces cellostaticus_A. Next base: position 97,437 of record NZ_JALLIN010000010.1, on the reverse strand, counting down.
GCGTTGATGGTGATGACGACCAGCGCCACGGTCAGCAGGGTGCCCTGCCACTGGGTCAGCGCCACGTTGCCGACGCCCGGGACCGGCAGCCACAGGATCGTCAGGCCCTGCATGACCATGACGCCGGCGGCGATCATCTGTCCGCCGAGCTTGATCAGCGCGTCGATCTCGAACTTGTCGTCCAGGACGCCGATCAGCCAGATCAGCGCGGCCCCGGAGAGCAGCGCCCGTGGCTCGTTCGACTTGGCGAAGACCTCGTTGAGGTTGGTCAGGTGGTCCGCGACCAGCAGGCCCGCGCACAGTCCGAAGAACATCGCGATCCCGCCGAGACGCGGAGTGGGTTCCCGGTGCACGTCACGCGCCCGGATCTCCGGCATCGCCCCCGCCACGATCGCGAACTTCCGCACCGGCCCTGTCAGCAGGTACGTCACCGCGGCCGTGATGCAGAGCGTCAGCAGGTATTCACGCACGGGCTTCCCCACAGGTCTCGCTGGCCATCACAGCCCCACACCCTAGCGACGGACGCTTACGGATGAGGACTTCCGGGTAGCGACGATGGTTGCACGGGTGGCTGTGTGCCGCCGCGCGCCGCCGGGTGCACGTGCCTTCCGCCTACCCCGGTTCACCCCGGATACGGCGGGAATCCGCCGGTCAGCCCACGCACCTCGGCCCGCGTGGCGGCGGCCTCCGCCTCGCCCCGCAGGACGGCGGCCAGGAGCGCGGCGATCCGGACCATCTCCGGCTCCCCCATGCCCTGCGTCGTCACCGCGGCCGTGCCCAGGCGCAGCCCCCGGCCGTCGCCGTGGGGAAGGACACAGCAGTCCAGCACGATCCCGGCGGCCGCGAGCCGTCCGCGCGCGGTGCGTCCGTCCACACCGAGCGGGCCCGGATCGGCGGTGATCATGTGGGTGTCCGTACCGCCGGTGATCACGCCCAGCCCCTCGGCGGCCAGATGGCCCGCGAGCACCCGCGCGTTGGCGACCACCTGCCGGGCGTAGGTGCCGAAGGCCGGGGTCGCCGCCTCACCGAAGGCGACGGCCTTGGCGGCGATGGTGTGCATCTGCGCGCCGCCCTGGGTGAAGGGGAACACCGCCCGGTCCACCCGCTCGGCCAGCTCGGCCCCGCACAGGATCATCCCGCCGCGCGGGCCGCGCAGCACCTTGTGCGTGGTGGCGCAGACGATGTCGGCGTACGGCACCGGACTGGGCGCCGCTCCCCCGGCGACCAGGCCGATCGGGTGCGCGGCGTCGGCGATCAGATACGCCCCCACCTCGTCGGCGACGTCCCGGAAGAACGCGTAGTCGAGGTGGCGGGGGTAGGCGATGGAACCGCAGACGATGGCCTTGGGCCGATGGTTCCGGGCCAGGTGGCGGACCTGGTCGTGGTCGATGAGCCCGGTCTCGGCGTCGACCCCGTAGCCGACGAAGTCGAACCAGCGGCCGGAGAAGTTCGCGGGCGAGCCGTGGGTGAGGTGGCCGCCGTAGGACAGCCCCAGGGCGAGGACGGTGTCACCGGGGCGCAGCAGGGCGGCGTAGGCGGCCAGGACGGCCGCGGAGCCCGAGTGGCACTGCACATTGGCGTGCTCGGCGCCGAACAGTGTCCTGGCCCGCCCGACGGCCAGGCGCTCGGCGACGTCGACGATCTCGCAGCCGCCGTGGTGCCGGGCGCCGGGGTAGCCCTCCGCGTACTTGTTGGCGAGCGGGGAGCCGAGGGCGGCCAGCACGGCCCGGGAGGTGAAGTTCTCGGCGGCGATGAGCTGGAGCGTCGTCGACTGCCGGTCCAGCTCGGCGAACAGGACGTCGGCGAGCTCGGGATCCTGGTCCCGCAGGACATCGGTCTCGAGGGTGCGGGTGACCGACATGGCGGACTCCGGGCGGTCGACGGTGACGTGAGTCCAATGTAGGCCCGCGATGTCCGGTACGCGCGGGTTGCCCCACCCGTCGCCGGCGCCGGTCCCCGCACGGGCCCGGAGCGCCGGCCCGCGTCACGCGCGGGCCGGGACCCCGGTCAGCGCGGTCACCACCGGATCGAGCGCCTCGTGTATCTCGTCGCCGATCGAGCGGAAGAAGGGCAGCGGCGCCCCGTACGGGTCGTACACCTCGTCCGCCTCCGCGGTCGGCGCCAGCAGCCAGCCGCGCAGCGCGGCCGCCGCGCGCACCAGGGCGCGCGCACGCACCACCACGCCGTCCTCCAGCGGAGGCAGCGTGGTGGGGTCTATGGCGCGCACCAGGCGGGTGAACTCCTTCAGGGTGAAGGTGCGCAGGCCCGCCGAGTGGCCCATGGAGATGACCTGGGCGCGGTGGTCGCGGGTGGCCGTGAGCACCAGATCGGCCATGATCACGTGCTCGTCCAGCAGTTCCCGGCCGGTGAAGCCGGACGCGTCGGCGCCGAACTCGGCCAGCACGGTCTCCGCGTTGGCCTCCATGGGGGCGCCCTCGTGGCCCCAGGTGCCGGCGCTCTCCACGATCAGTCCGCCGCCGAGCACACCGAGCCGCTCCGTCACGAAATGACGGGTCAGCCGCTCGGTGATCGGCGAGCGGCACACGTTGCCGGTGCTGACGTGGAGGATGCGGAAGCAGTCCCGCGGAAGCCCGACGAACGTCGTCGTGATCTCCGCGGCGCTCTCCCTGCCTATGCCACGCCCCGCGTCAGGGGCCGTCAATTCGCCACCTCGAGGTCGGGTACGACCTTCCGCAGCTCCTCCGGGGAGAGCGCGCCCTCCCGCAGCAGCACCGGCACCTCGCCGGTGACGTCCACGATGGACGACGGCACGTTGCCGGGCGTCGGGCCACCGTCGAGGTAGACGGAGACGGAGTCCCCGAGCATCCGCTGCGCGGCGTCGCAGTCCTCGGGTGCCGGGTGTCCGGTGAGGTTGGCGGAGGTCACGGCCATCGGGCCGACCTCGGTGAGCAGCTCGATGGCCACCGGGTGCAGCGGCATGCGCACGGCGACCGTGCCCCGGGTGTCGCCCAGGTCCCACTGCAGGGACGGCTGGTGCCGGGCGACGAGCGTGAGGGCGCCCGGCCAGAAGGCGTCGACCAGTTCCCAGGCCAGCTCGGAGAAGTCCGTGACGAGGCCGTGCAGGGTGTTCGGGGAGCCGATCAGGACGGGGGTGGGCATGTTGCGGCCCCGGCCCTTGGCGGCCAGCACGTCGGCGACCGCCTCCGCGGAGAACGCGTCGGCGCCGATGCCGTAGACCGTGTCGGTCGGCAGTACCACCAGCTCGCCCCGGCGGACGGCGGACGCGGCCTCGCGCAGACCCGTCACACGGTCGGTCGCGTCGTTGGTGTCGTATCGCCGTGCCATGTCTAGCGGGCCTCCTCGTGCGGATACTGCGGGCTGGAAGTCGGCGGGGTGCTCACGGCAGCGCCTTGCGGGCGGTCGCGAACCGGGGCCGGTTGTTCAGGTCGGGGTGGTCGGCCGCGTCGGCCCAGCCCCGCTCCTCGGTGAAGATCCAGGGCACCTGGCCGCCCTGGGTGTCGGCGTGCTCGATGACGACGACCCCGCCGGGCCGCAGCAGCCGGTGCGCGGTGCGCTCGATGCCACGGATGAGGGCGAGACCGTCCTCGCCGGAGAACAACGCCATCTCCGGGTCGTAGTCACGGGCCTCGGGCGCGACGTACTCCCACTCGGTGAGCGGGATGTACGGCGGATTGGAGATGACCAGGTCGACCTGGCCGTCGAGGTCCGGGAAGGCGGTCAGGGCGTCGCCCTGGCGCAGGTCGACCCTGGACCCCTCGACGTTCTTGCGCGTCCACTGCAGCGCTTCCTCGCTCAGCTCCACGGCGTGGACGCGCGAGCGCGGCACCTCCTGGGCGAGCGCGAGCGCGATGGCGCCGGAGCCGGTGCACAGGTCGACGATGCAGGGCTCGACCACGTCCATGGCGCGCACGGCGTCTATGGCCCAGCCCACCACGGACTCCGTCTCCGGCCGGGGCACGAACACACCCGGCCCGACCTGGAGCTCCAGGTACCGGAAGTAGGCACGCCCGGTGATGTGCTGCAGCGGCTCGCGCTGCTCGCGCCGGGCGATGACCTCCCAGTAGCGGGCGTCGAAGTCGGAGTCCTGGACGGAGTGCAGCTGGCCCCGCTTCACACCGTGCACGAACGCGGCGAGCTCCTCCGCGTCGGTGCGCGGCGAGGGCACGCCTGCGTCGGCCAGCCGCTGGGTGGCCTGGGCCACCTCGGCGAGCAGCAGACTGCGGGGGCTCGGGGGGCGCCCCCCGGTTGGTGACTGCACGCAAGTCCTCCGTGTAACTCGTACGCGCCTCTTACGCGGCCGCCAGCTTCGCCGCCGAGTCGGCGTCGACGCAGGCCTGGATCACCGCGGCGAGTTCGCCGTCCAGGACCTGGTCGAGGTTGTACGCCTTGAAGCCGACGCGGTGGTCCGAGATGCGGTTCTCCGGGAAGTTGTAGGTGCGGATCTTCTCGGAGCGGTCGACGGTGCGGACCTGGCTGCGGCGGGCGTCGGCCGCCTCCCGCTCCGCCTCCTCCTGCGCCGCCGCGAGCAGCCTGGAGCGCAGGATACGCAGCGCCTGCTCCTTGTTCTGGAGCTGGCTCTTCTCGTTCTGGCAGGAGGCGACGACTCCGGTCGGCAGGTGCGTGATGCGCACCGCGGAGTCGGTGGTGTTGACCGACTGGCCGCCGGGCCCGGAGGAGCGGTAGACGTCGATCCGCAGGTCGTTCGGGTTGATCTCGACGTCGACCTCCTCGGCCTCGGGGGTCACGAGGACACCGGCGGCGGAGGTGTGGATACGGCCCTGGGACTCGGTGGCCGGCACGCGCTGCACGCGGTGCACACCGCCCTCGTACTTCAGCCGGGCCCACACGCCCTGGCCGGGTTCGATCTGCCCGCGGGCCTTCACCGCGACCTGGACGTCCTTGTAGCCGCCCAGCTCGGACTCGGTGGCGTCGATGATCTCGGTCTTCCAGCCGACGCGCTCGGCGTAGCGCAGGTACATGCGCAGCAGGTCACCGGCGAACAGCGCGGACTCGTCACCGCCCGCGCCGGCCTTGATCTCCAGGATGACGTCCTTGTCGTCACTGGGGTCGCGCGGGACGAGCAGCAGGCGCAGCTTGTCGGTCAGCTCCTCGCGCTGCTTCTCGAGCTCCTTGACCTCGGCGGCGAAGTCGGGGTCGTCGGCGGCGAATTCGCGCGCGGTCTCGATGTCGTCGCCGTTCTGCTTCCAGGAGCGGTACGTGGCGACGATCGGGGTGAGCTCGGCGTAGCGCTTGTTCAGCTTGCGCGCGTTGGCCTGGTCGGCGTGGACCGACGGGTCGGCGAGCTTCTTCTCCAGGTCGGCGTGCTCGGCGACGAGTTCATCGACGGCCTCGAACATCTTTCGGCTCCTGATACGGCGGTGAGGGCAAGGGCGGGCGACCAAAAACGCCGGTCCCGGGCACGCCCCGCGAGGGGCGCGACCGTGGACCGGCGGTATGGGGCTCGCTACTTCTTGGAGCCGGCGGCCTTGCCGAAGCGGGCCTCGAAGCGGGCCACACGGCCACCGGTGTCGAGGATCTTCTGCTTGCCCGTGTAGAACGGGTGGCACTCGGAGCAGACCTCGGCCCGGATGGTGCCGGACTCGATGGTGCTGCGGGTGGTGAACGACGCGCCACAGGTGCAGCTGACCTGCGTCTCGACGTACTCGGGGTGGATGTCGCGCTTCAAGGTGTCTCCTAGATTCCGGGAGGGCGCCGGGTCGCAGCCGCGGGATGCGAAAGCGTGAACCGGAGCCGACGTACCAGTCTGCCAGGACTGGCGCCATCCCCCAAAACCGGGAGGCGGGGCCGTCTATTCCCCGGACGTCCGCGTGTCGCCGGGCGGGACGGCCGGGTGCGGGGCTCAGCCGTCGACGACGCCCTTGGCGGCACCCGCCGCCGTGCCCTTCGTGGCCGACGCGGGTATGGGCCGGTCGTTCCTCAGCGCCTTCCAGACCAGTTCGGCCTTGGCCTTCTGCAGCAGGACCCGGTTGGGGTCGGCCGGGTCGTACCGGACGGGCATCGTGACCATCCGCAGATGGCTGGAGCCGATGCCCTTCAGACCGCTCGCGAAGTCCGCGAGGGCGTTGACCGAGCCGAGGTCGGAGTCGGTGGTGACGGCCTTGGTCGCGGTGTCGGCGAGGTCGTACAGCCTCTTGGGGTTGCCGAGCACGCCGACGTGTTCGACCTGGTCGAGCAGCGCCTTGACGAAGGCCTGCTGGAGCTGGATGCGGCCCAGGTCGGAGCCGTCGCCGACGCCGTGCCGGGTGCGGACCAGGGCGAGCGCCCGCTCGCCGTCCAGGGTGTGGGTGCCGGCCTTGAGGTTCAGGTGGCTCTGCGGGTCGTCGATGGCCTTGGTCGTGGTGACCGGGACCCCGCCGAGGTCGTCGATGAGCTGCTGGAAGCCGGCGAAGTCGACCTCGAGGTAGTGGTCCATGCGGATGCCGCTGAGGGACTCGACCGTCTTCACGGCGCAGGCGGCGCCGCCGGCGGAGTAGGCGGAGTTGAACATCACGCCGGACGCGGCCGGGTGGCTGTCGCCCCGGGTATCGGTGCAGGCGGGGCGGTCGATGAGGGTGTCGCGCGGCACGGAGACCACGGCGGCCCGCTGGTGCCCCTGGTACACGTGGACGATCATCGCGGTGTCGGAGCGGGCGCTGCCGTCGTCGATGCCGCCGCCCAGCTTGCGGTTCTTGCCCGAGCGGGTGTCCGAGCCGAGGACCAGGATGTTCTCGGAACCGTTGTCGACCTTCACGGGCCGCTCGCTGCCGAGGGCCTGGTCGATGTCGACGCTCTTCAGGTTGCCGTTGAGCTTGAAGTAGAGGTACCCGGCGCCGGTGCCGCCCAGCACCAGCACGCCCGCGGCCGCCCACGCGGCGGCGAGCAGGGCCTTGCGGCGCCTGCCGGGTGGGGCGGCCTCGCGGCGGCCCCCGCTTCGTCGCTGCGGGCCGGTGGGGACCGGCTCCGTTATGCCGGGCTCCGGCGTGCTGTCGGCGGACACGTCACTCCTCTGGTCTCGTTCTGTCGGTTACCCCCTGCTTTCAGGGTCAGTCGCGGTCGTCACCGCTCCATCGTCGCTCCGCCCGGCCAGACGGGGAAGCCCGGCAAAGGGTTGCACGGCGCTCCGCGTCCGCCGCGTGCGGCGGTGACCACCGCGCGTGACCGCGTGGTCTCCGGCCATCCACGCTCACCTGCGGTTTCGTCCCCGGATGCCGGGCGTCCGCGAGCGGGTGCCGAACGCCACCTCTGTGGCAAGGATCTCGTTCGCCCCCTTTCCGGCGCCCTTGTACGGGTACCGGGTTCCACCGGCGGGAGGACGTGGTGCGCGGGGCGCGTGCCGCGCTCCGCCACCTCCCGGCAGCGAAAAGGCCGCCCCCCGTCACCTGGTGACGGGGGGCGGCCCTCGATTCCGGCCCGGAATCTGCGGCTAGTCGCCGTTGCCGGGCGTCGGCGTCGTCTTCTGAATCTGCATCAGGAACTCGACGTTCGACTTGGTCTGCTTCATCTTGTCCAGCAGCAGCTCGATCGCCTGCTGCTGGTCGAGCGCGTGCAGCACCCGGCGCAGCTTCCAGACGACGGCGAGCTCCTCGTTGCCGAGCAGGATCTCTTCCTTGCGGGTACCGGACGCGTCGACGTCCACCGCCGGGAAGATGCGCTTGTCGGCGAGCTTCCGGTCGAGCTTGAGCTCCATGTTGCCGGTGCCCTTGAACTCCTCGAAGATCACCTCGTCCATGCGGGACCCGGTGTCCACCAGGGCGGTGGCGAGGATGGTGAGCGAGCCGCCGTCCTCGATGTTGCGGGCCGCACCGAAGAACCGCTTCGGCGGGTACAGGGCGGTCGAGTCGACACCACCGGACAGGATGCGGCCGGAGGCCGGGGCGGCGAGGTTGTACGCACGGCCCAGACGCGTGATCGAGTCGAGCAGCACGACCACGTCGTGACCCAGCTCCACCAGGCGCTTGGCGCGCTCGATGGCCAGCTCGGCGACCGTGGTGTGGTCCTCCGCCGGACGGTCGAAGGTCGAGGAGATGACCTCGCCCTTCACCGACCGCTGCATGTCGGTGACCTCTTCCGGACGCTCGTCGACGAGGACGACCATCAGGTGGCACTCGGGGTTGTTGTGGGTGATCGCGTTGGCGATCGCCTGCATGATCATGGTCTTGCCGGTCTTCGGCGGGGCCACGATCAGACCGCGCTGGCCCTTGCCGATCGGCGACACGAGGTCGATGATGCGGGTGGTCAGCACACCCGGGTCCGTCTCCAGGCGGAGGCGGTCCTGCGGGTACAGGGGGGTCAGCTTGTTGAACTCCGGGCGGCCACGGCCGTGTTCGGGCGCCATGCCGTTGACGGAGTCGAGGCGGACCAGCGCGTTGAACTTCTCGCGGCGCTCGCCCTCCTTCGGCTGGCGGACCGCGCCGGTGATGTGGTCACCCTTGCGCAGGCCGTTCTTGCGGACCTGGGCGAGGGAGACGTACACGTCGTTCGGGCCGGGCAGGTAGCCGGAGGTCCGGATGAAGGCGTAGTTGTCGAGGATGTCCAGGATGCCCGCGACGGGGATCAGGACGTCGTCCTCGGCGACCTGCGGCTCGGCGACGTCGTCGCGGCCACGGCGGCCCCGGCGGTCGCGGTAGCGGCCGCGACGGCCCCGGCGCCCGCCCTCGAAGTCGTCGTCGTCCTGCGGGCCGCTGTTGCGGTCCTGACGACCGCCACCCTGCTGGCCCTGCTGCTGACGGTCCTGACGACCGCCGCCCTGCTGGTCGTCGCCCTTGCCGCGGCGGTCGCGGTCACGGCCGCGCTCGCGGCGGTCACGGCGGCCACGGCCCTCGCCGTCACCGGAGTCGCCGCGGGCCTCGCCCTGCTGGCCGCCCTGCTGCGTCTCGCCCTTGGACTCGCCCTTCGCCTCGGCGGCGCTCTCGGCACCGGCGGCCGGGCTGCCCGCGTCGGCGGTGGCGCGACGGCGACGGCGCTCGGCCGGGGCGTCGTCGCCCCCGCGCTCGGCGTCGCCCGAGCGGGCGGCGCCACCGGCCGGCTGACCGGGGATCTCGATCTGCTGCTGGGCCACGGCCTTCTCGGCGGGAGCCTTGTCCGCCTTGTCCGCCTTCTTCTCGGCGGCGTCCTCGCCGGTACGGGCCTTGGAGGTGGCCCGGCGCTTGGGCTTGGTCTCGGTGGCCGCCTCCGCCTTGGGAGCGGCGCCCCCTCCCCCGGAGCCCGCGGGGGCCTGGGCGGCACCCCCCGCCTGAGCCTCCTTGATGACCTCGATCAGCTGGCTCTTGCGCATGCGCGCGGTGCCCCTGATGCCGAGGCCGGATGCGACCTGCTGCAGCTCGGCCAGCACCATGCCCTCGAGGCCGGTACCGCGGCGCCGCCGGGAGCCGGCACCGCCGGCAGGCGCGGAGGCGTCCGTGGCGGGCGCGGCAGCGGTCTCCTCGACACGTGCGCCCATCAGATCGGTGGTGTCGCTCACGAAGGGTCCTTCCCTGGAGCGGACGTCGGCCTGTCTGGCTCGGCGACCGGTTGTGCTGTCCGGCTACGGTCCTGTCTTCGATGGACCGTGCCGGGGCGGTGGTCCGCCAAAGCGGCGGAAGAGAATTTCTGGTGATGGCGCTTCCGCGAGCCGTGGCACCCAGTGTCACGTGGCGTGGTAGCACCGGTTCCGGAGCTCCCCCAGAGGGGGTACCCCCACCGAAGTCCCGCTCAATGTCCGCATACGTCGTACTGCCCAGGTACGGCGCACGGAACACGGAGTGGTGTGGGAGGCTCCCGGAAGGATGTCTGTCCCGGACGGGGACACGAAGCACCTCGCCATGGTGGGGTCGGGTGCAGACTTGAGGTTAACACTACCGGATCCAACAATCATTCCCCCTCTCCAAATCCGGCAACCGTGTCTCAGGTCGCAAGCGGCAGCACGCTCGCTCCCTGGAGATCGAGGTCCAGCCGGTTGGCGGCCCAGCCCTCGCCCGCGAGGTGGGACACCTTGTCGGCGCTGTCGGCGTCGGCCAGCGCCATGACGGTGGGTCCGGCGCCCGAGATGACGGCCGGGATCCCGTCGGCCCGCAACCGCTCCACCAGCGCGGCGCTCTCCGGCATGGCCGGGGCGCGGTACTCCTGGTGCAGACGGTCCTCGGTGGCGGGCAGCAGCAGCTCGGGGCGCCGGGTGAGGGCCTCGACGAGCAGGGCGGCACGGCCCGCGTTGACAGCCGCGTCCACGTGCGGCACGGTGCGCGGCAGCAGGCCGCGCGCGGTTTCGGTGAGCACCGGTTTCCCGGGCACGAAAACCACCGGAACGATGGAATCGTCGGGCTCCGTCCTGATGGCCCGGGCGGCGCCGGCCTCCATCCAGGACAGGGTGAATCCGCCGAGCAGGCAGGCGGCCACGTTGTCGGGATGCCCCTCGATCTCCGTGGCCAGGGCGAGCAGCGCCGCCTCGTCGAGCCGGGCCTCGCCGCCTATGGTCACCGCGCGGGCGGCGACGATGCCGGCGCAGATGGCGGCGGAGGAGGAACCGAGGCCACGGCCGTGCGGGATGCGGTTGGCGCAGACGATCTCCAGGCCGCGCGGCTGTCCGCCGAGCAGGTCGAAGGCGGTGCGCAGGGAGCGGACGAGCAGATGACTCTCGTCTCGGGGCAGGGTCTCGCCGCCCTCACCCGCGATGTCGATGTGCAGACCGGAGTCGGCCACCCGGACGACGACGTCGTCGTACAACCCCAGCGCGAGGCCCAGGGCGTCGAAGCCCGGGCCGAGATTGGCGCTGGTGGCAGGGACGCGCACCCGGACGGCGGCGGCGCGGAAAGCTGGACCGGCCATCGCTCGAAGACTCTCCTTGAGCTGCGTGAGTGTCGAAGGACATCCGAAGGGTCGAATGCCGCTCGATCACTTCGACGGACATTCGATGACGTACGAGGACCCGTCGGGTCGCGGAGACGGCGCGGCCCGCGCCCACACGCTGGGCATATGCGGTAGGCGGGTTCGGTACAGCCTATCGAAGGAAGGTTCCGCGGCGACATAGGGCGCACGGGAGGCGCATGATGCGTGTCGTGGACCTCCCGTGCACCCTGCCACGGACCGCCCCGCGGGGCGGGTTCCGCGGGCCCGCGGCCGCTCAGGCCAGGCCGAGGCGCTCCGCGGCGGTGGCCGCGTCGACCGGGACGGTGACCGGCTGCGGCGCGCCGGCGACGGCCCAGTCCGGGTCCTTCAGACCGTTGCCGGTGACCGTGCACACGATGCGCTGCCCCCGGTCCACCCTGCCCTGCTCGGCGGCCTTGAGCAGGCCGGCCACCGAGGCCGCGGAGGCGGGCTCCACGAAGACGCCCTCCTGAGCGGCCAACAGGCGGTAGGCGCGCAGGATTTCACGGTCCGTCACCTCGTCGATGGCACCGCCGGACTCGTCGCGGGCGGCGAGGGCGCGGTCCCAGGAGGCCGGGTTGCCGATACGGATCGCGGTGGCGATGGTCGACGGGTCCTTGACCACCTCACCGCGCACGATCGGCGCGCTGCCGGAGGCCTGGAAGCCCCACATGCGCGGGGTCCGGGCGCAGACGCCGTCGGCGGCGTACTCCTTGTAGCCCTTCCAGTACGCGGTGATGTTGCCCGCGTTGCCGACCGGGAGGACATGGATGTCGGGGGCGTCGCCGAGCATGTCCACGATCTCGAAGGCCGCCGTCTTCTGCCCCTCGATACGCACCGGGTTGACCGAATTGACCAGCGCCACCGGGTAGTTCTCACTGAGGGCGCGGGCGAGCGTGAGGCAGTCGTCGAAGTTTCCGTCGACCTGGAGGATCTTGGCCCCGTGCACCAGGGCCTGGCCCATCTTGCCGAGGGCGATCTTGCCCTGCGGCACGAGCACGGCCGAGACCATCCCGGCCCGCACTCCGTAGGCGGCGGCCGAGGCGGAGGTGTTGCCCGTGGAGGCGCAGATGACCGCCTTCGCCCCCTCCTCCTTGGCCTTGGAGATGGCCATGGTCATGCCGCGGTCCTTGAAGGAGCCGGTGGGGTTGGCGCCCTCCACCTTCAGGTGGACCTCACAGCCCGTGCGCTCGGACAGCACCTGCGCGGGCACGAGGGGCGTGCCGCCCTCGCGGAGCGTCACGACCGGCGTGGTGTCGGATACCGGCAGCCTGTCCCGGTACTCCTCGATGATTCCGCGCCACTGGTGGGTCATTGCTGGTTACTCTCCTTCAACCCGCATGATGCTGGCGACACCCCGCACGGTGTCGAGCTTGCGCAGCGCCTCGACGGTCCCGGTCAGGGAGGCGTCGGACGCGCGGTGGGTGACGACGACGAGGGAGGCCTCGCCGTCCTTGCCCTGCTGGCGAACCGTATCGATCGACACCCCGTGCTCGGCGAACACGGTCGCGACCTGGGCCAGGACACCCGGCTTGTCCGCGACGTCGAGGCTGATGTGGTAGCGCGTGACGACCTCGCCCATGGGCGAGACCGGCAGGGCCGCGTACGCCGACTCGCCGGGCCCCGTCGCGCCGTTGAGCCGGTTGCGGCAGACGGCGACCAGGTCGCCGAGCACGGCGGAGGCGGTCGGGGAACCGCCGGCGCCGGGACCGTAGAACATGAGCTGCCCGGAGGCGTCGGACTCCACGAAGACGGCGTTGTAGGCGCCACGCACGGAGGCGAGCGGGTGACTGAGCGGGATCATCGCGGGATGCACCCGCGCGGTCACCGAGGCGCCGTCGGCGGCCCGCTCGCAGATGGCGAGCAGCTTGATCGTGCAGCCCATCTCCGCGGCCGAGCGGAAGTCGGCGGCGGTGACCTCGCTCATGCCCTCGCGGTAGACGTCGTCGAGCCGCACGCGGGTGTGGAAGGCGATACCGGCCAGGATGGCGGCCTTGGCCGCGGCGTCGAAGCCCTCGACGTCGGCGGTCGGGTCGGCCTCCGCGTACCCGAGCGCGGTGGCCTCGTCCAGCGCCTCCTGGTACCCGGCGCCGGTGGAGTCCATCTTGTCCAGGATGAAGTTGGTCGTGCCGTTGACGATGCCGAGCACCCGGTTGACCTTGTCACCGGCGAGGGACTCGCGCAGCGGCCGGATCAGCGGGATGGCACCGGCGACGGCGGCCTCGTAGTACAGGTCCCGGCCGTGCTCCTCGGCGGCGGCGTGCAGGGCGGCCCCGTCCTGGGCGAGCAGCGCCTTGTTGGCGCTGACCACGGACGCGCCGTGCTCGAAGGCGGTGGTGATGAGGCTCCGCGCGGGCTCGATGCCGCCGATGACCTCGACGACGACGTCGAGGTCGCCGCGTTTGACGAGGGCGGTGGCGTCGGTGGTGACCAGGTCCGGGTCGATGCCCTCGCGCACCTTGCCGGGCCGGCGCACGGCGACCCCGGCCAGTTCCACCGGCGCGCCGATCCGGGCGGCGAGGTCGTCGGCGTGCGTCGTCATGATGCGCGCCACCTCTGAGCCGACCACTCCACAGCCCAGCAGCGCCACCTTCAGCGGACGCGTACGCATCATCCGACCTCGTTTCCCTCTTACCGTCTACGGTTCGACCAGTCTCACTCACCGGACGGGAGTTTCTACCCTTCGTCCGGATCGTGAGACATCTATTTCATTCTCCCGGGATGGGGCCACCGAAGATCTTCCGGCCCCTCTCCCGCGGCGCACGACCGCCCGCGGAACCGAGGGTTCCGGAACTCCCGCCCTCCCCTCCCGACCGCTCCGTCACCCCGCCCTCCCGACCGCCATCGGCCGATACCGGCGCCCGTCGGACGATGACGTGCAACTTCTGACGACGCCGGTACCGGTTCGGACGATGCCGGCAACTTCTGACGACGCCGGTACCGGTCTGACGATGCCGGGGCCCGTCGGACAACGGCGGCCACCCTGAGCCGACGCCGGCCCCAGCCGGACGATGGGAGCCGGCGGCGGCCGACACCGGCCCCGGTGGGACGCGCGTCGGGAAGAGCGGTGGGACGACAGGAGCCCGCGTCAGCCGACATCGCCCTCCGTCGCACGACGGACGCCGCCGCGGGCCGATGCCGCGGCCTGCGTCAGCCGACGTCGAGACGCAGCAGGTCCTCCTCCGTCTCCCGTCGCATGATCACCCGCGCCTCGCCGTCCCGCACCGCGACGACCGGCGGGCGCAGCACGTGGTTGTAGTTGCTGGCCATGGACCGGCAGTAGGCACCGGTGGCGGGTACGGCGAGCAGGTCGCCCGGCGCCAGGTCGGCGGGCAGGAACGCGTCCTTGACCACGATGTCCCCGCTCTCGCAGTGCTTCCCGACGACGCGGCAGAGCACCGGCTCGGCGTCGCTGGCGCGCGAGACGAGGGCGACGCTGTACTCCGCGTCGTACAGCGCGGTGCGGATGTTGTCGGACATGCCGCCGTCCACGGAGACGTACGTCCGCAGCCCCTCGAGCGGCTTGACGGTGCCGACCTCGTACAGCGTGAACGCCGTGGGCCCGACGATGGCACGGCCGGGCTCGACCGAGATGCGGGGTGTGCGCAGCCGGGCGGCCTCGCACTCCCGGCCGACGATCTCGGTGAGCGCCTTGGCGATCTCGTGCGGCTCGCGCGGGTCGTCGGCGCTGGTGTACGCGATGCCGAGGCCGCCGCCGAGGTCGATCTCGGGCAGCTCGACCCCGTGTTCGTCCCGGATGTCCTTCAGCAGCCCGACCACCCGGTGGGCGGCGACCTCGAAGCCGGACATGTCGAAGATCTGCGAGCCGATGTGGCTGTGGATCCCGATCACCTCGAGCCCGTCGAGCTGGAGCGCGCGCCGCACCGCCTCGGCGGCCTGACCGCCGGCGAGCGGGATGCCGAACTTCTGGTCCTCGTGGGCGGTGGCGATGAACTCGTGGGTGTGGGCCTCGACCCCGACGGTGATCCGGATCTGCACCCGCTGCCGCCTGCCCAGCGACCGCGCGACGTGCGCGACCCGCACGATCTCCTGGAAGGAGTCGATGACGATCCGCCCGACGCCGGCCTCGACCGCACGCTCGATCTCCGCCACGGACTTGTTGTTGCCGTGGAAGGCGATGCGCTCGGCGGGCATCCCGGCGGACAGCGCGGTGGTCAGCTCCCCACCGGAACACACGTCGAGATTGAGCCCCTCCTCGTGCAGCCACCGCACGACGGCCCGGGACAGGAACGCCTTTCCGGCGTAGAACACGTCGGCGTCGGCGCCGAACGCGGTGCGCCAGGCGCGCGCCCGGGCCCGGAAGTCGGCCTCGTCGAGGATGTAGGCGGGGGTGCCGAACTCCTCGGCGAGCCGGGTCGCGGGAATCCCGCCGACGGTGAGGACACCGTCCTCGTCGCGGCCGACCGTCTGCGCCCACACCTTGGGGTCGAGGGCGTTGAGGTCGGCGGGCGGGGCGGAGTAGTGCCCCTCGGTGAGGACATCGGCGTGACGGGGCCCGGCGGGGTGGGCGGAACGGCTCATGACGTGACTCTCAGACTCTCTGTCTCTCTCCGGGGCGCCCTGGGGTCGCCTCAGAGGTGTTCGGGTGCGTCGATGCCGAGCAGGGAGAGGCCACCGGCCAGCACCGTCCCGGCGGCTTCGGCGAGGGCGAGCCGGGCACGGTGGGCGGCCGAGGGTTTCTCCTCGCCGCGCGGCAGCACGGTGGGCAGGAAGGGCAGCACGGCGTCGGCGACGGTGACGAGATGCCGGGCGAGCCGGTCCGGGGCGCGGCGGACGGCGGCCGCGGTGAGGATGCGGGGGTGGTCGGCGAGGGCGGCCACGACCTCGCTGGCCGCCACGGGTCCGGGCTCGGCGCCGAACCCGAGACGGGCGGCGTTACGGGTCAGGGCCCGCGTGCGGGCGTGCGCGTACCGCACCCGGAACAGCGGATTGGCCTCCCGCTGCGCCAGGTGGTCGGCGGTGATCCGGGGGCGGTCGTGCGGCGCGGGATGCAGCAGCGCCCACTGGGCGGCGTCGGCCCCGAGCGGGGCCGGGTCCTCCGGAGCGGGCACGGGCCGCAGGTTCACCGGCTCCCCGTGGTCGACCTCGGCCCGCCCGCCCTGGGTCGCGACCATCCGTACGACCGCGTCGGCGACGACCTCGGCCCGCACCTCGTACGGCACGCGCAACAGCAGGACCTGCCCGGCGAGCGCGTCACCGTGGCCGTAGGCGGGGCCCAGCCGGCGGATCTCGGCGACGAGACCGACGGCCGTCTCGCCGCTGTCGGCGAGTGTGATGTTGAGGAATCCCGGGCCGGTGACGACGACGTCCTCGACGCCGTCGACCCCGAGCAGCCTCTTGCGGAGGATCTCGGCGACCTCCAGAGGGGCCTGCCCGGCCGCCCGGGCGAGCCGGAGGGCGACGTTCGTGGCGTAGTCCCCGCACCCCCCGGGCCCCGGCTCGGTCACGCCGGCCCGCTCGGGCAGCAGGTCCACGCACAGCTCCCCGTCGGCCACGGCAGCACGCACCGAGTGCAACACGGTGCGGGAGAGCTCGACGGGGGTCACGGGACAAGCGTAGGGGAGGTGGGGGGTGGGTACGCGAAGCGGTTTTACGGTGCGAGACGGGAGGGGGTGGGAGGCGCCCCACCGGTGACCCCGTCACCGCCCCCGGGCGCTCCGCCGCTCCCCTCGTCGCCGTCCCCTTCTTCGTCCCCGTCGCCCTCCCCGGGCCGGCCACGGCCGGGCTTGAGCTCGAGGAGCCGCTTGACGAGCCCGACGAGTTCCGCGGGTTCGAAGGGCTTGGCGAGGAAGGCGTCGACACCGACGTCGAGCCCGTTCTCCACCTCGTGCTGGGTGCACGCGCTGACGATGGCGAGCGGAAGATCCCGGGTGCGGGGATCGGCACGCAGCCGCGCGGCGGTCCGGAGTCCGTCCAGCCGGGGCATGACGACATCGAGCGTGACGACATCGGGCTGAACCCGGTGCACGACATCCAGACACTCGGCACCATCAGCAGCGGTCACGACCTCAAGCCCCTCCAGCTCGAGGTTGACCCTGATCAGCTGCCGGATGACCTTGTTGTCGTCCACAACAAGCACCCGACCCGAAGCGCCTGGCACAACTCGAGAGTAGGTCGACACCGGCCACCGCGTCCGGCTTTTCCCCACTTCCGCCCCGTCCGGGCGACGCCGCCGCCCGGAGGGGGGCGAAGCGGCGGGGCCCGGAGGGAGGCGAAGCGGCGGGGCCCGGGCGGTTGGCACCGGAGCGGCGGGGCCGTCCGGCTCGGGGCGACTGACGGCACCGGCGGGCTGGGGTTGAGCGGCGGGACCGTCCGGCTCGGGGCGACTGACGGCACCGGCGGGTTGGGGTTGAGCGGCGGGACCGGCCAACTCTCGTCCGAGCGGCCGCGCCGGGCGGCTCCGGCCCGAGCGGCGGCGCCGGCAGGCTGGGGTCGGGGGGCGGCACCGGCAGGCTCCGGCTCGAGTGGCGGCACCGGCAGGCTCCGGCTCGAGCCGGACGGTGCCGGCCTTCTCCTGCTCCGGTTGGAGCGACAGCGGCGTCCGACTCCCACCGAACGGCCACGCCGGGCGGCTCCGGCTCCCGTCGGGGTGACACGGCCGTCCGACGCAGGCCCGAGCGGGAAGCGCCGGCCAAG
This sequence comes from Streptomyces cellostaticus, assembly GCF_023630175.1. Lineage (GTDB taxonomy): Bacteria > Actinomycetota > Actinomycetes > Streptomycetales > Streptomycetaceae > Streptomyces > Streptomyces cellostaticus_A. The sequence continues at coordinate 79,959 of NZ_JALLIN010000010.1, read as the reverse complement.
TCCCGCCCCAGCGGCAGCGTCGGCCAGTTCCTGACGGCGTCGGCTCAACCCGCCCCGACGCACGCCGGGAAACCCGTTCCTGATCACCCCGGAAGACCTGCTAGGGTTCTATCCGTCGCCGCAAGCGAACAGCTCAGCGCCCGACACGCCCCCGTAGCTCAGGGGATAGAGCAACGGCCTCCGGAGCCGTGTGCGCAGGTTCGAATCCTGCCGGGGGCACACTGTGTAAGTGTGTCCAAGACCCCGTCACCAGCGGAAACGCTGAGGCCGGGGTCTTCGCGTATGTGCAGGCGGATGCCGCCGGGAGCAGCCGTTTGCCACTGATCACGTTGTAATGGCGTGTTGATCTTGGAGGGCTCCGCAGCAGGTCAGCGAGGGTTCCGAGAGGCCTCAACGTATCTCTGTGGACTATGCGTGGACGGACGGAAGCCCCGGATCGCTCCGGGGCTTCCGTCCATTGGTCGTGGCCGTCGTCAGTTCTCGGTGTCGTCCTCCCCGAGCCCTTGCATGATCCGGTCGTTCATCTCCTGCTCCTGGCCATCAATGCACTTGGCGTAGATCTTCAGGAGCACGTCCACCGAGTGGCCGGCCCGAGCAGCGACATCCGGGGCGGGCACTCCCGAGTTGAGCCACTGGGAAACGCCCGCATGCCGGAGGTCGTACGGCCGAAAGGCGAGGACCGAGGACACCTGATCAGGAACGAGCGCCAGTCCCCGAGCCTGCTTCCAGGCGCGGGAGTACGACGAGGCAGCGATCACGTTGCCCCGCTCGCTGGAGAACAACCGGCCGTCTTCCGCTGTGCCGAACTCGTCCAGGTGGTCGAGGAGCAGCCGCACGAGCGGGGGCGGAATCGGCACGGTGCGTACCTCTCCCTGGGCCCGCTGCTTCAGCCCTCGCCGATCGTGCGCCTCACCGGAGTCGGTCCACGCCTTACCGGCCGTCGGGCGGGTCTCCGCCAGCTCGATGCGACCCCAGCCCTGTGCGGGAAGCGTGCAGTCGGAGCGGCGGAGGCCGAGTGCCTCGCCCGGCCGCATGGCCGCGTAGTACAGGCATCCGAAGAAGGCCCGCAGCCGCCGGCCGCTTGCCCGCTCGTAGCCGCCCACGTAGGTGAGTGCGGTGAGCAGTTCTCGGGCCTGTCGCGGGTTGACCACCACCCGGCGGTCGACTTCCTGCACCGCCCGCTTGCCTCGCTTGCGCCGGACGCGGCTCAGCGGGTTGGAGGTGAGGCATTCCAGCTCCACCGCGTATTCCAGCGCGTTGAAGACGACGGCCCGCCGACGCCGATAGGTCTGGGTGGCCGCAGGCTTGCCGTCCAGCCTCCGGCTCAGCCCGTCGATCAGCTCGTGCACACGGCTGATCTCCTGCAGCTCCCCCACCGGAAGCGAAGCCTTTTCGATCCACCGCACGGCAGAGGCGATCTCCTCCGGGCGCTCCCGCTCCCTGCGTGGCACGGGCAGGAGGTACGAGCGCAGCGCCCGACGCAGCACTTCGGGAGCGGGTCGCCCCCGTCCCGGCTTGACCAGGACGGGAACGACCGTCGCCAAGGCATCCGTAATGCTGTCCCGCTGCTTGGCGGATGCCTCCGTCCAACGGGCATCGATGTACTTGGTCGCCAGGTCGAGGAAGGACAGCGCCGCCTTGCCGCCACGCAGGGAGTCGGGCAGTCCCGTCACCGTGTCGAACGGTTCGCCGAAACCGCCCGCCACCGCCGGGACTTCACCACCCTCGACGTGCCCGCCCAGCTGGCCGCCGACCTCGCGCTCCTGACCGCCCACCGCACCGACCTCGTCACCGACCGAGTGCGAACGGTCAACCGGCTCCGCGACGTGCTCACCGGCATGTTCCCCGCCCTGGAGCGGGCCTTCGACTACTCGGCCCGCAAGGGCGCACTGGTGCTGCTGACCGGCTACCAGACCCCCGCCGCCCTCCGCCGACGCGGCCTGGCCCGCCTGACCTCTTGGCTGCTCAACCGCGGTGTCCGCGACGCGGACAGCGTGGCCTCCACGGCCATCGAAGCCGCCCAGGCCCAGCAGACCGCACTGCCCGGCGAGGACACCGCCGCACAGATCGTCGCCGACCTGGCAACTCAGATCCTGGCCCTGGACGACCGACTCAAACGCATCGACCAGCAGTTCCGCGACGCCTTCCGCACCCACCCACAAGCCGCAATCATCGAGTCGCTGCCTGGCATGGGCTCCATCCTCGGAGCCGAGTTCGTCGTCGCCGCGGGCGACCTCACCGCCTACACCGACGCCGGCCACCTGGCCTCAGCCGCCGGACTGGTCTCCGTCCCACGCGATTCCGGCCGCCGCACCGGCAACCTCCACCGCCCCAAGCGCTACAGCCGCCGCCTACGCAGAGTCTTCTACCTCTCCGCGCAGACCAGCATCATCCGCGGCGGCCCCAACCGGGAGTACTACCTCAAGAAACGTGGCGAGGGCTGCAAACACGTCCAGGCCGTCATCGCCCTCGCACGACGACGCACCAGCGCGTTGTGGGCCCTCCTGCGCGACGACCGGGCATTCACCCCCACCCCGCCCATCACGCAGACGGCTTGGCTCACCTCGAGGCCACAGAGCCAGCAGCGTGGCTGAGGCCGGCGGGGCTGCAGCGAGACACACGCGCACCTGATCGGTCGGCATGCCCACCGTCGTGGCTGGCTTTCGTCGGCTGAGGCACAGGCGATCTCCGGGACGAGGTGCCTCCCTCACTGGTGGAGGGCGGCCCCAGCCTTGACTCGGTCATTGAAACTCAAGCCGCTACGCCAACTCAGAATCTGAGTCGACGTCACACTTCAGGCGTTGATTCGGTCTGCTTGCCAGATATTGCGAAAAACGGGGGCAAAGTGGGAAGCCATGAGCAGAAATGCTCCATTGAAGATTGCGAGAGACCGCAGCACGCGAAGGCCGGCTACGGCCTCTGTGCAGCACACTACTAAATGAAAAAGGCGAGAGTTCATCGAGCAGGCGGAAAAATTTGCTCCTTCGAAGGGTGCGGTAAACCACACCATGCGAAGGGACTCTGCCGGGCACATCGAGTCCAACAGTTGGAAGGTCGCCCACTCAAACCCTTGGCGCGCTCGCAGTTGACCAAGGTTGAGTATGCTGCCATCGTTCAGGCTGGGGTGCATACGTGTCGCAGTTGCTCGGACCTCCTTCCTTTAACCGAGTTCTACCGTAAGGGGCCGCGCATATCCATGGCGTGCAAGGTATGCACGCAAGACCAAGTTACCGCAAGAAGCTTCGGCTTCTCCGACATTGATGAACTCGTAATCTTCCGCTTGAAGCATAGAAACAAATGCGGCATTTGTGGCTACCGGGAGGGGAGTAGTGAACGAAACAAGCGACTGGCGATCGATCATGATCATACGTGTTGTCCAGAGCCCGGGCGAGGTTGCCAGAAATGCATCAGGGGGCTCCTTTGCGCTCGATGCAACCCGATGATCGGTTACTACGAACTTCTTCCGAAGGAAATGCGGACCTGGGACGTAGTCAATAAATACTTGGCGCGAGGCGCCGCCGCACCCATCGAGTAGAAGAGGCTGGCGCCAGCCACCTGCCTGCCGGCGGAGCAGCTCCGCGGCACGCGCCTGGGGCCTTGGCAAAAATTCAGGCAACCACGGCAGAAGTGGTGACTTGTATGTGCTCGGCGGCTGCGCCCGCGTACAGATGTCAACAGGTCGTTACCCGCCACTATGTCATTGCTCTGGCACCCCTGGCACAGCCAGAGGTGCCTCCAAAAGTGAGGAGAACAGGGCGTTGAGCGCAGGAGCTCCGAAGGTGAGCAGTGCGATATCTCTGTCCGCCGCCTCCACGACGGAGCGGTCAAAACTGACCTCAAGTCGAGCAGAAGGTGAGCTGGCCGCGGCGGCCTCACCTGGGAAACTCATAGGTTGAACTGGACAATTGAGAGCTAATGTGTAGATGCCAGAGCGGTGGTCAGCCGGTTCCAGCAACGGGCTAGTCAGGGGATTACTAGTAAGCGTCGATTTTAGTGACTCCAGTGTGGCAGCCGGTTCCAGTTGCGGGGGCGCTTCCGGATCATCGTTTTCAAGATCAGAGAGCCTGACCGCCGCGGAAGTAGCCGTGGTCACTTGGTCCTGGAGTGCATTAACCTGACGCTGGATCTCCGCTTGCTGTTGTGAGTCTTCAGTCATTGCAGCGCTTCTGATGGCGGCCTCGGTGGCAGCCAGCACAGGTTGAGCGTCGCCAACTATGTGAATAAAGTCGCCAAAATCTCCCCGGATACCCTCGTAAATGCTTTGCTCAACGGTATCGGCGTAGAAGTAGTTACTGATACTCACGGTCGAGTAGGAAGCATTGATGCGGTCCACACGGCCAATCCGCTGCTCAACCCGCATGAAGTTCCATGGAACGTCGTAGTTGATCAGCCGACCGCAGGTCTGTAGGTTCAGTCCCTCGCTCATGGAGTCGGTGCCGATCAGGACACGGATCTCCTTCTCTCGGAACCGGGTTTTCAATTCGGCCTTCGAGATCGCTCGCCAGGTGCCGCTTTCGGGGTCGTAGACTTCGCCTCCACGTCCCGAATACGTAGCGATCCGTTCATACGCACTAACGAGCTGATCCCTGAGGAAGTCCATGGTATCGGTGTATTGAGTGAAAATCACCGCGGAGTCGTAGGAGCTCCAGGTGTCGTCAAGATCTCGAATGAGCTGTTTGAGCTTCGAGTCCTCGCCGCGCCGGTGGTCCAGGTCGTCGATGAAGCGCCGCAGCTCTGCCAGCTCAGCCCCCAGTAGCTCGCTGCGCACGTCCAAATTCGCAATTTCGAACAGCGCATCGTCTTCCGTGGCGAGGCGGTCGTCTTCGTCGAGGAGCGTTTGGAGAGTGGCGCCCTCGCTCAGCCCAGTGAGCCTACGCTCCAGGGAGGCGCGGATAGCGTGGAAGGAACTGGTGAGGCGCCGTCTGTATACCGTCATGATGAAACCAAGCGCCTGCTGGGAAGAATCAGCGAGGTAGGCGTTGTAGTGGCGACGAATGTAGTCGTCGATCCGCTCGTACAGCTCCTTTTCGGCCCTCGTCATGCGAATGAACTCATCGTGGACCCGTCGTCGTGGAATCACTACGTGGGGACCAAGGATGCCCATTTCCTGGTAGCGATGGAGCGTCTGCCTGGTAGTGCGAAAGACGCGGTCCCGCATCGGAGTATGGGCTCTCAGCCAGTCACTTGCCGCTTCTGTCTGACGAGGCGTCCAGGAGCGCGGGGCACTCCGAGTAAGGGGTCGCTTATGCATCTTGGTGATGCTGCCGGCTCTGGCGTGGCCCAGCTCACTTCTGATGTGCTCCTCCAGCCGAGTATCCCTCCACGTCGCAGGGTCTTCGTCGCTGAAGTAGTCGGTGAGCAACCGATGAAGGAAGATCCAGTCCCTCTTCCCAGGGTCCTGCTGAAGATTCGTGTAGTACCGCTGGAACTCCGCCGCGCTGTTACCCCAGGCCCCGGGCAGGCCGAAGAGCTCGATGAGATCCCATGCCTCGTGTGGGTACATCTGCATGGGAGTGGCCGACGCGAGGTACAACGCTTTCCACAAGTTCCGTGCCTTCATCTCCTGCAGTAGGGACAGCAGGGCGTTGGGCGTCGCGTCGGACCGGGATCCACTTCGGCGTGCATGGTGGGCTTCGTCGACAAGCACGATGTCCCAAGGGCCCGCGTCGAAGAGCTCGCGGCGACGGTCTCTGCGCCGGGCAAGGTGGCTTGAGGCGAGGACGACAGGGAACGCCGACCACGGGCTGGTCCCGGTCTGGTGGTGGATGGGCTGGCCGTTCCGGTTCCAGAAGCGCCCCTGATCGAATCGAGGGATGTCGAGGGCGAGCTTCTCATGCAGTTCCTCTTGCCATTGGCGGAGCACAGATGCAGGCACCAGGAGGAGGGCAGTTGCGGCCCTCTGCGAGAGCAACAGTTCTCGCAGGATTAAGCCAGCCTCGATTGTCTTGCCCAGACCCACCTCGTCCGCAAGTAGATAGCCACGGGGGTAGCTGACGACGGCTCGGTGGGCGATCTGGAATTGGTGCGGCAGCGGTTCGACGCCTGCCGTCAGTAGTCCAACACCCGTGCCCCCTTGCACTGACGGAGCCGCTGCAAGTGCAGCCAGTTCCTCCCTCGCTGCGAAGAGGTCAGGCTCGCCGTCTGGCTGGGGAGGGTCAGAAACAGGTCGCTGATTCGGAAGAGTCAGGACGCCTCGCTCCTGCAGGGTAACTGGGTCCTCCGTGGGCGGCTGCCACCCTCCAGGCACCAACCGAATCAGGTCATCACGTACGGCTTGCGGCAGGGGCACTACAGTCCAGCCCGCATCGGCGCGGTCGAGCCAATGGGCGGCGAAACGCTCAACGATGGGACGGCCGTAATACTCCCAAATTTCTGAGTGAGATGAGCGAAAGGAGCTGAATGTTTCGTGATTCTCCCGCCACCCGGCAGCAGTCTCATTGTTAGAACCCAAGAACGCCACTTGTTCACCCATGGCGTCAGTGAGGACGCCATATTTGGAGTGGAAGTATCGCCGAGTCGCCGTCGCGGGCAGAGGACTGCCATGTTCATCCAGGGGCACACCGACCTTAAGTTCCAGCTGCCCTTGCTTGACGAGCCAGGCGAGTAGTCGGAGGTATTCCCGCTCAACGATGTCGACGCCCTCCCTCAGCGGGTCGGCCAGCATTCGGGCAGCAACCGTCTCTTCCAGAGCCTGACCCCGAGTCATCGCATGGACGTCCGCAGCCGTCAGCTGTGCCCCGACGATCAGACGCATGCGCCCGTGTCGGGCCACGAACGGAGCTACTCCCCTCGCCGCCAGCGCCAGCTCACGGCTTGAGTAGTACCCGACGAGCCGGTCGTATGCGACGGCGCGTGACAGCAGTGGGATGTAGAACTCCTGGAGGGAATCATCCTCTGCGCTGTACAGCGTGCGAAGTCTGAGGTCGAGAAACGAGACGCCCATCGCCTCGGCGGTGGTCTGTTCCGGGGGCATGCCGCTCCTCATCACCCGGCCTCTGACAGGACACCTTGTACGTACGTCTTCGGCTCAGCTGCTACTGCCGGCAGCACAACGTCGGGCAGGTAAGCGGTGACCAAACGGTCCAAGATCCCCGCCAGAGGGACAACCCACTCCCCCTGTGCCTTGACCCGAGGCACGGCATTGATCAGGCCCTGAAGGCAGTCGCGAAAGCCGCGGTCCTTGGTCAAACTGGTCCGGTCGAGGAATGCCTTGGCGCTGGTAAGGCCATCCATGTCAGCTATGTAACAGACGGTGTGTACCGCATCGATGGGATGATCGAAGTGCTCAGCGACAGGGTTTACTCCTGCCATGCTGGCAGAAGAACCGCGGACCACGCGCTCCTGCGGTTCCCGTAGCCGTACGGTACCCGCTTTCTTCTCCACAATTTTGGCGCGCACGAGGTCGTCGACGTCGAGTCCCCCAGTGTTGAGCGCTAGGCGGCGAGCGTCGTCGAACCCGAATTCGGCAGCTTTGAACGTGTGCCAGGCCAGCAGCGTGAAATCTGTGAACGGCTCGAACTGTGCTGAGTGTCCCACGATCCGATTGAGCTGCAGGCGGGCCACTTCGCTCCGGGCCGCATCAAGGGCCTCCTCCGGGCGGAGGAGCTGCATCGTGCCGTCCTCACTGGCCCGGGATGAGTACACGGGCCAGTGCCCAGAGATCACAGACATCGCCGGACCATACGTGGACAGCAGCAGGTCCACACCAGAGAGGCCGGAGCGTTCGAAGCGGACGAGCGCCTCCCTCGAAGCTTGGCGCACATCGGATTCAATATCTTCAAAGAAAATCTGTTCTACCGGCTTCGTCATACGCTTGCGACACACGAGCATGATTGTGGAGGCGGCGGAATTCAGCCTGGCTTGATGAAGGGAATGCTCTGACTCGGTATTAACCGGCCATGACGTCTCGATTGTGAACCCGGCCTCCAAGAGTGCCGTTCCCAGGGTATCCCACGCCTCGGCGCGTTTATGGGTAAACATGACAGTAAGGACACCATCGTCGCGGAGGACACGGTGGCATTCGGCGAAGATGGCTGTCATCTTTGCCTCGTAGTCGGCGTCGGCTAGCTCCTTCTTCTTCCGTCCGAATGCCGCGAACCGGGCAGGGTTGGCGACGGCCTCATTCTCTTTGTCGGTCACTTCTCCCGTGAAATACTCTGGCAGTAGGTGGCCGAGCGTGCGCTTTTCCCAGACGTAGAAAAAGTCCGCCAACTCTGCGTACATGACATTGTCATAGTACGGAGGGTCCATGCAGACATGCGCGATCGACGCGTCGGACAAATGCTTGAGGTCCGCTCCGTTACCTTGGGTGACTGTAACGGAGCGGAGCACTGCTTGCTCGTGCGCTGCCTCAACGACGAGACCCGTCTTATGGAATGTGTCGGCGATGTCTTTGTACGCCGCGATCACACGCTCGATACACCAACCGTAGAGCGCCTCCGCCCCTTCGAACTCCGCAAAGGTCCACTTAAATGCGAAGTTATGTTTATCGAATAGGCTGCGCATCTTCTGGCGCGATACATCCCAGGAGGAGGCGCGGGCGTTCCAATTGAGAGCTTTCCCCTGAGCGAGAGCGAGTTCAATGAGAACGGCGTCAGCGGTTTCTTGCTCGAGTTCACCTCTGATCAATTCTGACAGCTGAAGAAGCTCGTCAGCAAAAGTGGCATGCGTGAGGAGTTGGCGCGGCGAGAACATGTCACACCAGTTAGCAATCCCATATAGTCGATGACCTCTCTCGTAATTACTAACCGGGTCAATCTCTTCACTGGGTAGAAGATCTCGGGATTCCCATGTTGGACGAAGTCGGTCAAGCTCCTTCTCTGCTGCTCTCACTGCTGCCAGGTCATCCTCAGTGGGTGCGCGGAAGTCGCGACTCCCATCCGAGTTGCGAATCGCGACAGCGTAGAGCACCTGTCCCATCCGCCCCGCCTGCGCCTCAGTCTTGATGTAATCACCGCTGATTACGAGGTCGTCGTATGGACTCACAGCTGAGCCGCGGGACAAAACCCCCTTAGAGGGGTCGAAGTCAATTCCTTCTCCGCGCACTACTTCGAATCGCGGCTCACGAAGCTCGACTCCATCGGCCCTGGTGACCAGGCGAACGGCAACTTTCTTGTCCTTACGCAACCATCGGTCAGTGATCAGTGGCACAGTTCGCCCGGTCCTGGGGCACGCAACAGTGTGAGCCCAGATGTAGGCGATGACGTTCTCGTCGTTCTCAAGCGGGAAGAAAGGCTTGAGTCGGTCACGAACCCGTTCGGCAAGGAGCTTGCCCCATCGCTCGAGGTGGGGGACAAGGTCAATCCCTTGCTCTGCAGTGATCTTCACCCCAGCTCGAATTACCGAAGCTGCGACACCATTTAGGTCATTAGCGAACGTGGGTAGACCGAGTCGAGATGCGACGAAGGGGATGGATCCCCCGCCGGCTGTTGGGTCGACGACGGATGGAACCTCGCCCCATGTCCGTTTGAGGACGCGATGCAGCAGATTGATGTTGCCATGGTCTGGATGGTTGCGGTAGGCCTGCTTGTATCCATAGCCATTGCCGTCCAACTTGATGCCTTCAGACTTGGCACGATCGATGGCGGCCCGAGCAGTGATCGGATCCCCCCATACTCCGCACAGGCGAAGGAGCCACTTCCGGTATTCGTCAGCACTCGAGAGTTGTGAAGCCTCCGGGAACTCTGCAGCGAGTTGCTGCGACCAGGCAGGCAGCAATCCAGAGAGAACAACACCAGCAGAGGCAACAAGTGGCCGTCGCGCCCACCACACATGGAGCCAATTCAGTGGAGGCAATGTGGTAACGACCGCACGCTCGCGGCGCGATTCAATACCCAGTTCACGTACCGGTAGCCACTCCTCGATGAGCAGCCGCTGCGGCGAGATCAAGTCCTGGCTGGCCATGCAGATTCAGGTCCCCGAGAGATAGACGCGGAGCGCCCTGCGGGCGCGTTGGGATGAAGGCCCGGTTGAGAGTGCATACCAGTAGTACGTCTCCTCAACGGACATTGCCGCTATACCGGAGGTGACAGCCTGAATCCGGTCAGGCCGGGAGAGCGGCGCGATAGTGAGCAGAGTCAGAGCGAGGCGGACGCCAGCTGTCTCACTGAGCGCTATGGGATTTGGGCGGTGCGGAGCGAGGGCACTCGGGCGGTGGCCGGATGCTCGAACCGCGGAGATGACAGCATCTAGAGCGCGCTGGACGTGCCCGGCATCGGCCTCCGCCACCGTGGTCGCCAAGCGGCCGGCGTAGGTCTCCTCCAAGCTCACGCCGAATCTGTCTCCGCTGCCTCCCTGAGCTGGACGGACAGTGAGCCGGAAGGCACGAATGTCGTGAGTGAGAGCGGGCTGAACCAGACGTGCAACGGAACTCACTGGGCGAACACTCCCTCGACGGTGAGCTCAGCTGGGCCGAGCTTGCGAATGACCGTTACGACCTGCTGGAGAGCGGGATCGTCGTGGGGTGTTGCCTTATCGAAGGCAACCTCAACTCTCAGGTGCCCAGAAGCAGCTGACGCATATCGAAGGACAGCCGCGAGTTTCCCGTTGAGTGCCTGGAATTCTCTTTTGCCGCCGGCTATTTCGATGGATAGGCCACCGTCCAGCCCGGGGAACTCGGCATCGAACTGTGCTTGCACGCGTATGTCATGTCGAGGCAGCTGTCCGAGTCCGAGAGTGATCAGCTCAACATCTTGGAGTTTTCGGGACTCGTCGGCCGTGACGATGAGTGAGAGAGACCGAAGGCCGGTCCCAGCATCCGCAAGCCGATCGATCATGCGCTGCAGAACAACCCCGGGCGGTCCGGAGTCACGGTCCAACTTCGTCCGCTTCCGCACGGTTCCGAACTCGATCCCAATTCGCTGCGCTTCGGGCCTGGGCAGGATCGTGAAGCTGTCGAGGCTTCGTTCCTTGATTTCCTTGACCCCGAGGGCCCTGACTCCCGCGGCCGGAGCCTGGTCCACAACCGCCAGCCGCTCCTGACGCACTGCCTCGGCAAGGAGCTCGGCCACGACCGCCTTGGTCGGTTCGCCGCCGCACTGCTCCTCAAGTGCAGCCCGCAGCTCTGAGCCCGTGACTGTGCGGGCCGACACGGCGGCCAGGTCGGTCTGCGTCGGCTGACGCGCGAGCAAGCCGCGCTGTGTGGCTTCCGCCAGGGTGAGCAGTTCACAGGCAGGGGAGAGTTCTACATTGGGGGTCGCCCCATGAGCTGTCCAGGCCCGCTGAGCTCGGGTGTCGTAGTACACCCAGCCGTCATTGCGTATGCCCGCCCTGATCGCGTCCGAGATGAGCGTTCTGTCAAGGACGATCGGGGCGTTGTGGTCGCGCCAGAACCAATCGGAAACTGCTTTGGTCGAAGTACGCTCCGGCCGTTCCCAGGCACGTGCCTTGAGCCAGGCGTACGGGATGGGTTCCCGGCGGATCTTGCCCTCGTCCTTCAGAAGCTGTAGTACCAGACTCACGGCAGACTTTGCGTTGCCTTGCTGCTCCGGCGGAAGGTCTCGGTGGCGGAGATGGGCGCTGTGCTGGTCCTTTACCGGGAAGTAGACGTGCTTGTAGCAGCGCGTGACGGCAACGCGGGCTTCGAGACCGCTACGGTCGCGCAGCTTTGCGATGCGGTCGCGGACCTGGTCCGAATATGTAGCCATGCGAGCCGGGTCGCCGTAGATGCGTTCAACCGCGATCGAGGTGGCGACTCGGTCGCGAAGTACCTCCACCTGGTCTGAATCGGCGATGACAAAGACGACGCCATTGCGGTGAACCCGCAAGGTGCCAATTGCGCCCGAGTAGTCCCGCATGTCGACCAAGGCTGCCGGCGGCTGATCAGCTTCCCCAGCGCGGACCACAATCTGGTCGTGGTGGAGTACCGCAATCTGCAGCCTGGCCTCATCGTCGATGGCACCTGCGCTTTCCGGGAACAGCACCGCCACAGTCCCACCCTCAGAAGCGAAGGAACGACGGACAAGGTCTTCCACCTCGACCCGGAGTGTGGTGTTGGCGACGTTGTGCTTCTCGTCCTCCACGATCTTGTTGACGTTCGGCTCTGTCAGGAATCGCCATCGCGTGCCATCGAAGGTCAGGTGCCAACACACCTGCTCCGCTTCGCTCAGGGCTTCGTCCAGCAGTTCGGGTTCTTCGCCAGGGCGCAGGGCGCCGAGCAAGTACTCGGAGCGGGCAGCGCCCACGCCGGTCTTCAGCTCCAGGGAATGCACGAACACCACGCGGCACGCGCGCGTGGCATACGGGGTACGGCCCGCAAACCGGCTCGCGTCGACAACAGCTGCGTGTGAACTGAGGCCAGCCAAGTCCGACTTCGCCACTCCCTCGAAGGCATCGCGGTCAATACCAACGGTGAGGTGGTTAAGGATCTCCGGTCGCCCAAAGTCGATATCAGCGACATTGATGACTTGCGTGTCATCTTCGGCCTCGTATATGTCAGCAACAACCTCGCCAAGAAGCTTGAGAGCGCCACGAGCACGGTGGAAATTGGGAATGTCGCCCAACCGCTGATCAAGCACACGGATCAGCTCAGGATGAAACGGGTAGCAGCGCTCGACCTTCTCGCCGTAGGAGACTGGATTTTCTGCGCCGCCAGTGAGGTTCTGATGGCTGCTCAGGCGCTCGTAAAGGTCACGGAATGCATTCCCTGCTGCCGCCGCTGCCTTGGGGTCGATACTCTGGAAGAGACGACGCTTGAGGATCTCCGCGATCTCGGCATCTGTTGCTGGCTTGATGACCTTGCCAGACCGGGCAAGGACAGAATGAGCCTCAGACAGGGTCCGTGAGGCGGAGCCGGTCGCTTCGTCGAGAAGCTGAGCCAACTCATCAGTCTCCTGGCCGTAGGCGTCAGAGGCTGAGGCGAGGGTGACGATCACCACGATGTTCGGTTCGGCCGCGGCGACCTCGAAGAGGTTCTTCAGGAATACGGGCACCTGGCCAGCCGAGCGACGGACTGTCTCGTCCCCCGAAGCGTTGAGTTGCCGTAGATGGTGTGCCACCTCGTCAATGATGACGATAGTTGGCTGACCACCGATGGCCTTGCGGAGAGTCTCAGTGCCCGGCGCCGTACGAGTGTTGTCGGATTCCTTAAGTGCCTGCCACGCAGAATCGCCGAGTTGTGCGGCCAGCTCGCCCCACAGCGTCAGCGAGCTGCGGCCATTTGTCTCGAGGCCATTTACCGGGTCTAGGACGTCGCCGACGACAGCCGTAATCTGCACCGAGCCGTCAGGCAGTAGAGCAGGGTCGACGAACTCGGAGAGGTTGCCAGGGCGAGCACCCTTGGCTACGTGGTAAACGGCGATTAGGGAGTGCGTCTTCCCCCCTCCGAAGGACGTTGAGGCCCGCAGGATGGCGTGCTTGCCTTCATCACCTGGCGCCTGCGTAAGGCGCCCAAACGTCCTGGACAGCATCGACTGGATCCCGGAGGTTGGGTAGGTCAGCTCGAAGAACTTGTCCGCATCACCGTAAACGGCATAATGCTCAGGATCACGGACGATCTTGTCGAGCTGGGCCGCGAAATGCTTGTCGGTCAGTCGCCCCGCGAGCACATCCTCCCGAGGAACACAGACATCACGCAGCGCAACCAGGCGTGCCACGGCCACCCCTTCGTACTCATCCCCCGGGTGACCCCATCTCTGGCTGAACACCCGTCCCCATGCTGTGACATGACGGCTAGTTGGAGAGACAGTCAAGCAGCTGAGGGCCGGTCAGGGAACGCTTTCAGACATTTTTGATCAAGCTTCGGCGCTCTCCGAGGACCTCAAGGCGCTGTAGCCGCCGCTCAGGACCACGGCACCTGCCCACACGCGAACCTTCCGGCCCGCGGGGTTCAGTCGCCAGTAAGTCGAGCCAGCGGCCTACACAGCACGATGCGGTGCGAGTGGGTCACCGATCCGCACCACGGTCGCCCGCGGAGCCTGTCGCTTGAGGGCCGTGTCCTGCGAGGTAAGCGGGTACGCAATCGACGGAGCGGCAGCTTGTCGTGTAGTTGGAAGTCTCCAAGGCGTCCGCGGACCGGATCGTTGATCACCTGAGATCAATGCTCGCCCTCGAGCATCGAAAGCGGCTCCACGAGGAAACCGTGGTCAACATGGATGGCACCCGTGTGCCCACGCGCGGCCACAGGGTGCCGAGCAGCCAAGGAACTATTGGTATTACACCGCTCGTGAGTGGTCACCGACGCCGTCGTCACCTCGGAGCTCCGCGGACCCGCTCAGCCCATGAGATCGTGGTGAGCAAGCACTCCTGCGAGACGTCGTGGACCATTCGTGGACGGACCCTGCTTGGCGGGTCGCAGACGTGACCCTGACCAGCTTCGCTTCGTAGGACCGAAAGGGCCTCCGGAGTCGTGTGCGCAGGTTCATCCTGCCGGGGGCACCCAGCATGAGGTGCCCAAAGACCCCGTCACCAGCGGAAACGCTGAGGCCGGGGTCTTCGCGTAGGTGCAGGCGTGCGCCGCCCGGAGCGGCTCTATGTCGAGGTCTGTTGACGAGGCGTGGACGGGATCTTGTTCTATTGCTGCAGGCCAAGCCCGGAATCGAATACCCACGTTCCGCGTAATTCAGCGGCCTGGAGGATCGAATACGGGGTCTGACCTGGGCGGACATGCCTGTGGCCCCCTGGAGGGCGTTTCTCTAGGCGGTCGCGTTTCGGCTGGTCAGCGGGTTGCGGGCTGGAGCGCGAGGACCTGCTTCGGGGCGGGGATCCCCAGCTTCGCGAGCAGGTCTCGCTGGGGCTTCGTTAGGACGGTGACCTGCTGGAACGTTCCGGTGGGGCCGGTGAACGTGCCGAGATGGAGCCGGTCGAGCTCGCGTCGGATGTGGGGCCAGGTGTTGCCGGTGGTGGTCTCGGTGATCCGGATCAGCAGGAGGGCGAGCCAGCACAGGATGACGTGGGCTCTGATGCGTTCTTCGAGCCGGTGGTAGACGGGCCGCAGGTCGATGATCTGCTTCATGTCGCGCCAGCCGCGCTCGACTTCGAGCAGTTGCTTGTAGCCCAGGGCGATGTCCTCGGCGCTCAGTTGGGGGTCGCTGCAGCGCAGGAGGTACTTCCCGTCGAGGTTCTCCTCCGCCTTGATCTTCGCCTGGTCGATGCGGAGCTTGCCGGCCGCGGTGGCGCGCAGGTAGCGGTTCAGGCCGGGCTTGTCGGCGATCCGCCCGCGTAGTTCGCCCCGCTTGAAGTCGCTGAGCTTGTCGGTGTCGACGATCAAGTCGGTCAGCTGGGCGACGAGTTGTTCGCGCATGTGCCGGTCGCGTTCGGCCGCTTCGGGGTTGTGGCAGATCACGAACCGGTCGGTGTCGGATATCCGCACCTCTTTGACGCGCATGTTCTCGCCGACGTCCTGGTAGCGGCCCTGCCGGGAGAGGGCGGCCTGCACCTCGGGGCTTCCGGAGCGGAGCTTCTCGCCGATGATGTAGGCGTGGTCGCCCTTGCGTAGGTAGCGGCGGTTCTCGGCGGAGGAGAAGCCGCGGTCGGCCACCCACACGATCTTGGAGAGAGTCCAGTCCCGCATCTCGTCCTTGACCTGGCGGATCAGGGTCTGGTCGGAGGCGTTGCCCGGCCAGCACCAGCAGCGGACCGGGATGCCGTCCCTGGTGACGGCCATACCGATGACGATCTGCGGCAGGTCGTCGCGGGAGTCCTTCGACTTGCCGTAGGTCCGGAACCCGACCTGCTTCGCGTCGCCGCCGGTGTCGTCGGCGTCCAGGCGGCGGCCCGTCTCGTCCCGGGCGACGGGCTCGTCGGGCTCCTCCAGCTCGAAGTAGGTGCTGGTGGTGTCGAAGAACAGCAGGTCCACCTCCAGGTTCAGCAGGTTCGCGACCTCGTCGAAGACCTGCTTCTCCAGGTCGCCGGTCACCTCGTGCAACCAGTCCATCGCCCGGTAGCAGGTCTGTTCGCCGGTCTCGGACAGGCCGTTGATGTGCACGTCGTTCGTGATCCAGTCCGCCGCTGCGAGCTTCGAGGACGGGGCCAGCGCGCGGTTGGCGACCAGGGCGAACAGCACCCGTTCGGTGGTGGTCATGTCCCGGCGGCGGCCCCGCTTGGGCTGCCCGACCCGGGCCACGATCTGGTCGATCCGCAGCCGGCGCCACAGCTGGTCGAGCGCGTAGGCACCGCCGAACGGCACCGAGGAGACGAACTCCAGGTCCGATTCCGTGGTCGCGGCCAGCGCGTCGCCCGGCTCCAGCAGCTTCGATAGAGACGCGACCAGGCGCCTGACCGCGTCGCGGTCCAGGTCGTCCTCGCGGCCGAAGGTGAACAGCACCTTGGGCACCGCCCGCCCCTTCACCGGATCCCACTCGTTGTGGGCCAGGTGCAGGTACCGGACCGTGCCGGACTTGTTCTCCCGTTTCGTCGTCTTCACGTACACGGCTCCAGACAATAGGCCGAAGCCGCAGGCCAGCGCAGGCGAATCAGGAAAATCGCGTCTCTAGGCACTTTCTACCCGTGGCCCCAGCGTCAACGCCCTGGCCTGCTGCTTCACCCCGTCGGATCCTCTAGAACCCCCGAATTACGCGGAACGCGGGGAATAGATCCTCCGAGCAGGGGCTCGGAGCCTCTGCCGCGGAGCCGGCCACCACTGCAACCTCAGCGGCGACCGGTGTGTCCTAGCTCGTAACGGGGCGAGGAGGCGCAGATGAGTGAGCGCAGGTCCGTGCGAAGCGACAGCCGGGGGGAGTACCGCTTTCTCAAGGGGTGGGCCTCGCTGGCAGGCGTCGCGGCCTTCGTGGTGTGGCTCGCATTCGATCCGTTCGAGTTGACCTGGAACCAGGTTTTCGGCGGCGCGGTGGCACTGTCCGCAGCGGGCGCCGTCGCGAGCTTGCTCCTCCGGCGATGGGGCTGGGCTCGTCGTTGGGCCAGCCGAATTCCTCCACCGGGCCGCGTCGCGACGGGGCTGGTCACCGGACCTGGTGTGCCATCGCCGCTGCTGGACCCCCGCTGGGCCAAAGCCCGATCGACTGCTGTGGGTTTCCTGCTGTTCGCCACCGTGGCCGGATTCATGGGATGGAAAGCCGGTCAGGAGGACCATCTGCTGCAGAACCTCCGGGAGCACGGGGACAGGACCGAAGCGACCGTGGTCGCCATTGCCGGCCGGTCGGAGGGAGGCCAGGCGAACTCCCTGACCGTGCGCTTCACGACACCGTCCAGCACGGTGCAGGCGGATGTCGACGTCGGCGACGGCTCGGGAAGCGACGCGAAGCCCGGAGGCCACGTACCCGTCGTCTACAACCCGTCGGCCCCCGAGGAGGTCCGCCACGCCGACCGTCTGGACGGATCCGACGCCGACGGGATTCGGCTGGGTTCCGTGATGGTCGGACTGCTCGCGGCAGGTTTTCTGGTGGGAACCGCGCGAGAGGTGATGCGTGTCAAGGAGCAGACAGCAGCAGGCAGGACACCGGGCACCCCCCGCCCTGGAGCCTGAACCCCACGATGCAACTCGTGGTCACGCCTTGAGCTTTCATCCTCTTTGCCGATCCGGCAGGCCACCACACAGTGCCGGGCGGAAGGAACGAGGCCCCTGGAATCCGCCGGAACGCCGGGGGTCTCGGATGCGGGCAGGAGTGCTACTCGTACTCGCGCAGCAGGTCCTCGAGACGACGGTTGACGACGCCCTGCCGTCCGTCGGGGCACTTCGCGTAGCAGGTCAGCAGGACCTCAACGCCGTTGCCGGCGCGCTCGGCAACCTCGGTGGGGTCGACGCCCGCGTTGCGCCACGTCGACAGTGCCGAGTGCCAAAGGTCGTACGGCCGACTTGCGAGCGGTGAGGCCGCGGCGGACGGCGGCAGTGCAAGCAGCCGAGCTTCCTGCCACACGCGGTAGTACGTTCTGGTGAGCGTCGGCGTGGAGGAATGGTTCGGTGACGAGGAGGACGGATGGGGTGAAGTTGCTTCAGCGCTCAACGCTGAACTCAGGCGGCGGGGCTGCCGCCCTACGAGGACGTCCCCGCAGAGACGGACTTCGAACCTGGCTCAGGGCAGGCTTTCGAGGAAAAGTTGACCCCCGATATGACTGGGTTCCTCGCCTTGTGCCAGACGCATCCGTCACGAGAGGAATCGGAGATCCTCTGCGGCTGGGCCGTGCTCGTGCCCTTCTCGCTCGATGAGGAGATCTGGTCGCCCATCGAGTCCGACGACCACGAGTCCATGGTGGCCGGCGCTCCCCAGGTACTGACGCTCGCCGAGAAGCTGGCGGCAGCCATCGATCTGCCAGCCGAAACCCAGGCGACGTTCGACAACCTCGACCTGAGCACGTGGTTCAGGCACCAAGCAGAGGAACCGGCCACTCCTCGCACAGGATCGTGGACCAAGGACCTGGACACAACCTTCTATGTCGCGCTGTTCCCGCGCGCTGCACAGCCCTCGGTCCGACGCGGCTGCCCCATCGTCTGCACCTGAGACCCGCCTTCGGTCCCACTGGTCTCCCAGCGAACATCACCCACCGCGCACGCGTCACGGAAAGCGAGCCGGAGCCGGTTTCTCGCGAACGTGGCCGGCAGCCCTGAGCAGCATGCTCGCCCAGGCGGCCCGGAAGCCCGCCCAGGCGGCTCCGGGAGGAAGGGCGACGGTTCTCTACAGGGAGATCCAGCAGTAGAGCCGCTCGTCGGCTTCGCGGGCCTGCCTGGCGAGGTGGAACAGTTCCTCGGCCACTGGTCTCATGTCCTCGACGCGCGCCGGGCGAAGCTCCTCGGCCCGCACCCACCTGGCGACGACCGGCACGACGTCCGCTTCACGCACTCCCGCCAGGGTGTCTCGTACCGCGGTGCCGAGCTCGGAGACCCACGGTCCCGTCATCCAGGGGTCGTTGTGGTCCTCCGGGCCGTCCGGGCCGGGAGGCTGTGTGGTCGGCCAGATGGTCGTCTCGTCCACGAGGTCCACGTTCCAGGGAACCCGCCTGATGGCAGCGATCAGCATTCCCAGGGTGACAGCCGGATCCAGGCGCTTGGCCTCGAACCCGACGAATTCCGGTTGCCGGAGGCCGAGCAGGGGACCGCCGCCCGTGCGCCGCAGCGCCTGTACGACCGATGCCGCGTCGCCGGCGCGGAAGTAGTCGGTCAGAGCACCCATCGTTTCCCTCCCGGTGCGCCGGTTCGTCGGCGGGCCGTGGATCAGGCGCCGCCCACATCCGGGCACGGCCTGCCAGGCCCGGATGTGAGCGCTGGCGTCCCCGCCGGGACCGAGCACGGCCGGGGACGGCGCCGTCAGTTGCGCAGCATCATCACGAGCAGCACCACCAGGGCGATCAGCAGCGCGCCGCCCACCGACGCCAGGGTGATCTTCACCGCGCTGTACGGCCGCTCGCCGATGACCTCGCCGGTCCGGGCGTTGACCATCACCGGCCACGCCTTGCCGGCGTGGATGTAGGTCAGGAACCACACGGGCAGCAGCACCAGCTTGTAGGTGACGCCGCTGTAGTGGGTGGACATCGAGTGCACCCGCTGTTCGTCGCCGCCGATGTCCCGCTTGCAGTCGGCGCGGATCACCGGCGCCATGCGCGCCTTCGCCGACTCCAGGCCGGCCTCCGGCTCGACGTCGTAGCGGACGGTGCGGAAGCCCGCCAGGTACTCCTCCTGGTAGGGGACGGTGTCCCTGAGCGGCCAGGGGGCCAGTTTGTCCAGTTCCTTCACCGGCACCTGGCGGCTGCCGGGCACCAGCACGTCGTCGAAGAACCGGCCGACCGTCCCGGAGGTGCGGTGCCAGCGGGTGTGCCGCACCCTGCGGGTACTGCCGTCGGAGTCCTCCTCCACCACCCAGTAGTGCTCGCCGCGTTCGCCGGTGTACCGGGTGGCGGTGTGCGCGTCGTACGTCCAGTGCGGCAGGTAGCTGCCCCGGAAGGTCTCGGCCTCGGTGACGCTCTTCAGCTCGTTGGGCGCGAACCAGCGGGACCCGGTCCACGCGGCCAGCGCGTCACGGGCCTTCTCGCGGCCCACCCCGAAGGGCAGTACCGCCTCGGGCACCACGCGCTCGGTGCTGGAGGCGTCCGAGACCAGCGGGGTGGCGCAGAACTGGCACTTGTCGCTGATCGTGTCGCTCTCGGTCACCGCGTGGCAGCCGGGGCAGGTGTACACCTTCACGCGGCCCGGCGTGGTTGCCCGGCGGGGCAGGTCGGCCAGCTCCTCGAACGGGTGCTCGGTCACCTGCCGCGGTACCGGCGTGATGTCCTGCTCGTGCTTGCAGTACGGGCAGCGCAGCACGTACGTCCCGGGCGCGTACTCGCTGACCCCGCCGCACGCCTCGCACTGGAACGCCCGATCCGGCGCCGGCGCGACGTCCTGATCCGTCAACTCAGTTCTCCTTGTGACCTGTGTGAGCTGTGGCCGGGATGTTCCGGGTGGCGGATCTCAGCCCTGCGGGGGCAGCGGCGGCGGGACGTCGGCGAGCAGCGCCGCCAGCTCCGGGACCTGGTCCGCGGGCTGCCAGGCGGCCTGCCCGCTGCGCCAGACCAGCGTGGTGCGGGTCAGGTTGCCGGCCGCCACCTGCCCGGCCAGCGCGCTCTCGTCGTACGGGCCCTGCTGCTGTCCGCCGACCGCGAGGAACCAGCGGGGCGCGGCGGGCAGCGGCGGTGGGACGTCGGCGGGTGCGGGGGCTGGAGCGGGCTGTGCCGGGGCCGGCGTCACCGGGGCCGAGGGGGCCGCCGCACCGGAGACGTTCTGCACGATCCGCTGGCCCAGTGCCATGCCCACGCCCAGCCCGAGGGCGTCGCCGCCGGTGCCGGGGTTGGCGGCGGCGATCGGGATCGCGTCGGCCGCCTGGAGTTTGGCGTAGTCGTCCAGGTTGCCGGTGATCGTCATGCGGGAGCGGGTGTCGATCGCCGCCTCGATCTCCGGCGGGACGCTGATGTTCTCGATGTAGAACCGGGGGATGGCGATGCCGGTGGAGGACAGCTCCAGGGTCAGGGCCTCGGCCAGTTGCCGGCCGATGCCGTCCTGCCGGGTGGCGAGGTCCAGCAGCGGCACGCCGGACGAGCCGAGCGCGGGGCCCAGCTTGGAGACGATCAGTTGCCGCAGGTGCTCGGCGACCTCCTCGGTGCGGAACTGCGGGTCGGTGCCGACCAGTTCGCGCAGCAGCGCGGCGGCGTCCACCACCTTCGCGGCGAAGGTGCCGAAGGCACGGACCCGGACCATGCCGAAGTCGGCGTCCCGCAGGATCACCGGGTTCTGGGTGCCCCACTTGAAGTCGGTGAACTGCCGGGTGGTGACGAAGTAGACCTCGGCCTTGAACGGCGACTCGAAGCCGTGCTTCCAGCCCTTCAGCGTGGACAGCACCGGCATGTTCTGGGTGCTGAGGGTGTACGTGCCGGGCTGGTAGACGTCGGCCAGCCGACCCTCCAGGACGAAGACGGCCACCTGCGACTCGCGCACCACGAGCCGGGCGCCCATCTTGATCTCGTTGCCGTGGCGCGGAAAGCGCCACACGATGGTGTCCCGGCCGTCGTCGGTCCATTCGATGATGTCGATGAACTCACCGCGGATGCGGTCCATCAGCCCCACGACAATCCCCCCACTCCCCGCGCTTTCGAAGACCGCCGCTCCCCGGTGGGTCCCGGGACGGTGTTTCGCGCGGCGATCAAGCGATCAGCAGATAGTATGCCCCCTTCGGCTCGCGCGGCCATGAACGAGGACGGACCCCTGTCCCGTCGGGGACCCGGCCGCCCGTGCGGGCCCCGACGGGAGCCCTTGGCGGTCCGCCCTGTACGCCCCGAGCGGCTCCGGATCCCCACCCCCTTTCCTGCTCCTCGCGTGCGGACGGACGGCACGCCGGCGGGCCGTTGCCCCGGAGCAGCCATGCGGGCCGGTTCCCGTCGAAGTCGCCCGCGGACGAGGCCGCCTCCGGGTCGGGGCGCCCCGAGCCGTTGTCCGCACGTAGGCGTGGGCCGCCACAGCGCTCGGTCGTGGCTGGGCCCGCCGCGACACGATCGCGACAGGGGGTGTGCGCATTCCTTGCCGGCACGAGGGTTGCCGCAGTTCGCGGCGGGCCCTCCGGTGGGGGCCGTCAGGACGATGAGGGACGGCGTGCCGGGCAGAGCGCGCGAGGCGCTCGGGCGTGACGGCTCGGGCGGGGCCGGGGTTCGTGCCCCGGCCGCTCGGTGGGCCACCGGCGCGTCACCGACGGCGTGAGGGGCGCCGGGTCAGGCGGGCTGCCACAGTTCGACGCGGTTGCCTTCGGGGTCGGTGACCCAGCCGAAGCGGCCGACGCCCTCCATGTCCTGCGTCCCCTCCTCCACGTCCGCTCCCCTGGCGCGCAGTTGGGCGAGCATGGCGTCCAGGTCGCGGACGCGGAAGTTGAGCATGGTCCGCTGGGTGCGGGAGCCGAAGTAGTCGGTGCCGGACTCGAACGTCGCGAAGACCGTCGGGCCCGCCTGCTGTCGCCACATGCCGTGCTCGTCCGCGTCCAGGCCCAGGCAGTCGCGGTACCAGGCGCCGAGGGCCGCCGGGTCGGCGGCCCGCAGGAAGTACCCACCGATTCCAAGCACACGTTCCATGGCGCCATCCTGCCGGCAGTGGTGATCGCCGCGCGGGCCGCGGGCATCGGCGTTCGAGGGCGCCCGCCTCGCCGAGGATGTCGATGTCCAGGTCGTGGGAGCTGCGGCCGCCGCCGCGGCCGTCCGCCACGGGGCCGGGCGGTGGCCCGGACGGGGCGGACCCTGGCTGATGCGGCACTGAGCCGGTTTCCCGCACGGCGCTCGTCGGGGAAGCCGGCCGGGGGCTGCCGCCGGCGGGCGTGGTCACCGGCCCTGGAGGGACTCCTCGTCGTCGTTCGTGGCGTACGGATGGACGGGGCTCTCGGCGTCGAAGGGGGTGAACCAGTTCTCCACTCCGGGTGGGGCATGGTCCAGGGGGTCGTGGGCGGGGTCCTCGTCGAGGGTGTCCGTGAGGGTCTCGAAGGCCGTGGTGACCTCGTCGCTGAGGAGGTCGTAGAGGTCGGCCGTGACCTCGGCCTGGGTGAGCAGGACCCTCAGCAGGATGTCCTCGGCCACGCAGTGGGGGCCGGTGAAGTGGGGCTGGGTGAGGCGGGCCGTCAGGGTGACCGCCGTGACGGTGAGGCGGCGGGCGAAGAGGACGGTGTACTCGTCGGCGTACTGCGAGGGCAGGTCGTCCAGGAGCATGAAGGTGGCGTCGCTCTCGGCCACCGTGGGGCCGTCCTCCTCCAGGCCGGCCAGGTCGGTGAAGAGTTCGTCCACCAGGAGGTCGATGGCGAAGACGAGCGCGCCCGCGGCGACCTCGGCCGCCTCGCGGGACACCGCGCGCTCGTCCTCGTCGTCGTGGAAGCCGAACAGGTCGAGGGGGAAGGCCCTCAGGGCCGGCGCCAGGGTGCGCAGTCGCGCGCGCATGGCCTCGACCTCGGCCGGGTCGAGGCGACCCTGCTCCGGCGCGGGTTCGGCCGCGGCGTGGCGGCGGGCGCGTTCCGCCGGGTCGGCGGGCGGGGCGTCGGGGCCGTCGGCGGCGTCGAGGCTCTCCTGCAGGAGCGCGGAGTTCAGTTCCACCGCGCAGCGGGTGATCTGCCAGTCGGTGAGCGGTTCGGTGCGTTCCAGCAGTTCCGCCACGACCTCACGGGCGGCGTCCTCCGCGAACTCCAGCGCCGGCGCGTCCACGAAGAGTTTGAGCAGGGCGCCACCGGCATGGGCGGCTATGACGTCGTCCATCAGCTCGATCTCCATACCGTCCGGTCCCTCGACCGCTTCGAGCGAGTCGAATCCCTTCCGCAGCAGGAAGGCGACGCCCTCCCGCTGCAGCGCGTCGAGTTCCGGAGCGCCCTTGGCAGGGGCCATGGTCACGGTCACCACGTAAGTCACGCCCACATCGTGCCCGAGTCGTCCCGCACGAGGGGAGGGAATACCGGTCCATTCCCCGCCCCGGGCGCGCCGCGGCCCCGGTCCCGCCCCGCCGTCAGGCCGATCGGCCCCGGGAGGCCGTCTTCCTCGCCGGGGTCTTCTTCGCCGTCCGGCGGGCCGAAGCGGCGGACCCGGGAGTGGATTTGGCGGAGGACCCGGCAGCGGACCTTGACCCGGACTCGGCAGGGGGCTCGGCCGAGGAGGCGGACGAGGACGAGGCGGCCGGTCCCTTGGACTGCGCGGCCTTCCGCGCCGACGTGGTCCTCTTCGCACTACGGGCGGGCTTCGCCGTCGACTTCTTCGAGTCCGCGGTCCCCTTCGCGGGCGCCTTCCCCGCGGTCGTCGCGGTGGACTTCTTGCCGCCCGTCTCCTTGGGCGCCGAGCGACCTCGGGTGAGGGGTCTGACCTCGGCCTCCTCCGTCCGCGCGGTGGCCGGCCGCTCGCCCCGGGACTCGCGGGCGGCACGGACGCTGTTCTCCAGGGCCGCCATCAGGTCCAGCACCGTGCCGCCCTCGGCGGGCTCGGGGGCCTCGGGCGGGGTCTCGCCGGCCGCCTTGGCCGCGATGACCTCCTCCAGTGCCTCGCGGTACTCGTCGTGCAGGTCCTCCAGGTCGACCTCGCCGAGGGTGTCCATCAGCGCGTCCGCGAGGTCGAGTTCCTTGTCCCGGACGGTGACGTCGCCGTCCGGGGCGACACCCTCCGGGGCGCGTACCTCGTCCGGCCAGAGCAGTCCGTGCATGGCGATGGCGTCGCCCACCACGCGCAGCATCCCCAGGCGTTCCCGGCCGCGCAGGGCGTACTTGGCGATGGCGACCTTGTTGCTGCGCTTGAGTGCCTCGCGCAGCAGGGTGTACGGCTTGGCGGCCGGGGCGCCGCTCGCGGCGAGGTAGTACGCCGCGTCCATCTGGAGCGGGTCGATCCGGTCGGCCGGCACGAAGGCGACGATCTCGATCGTCCGGGCGGTCGGGATCGGGAGGTGCGACAGGTCCTCGTCGGAGATCGGGATGATCGTGCCGTCGGCGTCCTCGTACGCCTTGCCGATCTCCGCCTGGCTGACCTCGCGGTCCTCGAGCTCGCACACCTTGCGGTAGCGGATGCGGCCGCTGTCCTCGGTGTGGATCTGGCGGAAGGAGATCGAGTGGCTCTCGGTGGCGTTCACCAGCTTGATCGGAATGCTGACGAGCCCGAAGGAGATGGCTCCGTTCCAGATGGATCGCACGTGCCGCGGCCTCCGTTCCGATCGGGCGTTACATCTGTCGCACGGCTTCATG
The DNA here is from genome assembly GCF_023630175.1 of Streptomyces cellostaticus. Classification (GTDB taxonomy): domain Bacteria; phylum Actinomycetota; class Actinomycetes; order Streptomycetales; family Streptomycetaceae; genus Streptomyces; species Streptomyces cellostaticus_A. Next base: position 54,862 of record NZ_JALLIN010000010.1, on the reverse strand, counting down.
GGCCGTTATGTCTGGGATTGTCATCCTATGACGCCAATCACAGAGGTGGAGGGCCGCAGGGTTCCGCTCAGCAACCTGGACAAGGTCCTGTATCCGCAGACCGGCTTCACCAAGGGGGAGCTGCTGCACTACTACGCGAGCGTGGCCGACGTGATGCTGCCGCACCTGCGGGACCGGGCGGTGTCGCTGCTGCGCTATCCCGACGGGCCGGACGGGCAGGTGTTCTTCACCAAGAACGTTCCGCCGGGTACGCCCGACTGGGTCATGACCGCCGAGGTGCCCCGGTCGGAGGGGCCGGCGCGGATGGTGGTGGTGCGGGATCTGCCGAGCCTGGTGTGGGCGGCGAACCTGGTCGCCGAGTTCCACACGCACCAGTGGCTGGTGCAGTCCCCCGGTGAGGCCGACCGGCTCGTCTTCGACCTGGATCCCGGGGCACCGGCGACGGTCGTCCAGTGCTGCGAGGTGGCGCTGTGGCTGCGCGACCGGCTGGCGGCGGACGGGATCGAGGCCTACGCGAAGACGGCCGGGTCGAAGGGGCTGCATCTGCTGGCCGCGGTATGGGGGAGCTCCCCGGAGCGGACGAGTGAGTACGCGAAGGCGCTGGCGGTGGAGGCGGAGCGGGCCCTGCCGCGGCTGGTGGTGCACCGGATGGCGAGGAGTCTGCGGCCGGGGAGGGTGTTCGTGGACTGGAGCCAGAACGCGGGACGTAAGACGACGGCGGCGCCCTACACCGTGCGGGCGCGGGTCGCCCCGCTGGTCTCCGCGCCGGTGACGTGGGAGGAGGTGGAGGGGTGCCGCGGTGCGCAGGAGCTGGAGTTCTCGGCGGGGGACGTCGTGGGGCGGGTGCGGGAGTCCGGGGATCTGATGCGGGGGCTGGTGGAGGGGCGGCGGGCCGGGCGGTTGCCCTGAGGGCTGTCCCGCCGCACGCGCCGCGTGCCTTCCCCTCACTCCGGCGCCTTCGGACCTCGCTCCCGGGCACCGGACGGGCTGACGTCGCCGGACCCTCGCTGGTGCTGTGACCGGGGCCCGCCTCACCCTCCGGGTGCCCGGGCTACAGCCTCGCCCACGTCCTCCGGTCGCGGGCCGCCGCGTGGAGGGCGTCGGCGTCCGCCGGCTTCAGTACGGCACCCGGACGGGCCAGGGTCGGCAGGTCCGCGGTGCGGAGGATGCGGACGCCCCGGGGTGGGGTGGGGGTGCGTATGCCGGCGGGGTCCAGGAGGGCCAGGAGGGGGCGGACCTCGGCGGTCAGGGCGTAGGAGGCACGGTCGGCGGCGGCGCGCAGGCGGCGCAGGACCGGCTCGGGGTCGTGACGGCCCAGGGCGACCGTCGGATCGGCGATCAGGACCCGCTGCTTGCGGGCGTACAGGGAGTGGACGGCGAAGAGGCCGCCGGGGCCGATGAGCAGGTGGTGGATGCGGTCGCCACCGGGAAGCAGCACGGAGTGCAGGGCGTGCCAGCCGGCGCCCTCCAGGCGGTCCAGGGCCTCGCCGGTCGCCTGCTCGGCGGCGAGGGCGCGGCGGCGCGGGTCGGGACGGAGGCGGTGGGCGGGTCCGGGGTCGCGGTCCAGGGCGACGAGCAGGGCCTCGCCGGGGCGGTTGGGGGCGAGGTCGTCGTCGGGGTGCAGGGCGAGCCGGGCCAGTTCGGCGGGGGTGGGCACGGGGGGCGGCCCCACGGTCACCGGGCCGGTCAGGAACGGCTTGAGGGCGTCCAGCACGTCCGCCTCGCGGTCCGCCGCGATCAGGTTCACCCGGCCGGTGTCACGGTCGTACCAGGCGGCGTTCGCCCCGTCGGGTCCGCAGACGTAGAGGAGTTCGTGGCCCCGCTGCCCGGCCGGCACCACGCGCAGTCCGTTCATGCCGCCCTCGCCGCCAGTGCCGCTCGTGCCGCTCATGCGTGCATCACCCCCCTGCCCATGGGAACAGGCGGGCGCGGCGACGGCAAGGACAAGGTCGGCCGCGGAGGGCGGGGCCCGGTGGAGCCCGGGCTGGGCCCGGCAGGGCAAGGCCGGGGCAGGACGGGCCCGGGCAGGACAGGCCGGGGCAGGACAGGCCGGGGCAGGACAGGCCGGGGCAGGGCAAGGCCAGGGCAGGGCAGACAGGAAGGCCGCGGCTCGAGGGAGGGGCCTTCGCGGCCCACGGAGGGACCAGTGCGCAAAAAGGACTTTCCTATGAGTTGCGCATAGGGTGTACCGGCCCCGGCGGTCACGCCCGTCCTCACCGTCCCCCGAAGCACCAGGAGCCCCGTGTCAGCCCGCAGGCCAGCCCGTCGCACCGCCCGTGCCGCGGCCGTCGCCGCCCTTCTGGCGGTGGCGGCGGTGGGCTGCGGGGACCGGGGCGAGCTCGAGGGTGCCGGGGCGACGCCGACGGCGGTCAGTCCGGCGCGGCTCTGGCCGGATCTGCGGCCGGCGTCCAGCCCCGCCTACCCGTACGCGGTGGCGACCCGGGAGACCGTCAAGGGCATCACGGTGCCCGGCGACGACATCCGGAAGGTCGATCCGGCGGACGTCGTACGGGCGGAGATCGCGGCGCACCCGGACGACTACGGGCCGAAGGGGGCGTACCACACGACCGAGGAGCGGATGGGCGAGTGCCGTCCGGGCGGGGTACGGGCCCGGTGTCCGCTGCTCAGGGCGTACTACCGGGACCTGACCGGGGACGGCCGGGACGACATGACGCTCGGTTTCCGGCTGTACCCGACCAACCAGACCGCGGTGCGGGTCTACACGGTCGAGAAGCACCGGCTGGTGCAGGTGCTGGCCGACAACGACGCGATCATCGGGGTGGAGCTGGCCGGCCGGGCCCTGATCGAGCGCTCTCCGGCCGGGATCGCCGGATACGAGTACCGGACCACCTGGACCTGGGATCAGGACCGGCGCGCCATGGTGTTCTCCCGGGACGAGTTCCTGCGCACCGGCAAGGGCCCGCACGGCCGTGCGCCGTCCCCGTCGGTCTCCGGATCCGCGGCCCCGCCACCGTCCGCGACGCCGTCCCCGTCGGCCTCCCCCGGCGCGTCGGCGAGCGGCTCATGAGGCTCGCGCTGCCCCGCTGGGCCGGGGCGCTGGCGGTGAAGGCCGCGGCGTTCATCACGGTGATGAGCTGTGCGCTGGCCGCCCTGCTCGGCGTGCTGGTGCATGTGTCGGTCACCAACCAGACGGTCGGCCGGGCCCGTGACCTGGCGCTGTCCCGGCTGGACGACGCCACGGCGGCGTACGAGGCCGGGGACGCGCTGCTGCCGGGGGCGGGCCTGGACCCCGAGGGGCTGCCCGCTCGGCTGCGGACGCTGGCGGTGGCCGGGAGCCGCGGCACGATGGTCTCCTCGCACCTGGGGCGGCCGACGATGTGGGCGGCGGGTCCGGCCGACGGCCACCGCGCGCTGGCGGTGGAGGTCGACTACTCCCAGCAGGCCCGGACCATCGCCGGGCTCGATCGGTCGATCCTGTGGTCGTCGGCGCTGGCGATCGGGGCGACGGTGCTGGTCGGCGCGTTCGCGGTGACCCGGGTGACACGGCGGCTGAACGGCACCGCGCGGGTGGCCCGGCGGATCAGCGCGGGCGATCTGGACGCCCGGGTGAACGACCCGCGCACCAAGGACCGGACGCGGCCGCAGGACGAGGTGGCCGTGGTCGCCGCCGCGCTGGACTCCATGGCCTCGTCGCTGCAGGGCAAGCTGCTGAGCGAGCAGCGGTTCACCGCGGACGTGGCGCACGAGCTGCGCACCCCGCTGACCGGGTTGCACGCGGCGGCCGAGCTGCTGCCGCCGGGCCGGCCGACCGAGCTGGTCCGGGACCGGGTGGCGGCGCTGCGCACGCTCACCGAGGACCTGCTGGAGATCTCCCGCCTGGACACCCGGCGGGAGCGCCGCGAGCTGGACTTCGAGGAGCTGGGCGCGCTGGCCGGCCGGGTGGTGCGGGCCTCGGCGACGGACACCGAGGTGCGGATCGTGCGGGACGCCCGGGTGGAGACGGACCGGCGGCGCCTGGAGCGGGTGCTGGGCAACCTGGTGGCCAACGCGCACAAGCACGGGCGAGCACCGGTGGTGCTGACGGTGGACGGTCCGGTGGTGACGGTGCGGGACCACGGGGACGGCTATCCGGACTATCTGGTGGCGCACGGCCCGCAGCGGTTCCGGACCGAGGGCGGCGCCAAGGGGCACGGGCTGGGGCTGACGATCGCGGCCGGGCAGGCGGAGGTGCTCGGCGCGCGGCTGACGTTCGGCAACGCGGCGGACGGGGGCGCCGTGGCGACGCTGGCACTGCCCGAGGAGTAGGACCGGCGGGGGCTGGTGCCATGAGCGGGAAGGTCCGCCGGAAACCCCGCGGCGTTGGGTGCGGTGCGTCGCGAGGCGGGGCTTCGCCCGCGTACCGGGCGTGGACGTACCCGGGCGACGCGGCGAGGCGCCGAGCCGGGCGTCGCGCGCCGGTGAACCTCTCCGGTCCCGGCACCGGGGGCACGCGAGCTCCACGGGCCGCGGGCCGGGCGCGGCCCGGCGCGGCCGCGCGGCGGAGCCGCTCGCGGCGCGGCACCGCGCCCCGCGGCACTCCGCGGACCGGGGCGCCTGCCCGCCCGGGCTGTCCCGTTTGGGTAAGTTCCGGTCATGACCAAGGCCGGAACCGCCGTGGCCGAGTCGCGGGCACCCGCGCACGGCCCACGCCTGCCCGGGCGCCGTGGCGTCGAGCTCGCGCTGATCGTGCTGGCCGTCCTGCTGTCCGTGTACGGCTACTGCGCGGTGGGTCTGGCCAGGAGCGGCACCGTCCCGCCGGGGGCCGCGGGCTACGGCGCCGGGCTGGGGGTGCTCGCCCTGTTCGCGCACGTCGCGGTCCGCCGGCGGGCGCCGTACGCCGACCCGCTCCCGCTGCCGATCGGTGTGCTGCTCAACGGGCTCGGCCTCGTGCTGATCTACCGGCTGGACCTGGAGACCCCGGGCGACCGGGCGGCGCCGGCCCAACTGGTGTGGTCGACGCTCGGGGTGGGTCTGTTCATCCTGGTCGTGCTGATGCTGCGCGACCACCGGGTGCTGCAGCGCTACTCCTACGTGTGCGTGGTCGCCGCCCTCGTCGCGCTGCTGCTGCCGATCCTGTTCCCCGCGGTGAACGGCGCGCGCATCTGGATCAGGATCGGCGGGTTCTCCATCCAGCCGGGCGAGTTCGCGAAGGTGCTGCTCGCGGTGTTCTTCGCCGCCTATCTGGCCGCGAACCGCAACGCGCTCGCCTACACCGGCCGCCGGCTGTGGCGGCTGCAGTTCCCGACCGGGCGGGTGCTCGGCCCGATCGTGGCGATCTGGCTGCTGAGCGTCTGCGTGCTGGTCCTGGAGCGGGACCTGGGCACCTCGCTGCTCTTCTTCGGTCTGTTCGTCGTCCTGCTGTACGTCGCCACCGGCCGCACCGGCTGGATCGCGGTGGGCCTGCTGCTCGCCGTGCTCGGCGCGGTCGCCGTCGGCCGGCTCGAACCGCACGTGGGCGGCCGGATCGAGGACTGGCTGCACCCGTTCGCCACCATCGAGGCCGGGCAGGGCCCCAACCAGCTCTCCCAGTCCCTGTTCGCCTTCGCGGCGGGCGGGATCCTCGGCACCGGGCTGGGGCTCGGGCACTCCGTGCTCATCGGCTTCGCCGTCAAGTCGGACTTCATCCTGGCGACGGCCGGGGAGGAGCTGGGCCTCGCCGGCCTCGCGGCGATCTTCCTGCTGTACGCCCTGCTCGCGGAGCGCGGCTACCGGGCCGGTCTCGCCCTGCGCGAGCCGTTCGGACGGCTCCTCGCGGTGGGGCTGGCCTCGATCCTGGCCCTGCAGGTGTTCGTGATCGCGGGCGGGGTCACCGGGCTGATCCCGCTGACCGGCATGGCCATGCCGTTCCTCGCCCAGGGCGGCTCCTCGGTCGTCACCAACTGGGCGATCGTGGCGCTGCTGATCCGGGTCAGCGACTCGGCCCGCAGCCAGTACGACGGCCAGGAGGCGCCGTGACCCGACGCCGGAGGACCGGAGGCGCCGTGACCCGACGCGGGAGGACCGGAGGGGCCGTGACCGGACGCGGGAGGACCGGAGGGGCCGTGACCGGACGCGAGCGACAGGAGGCGGCGTGACCGAGTACGGCGGTGGGCCGACCATGACCAGGTACATCCGGCACGCCTCCGCCTTCTGCGCCCTGCTGCTGACGGCGCTGCTGGTCAACGCCGCCCGGGTGCAGGTGGTCCAGGCCGGTTCCTACGCGGCCAACCCGGCCAACCGGCGGGCCGCGATCGCCCGTTACCAGCAGCCCCGCGGCGACATCCTGGTCGGGGGCGAGCCGGTCACCGGATCCACCGACACCGGTGAGCAGTTGCGCTACGAACGCACCTACCTCGACGGCCCGTTGTACGCCCCGGTCACCGGGCACGCCTCGCAGCTCTACGGCACCACGTTCCTGGAGGCCGCGGAGGACGGGGTGCTGTCCGGCACCGACCCGAGGCTGGCGCCGCTGCCGCTGTGGAACGACGTGACGCGGGGCACCGGTGCGGGCGGCGACGTCGTCACCACCCTGGACCGGAACGCGCAGCGGGCGGCGTACGACGGGCTGCGCGGGCGCAAGGGCGCGGTGGCCGCGATCGAGCCGGCCACGGGCCGGGTGCTGGCGCTGGTGTCGACGCCGTCGTACGACCCGGCCGAGCTGTCCGGCAACAGCGAGGCGACGGCCTCGGCGTGGGCCCGGCTCGGCCACGACCCGGAGAAGCCGATGCTCAACCGGGCGGTGCGGCAGACCTATCCGCCGGGGTCGACGTTCAAGGTGGTCACCGCGGCCGCGGCACTGGACGCGGGGGTGGTCGGGGACCTGGACGCGCTCACCCGCTCCCCCGACCCCTACCGGCTGCCCGGCACCAGGACCCGGCTGACGAACGAGGGCGACGGCTGCAGGGACGCCTCCCTGCGGGAGGCGTTCGAGTGGTCGTGCAACACGGTGTTCGCCAAGCTGGGCGTGGACGTCGGGGTGCCGGGCATGTCGGCCACCGCGGAGGCGTTCGGCTTCAACGACACCGGCCTGCGGATCCCCTTCGCGGTGTCCCCCAGCACCTTCGACACCCGGGTGGACAGGGCACAGCTCGCGCTGTCCTCGATCGGCCAGTACAACACCCGGGCGACTCCGCTGCAGATGGCGATGGTGGCGGCCGCCGTCGCCAACGGCGGCCGGCTGCGGACGCCGTACCTGGTGGAGTCGGTCGTGCGCCGGGGCGGCGAGTCGCTCACCGGCGACGGGATGCGGCCGGACCGGCAGGTGATGCGCCCGTCGACGGCCGCGCGGCTGACGGAGCTGATGACCGACGTGGTCCGGGAGGGCACCGGCACCAACGCGGCCATCCGCGGCGCCACGGTCGGCGGCAAGACCGGCACCGCCCAGCACGGCCTGGGCAACGCCGGTGTGCCGTACGCCTGGTTCGTCTCCTGGGCGCGGGCGGACCACGACCCGGAGCCGAAGGTCGCGGTCGCGGTGGTGGTCGAGAACGCCTCGGCGGACCGGGGTGAGATCAGCGGCGGCGGGGACGCGGCACCGATCGCGAAGGACGTGATGCGGGCGGTCCTCGGCCTGTGAGACGGCGTCACCGGGGGCCGGTCAGCCGACCGGCCTGATCATCTCGGAGCGGATCTTCAGGGTGTTGCGCGCGGCGGTGTCCAGGTCGATGTCGGCGGAGTCCTTCCGCCGCAGGTCGACCTCGCCCACCACGGCCGCCGTGTTGCCGTCAGCCCAGGCGCAGACCGGGTAGGTGATCGTCACCAGGGCCCGCCTCTGGGTGAGCACCTCGCAGGAGACGGTGACGTCCGCCCCCGCCGGGGTGACGTCCCGCGCGGGCTCGGTGACCGTCACGCCGCCGGCCTCGCCGGCGCCCTTGAGCATGCCACCGCGGACGTCCGCCTCGTTCTTGAACCGGCCGTACATGCCGGAGACCAGCAGCATGCCCTTGGTGTCGTCACCGCCCGGGCTGTAGCGGCCGACCACGGCGCTGATGTCCTTGGCGTCCCAGGCGCCGTCGGCCTCGTCCTCGACCTTCCGCCCCTCGGTGTCGGAGAGGTCCTCGGCGAGTTCGTACTTCTCGTCCATCAGCTGGTGGGGCAGGGTCAGTTCGTTCTCGGCGGCCGGGAAGCCGGTCTGGAGCACCGTCCCGACGCCGACGGAACCGAGCACGACCAGACCGATGACCCCGCCCACGATCCCCAGCGCCAGCCCCGGCCCGCGCTTCTTCGGGGGCGGACCCATCGGTGGCACGCCCCAGCCGGGGTACGGCTGCTGGGGGTACGGCTGGGGAGGGTACGGCTGCGCCTGCGGGTACGGGGAGCCGTACGGGCCCGGGGCCGGCGGAGCCTGCCCGCCGTAGGGCCCCGGGGGCTGCTGGCCGTACGGGTACTGCGGCTGCTGGGGAGGCGGAGGCATGGACACGCCAGAACCGTACTGCACCGGGAGTGGGGCTCATGCCTCGGCCGCCCCCGACTCGATCGCCTCCTCCACCTCGGCCACCCGCTGCCGTTCCTCCGCGGCGAAGCGCTCGGCGTCCAGCCGCTCGGCGATCTCCTCGTCCTGCGCCATCAGCAGGTCCAGGCTGGAGTCGCCCATCTCGAGGACGCCCATGTCGACGTAGGCCTGCTGGAGCCGCCTGCCCCACAGGCCGATGTCCTTCACGCAGGGCACGATGCGGCTGAACAGCAGTTTGCGGAAGAGCTGGAGGAATTCGGAGTCCTCGCTGATCCGCTCGGCCTCGGCGCGCGCGACGCCGAAGTTCTCCAGCACCTCGACGCCGCGCAGCCGGTCCCGCATCAGGTAGCAGCCCTCGATGACGAACTCCTCGCGCTCCCGCAGTTCGGCGTCGGTGAGCTGCTTGTAGTAGTCCCGCAGGGCCATGCGGCCGAAGGCCACGTGCCGGGCCTCGTCCTGCATCACGTAGGCGAGGATCTGCTTGGGCAGCGGTTTGTTCGTGGTGTCCCGGATCATGCCGAAGGCGGCGAGCGCCAGCCCTTCGATCAGGACCTGCATACCGAGGTACGGCATGTCCCAGCGACTGTCGCGCAGGGTGTCGCCGAGCAGGGACCGGAGATTGTCGTTGATCGGGTACAGCATCCCGATCTTCTCGTGCAGGAAGCGGCCGTAGATCTCGGCGTGCCGGGCCTCGTCCATGGTCTGGGTCGCCGAGTAGAACTTGGCGTCCATGTCCGGCACGGACTCCACGATCCGTGCCGCGCAGATCATCGCGCCCTGCTCGCCGTGCAGGAACTGGCTGAACTGCCAGGAGGCGTAGTGCTTGCGCAGTTCGCCCTTGTCCCGGTCGGTGAGCTTGTCCCAGTGCGGGGTGCCGTAGAGGGACATCGCCTCGTCGGGGGTGCCCAGCGGGTCGTACGGATCGACCTCCAGTTCCCAGTCGATGCGCCGCTGCCCGTCCCACTGCTTGTCCTTGCCCTTCTGGTACAGGGCCAGCAGGCGGTCGCGGCCCCCGTCGTACTCCCAGCTGAACCTGGCCGCCCCGCTCGCGGGCACCTGCCAGGGGGAGTCTCCCGGCTCGTCGGTGTACAGGTCATGCGTCGGCATACCTTGCAGGCTCACACGTAGACGCCGAGTCAACAAGTCATGTGCAAGGGATTGACGAGCTTGCTGACAGGCAGTCTCATAAGAGGCGGAACGTACCCCCGGGCAACGAGGTGAGGGAGCCATGACGACCCTGACGGAAGCGGACGCGCTGGACGGACTGCGCGACGCGCTCGGCCTGCTCAAGGACCGCGAACAGGTGGCCGAGCGGCTGCTCGTCTCTTCCGCCAAGCACTCCTTCGACCCGGACGAGGAACTGGACTGGGACGCGCCCTTCGAGGAGGGCAAGTGGTTCTGGCCGCCCGAGCTCGTCTCGCTCTACGGCACACCGATGTGGCAGCGGATGAGCGAGGAGCAGCGGATCCTGCTCTCCCGGCACGAGGCCGCGGCGCTGGCCTCGCTCGGCATCTGGTTCGAGCTGATCCTGATGCAGCTCCTCGTCCGGCACGTCTACGACAAGGCGGCGACGAGCGCGCACGTGCGGTACGCCCTCACCGAGATCGAGGACGAGTGCCGGCACTCGAAGATGTTCGCGCGGCTGATCTCGCACGGCGGCACCCCCTGGTACCCGGTGAGCCGGGCCCACCAGAACCTCGGGCGGCTGTTCAAGACCGTCTCCACCACGCCCGGCTCCTTCACGGCCACGCTGCTCGGCGAGGAGGTGCTGGACTGGATGCAGCGGCTGACCTTCCCGGACGAGCGGGTGCAGCCGCTGATCCGGGGCGTCACGCGCATCCACGTGGTGGAGGAGGCCCGGCACGTGCGGTACGCGCGTGAGGAGCTGCGGCGCCAGATGCTGACGGCACCGAAGTGGTCGCAGGAGTTCACCCGGGTCACGTCCGGAGAGTTCGCGCGGGTGTTCTCGGTGGCGTTCATCAACCCCGAGGTCTACACGAACGTGGGACTGGACAAGCGGGAGGCGATGGCCCAGGTGAAGGCGAGCGGGCACCGGCGGGAGGTCATGCAGACCGGCGCCAGGCGCCTCACCGACTTCCTGGACGACATCGGCGTGCTGCGGGGTGTGGGCCGGCGGCTGTGGAAGGCGTCGGGGCTGCTCGCCTGAAGCGCCCGCGGGACCGGGGGCGGGGCGCGGGGCGCGTCCGCTCGCGCGGGGTGTGGGCACGGCCGGGTCCGGCCGTGCCTGCGCGGCTCGTCCGCGGGCCGATTACGCTGCTTGGCATGACCCCGCAGGCCGCCACCCCCGCCTATCGTCGCCTCAGTGTCGAGGAACGGCGCAGCCAGCTCCTCGACGCCGCTCTCTCGCTCTTCGCACACCGCGCGCCGGAGGACGTGTCGCTGGACGACGTGGCCGAGGCTGCGGGAGTCTCCCGTCCGCTGGTGTACCGGTACTTCCCCGGCGGCAAGCAGCAGCTCTACGAGGCCGCGCTCAGATCGGCGGGCGAGGAGCTCCAGCACTGCTTCGACGAGCCCCGGCTCGGTCCCCTGCTGCCCCGCCTGTCCCGCGTGCTCGACCGCTACCTGGCCTTCGTCGACCAGCACGGCACCGGCTTCAGCGCGCTGCTGCAGGGCGGCAGCGTGGTGGAGACCTCGCGCACGACGGCCATCGTGGACGGCGTGCGCCGGGCCGCGGCCGAGCACATCTACAGCCACCTGGGCGTCGCCGCGCCGGGGTCACGCCTGCGCATGACGGTCCGCACCTGGATCACGGCGGTGGAGGCCGCCTCGCTGATCTGGCTGGACGAGGACAAGCAGCCGCCGGTCGAGGAGCTGCGCGACTGGCTGGTCGAGCAGTTCGTGGCCGTCCTGGCCGTGACCGCCGCGCGGGACCCGCAGACGGCTGACGTGGTCGGCGCGCTCGCCGAGGAAGGCTGAGGGCCGGGCGATGAAGAGTGAGGACACCCCGTTCGAGGGCGGGCCCCTGGACGGGCGCGTGCTGCCGGTGCTGCTGGGCCCGACCGGCCACCCCCCGAAGGCGTACCGCGTTCCGGTGCCGGACGCGGCCGGCGGCCCGCCCACCGTGCACGTCTACCGGCGCGTTCCGAGGGGGCACAGCAAGCGGCTCGGTCTGGTGCGGGGCTGGAAGTACCTGTACGACCCGGAGGGCGCCCCCACCGAACGGCTCAGGTGGCCCTGGTCCAGGCCGGACAGCGGGCCGTCCCGCAAGCCGGACGACCCCGCCGGGTGAGAGCGTTGGGCCGTCCGGCCCACAATCGGCACACAAGCCCATGAACACGTCTGAATATCACCATGCGGATGCGGGCGGAGGGACCGTCCGCCCCGCACCGGAGGTGATGACGTGTCAGCAGTGTTCCTGCGCCTGGCCTGTACGGCCGCGGTGGCGGCCCAGGCCGTCCTCGCGCCCGTGCCCGCGGTGGCCGAACCCGCACCGCCCCGGTCCGTCTCCGAGCTGCTGACGGACCTTCAGCGGCTCTACCGGCAGACCGAGGAGGCCACCGAGTCCTACAACGCGACCGCGGAGCGGCTGAAGCGGCAGCGCGCGGAGGTGACCCGCCTCGACGGCGAACTGGCCCGCGCCAGGCTCGCGCTGCGGGACGGCAGGATCGACGCCGGGCGCCTGGCCCGGCAGCAGTACCAGAACAGCAGCGACCTCTCCCCCTACGTCCGTCTGCTGCTCGCCCGCGACCCGCAGCACGCGCTGGACGAGGGCCATGTCATCGGACGGCTCGCCCACGAGCGCGCCGAGACCGTGGACCGGCTCACCGGCACCGAACGGAAGCGGGACGCGCTGGCCAGAGCGGCCCGCGAGGCCCTGGACGAGCAGCTCACCCTCACCGAGAAGCAGCGGAAGCAGCGCGACGACGTCACGAACAGGCTCGGCGACGTCGAGCGGCTCCTCGCCTCACTGACCCCGCAGCAGCTTGCCGCGGTGGCGGCGCTGGAGCGGACCGGCGTGACCGAGGCGCAGCAGCGGCTCACGGCCTCCGGCGCCCTCGGCGACGACAAGCCGCCGTCGGGCGAGGGCACCCGGGCCGTCCGCTACGCGCTGTCCCAGGTCGGCAAGCCGTACCAGTGGGGGGCACAGGGCCCGGAGTCGTACGACTGCTCGGGGCTCACCTCGCAGGCCTGGGACCACGCCGGCACCCCGATCCCGCGCACCAGCCAGGAGCAGTGGGCCCGGCTGCCCAAGGTCCCGCTGGACGGGCTGCGCCCCGGCGATCTGGTGGTCTACTTCCCCGGGGCGACCCATGTGGCCTTGTACGTCGGGGGCGGCCGGGTCGTACAGGCACCGCGGCCGGGCCGGCGGGTGGAGGTCTCCCCCCTGGCGTCCGCTCCGGTCCTCGGCGCCGTACGCCCGGACGATCCCGCGCGGGATCAGGCGAGCGAGGCCGGGTAGGCGGACGTCTTCCCGGGCTCGCAGAAGCAGGCTCACGGCCCTACGGGGCTGCCGCCGGCGCCTGCTGTCGAGCTGGTCGCCCCCCATGGTGCCGTGGGCCGTCCGGCAGGACGTCGGGCCCTGGCACGGACCGTCGCGATCGCCGTACGGGTTCGCTCCCGGCCAGTCGGCATGAGGTGCGCGTAGAGCCGAAGGGTCCGCCCGAAGACCCCTATGATCCGTAATTCACAGCATCGGGACCACTGAGGCGAGGGCATGCAGGCGCTGACACTGAGCTACGTGCCGGAGAGCGACGACATCGCGGAACTGGCCGCCCGATCCCCCACGCGGCGCCGCTCGCGCAACAGGGCGTTGGTCAACTCAGGCGTGAGCCTCGTGCTGACGGTGGTCTTCGGCGCGTGCTGGACGAGCTCCGGCGATCAGCCCGACGTCTCGCTCATCACGGTGGCCTGTGCGGTGATGTTCGTAGGCTACGGCTACCGGGTGATCACGCTGTCCTCGCGCTGGGGCCTCCGCCGCAGGGCACGCAGGGTCTGGAACCGATCCCCCGCCCTGCGGCGGCTCCACGAGGAGGAGATCACCGAGGCGGCTCTGACCGTGAGCACGGAAGGCGTCACGCACACTTACGCCTGGTCGAATTTCAGTGAACTGAAGGAGTACGAGCGCCAGTTCGTCCTGATGGATCGCTCGGGCAGACCCGCTGTCGCGCTGCCCAAGCGTGGGCTGTCGGACCCGTCCCTCGTTCCGGTGTGCCGCCGCGCCCTGAGCGACTGCCTCGCGACTGCGGTACCGCGGCGAGACACGGCGACGCCGCGGACTCCAGCCGACCGCCTGCAGTCCCCGTCGACCGACTGATCCGTTGCACGGGCGTCGGCGACCGCCCCGCCCGTGGTTCGCGCCGGGGGCTGAACGCCATGACGCCGGCGGCCCCGGAGAGCTGTCTCCGGGGCCGTCCGCGGGCCGTGCGAGGGTGGCCGGCGTCGACCGACAACGGCGGAGGACGACGGTCGAAGCCCGGCTCGGAAGCCCGTCAGGCCCCGGCGAACGAGGCCAGGTAGGCGGCCGTCTTCTCGGGCTCGTAGAAGAAGTTCTCGAAGTCGGCGGGATCGTTGAACGCGTTGGCGAACCGGTCGGCGACGGGCTGGATCTGGCCGGCCGCGCCGATGAGGTTCAGGATGTGCTCCGGCGGCGGCGCCAGCATGGCGTTCGTCCACTTGGTGACGTGCCGGGCCGTGGCCCAGTACCGGTCGAAGGTGGCGCGCATCCAGTCCTCGTCGAACGGCTTGTCGCCCTGTTCGAGGATCGAGGCGAGGTAGGCGGCGGCGCACTTGGACGCGGAGTTGGACCCCTGCCCGGTGATCGGGTCGTTGGCCACGACCACGTCGGCGACGCCCAGGACCAGACCGCCCGAGGGCAGGCGGCCGACGGGGTTGCGCACGGTCGGGGCGTAGCGGCCGGCCAGGGTGCCGCCCGCGTCCGTGAGCTCGGCCTTCGTCGCGCGCGCGTACTCCCAGGGCGTGAACCTCTCCATGAGCCGGAGGGTCAGGGAGAGGTGCTCGGCAGGGTCCTTGACGCCGTTGAAGACGTCCAGCGGGCCGCCGGGGACGCCCTCCCAGAACAGGATGTCGGCGCGGCCCGAGGTGGTCAGGGTCGGCATCACGAACAGCTCGCCGACCCCGGGGACGAGGTTGCAGCGGACCGCGTCGAAGTCCGGGTGCTCGGGACGCGGGCCGAGCCCGTGCACGTAGGAGACCGCGAGGGCGCGCTGCGGCTCGCTGTACGGGGAGCGCTCGGGGTCGCGGCCGAACATCGACACCAGCTCGCCCTTGCCGGCCGAGACCAGCACGAGGTCGTAGGCGCGGGAGAAGTAGTCGAGGTCGCCGACGGCCGCGCCGTGGATGACGAGCTGGCCGCCGCGCTGGGCGAAGGTCTCCATCCAGCCGGCCATCTTCACCCGCTGGTCGACGGACTGCGCGTACCCGTTCAGCCTGCCCACCCAGTCGATCGCGCGCTGGGAGGGGCCCGGGTCGAAGGAGCCGGGGGCCGCGACCGAGACGCCCAGGCCCTCGATCCTCGGGGCCTGGGACTCCCAGAAGTTGAGCTGGAGGTCGCGCTCGTGCCCCAGGGCCGTGTCGAACATGCACTGCGTCGACATGACCCGCCCGGAGCGGATCTCGTCCGCGGTCCGGTTCGACATCAGGGTGACCTCGTAGCCGTGCGACTGCAGGCCGAGGGCGAGCTGGAGCCCGGACTGGCCGGCTCCGACGACGAGTATCTTGCGCATGCGGGTGGTGCTCCTAGGTCGGGACTACTCGGGGGTTTCGTCCAGCGCGTGGCCCACGAGGGCCAGAAGGGTCTCGATCACCGAGATCCGGCGCCGCGCGTCCATGGTCAATACAGGGATGTGCGCGGGTATGGTCAGCGCCTCGCGTACGTCCTCCGGCTCGAACAGCTCGCTGTCGTCGAAGTGGTTGACCGCGACGACGTACGGCAGTCCGCAGCTCTCGAAGTAGTCCAGTGCGGGGAAGCAGTCCTTCAGGCGGCGGGTGTCGGCCAGCACGACGGCGCCTATCGCACCGCGCACCAGGTCGTCCCACATGAACCAGAACCGCTGCTGGCCCGGCGTGCCGAACAGGTAGAGCACCAGGTCGTCGTCGAGCGTGAGGCGGCCGAAGTCCATGGCCACGGTGGTGGTCGACTTGCCCGGGGTGGCGGTGAGGTCGTCGGTGCCCTCGCTCGCCTCGGTCATCAGCGCCTCGGTCTGCAGCGGCGTGATCTCCGAGACAGCCGTGACCAGCGTCGTCTTGCCGACGCCGAAGCCGCCCGCCACCACTATCTTCGTGGCGACGGGGGCCTGCGTGCGGTCCTGCTGCCAGGCCTTCAGGTCCTCGTCGGGTTCGCTGAACCCGGCGACGAGGGGGGCGACGCCCGTGGCGTCAGAGACGGCGGAGTCCACTCAGCACCCTTTCCAGCAGAGCGCGGTCCGGACGGCCGGTGCCGTGACCGGTTCCGGTGCCGTACACACGGATCTTTCCCTGGTCCGCGAGATCGCTGAGCAGCACGCGGACCACACCGAGCGGCATCTTCAGCAGCGCGGCGATCTCGGCCACCGTGCGCATACGGCGGCACAGTTCGACGATGGCCCGCAGCTCGGGCATGACCCGGGTGGCGAGGGAGCCATTCGTCAGTTCCTTGCGCTCCTCGGGAGCCTCCAGCGCTGCCACGAAGGTCTCCACGAGGAGGACGTGGCCGAAGCGGGTACGGCCGCCGGTGAGCGAGTAGGGGCGGACACGGGCGGGTTTGCGCTCGCCGCCGCGCACGGGAAGTTTGTTCGGTGTGCCGCTCATCGGGCGCCCCCCGTCGGCTCGGCTTCCAGTGACTTGCGCAGCTCGCTGCGGAGTTCGGGGGTCAGGACATGGCCGGCCCGGCCGACGAAGAGTGCCATGTGGTACGCCACGACGCTCATGTCGCACTCCGCGGAGCCGTGCACGCCGAGCAGCGAGCCGTCGCTGACGGACATCACGAACAGGCTGCCCTCGTCCATCGCGACCATCGTGTGCTTGACCCCGCCGAACTGCATCAGCTTGGCGGCGCCGAGGGTGAGGCTGCCGATGCCCGAGACGACGGTCGCGAGGTCGGCGGCGGAGCCACGGGGGCCCTTCACCGGGCCGGACCTGCGGGACTGCTCGGCGTGGCCGGGGTCGGACGACAGGAGCAGCAGGCCGTCCGAGGAGACCACGGCGACGGACTGGATGCCGGGGACTTCCTCGACCAGGTTGGTCAGCAGCCAGTGCAGGTTGCGGGCCTCCCTGCTCAGTCCGAAGGTGCTGGGCGCGGTCAACTGCTTGCCTCCTCGACGGTGCCCCCCGTGGTGTCTTCGGAACGCTCTGAGATCTCCGCCTCTACGTCCCGGTAGCCGGCCTGCGCCCCCTGACGGAAGCCGCCGAGCCTGCGGCGGAGGGCGTCGGCGTCGACGGACGTTCCGCGCCGGCGGGGCTGGGCGGCGGCGGGAGCGGTGATCCTGGGTGTGCGCTTGGGGAGGCCCTTGCTGGTGAGCGCCTCGTCTTCGGCGTCGGCCGGTTCGTCTCCACCCGCGCCGTCCGTACGGCTCTCGTCGCCGGGCGCGGGTGGCACCGGTGCGGGGGCCTCGCGGTCGGCGGCCGCCGGCGGCGAGGCGACCTCCGGGAGCAGCAGCTCCATCGTCGTCTCGGCGAAGGTCTCCGCGGGCTCCTTCGGCCGGGTCACGGCCTCCTCGGCGGTCGGCTCCGCCGCCTCCGCGCGCGCGTGGACCTCGGAGTCCGCCGCCGGAGCGGCCTCCTCCCCGGCCTCGCGGGCCGTCTGCTCGGCGAGGGCGACCAGGGGGTCGGCGTCCGTGGTGCGGGTGCGCAGGACGTTGGAGTTGACCTCGGCGTTGGCGCCGGGGAGGGAGAAGCTCTGGGTGTCCGCGGCGGTGGCCGGGTGCGGGACCGCCGCCGCGGGCGCCTCGGCGAGCAGGGTCCGAGGCACGACGACGACCGCCGCCACCCCGCCCTGCTTCTGCTCGCGCAGCTGCACGCGGATGCCGTGGCGGTGGGCGAGCCGGGCCACGACGTACAGGCCGAGACCGAGGCCGTCGTCGCCCTCCTGGTCGTACGCCGACTCGGGGTCGAACTCGGCGAGGCGGGAGTTGAGGCGGTCCAGGCGTTCGGTGGTCATGCCGATGCCCTCGTCCTGGACGGACAGCATCACCTCGCCGGACTCCAGCAGCCAGCCGGAGACCTCGACGGGCAGGTCCGGCGGGGAGAACGAGGCGGCGTTCTCCATCAGCTCGGCGAGCAGGTGGGAGAGGTCGTCGGCGACGAAGCCGACGACGTGGGCGTGCGGGGGCAGGGCGGCGATGCGGACGCGCTCGTAGCGTTCGATCTCGCTGACCGCCGCGCGGACCACGTCGACCAGCGGGACCGGTCCGTGGGACTGCTGGACGTGCTCGGTACCGGCGAGGACCAGCAGGTTCTCGCTGTGCCGGCGCATGACCGTGGCGAAGTGGTCGAGCTTGAAGAGGGTGGCGAGCCGCTCGGGGTCCTGTTCGCGTTCCTCCAGTCCCTCGATCACGGCGAGCTGCCGCTCGACCAGGCCGAGGGTACGCAGGGCGAGGCTGACGAAGGTGCCGCCGATGCTGGTGCGCAGCCGGTCGAGCTGGGCGGCGGACGTGTCGAGTTCGGCGCGCAGTTCCTCGCGGGCGTCGGCCATCTTCTGCCGCTGACCGACCAGGTGCTTGCGGTCGGTCTCCAGCGTGGCCACCCGCTCCTGCAGGGCGGCCGCCCGCGCCTGCAGGGCGTTGACGGAACGGACGACCTGGGCGAACTCGTCGTTGCGGCCGGTGAAGGCGACCGGCTCCTGGCCGGCCGGGTCCTCCGCCTCGGCCAGCCGCGCCGAGCCGCGGCGCAGCACCGACAGCGGGCGGGTGAGGGTGCGGGCCATCGCGGTGGCGATGCCGACGGTGAGCAGGATCAGGGCACCGAGGACGGCGATGCGGATCTCCAGCGCGGTGACGTCGTCGTCCCGGAGCTGCTCGAGGTCCTTGGTGCGGTGGTCGTACAGGGCCGACTCGGCGCCCCGCATCAGGTCCACCCGGGCGGACAGGGCCGCGTCCAGCTTGCGGGAGCTGGTGGCGGGGTCGCTGCCGGTGAGGGTGGGCTGGTCGGTCAGGGCGGCGAGGTACTTGTCGGCGGAGTTGACCTCGGGACCGGTGACCGTGGAGTCGTAGGCGGCGACGGACGCCTTGGGGGCGGTCTCCCGGAAGTCGGCGAGGGCCGCGTCGGCCCGCAGCCGGGCCCGCTGGGCGGCGGCGGTGAGCGCGTCGCGCTGCTTGCGGCCGTCCTCGGTGGGCTCACTGGTCGTGGTGGGCAGGCCGGTGGCGGGGTCGACGACCGTCCGGGGGGTGGACGGGATGCCGAGTGCGGCCAGCAGCAGGCCCCGGGTGGCGGCGGACTGCTGGACGGCGCTGTCCAGTTCGGCGAGCGCGTGGCCGCCGGAGCCGGCCCGCGGCGGCATCCGCTCGGCCAGTTCACCGGCGAGCCGGTGCAGTTCCGTGATGGTCCCCGAGTACGCCTGGTGGGTCTTGAGCGCGTCGGACTTGCCGGTGAGCGCGGCGTGCCGGTCGACGGCGATCCGGTCGAGGGCGGTGCGCAGGGCGGCCGGGGTGTCCGGGTCGGCGCGCAGGTCCTCGGCCTGGCGGTCGACGCGGGCGCTGCGCTGCTCGGTGGGCGCCTTGGACTTGGGACGGCCCGCCGCTATGTAGGCGGTGACCTCGTCGCGCTCGTCGGCCAGCGAGTGGGCGAGTGCGAGGGCGTCCTGGGTACGGGCGGACAGGGTGACCAGGTCCTGGGATTCACTGACGTCCTGGGAGGCGGCGAGCAGCGAGGGTGCTCCCGCTCCGGCGATGGCGGCGGCCACCACGGCGACGGCCACGATCAGCCGGTTCCGCACGTGACGGGGGCGGCCGGTGCCCACGGGGGTCTGTTCGACGCCCTCTTCGGGGGTCGTCTGCCTGCCTGTGCGCCGAGGCCACTTCTTCTGCACCGGTGCTCGCATTCCTGAACTCGTCTGCTCAAGGGCCCGGGTGGCGCCCCGTTGTCTCGGGGCCAAGTGGTGCGTACACCCGGTTCATACGGTTCCCGACCCTCCCAGCGCCGGTGGGCAGTGGTCGCGCATCACCTGACCCGCCACTCGAAGGAGTGAACATCGGAGGGGAGTTGGCGGGCAAGTTCCAGCGGCGTGTGCGCCGCGTGGGTGCGGCGGGCCGGTTGGACGCGCGCGGCAGGCTTTGGCAGTATTCGCCACCACGCCTTTCCGGAGTGCGTCATTTACCCCCAAAGCAGGCACCTGACCTGCGAGGGGGTGCCAATTCGGCGATGGTTGGCAGCCTTTGGCGGAGGCTGTGAAGGGCTGGTGCAGACTGGCCGGATGCGAACTGATCTCGTTTCGGAGCCCGGCGACGCGAACCGCCCCAACGAGGACTTCGCGGGCGTCGGACTCCCGGCCTCCGGTCAGGGTGGTTGTGTGATCTTGCTGGACGGAGTGACGCCGCCACGCGGCGGCACGGGCTGCGGGCACTCCGTCCCCTGGTTCACGTCACGGCTCGGCGGGGCGCTGACCGAGCTGGCCGTTTCCGGCCGAGATCTGACGCTGCGGGAGGTCCTGTCGCGGGGTATCGCCCGGACGGCCGGGGCCCACGCGGACGGTTGTGACCTTTCTCACCCGCGCACGCCGCAGGCAACCGTGGCGCTGGCCCGCTGGTCCGCCGACCTGGTGGAGTACCTGGTGCTGTCCGACGCCGCCCTGCTCCTGCAGGCCCCCGACGGCACGGTCACCGCGGTGCTGGACGACCGGCTGGCCCGGCTGCCCCGCTCCGCCCTGGCCAGCGACGCGCTGGTCGACGCCGACCTGCGCAACCGGGAGGGCGGCTTCTTCACGGCCGCAGCCGACCCCTCCGTCGCGGGCCGCGCGGTCGCCGGCACCCTCCCGCGGGACCGGGTCCGGGCGCTGGCGGCGCTGTCGGACGGCGCGACCCGCTGGACGGAGCGCTTCGGGGAGGGCGACTGGGCCGATCTGTTCACCCTCGTCGCGCAGGAGGGCGCCCGCTCGCTGGTGGACCGGGTGCGCGCCCTGGAGGCCTCGGACCGGGAGGAGCGGGCGTACCTGGGCCGCGGCAAGACGCACGACGACGCGACGGTGGTGTACGCCGAGCTGTGAGCACGGGGCGCGGCGCCCGCGCCCGGCACCCACGGCCGGCGTTCCGCGCCCGGTGCTCTGCCCTCAGCGCTCCATGACGCCGTTCAACTCATGCAGAAGTCTGGCCAGTTCCGACACCTCGCGGCGGTCCCAGTGGGCGAGCTGGCTGACGTAGCGGGCGCGGCGGGCCTCGCGGACCGTGCCGACGCGGCCGCGGCCCTCGTCGGTCAGGGTGACCAGCCAGGCGCGGCCGTCGGCCGGGTCGGGCTCGCGGGCGATCAGCCCGAGTTCCTCCAGGGCCCGGAGCTGGCGGGACATGGTGGCCTTCCCCACGCCGATGTAGGCGGCGAGCTCGGTGGCGCGCTGGCCGCCGAGCTCGTCGAGGCGGATGAGCAGACCGTACGCGGAGGACTCCAGGTCGGGGTGGACCTCGCGGGCCATCTCGCCCTGGTTGGCCCGCGCCCGCCTGAGGAGCACGGTCAACTCGCGTTCCAGTGCCAGGAACTCCTGGTCTGCACCACTGGGCGTCACCTGCCCGGTGACACCGCGTACGTCGCCGTTTGCGTCCTCGTGCACGTCAGCACCCCTGATCGGTTTCGCCGTCCTGAAAGTTTTCGCCAACCGCCGTCATAGCCGCAGCTCTTCAAGTATTTCGCAGGCTTAGACCAACGGCAGCATCCGGCCCCCCTTCCCACGGTGTCATCTACGTGCGTAGCTTCAGTGGCAGGCAAGCACTGACATGCCCACACCAGTGGTTCAGCGGTCACCCCACGATCCCCCCACTCCTCTCCCCGGAGGCACGTCATGCCCGCGCACAGACCCGTCTCCCTCCGTCCACGCCCGCTCGCCGTCCTCGTCACGGCCCTGCTCACGGCGCTCGGCCTCGCCCTTCCGCTCACCTCCGCCCGGGCGGCGGCCGCCCCCGGCCGCGGCTCGGCGTCCATGGGCATGGGGGTGGCCGCCCACGACGGGCGGTCAGGCACCCCCAGCACCGGTGACGCCACCCCCACCGAGGGGGTGGACGTCTCCGGCCACCAGGGCAACGTCGCCTGGTCCACCCTCTGGAACACCGGCGTCCGCTGGGCCTACACCAAGGCCACGGAGGGCACGTACTACACGAACCCGTACTTCGCCCAGCAGTACAACGGCTCGTACAACGTCGGCATGATCCGCGGCGCGTACCACTTCGCCACCCCGGACACCACGAACGGCGCCACCCAGGCCAACTACTTCGTGGACCACGGCGGCGGCTGGTCGCGGGACGGCAAGACCCTGCCCGGAGTGCTCGACATCGAGTGGAACCCCTACGGCGCCGCCTGCTACGGCAAGACGGCCGGCGGGATGGTCAGCTGGATCTCCGACTTCCTGAACACCTACAGGGCGCGCACCGGCCGGGACGCGGTGATCTACACGGCGACGAGCTGGTGGAGCGACTGCACCGGCGACTACGGCGGCTTCGCCACCAGGAACCCGCTGTGGATCGCCCGCTACGCCTCGACCGTGGGGACACTGCCGGCGGGATGGTCGTACTACACGATGTGGCAGTACACCTCGTCCGGCCCGACCGTCGGCGACCACGACAGGTTCAACGGCGCGCTGGACCGGGTGCAGGCACTGGCCAACGGCTGATCCCCGCCCCGTGTTCCGGCACGGCGGCCGTCGTCGGGCGGCCGCCGTCCCGCTGCGTTGGTGCTCCGCGCCGCCCGGGATCATGCTGGTCAGGGAGAGCCTGCGGACAACGGCGGGATGAGCGGCGATGGAGCGACAGTCGACGTACACGGCCACGGCCACCATCGATGAGCAGGGCATCCTCACCGGCTGGAGCGAAGGCGCCCGCAGGCTCCTCGGTTACGAGGCCGCGGCGGTCGTCGGGCGTCCGGCCGCCGCGCTGCTCGCCGCCGCAGACGGCACGGCCGTCCGGCACCCCCCGGCCGGGCAGGACCGCTGGCACGGCACGGTGGCGCTGCGGCACCGTGACGGCCGGCGACTGGAGCAGGGGCTGCTCGCCCACCGCCGCACCCCGCGGGCCGGTGAGGCCGACTGGCTCGTGGTCACCGCCGTGGCGGACCGGCCGCAGCCGCGCGGTGAGCCGCTGGAGGAGTGGACCTTCATCCAGTCCCCCTTCCCGCTGGCGATCTTCGACACCGAACTGCGGCTGATGCGTGCCAACCGCCGGCTGGAGCGGGCGCTGTCCCTGCCCGAGGACGCGATGCGCGGGCTGCGGCTGACGCACATCGCGCCCGGGCCGGAGCGGGACGAGGCCGAGCGGACCATGCGCCAGGTGCTGGAGACCGGGGAGCCGCACGAGATGCGGGCCGTGCTCGGCCCCGACCTCGACCGGCCCACCGTCCTCACCCCGCTCAAGGACGGGACCGGCACGGTGCGCGCGGTCTGTCTCGCCACCCACCGGCACTCCCCGGGCCCCGCGGCCCGGGAGCGCGCCCCGGACCGGAACGCCGCGCACGATCCCATCGCCCCGGGCCTGGAGCGCACCGCGCGGGAACTGGCCGACGCCGCGGTGCCCCGGCTCGCGGACTTCATGGCGGTGGACCTCTTCGACTCCCCGCGCGCCCCCGGCGGCCCGGAGGACGCCTCCGCCGGCGGCACCCACCCGGTCGTCCTGCGCCGCGCCGCGGTGCGGGCCGAGTCCGACAACGGCGGCCCCCCGGCCGGGCCCGGGGTGGGCGGGACGGTGGCCTACGAGCCGGGGACGCCGCCCGCCCGGTCCCTGGCCAGCGGCCGGTCCGTCCTGCACGACGCCTCGGACCCGGTGATCTCGGGGTGGGTGGAAGTGGACCCCGGTGCCGCGTGGCTGAGCGCGTCCGGCACGCACTCGCTGATCGTGGTGCCGCTGCTCGCCGAGGGAGCCGCCCTCGGCGTCGCCCTGTTCACCCGGGACCGGCGCACCGAGCCGTTCGGCCCGGAGGACCTGCGGCTGGCCGAGGAACTGACCGCCCGGGCGGCCACCGGCCTGCACAACGAGCGGCGCTACTCCCGGACCCACGGCACCACCCTGGCCGTGCAGCGCGGCACGCTGCCGCACCCCCTTCCCGACCAGGCGGCGCTGGACATCGCCGGCCGGTACCTGCCGGCGGCCACCCGGGCCGGAGTGGGCGGTGACTGGTTCGACGTGATCCCGCTGTCCGGGGCGCGGGTCGCCCTGGTCGTCGGGGACGTCGTCGGGCACGGGACGCGGGCCTCCGCCACCATGGGCCGGCTGCGCACGGCGGTGCGCACCCTGGCCGACGTCGACCTCCCGGCGGACGAGCTCCTCACCCATCTCGACGACCTCGTGCTGCGGCTGGCCGCCGACGAGGGCAGCGCGGACACCCGGCCGCCGAGGCGGCGGGAGGCATCGGGACCACGTGTCTGTACGCGGTCTACGATCCGGTCTCGCGCCACTGCGCCCTCGCCCGGGCCGGCCATCCCCCGCCCGCCGTGGTCACCCCGGACGGAGCCGTGCGCCTTCTCGACGTGCCCGCCGGCCCGCCGCTCGGCCTCGGCGGGCTGCCCTTCGAAGCCCTGGAGACCGAGCTGCCCGAGGGCAGCATGCTCGTCCTCTACACCGACGGACTGCTCGAGGCCCGGGACCACGACATCGACGAGGCGCTGGACCAGATGTTCGACGCCCTCGCCCGGCCCGCGCCGACGCCGGACGCGGTCTGCGACCGGGTCCTGACCGAACTGCTCAGCCACCGCCCCGAGGACGACGTCGCCCTGCTCGTCGCCCGCACCCGCGCGCTGCACGCCGACCGGGTGGCCTGCTGGGAGCTGACCAGCGACCCCACGGTGGTGGCCCGGGCCCGCAGGCACGCGAGCGACCAGCTCGCCGCGTGGCGGCTGGAGGAAGCCTCCTTCACCACCGAGCTGATGGTCAGCGAGCTGGTCACCAACGCCATCCGCTACGGCCGGCCGCCCATCCGGCTGCGCCTCATCCACCAGGACGCGACCCTGATCTGCGAGGTCTACGACGCCAGCGGCTCCACCCCGCACATGCGGCGCGCCCGGATCTACGACGAGGGGGGCCGGGGACTGCTGCTGGTCGCCCAGCTCTCCGAACGCTGGGGCACCCGGCACGACAGGGTGGGCAAGACCGTGTGGGCGGAGCAGTCGCTGGCCGCGGGCTGAGGGCGGCGCCGCCCCGCCGGCGGAAGCGGTGAGGGCCCGGGTCCCGTGCGGGACCCGGGCCCTCCCTCATCCGGGAGCGTCCGTCACGCCGCCACCGGAACCTCCGGCTCCGCGCCGTTCGAGGCGGGCGCGAGGGCCAGCTCCAGCACCTGGCGCACGTCGGTCACGGTGTGGACGTCGAGGCGGTCCAGCACCTCGGCCGGGACGTCGTCCAGGTCGGGCTCGTTGCGCTTGGGGATGATGACGGTGCTCACCCCGGCGCGGTGGGCGGCGAGCAGTTTCTGCTTCACCCCGCCGACGGGCAGCACCCGGCCGGTCAGCGAGACCTCGCCGGTCATCGCCACGTCGGTGCGGACCAGCCGCCCGGAGAGCAGGGACGCGAGGGCGGTGGTCATGGTGATGCCCGCGCTCGGCCCGTCCTTCGGGACCGCGCCCGCCGGGAAGTGGATGTGCGCGCCCCGGTCCTTCAGGTCGCCCACCGGCAGCTCCAGTTCGGCGCCGTGGCTGCGCAGGAAGCTCAGCGCGATCTGCGCCGACTCCTTCATCACGTCACCGAGCTGGCCGGTCAGCGTCAGCCCGGCCGCGCCGGTCTCCGGGTCGGCGAGGGACGCCTCCACGAAGAGCACGTCGCCGCCGGCACCGGTGACCGCGAGGCCGGTCGCCACGCCGGGGACGGCGGTGCGTCGCTCGGCCGGGTCCTGGGCGGACTCGGGCACGTGGTGCGGGCGTCCGATCAGCGCGCGCAGGTCCTCGTCCCGGACGGTGAACGGCAGCTCGCGTGTGCCGAGTTCGTGCTGGGCCGCGACCTTGCGCAGCAGCCGGGCCAGGGACCGTTCGAGGGTCCGCACACCCGCCTCGCGGGTGTACTCGCCGGCGAGCCTGCGCAGCGCGCCCTCGTCGATCGTGACCTCGTCCCGGTCCAGGCCGGCCCGCTCGAGCTGGCGCGGGAGCAGGTGGTCACGGGCGATGACGACCTTCTCGTCCTCGGTGTAGCCGTCGAGGCGGACGATCTCCATACGGTCCGCGAGCGCCTCCGGGACGGCCTCCAGGACGTTCGCGGTGGCGAGGAAGACCACGTCGGACAGGTCGAGTTCGACCTCCAGGTAGTGGTCCCGGAAGGTGTGGTTCTGCGCGGGGTCGAGGACCTCGAGCAGGGCCGCGGCAGGGTCGCCCCGGAAGTCGGAGCCCACCTTGTCTATCTCGTCGAGCAGCACCACCGGGTTCATGGACCCGGCCTCCTTGACGGCACGGACGATCCGGCCGGGCAACGCGCCGACGTAGGTGCGCCGGTGACCGCGGATCTCGGCCTCGTCCCGTACGCCGCCGAGGGCGACCCGGACGAACTTCCGCCCCATGGCGTGCGCGACGGACTCGCCGAGGCTGGTCTTGCCGACGCCGGGCGGACCCACGAGCGCCAGCACGGCGCCTCCGCGCCGCCCGCCGATCACGCCGAGGCCGCGCTCACCGCGCCGCTTGCGCACCGCCAGGTACTCGGTGATGCGTTCCTTGACGTCCTCGAGGCCCGCGTGCTCGGCGTCGAGCACGGCCCTGGCCCCCTGGATGTCGTAGGCGTCCTCGGTGCGCTCGTTCCACGGCATCTCCAGCACCGTGTCCAGCCAGGTCCTGATCCACGAACCCTCGGGCGACTGGTCGCTGGACCGCTCCAGCTTGTCGACCTCCTTCAGGGCCGCCTCGCGGACCTTCTCCGGCAGGTCGGCGGTCTCGACGCGGGCACGGTAGTCGTCCGACTCCTCGCCGTCGCTCTCGCCGTTCAGCTCGCGCAGCTCCTTGCGGACGGCCTCGAGCTGGCGGCGGAGCAGGAACTCGCGCTGCTGCTTGTCGACGCCCTCCTGGACGTCCTTGGCGATGGTCTCGGCGACGTCCTGTTCGGCGAGGTGGTCGCGCAGTTGCCGGGTGGCGAGCCTCAGCCGGGCCGCCGGGTCGGCGGTCTCCAGCAGCTCGACCTTCTGCTCGGTGGTCAGGAAGGGCGAGTACCCGGAGTTGTCGGCGAGCGCGGAGACGTCGTCGATGGCCTGGACCCGGTCCACGATCTGCCAGGCGCCGCGCTTGCGCAGCCACGCGGTGGCCAGGGCCTTGTACTCCTTGACCAGGTCGGCGACCTGGCCGGGCAGGGGCTCCGGCACGGTCTCGTCGATCCGCGCGCCCTCCACCCACAGGGCCGCGCCCGGGCCCGTCGTGCCGGCGCCGATGCGCACGCGCCCGCGGCCCCGGATCAGCGCGCCCGGGTCGCCGTCGGCCAGCCGGCCGACCTGTTCGACGGTACCCAGCACGCCCGTCCTGGCGTAGGTGCCGTCGACGCGCGGCACCAGCAGGACCCGGGGCTTGCCCGGCTCCGAGCGGGCGGCGGCCTGCGCCGCCTCCACCGCTGCGCGTACCTCGGCATCGCTCATATCCAGCGGGACCACCATGCCGGGCAGGACGACCTCGTCGTCGAGCGGCAGCACCGGCAGTACGAGCGTGAACGCCGTGGACTCAGCAGCCATGATCTCCCCTTAGGCAGTCAACTTGAGCTATGCCGACTCAATGCATGACGCCTCGCTGTTGTTCCCGGCTCACTGTTCGCTGTCAGCGATCACCGAAATCACGGTGCCCGCGACACCGGATCGGAGCAGGATGGGCGCATGACTGCCGTGCACGACTCACCCGTGGTCCTGGACCGTCGCGAAGGCCCGTACGGCGAGGTGGTGCTGCGCAGGCACGGCGCACTGCTGCAGATCATCGCCAACGGCTGCTTCCTGATGGACACCTCCGACGGCCGCTCGGAGCGGCTGCTGGTGGACGCCGCGTACGACGCGCTGGACGGGCGTCCGGCGCCCGAGGCGCTGATCGGCGGGCTGGGCGTGGGGTTCTCGCTCGCACACGCCGCGGCCGGCGGACGCTGGGGGCGGATCACGGTCGTCGAGCGGGAGCCGGCCGTCATCGGGTGGCATCGCGGCGGGCCCCTGGCGGAACTGTCCGCCGAGGCGCTCGCCGATCCGCGCACCCGGATCGTCGAGGCGGACCTCCTCACCTACCTCGAGGAGACATCGGACACGTTCGACGCCCTGTGCCTCGACATCGACAACGGACCGGGCTGGACCGTCACCGAGGACAACGACGGTCTCTACTCCCCCGCCGGACTCGCCGCGTGCGCAAGGGCGTTGAAGCCCGACGGGGTGATCGCGGTATGGTCGGCCGCACCCTCTCCGGATTTTGAAGGAACCTTGCGGAATGCCGGATTCCGTCAGGTGCGTACCGAAGAGGTGCCCGTTGCCCGGGGCGTTCCGGACGCCGTGCACCTCGCCGTCCGCCCTGGATAGCGACGGCGTGGTCGGTCCCCGTAATGTGCTGCCCTGACGCGGATCATTCAAGCGTCAATCGCAGTCATGGGATCACCCCACTGATTCCGGAAAGCAACAGGGGCGGGCGATGGAGCAGACACACACCTCCCAGACCGGCGCGGCCACGACCACCCCCGGCGCACAGCGCCGGGTGCTGGTGGTCGAGGACGATTCCACGATCGTCGACGCCATCGCGGCCCGTCTTCGCGCGGAGGGATTCCTCGTGCAGACCGCGGCCGACGGACCGGCCGCGGTGGACACCGCCGAGGCCTGGCAGCCCGACCTGCTGATCCTCGACATCATGCTGCCCGGCTTCGACGGCCTGGAGGTCTGCCGGCGCGTGCAGGCCCAGCGCCCGGTGCCGGTGCTGATGCTCACCGCGCGCGACGACGAGACCGACATGCTGGTCGGGCTCGGCGTCGGCGCCGACGACTACATGACCAAGCCGTTCTCGATGCGGGAGCTGGCCGCGCGGGTGCACGTCCTGCTGCGGCGGGTGGAGCGGGCGGCCGTCGCCGCCTCCACGCCGCGCTCGGGCATCCTGCGGCTCGGCGAGCTGGAGATCGACCACGCGCAGCGCCGGGTGCGGGTGCGGTCCGAGGACGTCCACCTCACGCCCACCGAGTTCGATCTCCTGGTGTGCCTGGCGAACACCCCGCGCGCGGTGCTCTCCCGCGAGCAGCTCCTGGCCGAGGTCTGGGACTGGGCGGACGCCTCCGGCACCCGGACCGTGGACAGCCACATCAAGGCGCTGCGCCGGAAGATCGGCGCCGAGCGCATCCGCACGGTGCACGGTGTCGGATACGCACTGGAGACGCCGACGCCATGAGCGAGGGGCGGGAGGCCGCACGGAGGAGCCCCGGGAACCCCGCGGAGGACCCCTGGGGCGGCGGCGTACGCCCGTTCTCGATCAAGACCAAGCTGGGCGCGCTGGTCGTCATCTCGGTGCTGATCACCACCGGTCTCTCGATGATCGCGGTGCACACGCAGACGGAGCTGCGCTTCATCACGGTCTTCTCGATGATCGCCACACTGCTGATCACGCAGTTCGTGGCCCATTCGCTCACCGCCCCGCTGGACGAGATGAACGCGGTCGCCCGCTCGATCGCGCAGGGCGACTACACCCGCCGGGTGAGCGAGGGCCGCCGGGACGAGCTGGGCGGCCTCGCGGTGACCATCAACGCCATGGCGGACGAGCTGGAGGCCCAGGACCGCCAGCGCAAGGAGCTGGTGGCGAACGTCTCGCACGAGCTGCGCACCCCGATCGCGGGACTGCGCGCGGTGCTGGAGAACATCGTCGACGGGGTCACCGAGGCCGATCCGGAGACCATGCGGACGGCCCTGAAGCAGACCGAGCGGCTCGGCCGGCTCGTGGAGACCCTGCTGGACCTGTCCCGGCTCGACAACGGCGTCGTACCGCTGAAGATGCGGCGCTTCGAGGTGTGGCCGTACCTGTCGGGCGTGCTGAAGGAGGCCAACATGGTCGCCTCGGCGCGCGCGGGCCTCGCCTCGGGCTCCGGCAACCACACCCGCACGGACGTGCACCTGCACCTCGATGTCTCCCCGCCCGAGCTGACCGCGCACGCGGATCCCGAGCGCATCCACCAGGTGGTCGTCAACCTGATCGACAACGCGGTCAAGCACAGCCCGCCGCACGGGCGGGTGACCGTGCGGGCACGGCGCGGGCCGCAGCCGGACTCGCTGGAGCTGGAGGTGCTGGACGAGGGTCCGGGCATCCCGCGCTCGGAGTGGCACCGCGTGTTCGAGCGGTTCAACCGCGGCGCGGTGACCCGGCCGCACGGTCCGGGCAGCGACGGCGGCACGGGCCTGGGCCTGGCGATCGCCCGGTGGGCCGTCGATCTGCACAACGGCCGGATCGGCGTGGCCGAATCCGAGCGGGGCTGCCGGATCATCGTCACCCTTCCGGGAGAGACTTCCTTCCGAAGTTGACGTAGGGTCCGAACCGGAACCTCAAGATCCACGAGCGTCCGCGCAGCCGGACACGTGTGAACAGGGACGGGCCCCGACGACGCGCGCCGACCGGCGGCACCGGGCCCCGCCCGGCGATCCCGCACACCCGCTCACACATCCGGAACCACACTTGTTTCCCGCCATATCAAGCCCTGAAACAAGATTTCTGATGTGACTTACGTGACGATGGACGGACCCGACCTGACCTTCACGGTCTTGGAGGCGTAGCCTTTATTCCCGCTGTCCATCACCTTGTGAAGCGGAAGAGGGCGGTTGCCGCCGTGTCGCCACAGTCCCCCAGTAACTCGAGCTCCCCCAGCAAGACCGACGACCGAGCCGGGAAGAACCCCGCCGCCGCGTTCGGTCCCAACGAGTGGCTCGTCGACGAGATCTATCAGCAGTACCTCCAGGACCCGAATTCCGTAGACCGCGCCTGGTGGGACTTCTTCGCCGACTACAAGCCGGGCGCGCCTGCCGCGTCGGCCCCGGCGGGTACTGCGGCCGCGGGGGCCGCAGGGACCACCACCCAGGCTCCCCAGGCCCAGCCGGCCGCTCCGGCCCAGGCCGCTCCGGCGCAGGCGCCGGCGGCCGCCCCGAAGCCCGCCGCGGCCCCGGCCGCCGCTCCGGCTCCCGCCCCCGCGGCGAAGGCCCCCGCCGCCGCTCCGGCCAGGCCGGCGACGCCCGCACAGGCGCCGGCCCAGGCGAGGCCCCAGGCGGCCCCGGCCGCAGAGGCCCCCGAGGGCCCGGAGTACGTGACGCTGCGCGGCCCGTCCGCCGCCGTCGCGAAGAACATGAACGCCTCGCTCGAGCTGCCGACGGCCACCTCGGTCCGCGCGGTCCCGGTGAAGCTGCTGTTCGACAACCGCATCGTCATCAACAACCATCTGAAGCGCGCCCGGGGCGGGAAGATCTCCTTCACGCACCTGATCGGCTTCGCGATGGTGCAGGCCATCAAGGCCATGCCGTCGATGAACCACGCGTTCGGCGAGAAGGACGGCAAGCCGACCCTGGTCAAGCCGCCGCACGTCAACCTCGGCCTGGCCATCGACCTGGTGAAGCCCAACGGCGACCGCCAGCTCGTCGTGGCCGCCATCAAGAAGGCCGAGACGCTGAACTTCTTCGAGTTCTGGCAGGCCTACGAGGACATCGTCCGCCGCGCCCGCGACGGCAAGCTGACGATGGACGACTTCACCGGCGTGACGGTCTCGCTGACCAACCCCGGCGGTCTCGGCACCGTCCACTCCGTGCCGCGTCTGATGCCCGGCCAGTCCGTGATCATGGGCGTCGGCTCCATGGACTACCCGGCCGAGTTCCAGGGCACCAGCCAGGACACGCTGAACAAGCTCGGCATCTCGAAGGTCATGACGCTCACGTCGACCTACGACCACCGGGTGATCCAGGGCGCCGCCTCCGGCGAGTTCCTCCGCCAGGTCGCGAACCTGCTGCTCGGCGAGAACGGCTTCTACGACGGCATCTTCGAGGCGCTGCGCATCCCCTACGAGCCGGTCCGCTGGCTCAAGGACATCGACGCCTCGCACGACGACGACGTCACCAAGGCCGCCCGCGTCTTCGAGCTGATCCACTCCTACCGGGTCCGCGGCCACGTCATGGCCGACACCGACCCGCTGGAGTACCAGCAGCGCAAGCACCCCGACCTGGACATCACCGAGCACGGCCTCACCCTGTGGGACCTGGAGCGCGAGTTCGCCGTCGGCGGTTTCGCCGGCAAGTCCATGATGAAGCTGCGCGACATCCTCGGTGTGCTGCGCGACTCGTACTGCCGCACCACCGGCATCGAGTTCATGCACATCCAGGACCCCAAGCAGCGCAAGTGGATCCAGGACCGCGTCGAGCGGCCGCACTCCAAGCCGGAGCGCGAGGAGCAGCTCCGCATCCTGCGCCGCCTGAACGCGGCGGAGGCCTTCGAGACCTTCCTGCAGACGAAGTACGTCGGCCAGAAGCGCTTCTCGCTGGAGGGCGGCGAGTCCGTCATCCCGCTGCTGGACGCGGTCATCGACTCGGCGGCCGAGTCCCGCCTGGACGAGGTCGTCATCGGCATGGCCCACCGCGGCCGGCTCAACGTCCTCGCCAACATCGTCGGCAAGTCCTACGCGCAGATCTTCCGCGAGTTCGAGGGCAACCTCGACCCGAAGTCGATGCACGGCTCCGGCGACGTGAAGTACCACCTGGGCGCCGAGGGCACCTTCACCGGCCTGGACGGCGAGCAGATCAAGGTGTCGCTGGTCGCGAACCCCTCGCACCTGGAGGCCGTCGACCCGGTCCTCGAGGGCGTCGCGCGGGCCAAGCAGGACATCATCAACAAGGGCGGCACGGACTTCACCGTCCTGCCGGTGGCGATCCACGGCGACGCGGCCTTCGCGGGCCAGGGCGTGGTGGCCGAGACCCTGAACATGTCGCAGCTGCGCGGCTACCGCACCGGCGGCACGGTCCACATCGTCATCAACAACCAGGTCGGCTTCACCGCGGCCCCCGAGTCCTCGCGTTCCTCCATGTACGCGACGGACGTGGCCCGCATGATCGAGGCCCCGATCTTCCACGTGAACGGCGACGACCCGGAGGCCGTGGTCCGCGTCGCGCGGCTCGCCTTCGAGTTCCGCCAGGCGTTCAACAAGGACGTGGTGATCGATCTCATCTGCTACCGCCGCCGCGGTCACAACGAGTCGGACAACCCGGCCTTCACGCAGCCGCTGATGTACGACCTGATCGACAAGAAGCGCTCGGTGCGCAAGCTCTACACCGAGTCCCTGATCGGTCGCGGCGACATCACGCTGGAAGAGGCCGAGCAGGCGCTGCAGGACTACCAGGGCCAGCTCGAGAAGGTCTTCACCGAGGTCCGCGAGGCCACCTCGCAGCCGGCCGCCGGTGACACCCACGCACCGCAGGACGGCTTCCCGGTCGCGGTCCCGACCGCGATCTCCTCGGAGGTCGTGAAGCGGATCGCCGAGTCCCAGGTCAACGTCCCCGACCACATCACCGTGCACCCGCGTCTGCAGCCGCAGCTCCAGCGCCGGGCGTCGATGGTCGAGGACGGCACGATCGACTGGGGCATGGGCGAGACCCTCGCGGTCGGCTCGCTGCTGCTGGAGGGCACCCCGGTCCGGCTCGCGGGCCAGGACTCCCAGCGCGGCACCTTCGGCCAGCGCCACGCGGTACTGATCGACCGCAGCACCGGCGAGGAGTACACGCCGCTGCAGTACCTCTCCGATGACCAGGCCCGCCTGAACGTCTACAACTCGCTGCTCTCCGAGTACGCGGCGATGGGCTTCGAGTACGGCTACTCGCTGGCCCGTCCCGACGCGCTGGTGATGTGGGAGGCCCAGTTCGGCGACTTCGTCAACGGCGCCCAGACCGTCGTGGACGAGTTCATCTCCTCGGCCGAGCAGAAGTGGGGCCAGACCTCCGGCGTCACCCTGCTGCTGCCGCACGGCTACGAGGGCCAGGGCCCGGACCACTCCTCGGCCCGCCCGGAGCGTTTCCTGCAGCTCTGCGCGCAGAACAACATGACGGTCGCGATGCCGACCTCGCCGTCGAACTACTTCCACCTCCTGCGGTGGCAGGTGCACAACCCGCACCACAAGCCGCTGGTCGTCTTCACCCCGAAGTCGATGCTGCGCCTGAAGGCGGCGGCCTCGAAGGCGGAGGAGTTCACCTCGGGCGAGTTCCGTCCGGTCATCGGCGACAACACCGTCGACCCGGCGGCGGTCCGCAAGGTCGTCTTCTGCGCCGGCAAGGTCTACTACGACCTCGAGGCCGAGCGGCAGAAGCGCGGCGCCGTGGACACGGCGATCATCCGCATCGAGCGCCTGTACCC
Source organism: Streptomyces cellostaticus (assembly GCF_023630175.1). GTDB lineage: Bacteria > Actinomycetota > Actinomycetes > Streptomycetales > Streptomycetaceae > Streptomyces > Streptomyces cellostaticus_A. The sequence goes on along the minus strand of NZ_JALLIN010000010.1, from coordinate 21,026 downwards.
GCTGCCGGGTGCGGAGCTCCAGGCGGAGGTCAACAAGTACCCGAACGCCGAGAAGTACCTGTGGACGCAGGAGGAGCCCGCCAACCAGGGTGCCTGGCCGTTCATCGCGCTCAACCTGATCGACCACCTGGACCTGGCGGTCGGCGCGGACATCCCGGCCGGCGAGCGGCTGCGGCGCATCTCGCGTCCGCACGGCTCGTCCCCGGCGGTGGGTTCCGCGAAGCGTCACCAGGCCGAGCAGGAGCAGCTCGTGCGTGAGGTGTTCGAGGCGTAGGCCTCGGCGGCTCAGCCGCGGATGGGGCCCGGCTCCGAGTTCTCAGCGACTCGGGGCCGGGCCCTTCGCTCATGAGGCAGGGTCGTCCGGAATGTGCGCGGCTGCGGGTGCGTGGGGTCGATCGCCCGGTTCCCCGCGCCCTTCGAGGTGCTTCAGCCCAGGTAGGGCTCGAAGTCCCAGTAGGGGCGGGTCCGCTGACGGGCCGAGATGGTGTGGGGGTGCTGGGCGCCCAGGGTGCGGGTCAGGCCGAGCATGCCGTCCTCCTCCAGCTTTCCGGCCTCCTCGTGCTCCCGCGCGGCCCGCAGGTCGGCGGCCAGCGCCACCTGGCAGGAGAGCGTGAGCGGGTGCTCGTGCCCCAGCGTGTGCCGCGCCCGGCGCAGGGTCTCCCGGCTCAGCTCCACGGCGTCGGTGATCCGGTCGCCCAGGTTGCGGGCGCTGGCCGCGTTGAGGGCGCAGCCGAGGACCCAGGGGTGGTCCGCGCCGAGGGTGGCGGTGAGGCCCGCGAAGGACGCCTCGAACATGGACAGGGCCTCGGCGCGTTCACCGGCGGCCTGCATGACGAGACCGGTGTTGGAGAGCATGCCGGTGGCGACCGGGTGGGCCGGGCCGAGCAGTGCGCGGTAGCCGGCCTCGGCCCGGTCGATCAGTTCCCGGGCCTGGGCGAGGTCACCGTGCTCCCGCAGGTAGTTGCCGTAGTTGGTGGTGAACGCCAGCGTCCGGTAGTGCTCACGGCCGTGCACCTGGGCGAACTGGTCGAGGAGGCTCGCCATCTCGGGCCCCAGGTCCTGGGTGTGGCCGCCCTCCCGGCGGCGGCACATGACGAGCTGGCCACGGGCCGACAGGGTCTGCGGATGCCGCGCGCCGAGCACCTGCAGGCTCAGCCGGACCACCGTCTCCTGACGGGCCAGCGCGTCCCGGTACCGGCCCAGCAACCGCAGGTCGTGGGCGACGGCGCCGCCCGAGTTCAGGGTGCTGATGTGCCGGGCGCGCAGGACGTTGTCCCGGCGGGCGAGCGTGTCCAGGTCGAGTTCGTACGCCTCCTGGTAGCGGCCGAGCAGGCGCAGTCCGACGCCGTGGTTGTGCCGGGCGATCAGGGCGGGGCCCTCGTCCGGGCCGAGCAGCCGGCCGTAGCCGTCGAGGACCTCGGTCTGCAGCTCGTGCGCGTCGTCGTAGCGGCCCAGGTGGCGCAGGCTGGCGGCCATGGCGCCCTTGGTGGACAGCTCGGCCAGTTCGGAGGGCGCCTCGGCGTCACCGAGGCGCTGGTGGACGGCGCGGTCCAGCTCGTAGGCGTCGCGGAACCGGCCGCTGGCCCGCAGGATGTTGCTCTCCTGCGTGGTCAGGTCGAGCATGGGCTGGGCCAGCGGGTCCATGATCCGGGACCAGTGGTCGCGGATGCGCCGGGCCAGGTCCAGACCGCCCTTGTACTCGCCGCTGCGGTAGCAGTAGCGCAGGCAGTTCAGCACGGTCTCCTGGACGCGCGGCTGGGCGCTGCTCAGGGCGCCCGAGGGTTCCAGGTGGGGCAGCAGCTCCGCGTACCGGGGCCAGTTGCGGCTGTCCAGCGGGTTGCCGGGGTCGGCCTGGGCCAGCAGGGTGCGGACCGCCTGGCGGTGCACCACCCGGCTGTCCTCGCTGGTCAGCTTGGAGACGATGTCGTGGACCAGCCGGTGCATGTGGACCGACTCCTGGTGCGGGCCCATCTCGACGCCGACCGGGCCGCGGGTCTCCCGGGTCAGCACCGAGTAGTTGACCAGGGTGTCCAGGGCCCGGGTCCAGGCGGTGAGGTCGCTGGACATCCAGCGCAACTGCTCGGGCAGGTCGGCGTGCGGGTAGGCGCGGATGAGACCGAGCGGGATGCGCCCGGGGGCGAACGAGGTGCACAGGCCGAGGATGTCGATGGTCTGCGGCTGGGCGCCGCGCAGCCGGTTCAGCAGTATCGACCAGGACGTCATGGACGAGCGCGGGAAGCCCTCACCGGTGGCGGGCTCGTCCACGGTGGACAGCCGGCGCTCGCGGACCATGCGCAGGTACTCGGGCACCTCCATGCGCGACTCGCCGAGCCAGGAGGCGGCCTGGACGAGCGGCAGTGCGACGTCACCGAACTCGGCGGCGACCTCGTCGGCCTCGACGGCGCTGATGTGCGGCGCGCGGCGCAGCAGATAGGCGGTGGACTCGGCGCGCAGGAACGCGGGAATCTCCAGGATGTCGGTGTGCTCGCCCCAGCCTCGGTTGCGGGAGGTGACGAGGACGTGGCCCGCGCCCTGCGGGAGCAGGGTGTCGACGCCGTCGGTGTCGTCCCAGCCGTCGAAGATCAGCAGCCAGCGGCCGTAGGGCTCGCCGCGGCGCAGGGCCTCGCGGACGGCCCGGATGCGCTCGCCGGGTTCGTTGCCGACGCGCAGGCCGAGCTCCACGGCGAGTTCGCCGAGCCGGTCGCGCTGGATGTTGCGGTCGTCGGAGTTGACCCACCACACGACGTCGTAGTCGGTGCTGAACCGGTGCGCGTACTCGGCGGCGAGCTGGGTCTTGCCGATGCCGGACATGCCGAGCAGCGTGCACACGGCGGCGCCCCGGTCGGCGTCGGCGAGTTGCTGGTGGAGGCCGGTGAGCAGGTCGTCCCGGCCGGTGAAGCGGGGGTTGCGGCGCGGGATCTCGCCCCAGATCTCGCACCGGTTCTCGGGGTAGCGGGCCCGGTGGGCGACCGGCCGCGGCACCCGGCGGCGTTCCAGGCCCAGCCTTCGCATCAGCCGCTCCTCGGCGGCCTCCTCGCTCAGGCCCCACAGGCTTGCGGGTTCGAGGACCGCGGTGGCCGGCAGCAGTGACCGGTTGGTGAGGTTGACGGCGGCGAACCGGTCGGCGTTCGCCGCGACGAAGCCGCGCAGGGCGTCGTTCCACTCGCCCGGCGGGCGCGGTCCGAGTTCGAAGAACCAGTCGTCCAGGACGAGCAGCACCGGGCCCGAGGCCAGCAGCAGGTCGGCGAGGGAGTCCTCGAGCGCGGTCTCGCGCGGCGGGTCCCAGCGTTGCAGCGTGGCCTGGTGCCCGTGGCTCTCCAGGCACTGGGCGATCCAGGCCGCCCAGGCCCGGTGGTAGCCGGGGAAGACCACCAGGACGCGTTCGGATGCCGGGGCCCCGTCCCCGCCCGACCGCCGCTGTTCCGCCATCGCACGCTCCCTGTTCCCGCCACCGCACTCTCACGGCACACGCTAACGCACAGAAATTACGCCCCTGCGGAGCGTCACAGCACATTTTGGGCCGTCACACCCAGGCCGGCGTGATGGCGTTCCATTCCTTGGACGAACTCCCTTCCCGCTGGGGTAAGTTCATCGGATTCCAGCAGGAGGGACAAGGCCTGCCCCACCTCCTCGCGCAGTCCCTCGAACCGCTCACCCGCCCGGCGCCGCCACGCCGGGGCCGCCCCGGCGCCGGTGCGCACCCGCCACCACAGGTCGGTGAGCGCCAGATGGGCGTACGCGCCCTGCAGCACGGCCGGTACCGGTCGGGGGTCGGGGCGCCAGCCGACCCGGTGCGACGCACCCTTGCCCGGCCGGCACAACGGGACCAGTTCGTCCAGCGCCGCCAGCTTGGTGTGGTGGGTCTCGTGCACCAGTGACTCGGCGAGTTCCCGCGCCGTGCCCGGGAGCTGGAGCAGCGCGGCGCCGGGCGCGGACCTCAGCGTGGCTCCCATCGGGGCGGCGCCGGTGTCCGGGGCGGCCAGCGGTACGACGGCGCGCAGTACGGCGCCGGTCTCGGCGGCGCGGCACCCGTCGACCGCGGTCAGCAGCTCGCGGGCCCGGCGCCAGCGCCGGGCCCAGGTGCCCCAGGGGCAGTCGCAGCGGTCGGCGGCACGCAGCGGTCCCGGGCCGGTGCCGGGCAGGGGGGTGCGGTACGGATCGAGGTCGTCGAGGCGCACGGTGCCGCCGGGCAGCGTGCGCAGTGCGCTCCAGCCGGACCCGTCCGCGGTCCGGGACGCGCCGGGCCCGGTCGGGGACGCCGGGTGCGGCAGGACCGCCTCGGTGTGTCCGCCGTCGTCCGCGATCCGCGCCCCGCCCGGCCCGCCGGCCAGCCGGACCCGGCCCGACGGGCAGCGCAGCACGCCGAGGCCGGGCAGCGCGAGCAGACCGGTGGGCACGGCCAGGGTCCCGGCCGGCGGGTGGCCCGCGCGGACGGCCGCGGCGACGGCGACGCCGGCCAGGTGGGCCAGGTGGCGTTCGAACGCGGCACCCTGGGGTGCGGCGAGCGCGGCGGCCAGCCAGGCACCGGTCGTCGGGTAGTCGAGCACCTCACGGACCGCGGCGGGGCCGGTCCGTTCCGCGGCCGTCAGCAGTGCCCAGGCCCGCTCGAAGTCCCGGCGCACGGCGGGGTCCAGGAGTCGGCGCTGGCGGTCGGTGCGCACCAGGAGGGACTTGAGGAGCAGCATGCGACGTGCGTGGATCGCGGCACGCAGTGTCCGCGTACCCCGGGCGGCGGGGCGGGTGCCGGCGAGTGCCCCGAAGTCCTCGGCGGGTATCGGCGCCGGGGTCATCTCCGCTCGTCCGGGAGCCGGCCGGGTTCGGCGAGTCCGGCCGAAAACATATCCACGGCGGGCGGGTGCACCTCGCCCTCGCCCTCTCCGCTGTGCCAGACCTGCTGGCACCCGGTGGCATCCCGCAGGACCCGGTCGACGGCGGCGGTCAGGGCGGGATCGTCGAGAAGCCGCAGGGTACGCAGGTCGACGTCGGTGAGGTCGGACAGGTTCGCGGCACGCCCGACAGCCCGACCGGGGGCGGCCACCCCGCTCCACTGCTCCGCCACACTCGGCTCCTCCCTGCCCGCGAACGGCCCGCTCCGTCGCCATGGCTGCCCAGTTCTTCCCGACAGCCCGGAAGTGGAAACCCTGACCAGATCAAGTCCGGTCAGGTTCCGACCGGTTCGCCCACTGACCGGTCCACGGCCACCAGGGCGGAGCGATCCGCTCCCATTCCCCGTCCGGCAGCCCCCGCACCGCCCCCGTCGGCTCCTCCCCCGTCACCGGCTCCGCCCGCCGGGTCAGCTCGACGTCCGCCCAGTCGACCTGACGCAGCGCCCCGACCAGCCGCTGCCACTGCTCCCCGGCGGCCTGGAAGGCCGCGCGCGCCGCGGCGGGCCGGCCCATCAGGGCCAGCACCACCCCGGTGCCGTGCCGGGCCCGGGCGGAGGTCGCCGAGCCCGGATCCGCCCCGTGCGCGGCCCGCGCCGCCCGCTCCGCGTTCTCGTACGCCTGCAGGGCGTCCATCAGCACCGGCGCCCCGGCCCGGCGCCAGCCCTCCAGCCGCACCCGGCCCAACTGCAGCCAGGCCTCGGCCCGTACGGCTTCGTCGGCGGCCGCGCGCACCGCCTGGCCGAGCAGGTGCCGGCTCTCGAACAGGTCGGGCAGGAAGCCGAGGTGACGGAAGCGCTGCGCGAGCGCGCTGCCGACCAGGCCCTGCAGTCGCCCGCGGTGCGGGGACCGGGCGGGCAGCGCCTGCAGGGCCTCGCGCAGTACGTACTCGGCCCGGTCGACGATCCGCGCGCCGTCGCGCGCGGAGGCCCGCCGCAGCAGTGACTCGCCCCAGGAGGTGAGGAGCCGGCAGCGCAGGGCGCCGTCGGCGGGGGCGAGCAGCACGGCCCGCTCGTAGGCCTCGTCGGCCTCCGGGGCCTCGCCCGCCGCGTCGTGGAAGGCGGCCAGCGCGGCCAGGGTGGGCAGCAGCAGATCGGGGTCGTCCCCGGCGGCCCGCCGGGCCCGCAGCAGCGCCTGCCGGGCCTCGCCCTCCTCGGCCCCGGCCTCCCGCAGCGCCCGCGCCAGGTCGAGCAGGGCGGGTCCGCGTACGGCGTCGGGGGACCGCTCCAGGTCCAGCGTCGCGCAGGCCTCGCGGAGTTCGCCGACGGCGGCGGCGGGGCGCCGCAGGTCGAGCAGGATCCGGCCGCGCAGCAGCAGCCGGGACCGGTGGGCGGTGACGGGCCAGGGCACCTGGCCGGTGTCCGCCGGCCCGCCGTGGCGGGCCGTCCCGTCCGTGTCCGGGGCGGCCCGCTCCGTGCCGCCAGCCGCTGTCCCGTCCCCCGTCTCCGGGCCGGTCCGGGCGCCGGGCCCGGTGCCGTCGCGCCGCGCGGAGGTGTCCTGACCGGCCCGGTGCCCGGTCCGGGTCCAGGCCCGTGCCCGTTCGGCCAGGGGCGGCCAGGGAGCGGTCTCGGCGACCAGGACCCCCAGGGCGGCGCCGAGTTGGTCGCCCTGCTCCGTCAGGCTCCACAACTCACGGCGGCAGGAGGCCAGTTCCAGGGCCGCGTCGGCATGTTCGCGGCCGCCGGCGCCGGCGGCGTGCGCGGTGGCGAGTTCGGCCACCGCCTCGCGCAGCAGCTCGGCGCGGCGTCCCGCCGTACGCGCGCCCGCCGTACCCGCCTCGGCGCGCAGGATGCGGCCGAGGACCAGGTGGGGCCGGACGGTGGCGCCGGTGCCCGGGAGGAGCGCGGGGGCCGGGGCGGTCGCGGCGCGGGCCTGTTCACGGGCGCGGCGCAGCACCTCCGGGTCGGGCAGTTGGTGCCACTGGTCGAGCAGCCGCTCGGCCTCGGTGAGCGGATCGGGCGTGACGAGGTCCGGCAGGTAGAAGCGCAGGACGCGGGCCGGGATACGGGCGAACAGCTCGGCCTCGACCCCGCCGCCGTCCTCCGGCGCGGCGGCGTCCGGCGGGACCCGACCGGCCCCGGCGGACGGGACGTGATCGGCGAGCCGGGCCGCGGCGAGCGCGGCGAAGTTCCGGGTGCCCCGGCCGAAGTGCCGTTCGACGTAGGCCGAGCAGTGCTTGAGGACGAGCCCGGCGGTGTCCTGGTCGAGGGAGGACAGCAGCAGGTTCTGCACCCGGCCCGAGTAGGCGAAGCAGGGCTGTCCCGCGGTGCCGGGGAGCTGTCTGAGCAGCCCGCCGAGCAGCACCTCGGCCAGCTCCATGGGCCCGGTGTCCGGCAGCATCGCCCGCTGGACGAGCTGCATCACGGGCAGGGTGAGCGGGGCCGCGGCCAGGTAGACCGCCAGCCGTACGGCGCCGGGCGAGGCTCCGGCACGGAAGGCCCGCAGCAACTCGTCGTCGCTGCGCGGCTCGTCGTGGACGGGCTCTCGGCCGTGGACGTCCGAGGGGTCGTCGCACTGCGACGGGCCGGCGGCGTACGACGGATCGCCGTCGTCGGGGGCCGCACCGGCGCGGCCCCCTGGCGCCGGACCGGGGCCCGGTTCGGTGAGGGCCGCCCAGGCCCGCTCGCGGACGGGGCCGCTGCCGCCGAGGAGCCGGGCGAAGACCTCGAAGGCCTCCGGGGTGGGCTGCAGCACCGGTACCGGCCGGGCGTGCGGCGTGGGTTCCTCCCAGGGCTCGTCGTCGGGCTCGAAGGCGAGCCGGGCGGCGACCCCGTCGGGGCGCACCAGCAGGCCCGGTTCGGCGGGCAGCTCGGTACGGCCCCACAGCCGGGGCGGCAGCGGCTGGACGACGGCCAGCGTGCCGGTGCGCGACCACTGGTGCAGCAGCCGTTGCGCGCTGCCGTTCCGCCACAGCGGGCCCACGCAGTCACTGATGACGAAGGTGAGCCTGCGGCCGGTGGGATCGTGCAGTTCCTCGGCCGGCCGCAGCCGGGTGTGCCGTCCGGGACCGGCGGTCGTACCGACGAGGAGGACGCCGGAGTCGTCGGCGTGCAGGTGGTGGACGCGGACGGAGGCGAACGCGCCGGACTGCTGGCAGGCCTGCCGGAGTTCCTCGACCAGTTGCCCCCAGACGGCCATGCTGGGCCCGGTGTCCACGAGCAGTTGGACGTCGCAGCGGCGGTCGCGGCCGGGCCGGGTGACCGGGAGCAGGATGCCGCTCGCGGCGGCCCGCTCGGCGGTGGCCTCCTCGTCGATCCGCTCGTCCCGGGGTGGTGCGGCGGCGACCTGGTAGCGGCCGAGGGCGCGCAGCGCCTTCTCCAGGCCGAGCAGTCCGGGCAGGGCGCCGGCGGCGGGCGCCCGGACGGGCACGACGGCGGCGGCGTCGCCGTCCGGGCGCGCCGCGGGGCCGGGGGTGAGCAGCGGCACCGGGGCGGCGGGGGCGTCCGTCCGGGGCCGGGGCGGCTCGGGGGCGTCGCTCGCCGCTTGCGCGCCGGCGGGTAACGCGTCCGGTCCGACGGCGGGCGGGTCCACCGGACCGGGTGCGGACCGCCGTCCGGGGGCGTCACGGGGCGGGGCCGGGCCGAGGCGCCCGGCCAGCCAGACCGCGTCGGCCACGTCCTCCGCGGTGAGGTCGAGCCCGCCCTGGCGCAGCTTGCCGATCAGCTCGTCCAGGTGCATCCCGGGCATCCGTCCCTCACCTCGTGCGGTCGAGCGGCTGCATGAGCATCTCGGCGATCCGCTCCCGGGTGAGGCTCTGCGCGCGCGGGTCGTGGCGGGTGAGGAACAGGGCGTTGAGGAGCTGGTCGGCGGCGAGCACCTCGCCGGGTTCGCGCTCCAGGAACCTGCGGATGAGATCGGCCCCGGCGGCGACACCGTCCGTACCGAGGTGGGCCTCGACCATCGCGGTGAGCTGCTCCTCGCCGGGCGGGTCGAGCTCGAGCTGGATGCAGCGCCGCAGCAGCGGGGCGGGGAAGTCGCGCTCGCCGTTGGACGTGAGGACGATCATCGGGAAGGCGGTGCACGCGATCCGCCCGCCGTGCACGGCGACCCGGTCGCCGTCGTGGGTGAGTACTTCCACGACGGGTTCGCGGTCGGCCAGCCGCTCCAGCTCCGGGATGGCGAACTCGCCTTCCTCCAGTGTGTTGAGCAGGTCGTTGGGGAGGTCGAGGTCGCTCTTGTCGAGTTCGTCGATGAGCAGCACGCGGGGCTGCTCGGCGGGCAGCAGGGCGGTGCCGAGCGGCCCGAGCCGGATGTAGGAGCCGATGCCGGGCGCGGCCGTGCCGCCCTCGCCCCCGCGCGCCCGCTCGAGCTGGACGTCCTGGAGACGGCCTATGGCGTCGTAGCGGTAGAGCCCGTCCTGGAGGCCGGTGCGGCTGACGATGGGCCAGCGCAGCACCTTGCCGAGCCCGAGTTCATGGGCGATGGCGTACGCCAGGGTCGACTTGCCCGTGCCCGGATTGCCGGTGACCAGCAGCGGCCGGCGCAGGTACAGCGCCGCGTTGACCGCGTCCACCTCGGCCGGCCGGGGCGCGTAGCTCTCCACCAGCCGGCGGCGGACGCCGAGCCGGCGGGCGCTGCTGGGGTCCTCGGGGCCGGCCTGCGCGCCGTCACCCCGCGAGGCGGAGAAGTCGCGCCAGGGCGGCGGGGGCGGCAACCGCCGCATGCCGTCGTGCGACTGACCCACTCCGCAGTAGATTCGCCAGTCGTTCACCTCGGGCTCCTCCCCATTCCGGTGATCATGCAGCGGGCCGGCCATCCGATCTGGTCCACGAGGCTACCGTCAGGCGGCCGTGCCCGCCGGGGTTCGAACGGCCCCGCGTCCGCTTCCGGGCTTTCCGAACGCCCGTGCCAGGGACCGGGGTTGACGGGACGTCCGGATGCGCCGGGGCGGACCGGCCGCGGGCCGTCGGCCGGGCCCGGGCGACCGTCCACCGGGTCAGCCGTCGGGAGCGGCCGGCGGCGGTGGCCGCATCGTCCCGGCGGAGCGCGGCGGGCGGTCCGGCGGATCGGACAGCACGGCCAGTTTCCCGCGCAGGCCCCGGGCCCGGGCCGACTCGGTGTCGTACAGCCGGATGCGCAGGTCACGCACCCGTTCGTGCAGGCCCTCGGCGTGCCGGGCGGCGCCCACCGCGTGGGCGGCCTGCTCATGGAAGTCCTTGCACTCGTCGTGATCGTGTTCGTCCCGGCGCCACAGCACCACCGGATGACCCGCCATCAAGGCGTCCCTCATCGCCGCCTGCCCCTCCCCGCTCGCCACGGGACCGCAGTAGATCGGAACACAGGTGTCGTCCAGCGCCGACAGGGTGCCGTAGTACAGGTAGCGGCCGCCCGAGCGGGCCACGGCGACGTGGCCGTCGGCCGGGTCCCGGCCGTGCAGCGGCTCGTGCGCGAGCGGTCCGCGGGCGACGCCCCGCCAGCGTCTGCGCCACTCCGGGGAGGGGGGCCGCCCGTTGCGCCGCAGGTCCCGGATGACGACGGTCCGGCGCATGCCGAGCGGCATGGACCGCTCGTCCACGAAGTCCTCGTCCTCGTCCTCGTCGTGGCCGTCGCCGGCCCAGCCGCCGGGGCCGCTGCCGCCGTCGCCCGGCTCCCGGTCACGGTCGGCGCGGCGGGCGCCCGGGCGGTCGGGCAGCAACTGCCACTCGTCCACCGGCAGGTCGAACAGCCTGCGGGGCAGGAAGACCTCGATCCGGGCCAGATGCTCACCGTGGTCCCCGAGGTCCAGGGCACGGTCCAGTGGCGCGCGCAGCGCCGCCTCGAGTTCGTCGACGCGCACCCCCCGGTCGTCGGCGTCGACCGGGGTGACGTCGAGGCCGTCGTGGATCAGCTCCACGCTCCAGGGGTGCAGCCCGCCGTACATGGCGGCACCGACCCTGACGAGTACGTCCGTACGGCCGGTGGCCACCGTGCCGGCCGTCCCGGCCGGGGGTTCCGGGGCGATCCGGGGGCCGGGGACGAACGGGGGCTCCGGCGCCGCCCGGAGCTCGGACGGGATCGGCATCACGGGCGGGATGGAGGGGGCGGCCGGGATCGGGGGTGCGGGTGGGATCGGGGACACGGCCGGGGTCGAGGGTGCGGCCGGGGCCTGGAGTCCGGAGGCCGCGGACGGCACGGTCACGGGAGCGGGCGCTGCGGCAGCGGCACCGGCAGCGGCCGGTGCGACCGCGGCGGTGCGCCCGGCGCCCGGCCCTCCCGCGGTGGCCCCACCCGTCGCTCCGCCCGGTTCCCCGCCGGTCACCGTACCCGGATCCCCGTCCGGCCCGCGGCCGTCGATCCCGTCCAGCAGGGCGCGGACGGCCCCGCTCACCGCCCAGTGCCGATGCCGCCCGGCCTGCGCGCCGAGCCAGTCCGTGAACGCGCCGAGCCGGGCCGGGTCGATCTCGCCGGGGCGCTCCCGCGCGGTCCTGCGCACCACCTTCGCCGCGTACAGCAGCACGGCGTCGAGATCGACCAGCGTGCCACCGCCGTCCGCGTCCAGGGTGCGCAGTCCGTGCAGCAGGGCCGCGCCCTCCCGCCAGGTCCGCACGTTCCGCGGCACCAGTGAGCGCAGCCGTTCGCCGCGCACCCGCTCCTTGACCTCCTCCACCAGGTGGACGATCTCGCCCGCTCCGGCGGGCGGCGGCAGCTCGGCGAGGTGGCCGTAGAGCCGGGCGCGGAGTTCCGCGGTGATCCCGGAGACGGGTGGCGCGAGTGCGGGCAGCCCGGCCTGCAGCGTGGTCCAGTTCGCGTACGGCGACGGGTCGTCCAGGAGGCGGAGATGGTGCCGGTCGTGCGCGCGCAGCACTTCGCGCAGGACGCCGGAGGTGTCGCGCCGGTCCAGCAGCTCGTGCAGGGCGGTGACCGGGACGGCGACGCCCTCCTCCCGCCGGCGGCCCTTGACGACGCCCACGACCGAGCCGTGCCGCAGGTCGAGCACGGGCCCGCCGGACAGCCCGCCGATCGGCAGGCTGCCGCCGAGCAGCAGCGCGCGGGCGTCGGACCCGACGAGCTCGCCGGTGCCGTGCCGGACGCCCAGCTCGCCGGTCTGCAGGGACCAGCCGTACAGCCCGATCGGTGTGCGGACGCCGGGCTCGCGGTCGCCCAGCCAGAGGCACCGCACGTCGTCCGCGCCCTCGACCCGGACGAGCGCGAGGTCGGGGAACGGCCAGGGGTCGCGGAACGACTCCGGTTCCCCGGGCCGGGGCGCCAGGAGCACGGCGGTCCCGCTGCCCGAGCGTTCCTCCCAGGCGTGGGCGGCGGCGGGTTCGGCAGTGCGTTCCTGCCAGGTCACGCGTAAGGCGCTCTCCCCTCGGCACACCGCGGCTCCCCCCTTCCCCACGACATGGGCACAGGTCAACAGCCAGCCAGGGGCGACGAAGAACCCCGATCCCCAGTACGGGTCACGGTCCGTTGCATACCCGTCACCCGTTGCGCCGATGCGTACGAGCGAGGGGCGCACCATCTCGTCGAAGGCGCTCATGCGGATCCCGGGGCCGGCGGGCGCGGGGGCACGGCCGGGCCGCCGGGTGGCGCGGGATCCGCGCCGTCCGCGGCCGTCGCCGGTTCCGTCCAGGTCAGGGACACCGTCAGGGAGGACGTGCCGCCGCCCTGCGCGATGGCGCTCACGATGCTGCCGGACTGCGCCGTCAGTTCGATTCCGAAGCTGACGGACACCTCCACCGCGGCCGGCGCGTCCAGACCGGCGCGCAAGGAGCGCACGACGCCACCGACCGTGCCGGCCAGCCCGCCCGCCATGTCGACGACGCGGTCACCGAACCCCGTGTCCCAGTAGCCGCCCCCGCCGGGCGCCTCGTCGTCCCGTCCACCGATCCTGGCCCAGACGACCGTTCCGTCGTCGAGCCGTACGCGTTCGACTCCTCCACCCATGACGCCCCCGTTCACCGAATGGGAGAAGAAGGCTAACTCCGGTGACGGGCGAGAGGGAGGGGCAACGGACGATACGGGCTACTCGTCGTCCTCGTCGTCCAGCCGGGCGAGCCAGGTCGCGAGCCGCTCCACGGGCACCTCGAAGTCCGGGTTGAGATCGACGAAGGCGCGCAGTTGCTCGGCGAGCCACTCGAAGGTGACCTCCTCCTCGCCGCGCCGCTTCTCCAGCTCCTCGATCCCGCGGTCGGTGAAGTACATGAACTGCCTCTCCTGCGAACACATCCAGCCCGTGTGGGTCCCCTACAGCCTATGCACAAGGTGCCTTGACTTTCCCCATCCGCGATATATCGTGTTTCACAGGAGACGCGATATGGCGTGTCCGCGCCGGCCAAGGAGGCCCCATGTCCGAGTGGTCCATCGCCGAACCCCAGAAGCTGACCTTCGACACCCCGGTGCACGAGCTGCACGTACGCATCGTCAACGGAACGGTGAACGTCGTGGGCACGGACGAGGGTTCCGCCCGCCTGGAGGTCACGGACATCGAGGGCCCACCCCTGATCGTCACCCATCAGGGCGGCACCCTCACCGTCGCCTACGACGACCTGCCATGGAAGGGCTTCCTCAAGTGGCTCGACCGCAAGGGCTGGCGCCGCAGCGCGGTCGTCTCCCTGGCGGTCCCCGCCGACACCCGCGTGGAGGTGGGCGTGGTGGGCGCCGGCGCCGTCGTCTCCGGGATGAGCGGACCTTCGGTGATCAAGGGCGTCACCGGCGACACCACCCTCGTCGGCCACTCCGGCCAGGTCCGCGCGGACACGGTGTCCGGCAGCCTGGAGGCCCAGGCCGTCACGGGCGACCTGCGGTTCAACTCGGTCTCGGGCGACCTGACCGTGGTCGAGGGTTCGGGCTCCTCCGTCCGGGCCGACTCGGTCAGCGGTTCGATGATCATCGACCTTGACCCGGACGGCCCCACCGACGTCGGCCTGACCAGCGTCTCCGGCGAGATCGCGATCCGCCTGCCCCATCCGGCGGACGCGGAGGTGGAGGCCAACACCGCGAGCGGCACGATCTCCAACGCCTTCGACGGGCTGCGCGTGCACGGCCAGTGGGGCGCCCACAAGATCACCGGCCGGCTCGGCGCGGGCAACGGCAGACTCAGGGCCACGACGGTGTCCGGCTCCATCGCCCTGCTGCGCCGCCCGGCGGGCGAGGACGAGCCCGACGCCCGGCGCGCGTCGGGCAGCGGCGCCCCGGCCGACGGCACGACCCATGCCACGACCGATGCCACGACCGATGGTCCGACCGACAAGAAGGTGCTCTGACATGCCTCCCGTCTTCGCCCACGGCCGCCTGCGCCTGTACCTGCTCAAGCTGCTCGACGAGGCACCACGTCACGGATACGAGGTGATCAGGCTTCTCGAGGAGCGTTTCCAGGGCCTGTACGCCCCTTCGGCGGGCACGGTCTACCCCCGGCTCGCCAAGCTGGAGGCCGAGGGCCTGGTCACCCACACCACGGAGGGCGGCCGCAAGGTCTACGCCATCACGGACGCCGGCCGGGCCGAACTCGCCGACCGCAGCGGTGAGCTGGCCGACCTGGAGCTGGAGATCCGGGAGTCCGTGGCGGAGCTCGCCGCCGAGATCAAGGCCGACGTGCGCGGCGCGGCCGGCGACCTGCGGCGCGAGATGCGCGCGGCCGCCTCCGAGGCCCGCCGGGGCTCCGGGAGGAGCGGCGGCGAGGCGGGCCCCCTCGGGGAGGGCGGCGACCTCGGCGACAAGGAGGCCTGGCGCGCCGCCAAGGAGGAGATGCGCCGGGTCAAGCAGGAGTGGAAGGAGCAGGCCCGCCGCGCGAAGGACGAGAGCCGTCGGGCCCGCGAGGAGGCCCAGCGGGCCCGCCACCAGGCCCAGGAGGCCCAGGCGCGGGCGCGGGCGCAGGCGCAGGAGGAGGTGCAGCGCATCGCCCACCAGGTCCAGGAACGCGTGCAGGACCACTTCACCCACGGCGACTGGCCCACCGGCGTGCGCGAGGGCCTGACCGAACTCGCCAAGGAATTCGGCGAGTTCGGGAAGGAGTACGGCAAGGAGTCCGGCAAGGGCAGGGGCTTCGGCCGGAGCCCGGAGGGTGCGGGCGCCGGCCCGCGCAAGCCGGCCTCCGCGGCGCCGGAGTACTCCACGACCCCGGAGGACTTCCCGGCCGGGTACGAACCGTCCTGGGCGCACGAGGCCCCCACCGGCGACCCGGCCCGCGACCTGGACCGCCTGCTGGACCGCTTCCGCGACGACATCCGCGACGCGGCCCGCGACCACGGCGTCACCGCCGACCAGCTCCGGGACGTCCGCGGGCACCTGTCGGCGGCGGCGGCCCACATCAGCGCGATACTGCGGCGCCCGAGGGTCTGACCCACCGGCTGCGGGGGCCCGTACGGCGGCGTGGTCCCGGCCTCACCGGGACCACGCCGCCGCGGGCACGATCACTCGTTCGTCAGGACGATCTTCCCGAACTGCTCGCCGGACGCCAGCCGTTCGAAGCCCTCGCGGGCCCGGTCCAGCGGGAGGATCTCGTCGATGACGGGGCGGACGCCGGTGGCGGCACAGAAGGAGAGCAGGTCCTCCAGCTCGTCCTTGGTGCCCATGGTGGAGCCGACGACCTTCAGCTCGAGGAAGAAGATCCGGGTCAGTTCGGCGTGCGAGGGACGGTCACCGCTGGTGGCGCCGGAGATCACGAGTGTGCCCCCGGGCCGCAGGGACCTCACCGAGTGGGACCAGGTCGCGGCGCCCACGGTCTCGATGACCGCGTCCACGCGCTGCGGCAGCCGGGCTCCCGACTCCACCGCCTCGACCGCGCCGAGCTCCAGCGCCCGCTTCCGCTTGGCCTCGTCCCGGCTGGTCGCGAAGACCCGCAGTCCGGCCGCCTTGCCGAGCACGATCGCGGCGGTGGCGACACCGCCGCCGGCGCCCTGCACGAGGACGGAGTCACCGGGCCGCACCCCGGCGTTGGTGAACAGCATCCGATAGGCCGTCAGCCAGGCCGTCGGCAGACACGCGGCCTCGGCGAAGGACAGCTCCTTCGGCTTGGGCAGGATGTTCCAGGTCGGCACGGCGACCTGCTCGGCGAACGTGCCCTGATAGCGCTCGGTGAGGATGGAGCGGGGCTCTCTGGGGCCGACCCCGTGGCCGCTCTGCCCGATGACGGAGTGCAGGACGACCTCGTTGCCGTCCTCGTCGATCCCGGCGGCATCGCAGCCGAGGATCATCGGCAGCTTGTCCTCGGCGAGACCCACACCGCGCAGGGACCAGAGGTCGTGATGGTTGAGGGAGGCGGCACGGACGTTCACGGTGCTCCATCCGGGCCGGGCCCCGGGGGCCGGACGCTCCCCCAACTCGAGTCCGGTGAGCGGCTGGTCGCGGTCGATTCGGGCGGCGTAGGCAGCGAACATGGGCTCGACGATAGGTGCGCCGTGCAGCCGGCGGAACCGCGGGGCGCTGTGACACATGCCCTCTTGCGCAGGGGCACCCGACCGGCGCAGCACGGCGCGCCCGCCTCCGGGCACCGCCCGGGCTCCCCGGGACGGGCGGGCGCACGGCCGGATGGCCGCGTCCAGCACGGCCGGGGCGCCGGGGACCCGGTGCCCCGGGCAGAAGAATGGCCCCGCCCGTTCGGGCGGGGCCATTCGGCACGACGTCAGCGACGGGCGACGCCCTCGGCCCGGGCGGCGGCCGCCACCGCAGCCGTCACCGCGGGAGCGACCCGCTCGTCGAACGGGGACGGGATGACGTAGTCGGCGGCGAGGTCATCGCCCACGACCGCGGCCAGCGCCTCCGCGGCGGCGATCTTCATGCCCTCGGTGATCCGCGTGGCCCGCACCTGCAGCGCGCCCGCGAAGATACCCGGGAAGGCCAGCACGTTGTTGATCTGGTTCGGGAAGTCCGAGCGCCCGGTCGCGACGACCGCCGCGTACTTGTGCGCCACCTCCGGGTGCACCTCCGGGTTCGGGTTGGCCATCGCGAAGACGAAGGCTCCCTCGGCCATGGAGGCGACCGCCGCCTCCCCGACCGTACCGCCGGAGACGCCGATGAACACGTCCGCACCCGCCAGGGCGTCCTCCAGCGATCCGGTGATGCCGGCCTTGTTGGTGAAGGACGCGAGCTCGCGCTTGACCGGCGTCAGGTCCTCCCGGCCGGCCGACACGACGCCCTTGCGGTCCGCCACCGCCACATCGCCGATGCCGGCCTCGACCAGCATCTTGGCGATGGCGACACCGGCGGCGCCGGCGCCCGAGATGACGGCCCGGAGCTGTCCGATCTCGCGGCCGCTCAGCCGGGCCGCGTTCCGCAGCGCCGCGAGCGTCACGACGGCCGTGCCGTGCTGGTCATCGTGGAAGACCGGGATGTCCAGGCGCTCCTGCAGCCGGCGCTCGATCTCGAAGCACCGGGGCGCCGAGATGTCCTCCAGGTTCACTCCGCCGAAGGAGGGAGCGAGCCGGACCACGGTCTCGACGATGTCGTCGGCGTCCGTGCAGTCGAGCGCGATGGGCACCGC
The DNA here is from genome assembly GCF_023630175.1 of Streptomyces cellostaticus. Lineage (GTDB taxonomy): Bacteria > Actinomycetota > Actinomycetes > Streptomycetales > Streptomycetaceae > Streptomyces > Streptomyces cellostaticus_A. The sequence continues at coordinate 3,743 of NZ_JALLIN010000010.1, read as the reverse complement.
GTCGACTCCGCCGAACTGCTTGAACAGGATGGCCTTGCCCTCCATCACGGGGAGGGAGGCCTCGGGCCCGATGTCCCCGAGGCCCAGCACGGCCGTGCCGTCGGTCACGACGGCGACCACGGAGGACTTCCATGTGTAGTCGTTGACCAGTTCCGGCTGCTCCGCGATCGCGGTGCACACGCGCGCGACGCCGGGCGTGTACGCGAGGGAAAGGTCGTCCTTGTCGCGGACCGGAACGGTGGCCTGCACGGCCATCTTGCCGCCGCGATGAAGCGCGAACGCCGGATCGAAGGAATCGAGGGGCTCGGCCCCGTCCTGATCCGCCGTGTTGTCGCTGCGAGGATTGACGATCTCCGCTGCCACTTTGTCTTACCCCTTAGGTATGCATGGTTTGAGGGTCGACCACTCCTGGTGAGGGGTGGGCGGGCACCGCGCAGGCCCGGTTACCGATACGTACGAGCGGCTGCGCGACGGGCGCGCCGCACACGCGCCCTGAGCCCCGGATGAGGGGTGTAAAGAACCTTCTTACCGGACGGACGGCACTGACGACGAGTCCATTAGGTGCAAGGTCACATCTGGGAACCAGAAAGCCACACGGGGGTGACATGCGACTGACAGGACGGTCACGCCGTTGGCAAGAGCCCTGCTGGATGGGAAAAACCACGATCTTCACTGACCACATGGTGAGACAGAGAGAAGTTTTTGCGGCCGGGGGCCGGAATCTCCGCAGATGGTCCGGGGTGCGGGGCCGGGAAGGACCTGTCCTGACGCGGCGGGAGCCTCACCCGTTATCCGATTTTGACATTGCGACTCCCCTGGATGGGCTAACCCCAATGGCAAGATGCCGTAAACCCACGAGGTCGCGGCACCCGAAGGTGTGTGTTTCCGTCGACCCATCGGCACCTCTCTCCACCCGCCGGAGGAACCACCATGACCGCAAGCTCCACCCGTCGTACTCCCGCCCGCGCCCGGACTGCAGCGGTCGGTGCGATCGCGGTCGCCGGCGCACTGATCCTCACCGGTTGCGGCGACCAGACGGACAAGGGCGGCGACGGCTCCACCACGTCGTCCTCCGCCAACGCGCCGCTCGCCGACAAGCTCCCCGCCGACGTCAAGAAGGCCGGTGTCATCAAGGTCGGCTCCGACATCGCATACCCGCCGGTCGAGTACATGCAGGGCGGCAAGGCCGTCGGCATCGACCCCGACATCGCTGACGCCCTCGGCAAGCAGCTCGGCGTGAAGTTCCAGTTCCAGAACGGCAAGTTCGACCAGCTCATCGTGGGTCTGCAGAGCGGCCGGGCCGACTCGATCATGTCCGCGATGAACGACACGAAGGACCGCCAGAACGGCATCGACTCCGACAACGGCAAGAAGGTCGGCAACGGCGTCGACTTCGTCGACTACTTCACCGCCGGCACCTCGATCCTGGTCCAGAAGGGCAACCCGAAGGGCATCAAGACGCTGGACGACCTGTGCGGCCAGGTCGTGGCCCTGCAGCGCGGCACCACGTCCGAGGGCATCGCCAAGGCGCAGAACACCAAGTGCAAGAAGGACGGCAAGAAGGCCATCACGCTGCAGACCTTCGACACCGACCCCGAGGCGCTCCTCCGGCTGAAGCAGGGCGCGTCCGTCGCCGACCTGAACGACTTCCCCGTCGCCGCCTACAACGCCAAGACCTCCGGCGGCGGCAAGGACTTCGAGGTGGTCGGCGAGCAGATCGAGGCCGGTCCGTACGGCATCGCGGTCAGCAAGGACGACACCCAGCTCCGTGACGCCATCCAGGCCGCCATGAACGCCATCATCAAGAACGGCGAGTACCAGAAGATCCTCGAGAAGTGGAACGTCACCCAGGGCGGGGTCACCGAGGCCAAGATCAACGGCGGCTCCTGAACAGTCTCGGGCAACATTGAAGGGCTGTCACTGTGACTGACACGGTCGACAAGACTCCGGCGCCGTCGGTGCCGCCGGAGCAGATCAAGGCCATCCCGGTGCGCCACTACGGCCGCTGGGTGGCCGGTGTCGCCGTCATCGCCATCCTGGTGCTGATCGGCGTCGCCTTCTCCAACGCGAACATCAACTACAGCATCATCCCGGACTACCTCACGGACGGAACGATTCTGTCCGGTGTCTGGCACACGCTGTACATCTCGGTGCTCGCGATGGTCCTGGGCCTCGCCCTCGGCATCATCCTCGCGGTGATGCGCATGTCCTCCAACCCCGTCACCAGCAGCGTGGCGTGGGCGTACATCTGGCTCTTCCGCGGCACCCCGGTTCTGGTGCAGTTGCTGCTCTGGTACAACATCTCGCTGGTGTTCCCGATCCTCAACCTGGGGTTCTACAAGGACGAGATGAACCAGGTGATGACCCCGTTCCTGGCGGCTCTGCTGGGTCTGGGTCTGAACGAGGCCGCCTACATGTCGGAGATCGTCCGGGCCGGCATCCAGTCGGTCGACCTGGGCCAGACGGAGGCCTCGCACGCCCTGGGCATGACGCAGGGCAAGACCCTGCGCCGGGTGATCCTGCCGCAGGCGATGCGGGTGATCGTTCCGCCGACGGGCAACGAGTTCATCAACATGCTGAAGACGTCCTCGCTGGCCTACTCGGTGCAGTTCCCCGAACTTCTGAAGCGGTCCACGGACATCTCCAGTACCTCGCTGGCGGTCGTGGAGATGTACTTCGTGGCCTCGATCTGGTACCTGATCCTGACCACGGTCTTCAGCATCGGCCAGTACTACCTGGAGCGCCGTTACGCCCGCGGTTCGACGCGCAGCCTGCCGCCGACCCCGTTCCAGCGCCTGAAGAAGAACCTCCGTCTGTTCGGTTCGTTCCGCCGCCCGGAGGTGGCCCGATGAGCAGTCTCAGCAAGGACGTCGCCCGGACGAGCGACGGCCCCATGGTCAAGGCCGAAGGCGTGCACAAGTCCTTCGGGCTGGCGCACATCCTCAAGGGCATCGACCTGGAGGTGAACCCGCGTGAGGTCTTCTGCCTGATCGGCCCGTCCGGCTCCGGCAAGTCGACCTTCCTGCGGTGCATCAACCACCTGGAGAAGATCAGCGCCGGCCGGCTGTACGTCGACGGCGACCTGGTCGGATACCGGCAGAAGGGCGACAAGCTCCACGAGCTGAAGGAGCGGGAGGTGGCGGCACAGCGGCGGGACATCGGCATGGTGTTCCAGCGCTTCAACCTCTTCCCGCACATGACGGCCCTGGAGAACGTCATGGAGGCGCCGGTCCAGGTCAAGCGCGAGTCCAAGGCGACGGCCCGGGAACGCGCCGAGCGGCTGCTGGACCGGGTGGGACTGGGCCCGCGCAAGGGCCACTACCCCGCGCAGCTCTCCGGCGGTCAGCAGCAGCGCGTCGCGATCGCCCGCGCGCTGGCCATGCAGCCGAAGCTGATGCTCTTCGACGAGCCCACCTCGGCGCTCGACCCGGAGCTGGTCGGTGAGGTCCTGGACGTCATGCGGGACCTCGCCGAGGACGGCATGACGATGATCGTCGTCACCCACGAGATGGGCTTCGCCCGTGAGGTCGGCGACTCGCTGGTGTTCATGGACGACGGCGTGGTGGTGGAATCGGGCCACCCGCGCGAAGTGCTGACGAACCCGCAGCACGACCGGACGAAGTCGTTCCTGTCGAAGGTCCTCTGAGCATCGGGGACGCGGTGAAGGGCCGGTGGGGGGGGGGGCCCCCCCCCCCCCCCCCCCCCTCCCCCCCCCCCCCCCCCGCCCCCCCCCCCCCAGGCCG
>NZ_JALLIN010000001.1 GCF_023630175.1 Streptomyces cellostaticus | reverse complement strand
CAGCTCCTCGAGGCCCTCGGCGACCAGCTTGGCCAGGCGGTCCAGGGCGACGTCCGCGCCCTCGGCGCCGGAGGCGAGGACGATCTCCTCGCCGCCCTGGGCGCCCAGTCCCAGGACGGCCAGCATGGAGGCCGCGTTGACGGGGGCGCCCCCGGCCTTGGCGATCGTCACCGGGACGCCTGTGGCCGTGGCGGCTCGGACGAAGATGGAGGCGGGGCGGGCGTGGAGGCCCTCGGCCCAGCCGACGTTGACGCGGCGCTCAGCCATGTGTTGCTGCCCTTCGGTGGTCAGGGTTGTCTAGACCAGTTTCCCATATCGCGAAGTGTGCCCCGGGCGGTCCCGCGTCCCGCCGGGGCGTGCCGCCGGACCGCGGCCTCGATCCGGCTTGTCGTCCTCCACAGACTGCCTCGCGACGCCGCCGAACGCGAGCCGTACCCTGGGGCCCATGCAGAGCCCGGCGGACCGGCAGGACCGGCAGGAGTACCCCGCTCACTGGGAGGCGGACGTGGTGCTGCGCGACGGAGGCACCGCGCGCGTCCGGCCCATCACCGTCGATGACGCCGGCCGCCTGGTCAGCTTCTACGAGCAGGTCTCGGACGAGTCGAAGTACTACCGCTTCTTCGCGCCCTACCCGCGCCTGTCCGCCAAGGACGTCCACCGCTTCACCCACCACGACTTCGTGGACCGGGTGGGACTCGCGGCCACGGTGGGCGGCGAGTTCATCGCCACCGTCCGCTACGACCGCATCGGCGCCAACGGCATGCCCGCGTCCGCGCCCGCCGACGAGGCCGAGGTCGCCTTCCTGGTCCAGGACGCCCACCAGGGCCGCGGCGTCGCCTCCGCGCTGCTGGAACACATCGCGGCCGTCGCCCGCGAGCGGGGCATCCGGCGCTTCGCCGCCGAGGTGCTGCCGGCGAACACCAAGATGATCAAGGTGTTCACGGACGCCGGATACACCCAGAAACGCAGCTTCGAGGACGGCGTCGTACGCCTGGAGTTCGACCTCGAGCCCACCGACCGCTCGGTCGCGGTGCGGCACGCGCGGGAGCAGCGCGCCGAGGCCCGCTCGGTACGGCGGCTGCTGGCACCCGGCTCCGTCGCCGTGATCGGCGTGGGCCGCGCCGCCGGCGGCGTCGGCCGCGGCGTCCTCGGCAACATCCGGGAGGCCGGCTACCAGGGCCGGCTGCACGCCGTGAACAAGGCCTTCACCGCGGACCTCGAGGAGATCGACGGGGTGCCCGCGCACCGCTCGGTGCGGGACATCGAGGGGCCCGTCGACCTCGCCGTCGTCACCGTCCCGGCCGAGCACGTGCCCGACGTCGTCGCCGAGTGCGGCGAGCACGGCGTCCAGGGACTCGTGGTGCTGTCCGCCGGATACGCCGAGAGCGGGCCCGAGGGGCGCGAGCGGCAGCGGGCCCTGGTGCGCCAGGCGCGCGCGTACGGCATGCGGATCATCGGCCCCAACGCCTTCGGGATCATCAACACCGCGCCCGGCGTCCGGCTGAACGCCTCGCTGGCCCCGGAGATGCCCCGGGCCGGCCGCATCGGCCTGTTCGCCCAGTCCGGCGCCATCGGCATCGCCCTGCTGTCCCGGCTGCACCGGCGCGGCGGCGGGGTCACGGGCGTCAGCGGCGTGTCCACCTTCGTCTCGTCGGGCAACCGCGCCGACGTCTCCGGCAACGACGTCCTGCAGTACTGGTACGACGATCCCGAGACCGACGTCGCCCTGATGTACCTGGAGTCCATCGGCAACCCCCGCAAGTTCAACCGCCTCGCCCGGCGCACGGCCGCGGCCAAGCCGCTGGTCGTGGTGCAGGGCGCCGGATCCGCGCCGCAGGGGCACGCGGTGCGGGCCACGCGGCTGCCGCACGAGACCGTGTCGGCGCTGCTCCGGCAGGCCGGCGTCATCCGGGTCGACACGATCACCGAGCTGGTCGACGCGGGCCTGCTGCTGGCCCGGCAGCCGCTGCCCGCCGGACCCCGGGTGGCGATCCTCGGGAACTCCGAGTCGCTGGGCCTGCTGACGTACGACCGCTGTCTCGCGGAGGGGCTGCGGCCCTCGCCCCCGCTGGACCTGACCACCGGTGCGACGGCGGACGACTTCCGCCGCGCGCTGTCCAGGGCGCTGGCGGACGGCACGTGCGACGCGGTCGTGGTCACGGCCATCCCGGCGATCGGCGAGGGCTCGCCAGGCGACGCCGAACTGGCGGAGGCGCTGCGGTCGGCGGCCTCCGGGGCGTCCGGCAAGCCCGTGCTCGTGGTGCACGTGGAACTCGGCGGACTCGCGGAGGCGTTGTCGGCCGCGGCGAGCACGGCCCCGCAGGCTCCCGGCGCCGCCGACGCGGCCACCCGGCCCGAGCGGGCACCCGGTGCGCCGGACGGCACCGGCCCGCCCCGCCCCGCGCCGAGACCGCCGGAAGCGGTGCCCGACGCGCCGGAAGCTCCCCCGCACGGCGCGCCCCGGCTGATCCCCGCCTACCCCGCCGCCGAACGCGCCGTCCGCGCCCTCGCCGAGGCCGTGAAGTACGGACAGTGGCGCCGCGAGGCCACCGATCCCGGCAAGGTCCCGGAGTACGAGGACATCGACGAGAGGGGCGCCGCCGAACTGATCGGCGTCCTGCTCGAACGCGGGCAGGGTCTCACCCCGGGGGAGGCGGAGACCTGCGAACTGCTCGGCAGGTACGGCATCCCGGTCCGCCGCGCCCTGCCCGCGCCCACCCCCGACGCCGCCGCCGAAGCCGCCCGCACCCTCGGCTACCCGGTGGCCCTCAAGGCCACCGCCCCGCACCTGCGGCACCGCGCCGACCTCGGCGGCGTACGCCTGGACCTCGCGAACGAAGAGCAACTGCGCCGCTCGTACGCCGAGTTGACCGAACTGTTCGGGAAGCCCGACGAGCTGCGGCCGGTGGTGCAGGGCATGGCGCCGAGGGGTGTCGACACGGTCGTACGCGCGGTGATCGACCCGGCGGCCGGCGCCGTGCTGTCCTTCGGGCTCGCCGGGGCCCCCTCGCAGCTCCTCGGCGACATGGCGCACCGGCTGGTCCCGGTCACCGACCGGGACGCGACCTCGCTGGTCCGGTCCATCCGGACGGCACCGCTGCTGTTCGGCTGGCGCGGTTCCATCCCGGCGGACACCCCCGCCCTGGAGCGGCTGCTGCTGCGCGTGTCCCGACTGGTGGACGACCATCCAGAAGTGGTGGCCGTCACCCTGGAGCCGGTCGTCGTCGCCCAGCGGGGCGTGAGCGTCCTCGGCGCCACCGTGCGCCTCGCACCGCCGCCCGCCCGGGACGACCTGGGACCGCGCACCATGCCGGCGTACTGAGCGGGGGAGCGGCCGGTCCGCCCGCCGGCCGCCCTTCGCGCCGCGGCCCCGCGCGAGGGAGGCCGGGCGGCCGCGGCCGCCCGGCGACTGGCCCGGACCGCCCTTGCCCACGGATTAGGATGGACGTCATGGCCAAGACCAGTACGACGACCCAGGGGCTGCGCGCGGCGATCGAGCGCAGCGGCTACTACCCGGCCCTCGTGGCCGAGGCGGTGGAGGCCGCCGTGGGCGGCGAGCCCATCCGGTCGTACCTGGTCCACCAGGAGACGACGTTCGACCAGAACGAGGTGCGCCGGCACGTGACCGTGCTCGTCCTCACCGGCAACCGCTTCATCGTCAGCCACACCGACGAGCAGGCCGCCGACAACACCTCCCCGACGCCGTACGCCACCACCTCCACGGAGTCCGTCAAGCTCGGCCGGATCTCCTCCGTCGTGGTCAGCCGGGTGGTCGCCAACCCGGAGCAGTACAAGCCGGGCACCCTGCCCCGCGAGATCGTGCTGACCATCGGCTGGGGCGCGGTCAGCCGCATCGACCTGGAGCCCGCCGCCTGCGGCGACCCCAACTGCGAGGCCGACCACGGCTACACGGGCAGCTCCACGGCGGACGACCTCAGCCTGCGGGTGAGCGAGGCCGGTGACGGCCCCGAGACGGTGCGCCAGGCGCTCGTCTTCGCACAGGCCATCTCCGAGGCGACCGCGGACCCCACGCGCTGATGGCGCAGATCTCCGCCTGGGACCACCCGGAGCCCCTCGCCCTGGACACCGCGCCACTGCCCCAGTACGGCAGCGGCTCGCTCGCCGACCTGCTGCCCACGCTGGCCGCGGGCCTCGGCGTCCCCGGCATGACCGCCACGATCGGGGAACTGGTCCCGGCCGACCGCGTCTGCGTCTTCCTGGTCGACGGGCTCGGCTGGGAGCAGCTCAGGGCGCACCCCGACGAGGCCCCCTTCCTGAACTCGCTGCTCGGCAGCTCGCGCGGCGGCACCGGACGCCCGCTCACCGCCGGCTACCCGGCCACCACCGCGACCTCCCTGGCCTCCGTCGGCACCGGCCTGCCGCCCGGCGCGCACGGTCTGCCCGGCTACACCGTCCGCAACCCCGACACCGGCGAGCTGATGAACCAGCTCCGCTGGCAGCCGTGGGCCCCGCCGCAGCCCTGGCAGCCGTACCCCACGGTCTTCCAACTGGCCCACGACGCCGGGGTGCACGCCGCCCAGGTGTCCTCGCCGGCCTTCGCGAGCACCCCGCTGACCAAGGTCGCGCTGAGTGGCGGCACCTTCCACGGCAGACTCACCGGCGAGGACCGCATGGACCTCGCCGCCGAGCAACTGGCCGCCGGTGACCGCTCGCTGGTGTACACCTACTACGCCGAGCTGGACGGCGCCGGCCACCGCTACGGCGTCGCCTCCGACACCTGGCGCGGCCAGCTCATGAACGTCGACCGGCTCGCCCAGCGCCTCGCCGAGCAGCTCCCGCCGCGCAGCGCGCTGTACGTCACCGCCGACCACGGCATGGTCGACGTCCCGTTCGACGAGCAGCACCGGATCGACTTCGACGAGGACTGGGAGCTGGGCGCCGGCGTGGCCCTGCTCGGCGGCGAGGGCCGGGCACGGCACGTGTACGCGGTGCCGGGCGCCGGGGCCGACGTGCTGACCGTCTGGCGCGAGGTGCTCGGCGAGCAGTTCTGGGTGGCCTCGCGGGACGAGGCGATCGAGGCCGGCTGGTTCGGGCCGCGCGTCGACGAGCGGGTGTACGCCCGCCTCGGTGACGTGATCGCGGCCGCCCACGACGACGTCCTGATCACCGCCTCCCAGCGGGAACCCAAGGAGTCGGCGCTGGTCGGCAACCACGGCTCGATGACCCCCGCCGAGCAGCTCGTCCCGCTGCTCGAAGTACGCTCCTGAATCCCCCTGCCCGTCCCCGCCGAAAGGTGCTCATCCCCTCATGCCCGAGCTGGTGTTCTTCTCCGGAACCATGGACTGCGGGAAGTCGACTGACTTGCTTGGGTATTCGCCGTCGATTGGTGATGCCGCGGACGGTGTTGTCCCGCGCGGTTCCGGCATCGTCGGTGTGGGATGCGTCCGGTCTCGCTCGTCGCGAAAGGTGCGGGTCCACTGATGTCCGAATTGGTGTTTTTCTCGGGAACCATGGACTGCGGGAAGAGTACTCTGGCGCTACAAATTGGCCACAACCGGTCGGCCAGGGGGCTCCAGGGCGTGATCTTCACGCGGGACGATCGCGCAGGGGAGGGGAAGCTGTCGTCGCGGCTGGGGTTGGTGACCGACGCGGTAGAGGCGGGCCCGGGCCGGGATCTGTACAGCTATGTGGTGGAACAACTGTCGCGGGGCGGCAAGGTCGACTACGTGATCGTGGACGAGGCGCAGTTCCTCGCGCCGGAGCAGATCGACCAGCTGGCCCACATCGTCGATGACCTGGATCTGGACGTGTTCGCGTTCGGTATCACCACCGACTTTCGTACCCGGCTGTTCCCCGGCTCCCAGCGGCTGATCGAGTTGGCTGACCGGCTGGAGACGCTGCAGGTCGAGGCGATGTGCTGGTGCGGTGCCCGGGCGACGCACAACGCGCGGACGGTGGGCGGGGCGATGGTGGTCGAGGGCGAGCAGGTCGTGGTCGGAGACGTGAACCGGCCGACGGAGGACGTGGGGTACGAAGTGCTGTGTCGGCGCCACCACCGCAAGCGGATGACGAGCGCCGGGGCTCGGGCAGCGGCGTTGTCCCCCGACGTGCTGCCGGTCGCGTCGGCCTGACGCCGGCTTCGGCGCGATCTGCGTCGGTGGCGCCACGGACTCCGCACGCGGATCGCTCGACGGCCTGGTAGTCGTCGTCCGCGACGTACCCGCCGATGCCGAAGCGGCACTCAGAGAGCCTGCAGGAGATGGCGTGGATCTCGTCAAGCGTCTCCTCCGCAAGGTCCCGGAGACGGTTGGCCCCGCCGATGTGACCGCCAAGCCCGGGACAGAGGAAGTCGAGGCAGATGTGTGTCGATGTACGGCTCGGTAGCCGGCTTCGGGGTGTGACTGTGATGCCGCATGCATCGATTCCGTAACCGAGTTGTGCGAGACCGCCTCCGACACGCGCTCGGCCGACGACAATACTGTCGTGTCCCTTTTACGTGACCTCGAACTCGAGGACGGCACACCCGTCCGGTTCCTGCTCGCACCCGTCGACGGCACGGCGCCCGCCGTACCCGCCGACGACCTCCCCGAGGGCATGGGAAGGGCGGCGCCCGTGGCGGCCGGTGGGCGGGCGGTCGTCGACTTCGCGGCTGGGGCCCTTCGCGGCGCGCTCAGACCGCTCGGCCCGCTTCTCCAGGAGGTCCACTCCGCGGCCACGGCCGTGCCCGAGCCACCGACCGAGCTGAGCGTGACCTTCGGCGTGCAGGTCGGCCAGGACCTCAAGCTCGGGATCGTGGGCGGCACGGCCCAGGCCCATCTCACCGTCACCGCCAGCTGGAAACCGGCTCCGCAGACCGGTACGACGCCCGCCACGGACTGACGCGTGGGATGGTTCGGAACCGCGGGGGACGGCGTCGGCGATGCGTCCCTCCACGTCGTGTCAATCCGCCGGGCTGTGGACGACAAGGCCGTGGGCGCGGGATTCGTCCTCGGCGGCGAGACGGTGCTGACCTGCGCCCACGTCGTCAATGCCGCTCTGGGCCGGACCGTGCTCGACCCGCGAGCGCCCGGACTGACCGAGATCGGCGTCGAGGTGCGCGACGGCGAGGCGTCCTCACAGCGGTATTTCGCACGCGTGGCTCACTGGATCGCGCCGCGCGCCCGCGATGGCGGACCGGTGCGGCCTGGTGACGACGAATGGCTCGGCGACCTGGCCGTGCTGCGGGTGGACGGGCCGGCCGGCGGTCTGCCCGCCGGCCCCCGTCGGGCGGCCATGGCGGTCGGCCAGGAAGTGGAAGCCTGTCACGGCTCCGGCGTCGAGGCCACCTTCGCGGTCCTCACCGTGCGCCGGCTCAATGGATCCCGGGCGTATCTGGACGGCGCGCCCACCGGAATGGCGGTCGGCCCCGGCTACAGCGGCAGCCCGCTGTGGTGCGAGACGGAGAAGGCCGTGGTCGGCCTGGTGGTCGCCCACTTCATGCCGCCCGTGGACCGTGCCACGGGCGCACCGCGCCCGCCCAGCACCCAGGACCTCGCACGGCGCAGCTGGGCCGCGCCCTGGCAGCGCGTCGAGGCCGAGCTGCGCCCGCTCGGTGTGCTGGACAGGGTGACGCCCGATCCGCCCGACCCGGACGATCACGCCTTCCTGCTACTGGTGCAGGCCATCGAGGACATCTTCCCCTCCGCGAGCGGCCGCGTGGAGGGCGCCAAACGGCTGGCCCGGGCCTGCGGGGTTCCGCACGGCAGCGAGGTCACCCCACCCACGCCCGACGAGTTCGCGGCGTTCCTGCTGACACATCCGCGGGCGCTGGCGGCCCTGGCGGGAAACCTGCGGCGCGACGCTCCACAGGACGCCGACCGCGTCCTGGCGGCGGGCGCCCTGTCCCGGACGCCCCTGTTGCTGTCGCCCCGGGAGTACGTCGCACTGCGCAAGCATCTGCGGGCGATGGAACCGGAGGTGCTGGCGCGGATCCCCGAGGCGATTCGCGCCGCACTGCCGCACATGGCGGCGCAGCCCGGCGCGGACACCGTGGAGGCCCTCCTCAACCACCTGGAGGCGCTGCCGGGCGACGGCCGCGCGGGCGACGGAGAACCCCGGGTGCCCGCACTGCTGCGGGCGATGGAATACGTCGGCGCGCTGTGCACGAGCGCCGTACGGCCACAGCTGCGGTTGTGGGCGGACGGGGTGGCTCAGCGGCTGGGCATCACCCGGGCAGCCATCGGCGAACGCCGCTCCGACGCCCAGGAGTGGGTGCGCTCGTTGCGTGCCCGGACCGCGCGCGTACGCGTCCTGGTCCAGGTGACACGGGCCGGACAGGGCCGGCACCAGCTGAGGATCTGGTGTGACGAAGGCGCGGGGCCCCGGCAGGTCTCGACGGACAGCGTCTCGTCGCACTCGGCGTCGGAGGCCGCGCGCGAAGTGCTGCGCGTGCTCGATTCCCTCACCCCACCCGTCGAGGACGAACGGCCACCCCTCGTCGAAGTGCTGGTGGACCGGAGCGGCCTCAACCTGCCGGTCGACGAGTGGACGGCACGGGACCCGGAGGCCCTCGTGCCCGGAGTCCTCGGCGTGGAGTTCCCGCTGGTGGTGCACTGCCCGGAACTCCTGCGCCGGCACGGGCGGTTCCTGGCCCACTGGCGCAGCCGGTGGAGCCGGCTCGACTCCGGCAAGACCCTCGTGGTCTCCGCGTCCATGGACCGCGACGCGATCTACTCCCGGCTCGTCAACCAACTCGACACCGTACGCGTCTGTGTGGACGTGCCCCCCGGACCGCGGGACGGCATCGTGCAGACCTGCCTCGCCCTGGGCATACCTGTGGTGGTGTGGGACCGCGGTCGCGACGGCACCTCGCACACCGTCCGGTACACGGCGCAGATCGCCACGCCAGAGCTGCCCGACGGCGTACGGGACTACCGGGCCAACGCCAAGGTCAACCCGCCCGACTTCCCCGGCCGCCCGGTCCTCGCCTGGGCGGACGCCGACCGCACCGTACCTCGCCTGCACCTGACCGAACCCCAGGAGAGCGCATGACATCCGCTGCCGACGCCGATTGGCGCCTGTTCCGCGGCGACGGCGTCCCCCGGTCCGTCACGCTGCCCTCGGCCCCGCCGTGGCGCCGCTTCACCCCCGCGCGGTCGATGCGCCCGGAACTGCCTTACGTGATCGCGCCGCAGCACGCCGACGTCGTCAACGCGGCACTGCACCTGCGCCGTCCGCTGCTCGTCACCGGGCCGGCCGGGACGGGGAAGTCCTCCCTCTCCCGTGCCATCGCACACGAGTTGTGTCTGGGCGAGCTGCTGCGCTGGCCCGTCAACAGCCGCTCGACCGTGAAAGACGCCCTCTACCAGTACGACGCGATCGGCCGGCTGCGGGAGACCACGCTCAGCCGCGACCGTGGTGAACGCGAGCCGTCCATTGGCACGTTCGTCCGGCTCGGCCCCCTCGGCACGGCACTCGTCCCCTCGGTCACCCCGCGCTGTCTGCTCATCGACGAGATGGACAAAGGCGACGTCGACCTGCCCAACGATCTGCTGACGGTCTTCGAGGAGGGCTTCTTCGACATCCCGGAACTCTCCCGGCTGCCGGAGGACATGGCCGACGTGGACGTGCAGACGTACGACCACCGTGCAGCCGTCCGCGTCCACCAAGGCCTCGTGCAGTGCGTCGAGTTTCCGGTCGTCGTCATCACCAGCAACGGCGAACGCGACTTTCCGCCCGCGTTCCTGCGCCGATGCCTCAGGCTCGACCTGCCACTGCCCGACGAGCAGCGGCTGCGCACCATCGTCGCCGCGCACCTCGGCGAAGAGGCGATGCGGGAGGCCGACGACATCATCGAGGTTTTCCTGCGCCGCCGCGCCCTGGGCGAACTGGCCACCGACCAGTTGCTCAACGCCGTATTCCTGCGCACTGGCGGCGTCGAACTCGACGCGGAGGGGCTGCTGGACGCCGTCCTGCACCAGCTCACCGGGGCGATGTGACCATGCCGGCCGGTGGCGAGCGGCTCTCCGAGGTGCTACGCACCCTCGCGGGCTGCGGGCTGGACCTGGACGCTGACCAGATCCTCGATGTGCTGTGGCTGGCCCGCCGCCTTCCCACGGGCGCCGACACCCCTCTGCACCGGCAGGCACCCGCCCGGCCGCACCGGCCCGCGCCGCCCGACGACCCCGCACAGCAGGTCCGTACCGTCCCGCCCCAACCCGCACCCGAACCCGGCGACGCGGAGCTGCCGGACCTCACCAGCCCCAGCCTGTACTCGTCGGCCCGCCAGACCCCGGCCCCCGAGCCACGCCCCGCCTCCCCAGGGCGGGAACCCCGCCGGGCCCTCCCGGTGCGCGTCCCCGAGGACAAGGCGCTCGGCGACGAGCTGGAACTCGGCCGGTCCCTCCGCCCGTTGCGCCGCCGCCACGACAGCCGGCACCGCACGGAGATCGACGAGGACCGCACCGCCTCGGCGCTCGCCGAGACGCACCTGCCCGACGTGGTGGAACGCCCGGTACGAGAACGCTGGCTGAACCTCGACCTGCTCGTCGACGACGGCCTGTCCATGCTGCTGTGGCACCGGCTCGGCAACGAACTGCGTACGCTGCTGGAGCGCCTCGGCGCCTTCGCCGTCACCCGGGTCCTCGGCCTCGACACCCGCAGCGCGAGCCATCCGCGGCTGCACGCCCGCCCGTTCCGCCCCGACAGCACCGAGCTGCCGCTGACCGCCGTCAACGACCCCTCCGGACGCACCCTGTTGCTGGTCGTCAGCGACGGCATGGGCCCTGCCTGGCGGTCCGGAGTGATGCACCGGCTGCTCGCCGAGCGAGCGGGTCGAGGCCCGGTCGCGGTCCTGCACACGCTGCCTCCGGACATGTGGGAGGCCTCCGGGATCTCGGCCACCCACTGGCAGGCCACCACCCGGCGCATCGGCGGCGCCAACACCTCCTGGAAAGTCACCGACCCGGTGCTGCCCGCCGAACTCAGCAACTTCGACGACATCCCGGTCCCCGTCCTCGAACCCACGGCGGACTCGCTGCGGGTGTGGGCCCGGCTGCTCGCCTCCCCCGGCATCACCGTGGAACTGCCGCTGCTGGCCCGCCCCGACCGGGCCTCCGCCGTCGCCGCCGCGCGCGACCTGAGCAGCGCCCAGCACTTCCGGGACGCGGCGACCCCCGAGGCGTACCGCCTCGCCGCCCACCTCGCGGCCGTCGCCCCGCTCTCCGTGCCCGTGATGCGGCTGGTGCAGACGGCGGTGCCCTGGGCCGCCACGACCTCACACCTCGCCGAAGTGTTCCTCGGCGGCCTCGTACGACCCCACTCGGCCCCCGTGGCCGGCCCGCTGCCGGCCAAACACCGGGTCTTCGACTTCTCGGACGACTCCAAGACGGTCCTCCTGGACGCCGTCCCACAGGCCGAACTCCTACGCACCGGCGCCCGAATCGCACGCCGCCTGGAGGAACTCGCCGGCAACTCGCCCGACTTCCCGGCCTGGCTGATCCACCCGGACGGCTCCGACACCCTGTCCGCCTCACAGCTGCCCTTCAGCAGCATCGAGCGCCGGCTCCTCAGCCGGTTCGGCGTGTCCTTCGGCGAAACCCGCAGCCACGGCCAGGCCCCGCTACGGCCCGACACCGGTACGGACGACTGGGAGCCGCTCACCGACGAGGACCCACACAGTATCGGGGGCTACGAACTACGCGGCCGCCGGCGCGGGCGCCGCACGGTCGTCTACCAGGGCGTGGACACCGAGGGCAGGCAGGCCGTACTGCGACTGCCGCGCGCCGACCTGCCCGCCGTCAACGCCGGACTGATCGGGGTGGAGGCCGAGGCGCTGGCCCGCCTCCAGGGCCAATACGCGCCCCTGCTGCTCGCCGCCGGGCTCCAGGAGTCGCCGCCCTGGCTCGCCATGACACCGATCGCGGACGCAGGGGCGTCCGACGCGCAGCCGACACGGCTCGTGGAGATCTTCACCCGGGCGCTGACCGACGGCACCGCGCCCTTTGACATCCTGCAGGGCCTGCTGGTCTCCTGCTATCTCGCCAACGCGGTCGCCCTGTGCCACGTCAACGGACTCGTGCCCGCAGCGCTGGACGCCGATAGCGTGTACGTCCTGCGCCGCACCGTGGTCCTGGCCGACCTGTCGGACTGTGCCGTCGACGGCGTGTACCTGGGCTCGGGCGCGGCGCCCACCCGCGAGGACAACGTGCGGGTCCTGGGCGAGCTGCTCCAGGTCATCAGCAGCAAGGCCGGCTGGGACATGCCGGGCCTCCCCGAGGGCATGCATCTGTGGCAGGGCGACACATGGGAACAGCTGCGGCGACTCGTGCTGCGCTGCATCGACCCGGATCCGGCGCAGCGGCCCGCGGCGAGCGAGGTCGCCGAGATGCTCGCCCGGTACGTCGCCCGAACCCGTCTCCAACTGGGTGGCCCGCGGTCACCGGCGGTTCAGGAGAGCCGGGTCGAGCCCGTGCCGCTCACGCCGCCGCCCGCGGTCGCCGGCGGCACACCCCCCGCGCTGCGTCTTCCGCGCTTCGGCGCTGCCCGCCGGGAGGCCGAGGCCCGGTTGGAGCGGCTGCGGGAACCCTTGCCGCACAGCAGGCGCCTGACCCTGGTCGGCGCCTACCACTACAGCGGCCGCGCCACGACCACGATGGTCCTCGGGTCTCTTCTCGCCGCGGTGCGTGGTGAACCGGTCCTGGCGCTCGACGGATCCGCCTCCGAAGGGGCGTTGGACGCCTTCCTCACCGACCGCAACCCGGCCGTCGTACGCGATCTGGCGGCGCTGCCGCCCCCACCGTCGTACGAGAAGATCCGCGCCCGCACCACCCGCCTGCCGTCCGGCCTGGAAGTCGTGGCCCACCGCGCCGGCCACTTCAGCCCCAACCCGGCCCACCAACAGGAGTACGCCTATGTGCTGGCCCAGACGGCGCCCTACTACTCCTTCGTCCTCACCGACTGGGCACCGCTGCGTCTGGACGGGTCGGCCGAGGTGGTCCTCGACCACACCGACCGGTTGATCCTGTGCTGTGGGACCGCAGAGTGGTTCCTGGATGCGGCTGTCCGTACCCTCACCGACGTGCGGGCGACGGGTCGGGAACGGTTGGCACGGCGGGCGCTCGTCGTGGCCACAGACGTCGACGGCGGCTCCGACCGTGACCTGCCGGACGGATTCGCCCGGCGTCTGCAAGTCGAACCCGAACAGGTGGTGCACGTGCCCTTCGACGCGACGCTGCAGTCTTCCAGCTGGGCACTGAACCGACTGCGGCCAGCCACCACGGGGACGTTCGTCCGGTTGGCGGAGCTGGCGATGCAGGACGACTGAATCACGGGACCGGTAAGCGCACGGCCTCCTCGGACGGTCCTTTGCCGCTCCCCACTCCGACAGTCTCGGCTGAGACACCCGGCTTGTCGCATGCGGACAACGGCCGGCGTGAGCGAAGCGCCTCCCGGCCGGTGCCTTCAGCCGATGCGGGCTCCCGCGCCCCCGACCCGGACGCGCGAATCGCCCGCGCGCAGCGTCACCGTGAGTTCGCCCGGGCGGCCCAGGTCCTCGCCCTGGTGCAGGGTGAGGACGGCGTCCTCGGGGACCAGGCCGAACTCACGGGCGTACGCACCGAAAGCGGCGGCCGCCGCGCCGGTCGCCGGGTCCTCGACGACGCCGCCGACGGGGAACGGGTCACGGACGTGGAAGACGGTGGCCGACTCCCGCCACACCAACTGGACCGTGGTCAGGTCCAGGCGGTGCATCAGCGCTTCCAGGCGCGCGAAGTCGTACGCGAGGTCCGCGAGGCGGGTGCGCGTCGCCGCCGCGAGGACGAGATGGCGGGCTCCGGCGAACGCGACACGGGGCGGGAAGGCCGGATCGAGATCCGTGGCCGGCCAGTCCAGCGCGGCGAGCGCCTCCGCGAGGTCGGCACCGGCGATCTCCTCCACGTGCGGTTCGACGCTGGTGAGCGTGGCCCGGATCGTCCCGCCCTCCTCGGTGACCTCCACCGGCACGGTGCCGGCGGGCGTCGAGAACACCAGCTCCCCGGGGCCGATCCGCTCGGCGAGCGCGACGGCGGTCGCGACGGTGGCGTGCCCGCAGAACGGCACCTCGGCCTTGGGACTGAAGTAACGAATGCCGTACGCCCGCCCCTCCGGGCCGTCGAGACCCTCCGGGGGCGCGGTCAGGAACGCGGACTCCGAGTAGTCGAGTTCGGCGGCGATGGCCAGCATGTCGCCGTCGTCCAGTCCGGTGGCGTCCAGCACGACGCCGGCGGGGTTCCCGCCGGCGGGGTCACTGGAGAAGGCGGTGTAGCGCAGCACCTCGGGCCGCGGCGCGTTCGTCGTCATGGTCGCGGCAACACCGGGCGGGGCGTGGATTATTTCGCGGAGCTTGTGCAGCCGGTGTTTGCCCTTGGGCGGGGGCCTGGTGCTCTGAGTCACTGAGATTGCGTCACTGACACTTGGTTGCCCTTCCCGCGCCGAGTTTGCCCAGAACCTTGCTCGCCGCGGTCTTGGGGCCGCTGGTGGTCCCGGCCGGTGCGGTGGGCGGCGGCGATGTTGTTGTGGCCGTCTTGATGGTGGACGCCGATGGCGAGATTACTGACTTCGGCTCGTCAGGGTGACTTTGGATCGTCGAGGGCCAGGCCGGTGCCGGCTATGAAGCCGTCGAGGGTGCCGGACCGGTACTGAAGGCGCTTGAGCCGGGTGCGGACGAGGACTTCGAGCTGGTCGAGGTCCATGACGGCGAGGTTGGCCAGGCTGCGTTTGACGTGGGCCCACACGCCCTCGACCGGGTTGAGGTCAGGTGAGTACGCGGGCAGAAGGAACACCGTCAGCCATGCACGCTCGGCGATCAGCTCACGCATGACGCGGGAGACGTGGGTGTTCAGCCGGTCCCACACCAGCACGATCGGCGCCTTACTGTAACGACGCTCTGATCGGGACGCCGCTGAACCCCGCGACGTACGACTACGAGGGCGCGGTCTTGTTCAACGCCCATGCCTCCACCCTGTGGGCCCGGTTCACCACCTACCTGCGCCGCGAGATCGCCGCCGGGCTCGGCATGACGCAGAAGGCCGCCCGCGCGGTCCTGCGGGTGTCCTTCGCCAAGGTCGCCGAGTACCAACAGCGCGGCCTGGTCCACTTCCACGCCGTCATCCGACTCGACGGCCCGGACGGCAGCAGCCAGCCCCCGCCGTCGTACGCCACCGTTGCCGTACTCACCAAGGCCGCCCGCGCCGCCGCCGCGCGGGTCCGCGTAACGGTCACGTCGGACGCGGTCGGGGAACGCGAACTCGGCTGGGGCGAACAGTTCGATGTGCGCGAGATCGCCGCCTTCGGCACCGACGCCGAATTCACCGATCAGGCCGTGGCCGCCTACGTGGCGAAGTACGCCACCAAGTCCGCCGACGCCTCCGGCGCCCTCGACTGTGCCCTGTTCTGCCGCCCCTGCCAGGGACGCGGCGCCACCGTGCTGCCCCACGGAACGCCGCTCCCGTGCACCGCCTGCGACGGCACCGGACAGGCCCGGCCCCTGCCCCGCCTCGCCGTCGCCCGCCACGTACGCCAGATGATCCGCACCTGCTGGGAACTGGGCAAGCTGCGGAATTCGCCCACCTGAAGCTCTGGAAGTGGGCACACATGCTCGGCTTCCGGGGCCACTTCTCCACCAAGTCCCGCTCCTACTCGACCGCCCTGGGCGCGCTGCGCGCCGCCCGCCGTGCCTGGCGCACCGAACAGGCCCGCGTCACGCCGGCCTGCCCGAGCCCGACCCGGACACCACCCTCGTCGTCGGCCACTGGACCTACCTCGGCACCGGCTACAGCCCCGGCGGCGCACTCCTCGCCGCCGCCGTCTGGCACCGCAGAGAACTCACACGGCAGTTCGCGGCCGAAGGGGGCTGCGGATGACCACGGCCTCCGAACGGGCGCCGGAGGAACTGCTGACGGTGCCGCAGGTCATGGCCCGCCTCCAGCTCGGCCGCTCCGCCGTCTACGACCTGCTCCGCACCCGACAGCTCGCCTCGATCACCCTCGGCCGCGCCCGCCGTATCCCCACCCACGCCCTGACCGACTTCATCCACACCCGCCTCGAACAGGAAGCCGCCTGATGACCACCCCCCCCGAGACACCCCTGCCTCCCGCCGCACCCGCGCCAACGGCGACGGAACCGTCTACCAGCGCAAGGACAGCCGCTGGGAAGCCGCCGGATACGTCCTCGCCCCCGGCAACACCCGCCGACGAATCCGCGTCTACGGCACCACCCGCAAAGACGCCCTGGCCAAACTCCCCGAGAAGATCGCCGCCAGCAACCGCGGCCTCCCCGTCCCCTCCGCGCAGGGCAGCCTGGCCGCGTACCTGACCTACTGGCTGGAGAACGTCGCCCTCCACCACCTCCGCGAAACCACCCACACCCGCTACACCACCTGCGTCCACCGCTACCTCATCCCCGGGCTCGGCAAAAAGAAGCTCACCAAGCTCACCGCCAAGGACGTCCGCACCTGGCTCAACCAGCTCCGCACCACCTGCCAATGCTGCACCCGTCGCATCGACGCCCGGCGCGACCAGCCCCGCTGCTGCGCCGTCGGCCAGTGCTGCCGCAAGCTGCTCTCGCCGCTGACGCTCACCTACCTCCACTCCGTCCTCAAGTCCGCCCTGGAGCACGCCGTCCGCGAGGAAGAGATCTCGCGCAACGTCGCCCGCAACGTCCGCACCGGCACCCCACGCCCCGCCGCTTCGAACCCCTCACCGCCGACGAAGCCCGCCAGTTCCTCGCGGCCACGCGCGGACACCGGCTGCACGCCCTGTTCGAACTCGCCCTCCACACCGGACTCCGCAAGGGCGAACTCCTCGGCCTGCGCTGGGAAGACCTCGACCTCGACGCGGGCACCGCCGCCGTCCGCCGCACCCTCCAGCGCACTACCGCAGGTGGGCTCACCACGCTGCCCACCAAGACCCGGGCCTCCGAGCGCCGCATCACCCTCCCCAGTCGCTGCGTCCAGTCGCTGAAGCTTTACCACGAGCAGCAGAAGCGCGAGCGTGAGTCCGCGGGCACCACGTGGCAGCACAACGGGAACGTGTTCACCACCGCGCAGGGCCGACCGATCGACCCGACCAACCTCACCCGCGCCTTCACCACGCTCCTCCGCAAGGCTGACCTCCGCCGCATCCGCTTCCACGACCTCCGCCACTCGACCGCCACCCTCCTACTGGAACAGGGCGTCGAACTCGTCGTCATCAAGGAACTCCTCGGCCACGCCCACATCGGCGCCACCGCCACCGTCTACGCCCACGTCCGACTCCGCCTCCAACGCGACGCCATCGACACCCTGAGCACCGCGCTGGACGGTCCTGCTGGCCACGAGCCGACACGCGACGACCCAACGCCCGCCACTGTGCGGAGAGCCATCGTCCACTGACGTTGCCGTCAACTACTGCCGTCACGCCACGCTGAAGCCCCGCCAGGCAATGCCTGACGGGGCTTCAGATTTGCGTGCGTACGTGAGCTACTGGCTCCCGATGGACTCGCGGAACCGCCGCACCTGAGAAATGGTCGTCGACCACTCAGAAATTTGGTTCCCGTCCTCGTCAACCAAACTCCGAACCTCCACATATCGCCAAGGCTCTTGCGGATTGAACTTTTCTTCGAGGCCATCCAGGAAGATGATCGAGTTTTGCACGTAGATATCTTCCCCTTCCCGGTAAATAGGCCAGCAGAAGATGAAGTTGGCGGTCTCCGGGTCCGTGATCGAAGAGATGAGGCATGAGGTCGAATTCTTGCTCGCCTCAAGCTCCCTCAGGGCTCTCTCCCAACTTCGAGAGTAGTCACCCACCGTCCAGAAGTTCAGGTCCATCGGGAATGATTCCGAGAAATCCCCGACTGTGACCCTACCGGCGGCCTCGGAAGGCGACGAGACACCACCCTCCGAGGCGGGATCACCGATCACTTCGATCGCGAATCGGTTATTCCTTGAGATAGTTGAGGTCTGCGTCATAAGTACCGATCCGTTGGCCCTTGCGGTTGATATCTTCCATCCGTCCGACATGTTATGCCCGTCAATATCCGGCGTGATGTAGTTCTTCCCATTCGAGAAGACCACCTGGCCGTGTGAATTAAACGGAGCCTTTTGCGCAGGAATTCTCGTCCTGTACCCGAGGGCCCCCGCTCTGTCCCCTACGGTTCCGGCGTACAACTCCCGGTTCTACGCACTTCGCGCGGCTACCGAGTCCCGACGATAAGGATCGCCCTTGAACGCCGGGGAAGAGGTGTACCCCTCAGGAAGATCACAGTTGCTGCGAGTGGTCGAAGAACCTCCGCAACCCCCTCAAAGGTGCGTCGATTTCGACGTTGTCGAACCCTGCTCCTTCGAGGTGTACGAGGATCGCAGCCTTCTCGGTGAGCTCCGGGAAAGCCGTGGCGAATTCCGAGACGCACACCTCCATGGATCGCAGCACCCACTCCTCCAGTGCTGCACCGCCGGGGTCCGTCACTGCACTGTCCATGCCCGTCGGAGGCACGGTCAGGATGATGCCGGGAACCCCGTCGTCCCGTCGGTTCACGAGGATCTGGACCTTCCCGTTTTCTGGGGAACTTCCATAACGCTCGTGGGCCAGCGGCGAGTTCAGGATCGCCGCGTCACAATCCCAGCCGGTTTCCGGGCCCGACCCCATTCTGACTTCGACCCCGGGGAGGTCTCCCAGTACCGACCTACAGGCATCTGCGTAGCGGCCCGAGGGTGTAGCGATGATGAATTTCATCATTCTCTCCTTAGCAGCTCATGCCCGGCATGATCTGCGGCCTGCTCAACTTGAGGAGCTCATTGTCCTGCAAGGCGACTCCACCGTCGATCACGTCTGCTGTGTAGGTCATGCGTGCACTCTCCGGGAGATCCGCCAGCTTCACCTTCGTGCGGACCATCGTGTATGAGCCTTCCTCGGGAAGGAAATTGTACGCCCGGCGGGCATATTCCGCTGCGCCTCGTTCGGTGAACGAGAAGTACTTGATCCCCTGGGTGCTCTTGAATTGACGGGTCTTTTGCAGGTTGTCCCGCTCCATGCCCTTCACGCCCCGCCACAGGAATATCTCACCGTCGCCGAGCTCTCCGCCGGCATTGTGCACAAGTACCGGCGTGGCGCCTGCCAGCACATAGTACGTATGAAGGTCCTCGACCGTGAGGTTGTACATGTCGCGGTCGCCGGGGCGGACCGTGACTGCGGCAACGCGCACCAGGTCCTTGGCGGATGTGCCGAGAGCATGGCCGGGCTTGAGCTTGCCGGCAGGGATCCAAGCATGGAGCGTGTCATCCCAGAAGGGGTGCTTAGCGGTGGTGTGGAGGGTGGCGCTTGTTCCGTCGGCATGCCGTACGCGAAGGTCGATGAGGTCATAGTCGTGGTTGATCAGGGTAGCGGTGACCTTGCGCGGGCCCTTGCGCTTGCCATTGCCGGGATCGGCGGCCTCGACCTTGTCGCCGATCTTGATTTTACCGATGGATTTTCTCTTGCCGTCACCCATGAGCACCTGGGTGGACGGGGTAAAGCTGCACCCCACCCTTGCCGCCAGTGTCCTCGCTCGTATCCCTTCGGCTTCGGCCATGGCGCCGCCTCGACCTCGAGTCGCCAAAAGCAAGGCCACGTCAAACGCTAGCTTTCCGGAACCTGCGGCGGTTCTGCCATTCGAGTAGTCGCCGTAGATCTCGGCCGCGCGGGCGACCGTGTCATCAGCCATTGATGCACCCGGGTTGACAATGCCGAGGAGGATTTCGATAACTCCTCCGCAGTCGCCATGGAGGGCGCATTGCTTTTCTGTGACATATTGCTGATAACCGCCTTGGAAGTAGGAGACCACGGTCCTGGTCGCCTCGTCTTTGACGGTGCTGAACGTGTCGCCGAGCCAGTCGAGCACCACGCCGTTACTCGCGGTCTGCGCAGTTCCGCAGTTACTGTTGCAGGAATGTGTCGGGTGCGGTCGGGAGTAGTCGACGGCTTCGTTGGGGCGGCCGTTGCCCTTGCTGCCATCCGGGCGGGTGGGGCAGGCTGCCTGTTCGCCTCCGGCTCCGTCGCAGGCAAGTCCTTCACCCGAGGGGTCGGATTGGGTGACGGGGCTCTGTGCACCATAGGTGTAGCCGTTGAGGGTTTGGTGGTGGTCGAGTTCCAGGAGTGGGTCGGCGCTGGTGAACTGGCCGATCACGGGGTCGTATTCGCGTGCGCCGATGTGGGTGAGGCCGGTTGTGTCGTCGGCGGGTTTGCCGAGGAAGGTCTTGTCGTCCGGCCAGGACGTGGGCTTGGTGCCGCGTGGCGCGCCGAAGGGGGTGTTGTAGCGCTTGGTGACCGCGTACGTGCTCGCGTCCAGGGCGATGCTGGAGGTGCCGTGGTGGTCGGCGGCGAGGAAGCTGAGTTTGGTGCCGGAGACGCCTGAGGTGGCCGTGCGGACGGCGATGGTCTGGCCGTTCGCTGTGTAGGAGCGTGTGGCGGAGGCGGTCTTGGTGGTGCCCTTGGTGGTGAGGTGGAGTTCTGTGCCGGCGCCGAGGTAGAGGACGGTCTCGCCGTCTCCCTTGGCGCGGCGGATCAGCAGGCTGCCGCCGGCGTCGTAGAGGTAGCTGGTCTCCTTGGTGCCCTCGGTGAGCTTGGCCAGGTCGCCCTCGGTGTTCCAGGCGAGGGTCTGCTGGGCCGAAGGTCCGGGTCGTGAGGTGGTGTTGCCGGTGCTGTCGTAGGTGTAGGTGCCGGCGCGGGCGCCGGTGGTCCTGTCGAGTGTGTGCGGTTTGGTGTCGGCGGGGTCGTCGTAGGTGTACGTCGTGGTCTTGTCGCCCGACGTGGTGTGCTGGGTTTCCGTCTTGCGCTGGCCGGCGCCGGTGTAGGTGTACGACGTCCAGTACGGTGCCGCCCCGTCGAGGTTGGCTACCGTGCGGCCGGAGGTCGCGCAGTCCGCGGTCTTCGGGGTCCAGGCCTCGGTCATGCGGCGGTTGCCGTCGTAGGCGAAGCACTGGTGGTCGGGCTTGGCCGTGCCGCCCTGGGTGGTGGCGTCGAAGACGGAGGTGACGTTGCCCGCGTCGTCCCGGGTGAACTTCAGCTCCTGCGGCATGTATCCGTGCACGTCGTCGGTGACGAAGGAGCGGGTCAGGCGGCGGGTGCCCTCCTCGTAGTCCCAGTTGAGGTAGGCCTTCTTCGCGGAGGACGCGCCGTCCATGCCCAGGGTGAGCTGGCGCAGGTCGCCCTGCGGGGAGAAGGCGGCACCCTGCAGGTAGCCGGTGGTGCCCTTGGCGGTGAGCTGCCCTCCGAGGGCGTTGTAGGTGTAGGAGACTCCCTCAGCGGCGAGACCGCCGACTGCCGGGGCGGAGTACTGGCTGATCGACCCGTCGAGGTTGTAGCCGGTGGAGAACGACAACTTGTTCGCCACGTACTTGCCGGCCACCAGGGGTTCCGCGTCCGGCAGGATCAGCTGGCTGCCGGTGGCGCGGTACATGGCGTCGAAGGCCGTGACCTTCTCGGTGTACGCCTTTCCGCTCACTCCGCCGTCGTATCGGGTGGCGGTGTCCTGCTGTCCCTTGGCGATCCGGTCGTATCCCCAGGTGGCGAGTTTGCCGGCGTCGGTCCTGTCGGCCTGCCACATGTCCGTCTTGCGGCCGAGTTCGTCGTAGGCGTACAGCAGCCTCTTCGAGGCGTCGTCGTTCGGCGTGGTGCCGACGACCTGGTCCAGTTCGTTGTACTCGCTGCTGCTCTTGCCCTTGTCGGGATCGGTCGCCGTGAGCTGACGTCCGAAGAGGTCGTAGGTGTAGGACCACTTGGTCTTGTCGGGACCGGTGACCGTCTTCTGCTGACCGGCGGGCGTGTAGGTGTAGTCGGTGGTCGTGTAGTTCGTGCCGGTCGGTGTGGGACCCGCGTACTCGCGGCGCTGGGTCGTCTGGCCGAGGGCGTTGGTGACGACGGCGGTCGCCTGGCCTCCGTTCGGGGCGCTGGCGGCGACGGTGTCACCCGTGTAGGTCGTGTCGGTCGTCCAGCGGCTGACACCGTGGACCTTCGTCACCGCCCTGGTGATCCGACCTGCGCCGTCGTACGTCGTGTCCGTCTGGACCGGAGCCTGTCCACCGTCCGTCTGCACCGGAGTGCCCGAGGGGGCTGACGTGCTGTCCCAGATGTCCGACTGCTGGCTGACCGCCAGACCGCGTGCATCGTACAGGGTCAGTGAGACCAGTCGGCCGCCGACCGGGCTGGGCGTCTGGACCTGCCGGGAACGCAGCAGCGAGTCGTAGAACTCGTAAGCGGTGTTGTAGCCGGAGCCGTCGTTCTTGAGCGTCCCGGTGGACACCCACGACATGCCCGAACCGGTGACGTGGTAGGCGTAGACGTAGTTCGGGGTCTTCCCCAGCACCCTGGAACGGTTGGGCAGCCAGAGCTTGGTGATACGGCCGAGGCTGTCGTACTCGCTCTCGGTGACCTTGTTGTTCGGGTCGGTGGCCTTCAGGGTCGCACCGGTCGCGAAGTCCAACGCCGCAGTGACCTTGAAGTGCTTGGCGTCTTGGGCTGTCGTTGCTGTGAGCGGTCCGGCGTCCGACGGTACGTAGGTGGTGGAGGACACCAGCAGGTCGTTGGTGTCGGTGACGGTCTTGGGACGCCCGAGGGCGTCATAGGTCGTCTTCGCCACCTTCTGCCAGGTGGGGGCGTTGTCGCTGCCGTACCCCTTGACACGTCCCGTCCAGGTGGCGTCGCCCTTGGTGGGTTTCTGCGACGGCGACCAGGTGGTGGCCGCGCTGTCGTCGTAGACGGTGGCGGTGTCGGAGACGACGTCACCCGCGCGCTTGGAGTCGGCGGGCAGGTCGAGCGCCGACTCCGCAGTCGTGCACGGCTTGGCGACGGTACGGGCGCGCGAGACGAGGGAGTTGATGCCCTTGTCGCCGTTGCGGGCGTACCAGGTGCGGGTGCACCTCTCGTCTCCGGTGACCGAGTCGTCGCCCTCGTCCTCGACGGTCTCGGCCATACCGTAGTCGTCGTAGGTCGTCTTCACCGTGTGTACGCGGTCGTAGGGGGTGAGCTTGCTGGTGATGTTGGTGCGGGTGTGGGTGGCTGCTGTGCGCACGTAATACGCCTCGGTGTCCGCGTACGACTTGTGCTGGGTCGCCGTCCGCTTCGACCACGGGTCGTTGACCGTGCCGCCGACCTCTGTGCTGCCGTCATAGGTGACCGACTCGCGGGTGAAGCCCGCGTACTGCTCGGAGTCGGTGATCTCGCCGGCCTTGATGCCCGAGACCGTGACGGTCTTGCGCTTGTCGGGGTCGGAGGTCTTGCCGTCCGCGCCGAGGACGCGGTCACCGTTCATGCCCCGCAGGTAGACCGTGGTCTCCTTGCTCTGGGTGCCGGTTGAGACGCCGGTGAGGTGGGTGACCTGCTGGTAGCCGCGCCAGATCGACCAGGTGCGCTCCTTGGCGGGAGTCAGCGGGTCCTCGTCGTAGTGCCAGGCGCCGCCGCCCGTGTACTGGTAGCTGTGCTCCACGGCTTCCGAGCCGCCCTGAGGGTCGCTGGTGGAAACCGAGCTGACGGGGTACTTCTGGAACCAGTCGAGCTTGGGGTCCTTCTCGCCGTTGGGCGACCAGTACACGGGGTAGCAGCGCCTGGTGTTCTCGTCCAGCTTCGGCTTGCTGCCGCCCGCGGTGCAGTCCGCCTCCTTGTAGGAGACGATCGTCTGCGTTCCGGTCTCGGAGGTGACGGTCTTCAGGCGGGGCTTGTTCAGCGGCAGGATGTCGTCGGCCGCGCCGTCGACGCGGTTGGGCAGCATCACGTGGCCGAACTTGACCGGGCCCAGGGAGAGGTCAGCGCCACGCTTGCCGGTGTGTTTGATCTCGTCGAGCCAGAGGGACTGGTCGGTTGAGTCACCGGTGTCGCCCGGATCGAGGTAGAGGTGTTTCAGGGACCAGACGTCCACCGGCTCGAAGGCGGGGGTGGCGGCCGCCGCGTTCCAGGCATAGGTGGTGATCGCCGTGAGCCGCTTGCGGGTGAAGAAGTTCGGGCCGACGTTGCCGGTGCACTTGTCCCCGTCCTTGCAGATGGCGTCGAAGGGCACGTCCGGCCAGTTGTCCCGGGTGTCCTTGGTCAGTGAGTCGCAGCCGCTGCCCGAGGCCAGGCAGCGCTCGGCGTAGGAGAGAACCACCTTGTCCGAGGCGGCTGGAGAGCCGGAGAAGAGGGCTCCGGCGCGCTGGCCGTAACGGATCTCCTTCAGATAGCCGCCGCGGACGTAGTCGCTTCCGGTGTTGTCGTCGCCGAGCATGTCGTAGTTGTTGTGCTCGGCGGTGTACCAGTACGACTCGGCGTTGCCATGGGTGTCCTCGACGTAGTCGATGTTCCAGCGCCAGGCCTGCTTCTTGTGCCGGCCGGAGAAGGAGCCGCCGCTGGTGTAGCCGGGTTCGCCCTCGTCGTCGCCGAAGACCGGCACCGTCCACACCGACTGCGTGCGGTCGTCCGCGCCGGCCCCGTCGAGCTTGTTGAGGCCGAAGACGTACTTGGTGCCGTCGCCGGTGACGACCGTCCAGTACTCGCCGTTGTCGTCGCCGTTGTCGGCGCCGGTGGAGTGGGTGACGGTGGAGGCGTCATCGTCCTTCAGCCGCCACTTGCCCGTGGTGTCGTCCTTGACGAGTTCGGTGGCCTTGCCGTTCAGGACGAGGGAGGCGTTGTCGTACTTCCAGCACAGGTCGTACTTGCCGTCCTGGCCGTCGTCGTCGCAGGAGCCGTACTTGCGCTCGACGTAGGAGGAGGTCAGGCCGAAACCGGTGCCGACCTGGCTGCCCTGGTTGTTGGAGTTGGCGGTCTGCCCGTCGACGGCGCCGGAGTCGTACGAGATCGACAGGCTCGGCTGGGGGCCGGCCGCGGCCGGAGGCACACGCAGCGGGTAGGACCACGTGAAGGAACCGGACGAGCCGCCCGCCTCCCACGTCGAGGACGCGGACAGCGGCGTCGCCTTGTAGTCACCCGAACCGGACTTGGCCCCCGCCGCGACCGCCAGCAACATGGACTGCCGGCCTGACGCCATCGTCACCGGCGCGGAAAGACTTTCTGCTTCCCGGCGGTTGAGGGAGTCGAGGGCGACGCGCTTGCGGCACTTCGCGGCCGCCGGATCCTGCGCCGCGCAGTTCGGCAGGCGCGTCAACTGGAGGCGGCCGGACCAGTCGCCTCCGTAGGCCGCGGCGAAGGCGGAGTAGTCGATGCCGAGGCGGGCCTTGCCACCGGCCTCGGGGCCGGTGACCTTGAGGACCACGCCCTTGACGCCGAGCTTGGCAGCGGTCTTCTGGGCGAGGACCTCGACCGTGACGGCCTTGGCCGTCTTGCCCTTGCCAGGGGCGGTCACCGTGACAGGCAGGGAACCAGGGGCAGCCTTGGCAGCGCCCTTGGCAGGGACGGTCAGCGACGCCTTGCCGGCCTTCGGCCAGGTGACCCTTCGCTGTTGATCGTGCCGGGCTCGGGCGGCTGCCGCCCGGTCTGCCGCGTCGGCCTTCTTCACCTCTGCCGCCGCCTTCTTGTTCACCTTGGCGGTGAAGGGGCTGACCTCGGTGGCGTGCGGGGGCTGCAGACGAGGACGTCCCAGGGGGTCGGCGTCCGCGGCGAAGGTGACGGGGGTGAGCAGGCCCGGCAGGAGGGCCAGGCCGGTGGTCGCAGCGATGCGACGGGACCAGCGTGTTCTGTCTCTGCCCCTGCGGCCTGATGCGGGCCTGGGTATGCCAAAGGGATGCATGGCGGTTCTTCCTGCGCGACGCCGGGCTGTGTCATGCCGGACGCGCGCCGTTGAGAAGGATGAAGAGGGAATTGAGGTGGGGCGTTCAGGCGCCCGGTGCCGGGGCGGCCCGATCGGAGAGCGGGCCGCCCCGCAGTGCGTGTCAGGTGCCGTCCGGTGTGTCCAGCACCTGGGAGAGGACCTGGTCGAAGTTCAGCGCCCCGGTCCATACCCGTAGTGACTCCAGCGAGCCGGGCAGGTAGTAGCCCGTGGTTCCGCCGGCCGAACCCCTGCCCGCTGACAGCGCGCCGGTGCCCTGCTGGACCGCGGAGAACACGGAGTTGTCCTCGCCTGGCTGCTCGGTCCCGCCCACGTACAGGTGCAGTCGGCCCAGTCGGTCCTCGGTCTTCGAGGCATCGGCCGGGTCGGTCCACTGCCACGATTCCTGCGCGTCGAACACGCCCGTGACATCCACCCCGGTGTCCACCTCCGCGGGATCGGCGGCTGCCACCTCCGCGCTCTGCGTGACCTTGCCGTCCGATCCGACCGCGGTACGGGTGAACTTCCACTGGTAGGTGTCGGCTCCGGGCTTGACCACCCACAGCGCCCAGGACGACTCACCACCGGTCGCCTGCCCGGCCACCTGAGCCCGATAGCCGACCGGCTTGGCCGCCAGCTTGTCGGTATCCAGCCTCACACGAGCCGAAACGGTGAACGAGCCGGTCTCGTCGACCACCGGACCGCCCGCCGAGGCGTAGCCCGACGTCCCGTCCAGAGCAAGGGCATTGTCGACCTCATCCAGCACGGCACCGGTGGACGACAGCGCCAGCGCCGGGGCGGGGTAGGAAGTGAGTTCCTTGACCTGCATGCCGGTGGAAGAGGTGGCATCCCAGTCCGCGACGAGCTCGTTGGCCGCCACGCTGTCCTCTGCCAGTTGTGCCTCCTGCGCGACCTGCTCCGCAGTGAGCGGGTACTGCCACACCGAGACCTCGTCGATACGGCCGCGGAAGTTCTCTCCCGCGACCCCGCCGACCAGCGCACGGCCGAACTGCAGGCCGGCCGTGGACGTCCACGGCCGGTAGGCGGAGGACAGATCGTTCAGCACCACCGGTTCGCCCTGCGGGCGACCGTTGACGAACAACTGGATGGTGTCATTCGTCCTGTCGGTATCACCCTTGTCATCGAAGACGGCTGCCAGATGCGTCCACACATGCAGCGGAGGCGGCCCGGCATCGGCGATCGACCGAAGGTAGACCGGGTTCTCCTTGACGTCGGCGGCAGTGCGGTTGAACACCCACTTCTTGTAGCTCGCGGAGTAGTACAACGTGAACGCCGAAGCGGAGGTGCCCGGGGCGGACAGCACCACGTGCGTCTGTGACGTGTCCGTCAGGTAGACCCAGGTCGAGACGGTGAAAGAGTCCTTGGTGTTCACCGCCGGTGCCGCGGTGGCCGCGTAACCGTCCCGCGCGGTGTCAGCGCTGCTGTCGTTGAGGAAGAGTGAGTAGTCGGACTCTCCGCGGCGTCCCAGAGTGGACCAGCCGGCGTGTGCGGTGTGGAGCGTGGCGTCGTGCCGGGTGCCCTCCGTGGCGGTGTCCTTGGCCACGGTCGCTCCCGAACCCGGGGCCGCGTCGTCGAAGTGCCAGCGACCGACAGCACCGCCGGGAGGAGCCACCTTGAAAACGAACTCCGCTGGCGCGCCCCACCGGCTGTGGACGTCCTTGGCCCTCACCGACAGCACCTGAGTACCGGAGAGCGGTGGTTTCACGTCCTTGACCCGAACGTCGAGACCACCGGACACCTGCTTGGCCGGCGTGGACAGCAACTTCCACTCATAAGCGGTGTTGTCGGTATGACCGTCCTTGATGTCGGCCGTGTTGGGCTGGAAGGTGAAGGAACCGGGCACTCCCGGGCCGCCCTTGCCCTCACAGAGGTCAACGGTGCATTCGGTATAGGGAGAGCCGGCGGTGATGCGGGGCGCCTTGGGCGCGCTTGAGTCGATCTTGAAGTAGCACCAGGAGCTGTAGGGCGACCACAGGTCCCCGCTCTTCCCGCTGTACGACCAGTGTGACTGGGTTCGCGCCTTGTACCGGTACAGGCCACCGTCAGCACGACCGCTGGTGCGCATCTTCTCCAGGGTCCCATCGGGAACCCAGCCCGTGTCGGGCCTGTGCCCCGACCACACCTGGTGCCAGGCCGCGTCATCACCACGCTCGACCACGTACTCGGCCTGCAGAGAGCCTTCCTCAGCGCCCTTGTGAGCCTCGATCAGCGTCTGGACCCTGGCCTGGACCATCGGGTCCTTCCGGGTCACGATCAATGGATCGGAGGAGGACTTGCCGCAGTAAGCGGTAGTGCCGTCGCCGGGAATGACGCCGACGCTGGTGGGCGTGCCCGGCTTGTAGGCGAACTTGACCTGCAGTTCAGCGCTCTTGTCGAAACGCTTCCAGGCCCGCGGGTCGCTCTCGTCCTTCGCGCGCAGCATGAGCGTCAACCGGCTCATCTTGCCGGCGGCGAAGGAACGGACCGTGCTCGTGAGGTTCTCGTCCGACTCCTTGGCACTGTCATGAAAATCGATCCATTTGTCGGGCTGATCCGGACTGCACAGATCGCCGCGGCCCGCCGCAACGTTCACATCCACCATCAGGTCCAGCTGCTTGGGGCCGGGCCACCGGGTGCCCTCGGAGATGTTGTCGGTACGGACCAGGTCCAGGGGGTGAGGGGCGCAGTTGAACGACCACGTCTCGCGAGCCCGGAAGGTGGCGTCCAGGACCTGCTTGCCGGTCAGCTTCGTGGGGGCGAACTCGAAGTACATGCGGTCGACGTAGCCGCCACCGCAGTAATAACCGTCGGCGTTACCGCACTTGCCGACGCCCTTGTCTCCGTCGAACATCCAGAACTTGTCGCCGTCCGAAGAGATCTTCGTACGCTCCGAGACACCCAAACCGATGGAAGGGTCGATGTAGACGGGGTAGACCGTGTCCTTGCCCCGCAGCAGCCCCAGGTCCGGGTGTACGGCCACCGCGCCGTCGTCCACCTTCACCGGCAGCACCGCGGTGGCATCACCCTGCCCCGGCTGCGCGGGGTCATCCTGCGCCTGACCGTCTGGAGACCCCACGGTGTCCGTGCGCATCATTTGTGTTTGCGGGCCTGATGGCCTGTCACCGGCCGAGTCCCACATCTGACCGGCCGGGCCGCGGAAGACGGCATTGCCGTTCTCGTCGATGGCCCGCAGACCGCCGCCGGCTCCGGGAACGACGGACAGGCCGTCCCCGGACGCGGTGAGCTCGACCTGTTCCAGCGCCGGGTTCTGCGCCGCCTCGGGCGTCTTGACGACGAGGACTTCCCGGTAACTCTCTGCCGTGGCTGTCAGCTGCAGGTCCATCCCGTCGAAGACGTTGGCGTACGTCGCCGTCGCACCGTTCAGGGTCGGTGCCGGAAGAGGGCCAGGCCAGCCGAGGCTGACAGATCGTCCGTTCTTGCCGAGCTGGATCATGTCCGACCCTGAGCCGCCGCTGGAGAACGACAGGTCCACGACCGCGCCCTTGGGACCCAGCCGGCCGTCCTGGCGACGCTCCAGGACCGGATTGACCGTTCCCCACGCACCATCCCGTTCCTTCACCCGCACAGGGCTGGTGGACTGCGTCAGTGTGAATGAGCCGTCCGGGTTCGCCGTGGTCGTCGAGTACTCGGTGCGCTCCGCCGTCACCTCCACCGGCTCACCCGACGCCTGAGCCCGGGCGGATGCGGTGGTCTCAGCCACCTGCCCGGTCCCTGCTGCCTCCCTGGTCATCGGAAGGGCTGCTGCGACAGGCGCTCCGGGCAGTACTGGCAGGACGAGCGAGACCAAAGCCCCGCCCAGAAGACAGGCGCGTACTCTTCGTGCCCTCCGTGCCGGCGACACGCCGGCCCACCGAGGCTTCACGAAATCCCCCTGAATATGAATCTTGTAAAGGTCTCGGGAAGTAAACGGTCAATGACGGTGCGCGGTCAATCAGTTGTGAAGGTGCTCACACAGAGTGTCGTCATCTGATCGATCAGATTCAGTCACATGATCAAAAACCTCGAAAGGGGTGTTCAGGGACATCGGGCAACGAGTCAGCGGCGGCCGCACCACGCGCCCAGCCGGCAGTCGGCCGAAACTGAAACGGAGCATGACGCCTGGCGCAATGACAGCGTGGTGCCGAAATCGCGCGACGGCCTGGCCTTGGCCGCCTGCGCCATGAAGGGCCGCTGTATGAGGCGCTGGACGAGCTCGGGCACGTCGGGGTCTTCGGCGTCGTATCCGTGGGAGGGCGCGATGCGCGCTGCGATCGTCGTGCTCAGGACGTGCACGACGAGGACGTCCGCCGTCATCGCCGCGGGGATGCCGGCGACGGGAACCAAGGCCATCAGGCCCATGGCGCCGCCGTCGACCTCGCCGGCGGCGGGGTGTTGCGGATCAGCAGCGGTCGCAGACCTTGAGGTACTGCTGCCGGGCCGGTGAACCGTCGACGTCCAATCCCTGCTTGCGGGCGAGCTCCCCGACGTTCTTCGGGTCGTCGAGATCCATGGCCGTGTCGTTGACCAGTTCGAGCAGCACTGCCGCGCCTGCGAGCGCCGGCCGCAGGGCCGTGTCGGCGACCGCGTCCACTGCGCGACGGGCGGGGTTCGGCGATCGTCTCAGGCGCCGCGCCCTTGACCCGTCTTGCCGCGTTTCCCGCGGCGTCACCGGTGCGACCGAGTGCGTTGCTCGCCCAGTTCGGCGGACCACGGCGGTCACCGCGCCACCGCCGGTGCTCGTCGAGCGTGTCAGCGGGCGTCCCGGGGCGGTCGGCCGTTCAGCCGCCGCGGGTGAACGCGAACCCGGACGCCTTCGCCCACGTGTGAGCCCTGCCGCTGGGTGGGAAGCGGCAGGGCCTTCGCGTCCGGACGAGCGTCAGACACGCCGCTCCGACGAGGCCAGCCCGACGAACCCCGCCCACGCCTCGCGCGAGACCGTGAGGGTGGGACCGGCAGCGGCCTTCGAGTCCCGGACGTGCACGACTGTCGTACGAGGTGCGACCTCTACACACTGACCGCCCTCGGTTCCGCTGTAGCTGCTTTTGAACCAGGCGAGGCCGGATGCTGCGGTTGAGGACTCAGCGTTGTTCATAGCGCCCCCAGCAATCCTTCGATGAACTTCGTTGACTCTCGCGGACTGAGAGCCTGTGATCGGATAATCCCATAGCGGGCGGCCGCGAGAGCTGTTTGTTCCGGGTCGGTCTCCAGAGCACTGGTCGCGTGCGTCTCGGCGTACACGAACTTTCTGCCGTCCTTCCGAGTGACGACCGTGAAGGGTCCGTTAACGCCTGCGTTCTCCTCGCACTCGGTCGGCATCACCTGGATCTCGACGTTCTGCTTCTGCCCGACGAGGAGAGTGAGCTCCAACTGTCCGCGCAGTACTCCCTCACCCCCGTAACGATGCCGCAAGACTGCCTCGTCCATCACGAAGCTCAACAGCGGAGCGGATCGCCGGTCGAAGATGTCCTGCCGAGCGAGCCGAGCGGTCACCCGCTGCTCGACTGTTTCCTGGTCCAGCGGAGGGCGTCGCATGGCAAGCAGAGCTCTCATGTACTCCTCGGTCTGGAGCAGGCCGTTGACGACATGGGTGTCGTACATGAGGAGCTCGAGGCACTCCTTCTCCAGAGCCGCCATCCCCTGGAAGAACACCGGATACTGAGCCCGTTCCATCTGCTCCTTCCACAGGCGCAGCAACCCGTCCGCCCCCAGCGCCTCATCCGCGCGCTCGATCGTCCGAGGCGACGGAATCCTCCGCCCCTGCTCGAACGCCGCGACCGTGGAGGCCGAGTAGCCGAGCCGTCTCCCGAACTCCTCGCGCTCCAGGCCCTCCCGCAGCCGCAGCGTCTTCAGGGTCTGCCCGAACGCCACCACGATCCCGCGCCCCACCTCGTCCTCCGGGCGCCGTCCGGCCGGGTCGTCGTTGTCCCAGCCGTCCCCGAGGCTCACGACCGCCCCGGCGCCCGCCTCCGTGTCCTCGTGCTTCGCCATGTCCGCCATCACCGCCTCCTCGGCCCAACGCCCCCGCAGGAAATGCCGTTACGGCGCACGGCGCCCACGCACGCCGACGCCGCGCCTACAGCCGCGCTCTGTCGCCGTGTCACCACTGGTCACGCTACGCGACCACCGGCACCGTGATCGGCATGACGGCAAAACCCATCGATCGCATGGCCACCACCCGACCCGCCAGCCCGTGCGCCCCCTTGAGCCCCGACTCCACCGGCGCCCGACTCCCGGACCACACCTTCGAGATGCGCTTCACCTCCACACCCCGTGGAGCCCGCCTCGCCCGTCGCCTGGCGGCCGTCCGCCTGGACGGGTGGGGGATCCCGTACGGCACCGACGCCCACGACGCGGTCGTGCTGATCGTCGCGGAACTCACCGCGAACGCCGTGCGCCACGGACACGTCCCCGGCCGGGACTTCCGCCTGCGCCTCCACGTCCCGCCCCACGACCGCGCCGTACGGGTCGAGGTCACCGACGCCCGGGGCGAACGCCCTCCCCGCCGCCCCACCGCAGTGGGGATCGCGGCCGACGCGGAGGAGGAGGCCGGCCGGGGTCTGCTCCTCGTGTCGCGGCTCGCCGCCCGATGGGACTGGCACCCGCGCCCGGACGGCCCGGGCAAGACCGTCTGGGCGGAGTACGCGTTCCCGTCGTCACCACGTCAATCGCCCTGCTGACCCCGGTCGTCGGGCCATCCGTGCGCGAGCGGGCGAGCCCGTTCCCGCGGTTGGGTCCGCCGGTGGGCACCCGTCCGGGGTGTCAGCGCGGATCCTCGATCACCGAGAACACCGCCCCCTCCGGGTCCGCCACCGTGGCGACCCGGCCGTACCGGGTGTCGTGGGGAGGGTCCAGGACGCGGCCGCCCAGTTCGGCGACCTGAAGCACCGTTTCCTCGCTGTCGGCGACCTGGAAGTACGTCAGCCAGTGGGCGCCCCGGTCGCCGGGCAGGGCGTGGCCCAGGCCGGTCAGGCCGGCCACCGGTCGGCCGCCGGCGCGCAGGGCCACGTGGTCGGAGTCGGCGCAGACCTCCGGCTCCTCCTCGTAGCCGAACACCGTCTCGTAGAACTTGGCCACGGCGGTGGTCTCGAAGGTGAGCAGCTCGTTCCAGGCGGGGGTGCCCGGGACGCCGCCGATCGACGTGCCGAGGTGGGCCGCGCCCAGCCAGATCCCGAACACCGCGCCGGCGGGGTCGGCGGCGATGGCCATCCGCCCCGCCTCGGCCGCGTCCAGCGGGCCCACGGCCACCGTGCCGCCGCACAGGCGTACCTGGTCGGCCGTCGCGTCCACGTCCCGCGAGGCGAAGTACGGCGTCCAGGCGACCGGCAGTCGGCGCTCCGGCGGCAGGTGGCCGATGCCGGCCACGTCGTGGCCGTCCAGCAGCGCCCGCACGTACGGGCCGAGCTGCTGCGGGCCGGGCCGGAACTCCCAGCCGAACAGCGCCCCGTAGAACCTCTCGGTCGCGGCCAGCCCGTGCACCATCAGGCTCACCCAGCAGGGTGTGCCGGGCGCGCGCCGTGCGTGCGGACCGGCCGACTCCCGTGCCTCGGTCATCGATCACTCTCTCCCCGGCCCTCACGGGGCCGTGTCGCTTTCCGCTTGCCGGAAGGGGTTGTGCCGTCCACGCGCGCACA
This sequence comes from Streptomyces cellostaticus, assembly GCF_023630175.1. GTDB lineage: Bacteria > Actinomycetota > Actinomycetes > Streptomycetales > Streptomycetaceae > Streptomyces > Streptomyces cellostaticus_A. Next base: position 347,067 of record NZ_JALLIN010000001.1, on the reverse strand, counting down.
CCCGTGCCGGTATCCGCGTCCTCTGGGGTGCCGCTCGCCGGGCCGCGCCGACCGCCCGGGGCACCGGGAAGGACGCCTGCTACGCCGTCTCCCGCCGCTTCCTGACGATGGCCGGCGGGTGTCCGACAGTTGTACAGCCTGTGCCCGGTCCCGTACGCCGGGTGATCGGACCTGTCCGGCGGGAGATTAGTCGGACCTGGACGCCGCGGCCACCCCTGACGTAAGGATGACGCCATGACAGCCATCATCAGCGCGACCGAACTGGCCCACGAGATCGACGGGGAGGCCCCGCCCGTCCTGCTGGACGTCCGCTGGCGGCTCAGCCTCGCGAAGGCGGCGGGCGAACCGGAGTTCGACGGGCGGGCCGAGTACGCGGCCGGGCACATCCCCGGCGCGGTCTTCGTCGACCTGGACCGGGAGCTGGCCGCGGCCCCCGGGGAGCGCGGCCGCCATCCGCTGCCCGACCTCGCGGAGTTCGGCGCGGCCATGCGCCGCGCGGGCGTGTCGGCCTCCCGGCCGGTCGTCGTCTACGACGGCGGGGTGGGCTGGGCCGCCGCGCGCGCGTGGTGGCTGCTGCGCTGGACGGGTCACCCGGACGTGCGGGTGCTCGACGGCGGGTTGCCCGCCTGGCGGGGTCCGCTGTCGACCGGGACGCCCGTACCGGCCGAGGGCGACTTCCGGCCCGAGCCGGACCCCGCCGGACTGCTGGACGCGGACCGGGCGGCCGCCCTGGCCGGCTCGGGCGTGCTGCTGGACGCGCGCGCGGGGGAGCGGTACCGCGGTGAGGTGGAGCCAATCGACCGGGTCGGCGGCCACATCCCGGGCGCGGTGTCGGCCCCCACCACCGAGAACGTGGGCCCGGACGGCCGGTTCCTGTCCGCGGCCGACCTGCGGGACCGCTTCAAGGCGCTGGGCGTGTCGACGGACGTGCCGGTGGGCGTCTACTGCGGCTCGGGCGTGTCGGCCGCCCAGGAGGTGCTGGCGCTCGCGGTCGCGGGCATTCCGGCGGCCCTGTACGTCGGTTCGTGGTCGGAGTGGTCCTCCGACCCGTCCCGTCCGGTGGCCGTGGGTCCGGACCCGCGGTAGGCGGGGCGAAGCCGGGGGCACGCGCGCGTGCCCCCGGCTTCGTTGTGCCGTACGACGGTTCACACGGTCGTACGCCCCGTTTACTCCTGCTTCTTGCGTCGGGTGCCGAACACGATCTCGTCCCAGCTCGGGACGGCGGCCCGGCGGCCGGGGCGGACGCCGTCGGCCTCGGCCTGACGGTCGGTGGAGCCGATGAGGCGGTCGCGGTGGCTGCCCACCGAGCGGGGCATGAGGACGTCCGCGTAGGCGGATCCGGCCGACGCGGCGGTCGCCGGGGGCTCCTCCTCGGCGATCTCCTCGGGCGGCTCCTCCGGCGAGATCTCCGCCGGCCGGTCCGGGACCACCAGGTCGCCCCGGAAGCTCGGCACCGCCTCCAGCAGGCTGGTCAGCGAGTCGCGTTCGCCGGTGCTCTCCTCGACGGGCTCGGACGCCTGCGCGGGCAGACCCGGCCGCTCCCGGTCGACCCGCTCCAAGGCGCGGTCCATGCCCCTGTCGCGCGGCAGCCGGGCGATGCGCGGGACGAACGGGAAGCTCGGCTCCGGCACGGCGAGGTCGTCGGACTCGCCGATCAGCGAGCGTGCCTCCTCGTCCACGGCCTGCACGAGCCGCCGCGGCGGGTCGTACGTCCAGCTCGCCGAGTGCGGTTCGCCCGCGACCCGGTAGACGAGCAGCACCTCCCAGGTGCCGTCGTCGCGGCGCCAGGAGTCCCACTGCACGGTGTCCTTGTCGGCGCCGCGCAGCAGCAGCCGCTCCTGGACGGCCTCACCGAGCAGCGGGCCGGAGTTCTCGCCGGGCCGGCGCACCGGGGTCTTGCGGGCGCGCTCGGCCATGAAGGCCCGCTCGGCCAGCACCGGTCCCTCGAAACGCCGTACCCGGTCGACCGGGATGCCGGCGAGCTGGGCGACCTCTTCCGCGGTGGCGCCGGCTCGTATGCGCGCCTGGATGTCACGGGGGCGGAGATGGCTCTCCACCTCGATCTCGATCTGACCGAGACGGGGCCGGTCGCCACGGACGGCGGCGCGCAGCCGCTCGTCGATCGGCAGCGTGTACTCCGTCGAGTCGGCAGCTTTGAGCACCAGCCGTGTGCCGTCATTGGAGACGGCCACGACACGCAGTTCGGGCATGGGGACCTCCCGGGTGGTGCCTGCCGACGTCACGTGCGTCGCTGCTTCCGCTAGTCGAGTGTGGCCTGCCCGGGTGCAGCCTGCCACAACCTTGCCGAGTTGCCCGGCGTGTCGGGCACGGGCCCTGGGTCGCCGTTATGGCACGGTTACCTGTTCGCAACGCTCAGTGACCAAGTCCGTCACCCTGTGCAACTGGCCCCCTCCAGGTGGTCCTGCGAGGTCGCGGACACCCTGGTGGGAGACCGGACCCAGGGCTCGCAACAGTACTCCATTTGGACCATGTGCGTGGATGGGCGCGCTGCCCAATCTTTGCGCAAGGGGTACGACTTGGCCGTTCATCACCGGGTTTCGGTGATCTTGGAGGTGGCGAACTTCACGTAATCCCCAGAAACGGAACTAATCGCTACGTCCCCAGGATCCTCCGCAAGTAGTCGTTCTGGAACAGGCGTTCCGGGTCGAGCCGGTCGCGCAGGGCCGTGAACTCGGCGAAGCGCGGGTACACCCCCGAGAGGTACGCCGCGTCCCGGGTGTGGACCTTCCCCCAGTGCGGCCGGCCCTCGTGCGCGGTGAAGATGCGTTCGGCGGCGGTGAAGTAGGCCTGGTAGGGCGTGCCCCGGAACATGTGCACGGCGATGTACGCGCTGTCCCGGCCGGAGGCGGTGGACAGGGTGATGTCGTCGGCGGGCGCGGTGCGCACCTCCACCGGGAAGCTGACGCGCAGTCCGGAGCGGTCGACCATGGCCTTCAGCTCGCGCAGGGTGTCCGCGAGGGCCGCTCGCGGGACGGCGTACTCCATCTCCAGGAAGCGCACCCGGCGCGGGGAGGTGAAGACCTCGTAGGGGATGTCCGTGTACGTCCGCGCGGACAGCGCCCTGCTGGAGATCCGGGCGATCGCCGGGACGGCCGCCGGGGCCGCGCGCCCGACCCACTGGGCCACCTGGAAGACGCCGTTGGAGAGGAACTCGTCCTCGAACCAGCCGGCCAGCCGCCCCACCGGCCGCTCCGGGCCCGCGCTGCGGTTGTTGCGCTTGGTGTTGGTGCTGGCGGTGTGGGGGAACCAGTAGAACTCGAAGTGCTCGTTCTCCGCCCACAGTTGATCGAACTCGGCGATCACCCGGTCGAAGGGCATCGGCTCCTCGCGGGCGGTGAGCAGGAACAGCGGCTCCACCGCGAAGGTGATCGCCGTGACGACGCCGAGGGCGCCGAGACCTGTGCGGGCGGCCGCGAAGACCTCCGGGTTCTCCTTCTCGGAGCAGGTGAGCACCGAGCCGTCGGCCGTCACCAGCTCCAAACCCCTGATCTGGGCGGAGATCGAGGCCGACTCGCGGCCGGTGCCGTGGGTGCCGGTGCTGGTGGCGCCGGAGACCGTCTGCTCCATGATGTCGCCCATGTTGGTGAGCGACAGGCCCTCGCGCGCCAGGGCCGTGTTGAGCCTCTTGAGCGGGGTGCCCGCCGCCACCGTGACGGTCATGGCCTCCCGGTCGATGCCGCGTATGCCGGTCAGCAGCGACGGACGGATCAGTACACCGTCCGTCGCGGCTATGGACGTGAAGGAGTGCCCGGTGCCGACCGCCTTCACCCGAAGGCCGTCCTCGGCCGCCCGGCGCACCTCCGCGGCCAGTTCCGCCACCGAGGCCGGCGCGACCTCCCGCGCGGGACGGGCGCAGACGTTGCCGCCCCAGTTACGCCAGGTGCTGTTCCTCGCGCTCGACGTGGTGCTCAACGATGCCTCCCCGACCCGCGGCCGGCCTGCGGAGCCGGCGGAACCCGAGGAAACCGACCGCGACCGCGACGGCCCCGGACACGGCCGGAACCCCGTACCCGGCGCGCGCGCCGGCTGCGTCGATCACCCAGCCGGCCACGGACGAGCCGAGCGCGACCCCGACCGCGAGGCCGGTGCTCACCCAGGTCATGCCCTCGGTGAGCTGCGCGCGAGGTACGTGCTCCTCGATGAGGGACATCGTCGTGATCATCGTCGGCGCGATGGCCAGCCCCGCAACGAACAGCGCCACGGCCAGAAGCGGCAGGTTTCCGACCAGTAGGAGGGGGATCATACTCACGGCCACGGCCGACACGCCCACGAGCCAGCGGCGCTCCGGTGCCCCGGCGAACCGCATGAGGCCGAAGACCACCCCGGCCGTGCAGGATCCGGCGGCGTACAGCGCGAGGACGACGCTCGCGGCGGCCTTGTGGCCGCGTTCGTCGGCGAAGGCGACGGTGACCACGTCGATCGCCCCGAAGATCGTGCCGGTCGCCGCGAAGGTGGCCACCAGCACCCGGAGCCCGGGCGAGCGCAGCGCGCTGCCGCCGCTCCGCCGCTCGCGCGGGTGCGGCGGCGGCTCGGTGGCGTGCTGGGAGGTCAGCCAGAAGACGCCGGCGGCCAGGAAGCACGCGGCGAGCAGGGGACCCGCCTCCGGGAACCAGGCCGTGGACAGGCCGATGGAGATGATCGGGCCGAAGACGAAGCAGGCCTCGTCGACCACCGACTCGAACGAGTAGGCGGTGTGCAGCTTCGGAGTCCCCCGGTACAGGGCCGCCCAGCGGGACCGGATCATGGCGCCCAGGCTCGGCACCGCCCCGATACCGGCCGCGCAGGCGAACAGCGTCCAGTCCGGCCCGCCGAGGTGCGCGGTGAGCAGCAGTCCGGCCGCCGCCGCGAGCGCGACCAGGGTCGCCGGGCGCAGCACCCGCCGCTGCCCGTGCCGGTCCACCAGCCGGGAGATCTGCGGCCCGATCGCGGCGGCGGACAGCGCGATGGTGGCGGACAGCGCGCCGGCCAGGCCGTAGCGGCCGGTGAGCTGCGAGACCATCGTGACCACGCCGATGCCCATCATCGACAGCGGCATGCGGCCGAGGAACCCGGCGGCGGAGAAGGCCTTCGTGCCGGGCTCGGCGAACAGGGCGCGGTAGGGGCTGGGCACGTGGACTCCGTGGCGGCTCGTAAGGCGCGAATGCGATCGGTACAGCTTACGAGTTAGGTAGCCCTAAGTGCACCCTCGCGAAGCGTCGGGGGCGCCGCGGGCGAAGCCGTCGGAAAATCATGACGAAACCACCTCGAACCCGACTCTTCACCCCGCTGTTCCCCTCCTGTCGGTACCGGGTGGCAGGATCGAGTCATGCCAGACGCGCTCGATCACACCCCGTACGACGCCCTGCTCCTGCTCTCGTTCGGCGGCCCCGAAGGCCCCGACGACGTGGTCCCGTTCCTGGAGAACGTCACGCGCGGGCGCGGCATCCCGAAGGAGCGGCTGAAGGAGGTCGGGCAGCACTACTTCCTGTTCGGCGGGGTCAGCCCCATCAACGACCAGAACCGGGCCCTGCTGAAGGCCCTGCGGGAGGACTTCGCCGCGCACGGCCTGAACCTGCCGGTCTACTGGGGCAACCGCAACTGGGCGCCGTACCTGACCGACACCCTGCGCGAGATGGCGGCCGACGGCCGCCGCCGCGTCCTGGTGCTCGCCACCAGCGCCTACGCCTCCTACTCGGGCTGCCGCCAGTACCGGGAGAACCTCGCCGACGCGCTGGCCGCGCTCCGGGCCGAGGGCGTGCGCGCGCCGGAGGTCGACAAGCTGCGCCACTACTTCAACCACCCGGGCTTCGTCGAGCCCATGATCGACGGCGTGCTGCGCTCCCTCGCCGACCTCCCCGAGGACGTGCGCGACGGCGCCCACATCGCCTTCACCACCCACTCCATCCCGACCTCCGCCGCCGACACCTCCGGCCCGGTCGAGGCCCACGGGGAGGGCGGGGCGTACGTCGAGCAGCACCTGGACGTGGCCCAGTCGATCGCCGACGCCGTCCGCGAGCGCACCGGCGTCGACCATCCCTGGCGGCTCGTCTACCAGTCCCGCTCCGGCGCCCCGCACATCCCCTGGCTGGAGCCGGACATCTGCGACCACCTCGAGGAGCGGCACGCAGCCGGCGTCCCCGCCGTCGTCATGGCGCCCATCGGCTTCGTCTCCGACCACATGGAGGTCCTCTACGACCTCGACACCGAGGCCACGGCCAAGGCCGGGGAGCTGGGCCTGCCGGTGCGCCGCTCGGCCACCGTGGGCGCCGACCCGCGGTTCGCGGCGGCCGTCCGGGAACTGGTCCTGGAGCGGTGCGCGGCGGAGCGCGGGCAGGAGGTCACCCGGTGCGCCCTCGGCGCGCTCGGCCCGAGCCACGACCTGTGTCCCGTCGGCTGCTGCCCGGCCCGCGCCCCGAAGCCGGCCGCCGCCGGCGCCGACAGCCCCCCGGTGCCGTGACCGGAAGGTTCACCGGCCCGTCTCTTCGTTCAGGGCACCGGGCGTGAGCGGATCACGCCGGTGACACGGGGCCCGGCACGCGCGTCCACCGCGCCGCCGCCGGCCACCGGCTCGTCCGCGCCGGACCCCGCCCGCGCGGGGGACGGCCCGTCGTGTCGGGTTCGCCCGCGCGCCGAGGGGCCCGCCGGGTTCGCCCGCCCGGGGGAGCCCCGGCGCGTCGGCGCCGCTCCGCCGGGCCGTCGCACGACCGCACCCCACCCGCATCCCAACCGTCCCGGGGCCCGGGCGCCGTCCCTCGGCGCCGGCCCGCTCCGGAAGACCCCCGACCTCGCCTGAGGAGACCCGTGACCGACCCCCTCCACCGGGAACTGCTCGAACTGGCCCAGGAGGCCGCCCGCCGGGCCGGCGAGCTGCTGCGCGACGGACGGCCCGCCGACCTCGAGGTGGCCAGGACCAAGTCGAGCCCCATCGACGTCGTCACCGAGATGGACATCGCCGCCGAGAAACTGATCACCGACCTGATCTCGGGACGGCGACCCGAGGACGGCTTCCTCGGCGAGGAGGGGGCCTGCACCGAGGGCACCAGCGGCATCCGCTGGGTGATCGACCCGCTCGACGGCACGGTCAACTACCTCTACGGACTGCCGACCTGGGCCGTGTCCGTCGCGGCCGAGCAGGACGGCGAGACCGTCGTCGGGGTGGTCTCGGCACCGATGCGCGGCGAGACGTACCACGCGGTACGCGGTGACGGAGCCCGGGCCACGGGCGCGTGGGAGGGGGAGCGGGCGCTGTCCTGCCGTCCCGCGCCCCCGCTGGACCAGGCGCTGGTCTCCACCGGCTTCAACTACGTCGCCCGGGTCCGCACCCACCAGGCCGAGGTCGCCGCCCGGCTCATCCCGCTGCTGCGGGACATCCGGCGTGGCGGCTCGGCCGCGGTCGACCTGTGCGACCTGGCCTGCGGCCGGCTGGACGGCTACTACGAGCGCGGTCTGCACGCCTGGGACGTGGCGGCGGGCGACCTGATCGCCCGGGAGGCGGGCGCGCTGACCGGTGGACGCCCCGGAGAGCCCCCCACGGGCGATCTGACGGTCGCGGGCACCCCGGGCGTCTTCGAACCCCTCCAGCGGCTGCTGGAGGACTTCGGCGCCTGGCACGACTGACAGGCGCCCGGCACGACCGGCGAGGGCCTTTCCCCCTTGGGGCCGCGTCAGCGGGGAAGGCGTCGTACCGGGGGCGCCGGACGAGCGGGACCCCCGGCGCTGGATTCGCCGGGGGCCCCGTTCCTGCCCTGCGGGCCTAACAGACGCGTGACGCGCCGACCTCCACACCGTGCTCGGCGGCGAGGCGGCGCAGGTCGTCGAGCTCGCCCTGCTCCACTTCGACAAGGAAGTCGTCGCCCTCGTCACGAGCCCGCGACAGGTCGGACTCGGTCGTCTTTATGCGCTGCAGAAGTCCTGCGGTGAATGCGTCCATGCTGCGCCCCCTCGTCCTGGGTCGTGGGTCGGGTGGCACGGGGGTGTGCCGTTCGGAGGGAAACGATCACGTCTGCCGCGGGTGCCCAGCGCAGCCCGGCCGGGCGGCGACGGTGCCGGACACCCACGCCCACTCTGCGGATGCGGAGGCGGATCGCGATGTACCGCATGGTGCTGCGGCACATGCAGAGCGTGATCGCGGGATGTACATGCCGTCCTCCCCCCACGTTCCGTCCGGGAAACCTCGACCGCCGGAGAAAATCTCGCGTCTCCGCCCGGCCGCCCGGGGTCCCCTCGGTCCCGGCCCCCGCCTTACAGCCGACTTATGGCCGAAAAGGGCAGGATGGAGGTCACATCCCACGGACACCCCTGCCCGCGCGCGCCTCACCGCGCGCTACGCGGGTGGACACAGGAAGGACAAGCGACGTGCGCGTACTCGTCGTCGAGGACGAGCAACTGCTCGCCGATGCGGTGGCCACCGGACTGCGCCGGGAGGCCATGGCCGTCGACGTCGTGTACGACGGTGCGGCCGCCCTGGAGCGCATCGGCGTCAACGACTACGACGTGGTCGTCCTCGACCGTGACCTCCCGCTCGTGCACGGCGACGACGTCTGCCGCAAGATCGTGGAGCTGGGCATGCCCACGCGCGTGCTCATGCTCACCGCCTCGGGAGACGTCAGCGACCGCGTCGAGGGCCTGGAGATCGGCGCCGACGACTATCTCCCCAAGCCGTTCGCCTTCAGCGAGCTGATCGCGCGCGTACGGGCCCTCGGACGCCGTACGAGCGTGCCCCTGCCGCCGGTCCTGGAGCGGGCCGGCATCAAGCTCGACCCCAACCGCCGCGAGGTCTTCCGCGACGGCAAGGAGGTCCAGCTCGCGCCCAAGGAGTTCGCGGTGCTGGAGGTGCTCATGCGCAGCGAGGGCGCGGTGGTCTCGGCCGAGCAGCTCCTGGAGAAGGCCTGGGACGAGAACACCGACCCCTTCACCAACGTCGTGCGGGTGACCGTCATGACGCTGCGCCGCAAGCTCGGCGAGCCGCCGGTGATCGTCACCGTCCCCGGCTCCGGCTACCGGATCTGATCCGCCATGGCCACCACCCCCGCGCCGCCCCAGGCGCCCCCGAAGCCCACCTGGGACCCCCGGCGGCCGCAGCCCCCCTTCCCGTGGCTGCGCCCGACCATCCGGATACGCCTCACACTGCTGTACGGCGGCATGTTCCTGATCGCCGGCATCCTGCTGCTGTCGATCATCTACCTGCTGGCCGCGCAGGCCATCACCAACGGCAACGCACCGCTGTTCAAGATCGTCAGCTTCCAGGAGCTGAAGGTCTCCAGCGACAACTGCCCCGCGATCACCAACCAGGTCCCGCTCGCCGACTTCAACGACGCGATCAGCCGGTGCGCCGACAGCCAGCGCCACGCGGCCCTGGACAACCTGCTCAGCCGCTCGCTGCTGGCCCTGCTGGGCCTCGCCGTGATCGCCTTCGCGTTCGGCTACGCGATGGCGGGCCGCGTACTGTCCCCGCTCGGCCGGATCACGCGCACCGCACGCCGGGTGGCGGGCTCGGACCTGTCCCGCAGGATCGAGCTGGACGGCCCGGACGACGAGCTCAAGGAACTCGCGGACACCTTCGACGAGATGCTGGAGCGCCTAGAACGGGCCTTCACCGCCCAGCAGCGCTTCGTCGGCAACGCGTCCCACGAGCTGCGCACGCCGCTCGCGATCAACCGCACCCTCCTCGAGGTGCATCTGTCCGATCCGAACGCGCCGGTGGAGCTCCAGCAGCTCGGCAAGACGCTGCTGGCCACCAACGAGCGCAGCGAGCAGCTCGTGGAGGGCCTGCTGCTGCTCGCCCGCAGCGACAACCAGATCATCGAGCGCAAGCCGGTCGACCTGGCCGAGGTGGCCGGCCAGGCCATCGACCAGGTGAACGCCGAGGCCGAGGCCAAGGGCGTCGCCCTCCGGGGCGAGCGCGAGCCCGCGGTGGTGCTGGGCAACGGCGTGCTGCTGGAGCGGATCGCGCTGAACCTCGTCCAGAACGCGGTGCGCTACAACGTGCCCGAGGACGGCTGGGTCGAGGTGACCACCGAGGTGCGGCACGGGCAGGCGGTGCTGACCGTCTCCAACACCGGTCCCGTGGTGCCGGCGTACGAGATCGACAACCTCTTCGAGCCGTTCAGACGGCTGCGCACGGAGCGCACGGGCAGCGACAAGGGAGTGGGCCTCGGCCTGTCCATCGTCCGGTCCGTGGCCCGCGCGCACGGCGGCCACATCGTGGCGACGCCCCGCGAGGGCGGGGGCCTGGTGATGCGGGTCACGCTGCCGCTGTGACGAGATCCGACACGCGGGGGGCTTGTTCGCTTGACGCGGAATTTCCCCGCCCCCTTCGGTGGTTGATCCTGTGTGATCGATCACATGGACGGATTTCCGGCCATGTACTCCGCGTGATCATGACACGGGGCGGAAAGCCGGGAAAATCCCAGTTTTCAGGGCTCTAGATCACGGGAAGTACACGGTGAGGCGCCTTTGAGGTGCGACATTCGAACCGTGTACGGTCCTCACCGCCATCCAAGCCGATCACTCGCGAGCGGCCGACTTGGGTGTCGATTGAGTAACAGACCTTGATGTGAGGCAAAATCTCCGCCTCAGGTCGGGCACAAGTCCGGCCTCTCACGCGTTACGTGCGCTGAAGACACCGCAGACACCCAGAGGGGGAGAGCGACATGGCAACCGATTACGACACTCCACGCAAGACCGACGACGACGTCGACTCGGACAGCCTTGAAGAGCTGAAGGCCCGCCGGAACGACAAGTCCACCTCCGCGGTGGACGTCGACGAGTTCGAGGCCGCGGAGGGCCTCGAGCTGCCGGGCGCCGACCTCTCGAACGAGGAGCTGGCCGTCCGGGTGCTGCCCAAGCAGCAGGACGAGTTCACCTGCATGAGCTGCTTCCTGGTGCACCACCGCAGCCAGCTGGCCCGCGAGAAGAACGGCCAGCCGATCTGCCGCGACTGCGACTGAGGACGGGTCGGCCGTGACCGGCTCGACCCCTCCACGGAAGCGCCGCTTCTCCCTGCGGAGAGCGGACAAGGGGCCGCACGGCGGCCCGCACGGCGCGCGTGACGACGAGCGGGGCTCATCCTCGGCGGGAGCCTCGCTCGAACCGGCGTCCGGCCGGGATGACCACCCGACGGCGCCGGAGCCGCAGCCCCTCGCCGCGCGACGGGCCGCGGTGGCCCGCGGCAAGGCCCGGGACCTGGCCCGGGAAGGGGCCCGCAGGGGCGGCAGCGGAGCCCGCGCGGGACTGGCGTACGTCGCGGACCGCATCCTCGAGATCGCCCCGCGTGTGCCCGTACGCGACCTCGCGGCACTGCGCCGCCAGTTCCCCGGCCTCGGACCCGAGGAACTCGCCGACAAGCTGGTGGCGGGCGCGGCGGCCGGTACCTCGGCGGTCGGGGCCGGTATCGGGGCGGCGGCGATGCTGCCGGTGCCGCCGGCCATGCCGACCGAGCTGGCGACCGAGATCACCGGGGTCGCCGCGATCGAGCTGAAGCTCCTCGCCGAACTGCACGAGGTCTACGGCGTACGGCCGCCGGGAAACCTCCGGGCCCGCAGCACCGCGTACCTGTCCTCCTGGGCGGGGGAGCGCGGCATCAAGGTGACCCAGCCGGCCACCATCGACGCGGCCCTCGGCGGCCGGATGAAGCGCGAACTGCGCCAGCAGATCATGAAGCGGATGCTCCGGGACCTGCCGAACCTCATGCCGTTCATGGTGGGCGCCGCGGTGGGCGCCGTCATGAACCGCAGGGACACCAGAAGACTCGCCGCACGGATCCGCGCGGACCTGCGTAAGGTCCAGGTGCCGTGGGACGAGCTGCCCGCACTGCCGCCGCTGGACCAGCCCGAGCACCCGGTCGGACTCGGCGAGCTCTCCGGTGGGCCCGAGGACTGAGGGCGCTACGCCGCCGTCCGCCGGGCCGCCTCGATCGCGGCCGCCAGGCGCTCCGGCTCCCGCGTCGACAGGTACAGGTACGGCGTCGGGTCCTCCGGGTCCGTGACCTCCACCCGCAGAGCCGTGGGGATGTAGGCGCGCAGCAGCAGGAAGGCGCGGGTGTCGGCCTTGTACGTGCGCCAGGCGCGCGCCTCCTCGGGGTCGAGGACCTGCGCGTCGCCGAGGGCCGACACCGGCACCCTGGCCTCACCGGCGATCAGCGAGTCGCCCACCACCCTGATCCGCGGGGAGCCGTACGCGCTGGCCACCACGGCCGCGGCGGCCGTACCGCCGACCAGGCCGCCGAGCAGCGGCAGGGTTCCGAAGGGCAGCAGGACCAGGGCGAACGAGACGCCCACGAGGAAGCTCATCAGCCACCACGAACGAGGGGTGGTGAGGCGTTCTTCGTAGGGGGTGGCGGAGAGCTGCATGAGCCAAGCTTGGCACGGTGTCGGAACAACGCCGACTCGCGGGTAAGGTCTGCGCCTGTGAGTGGTAGTTCCGCAGCTCTTCAGCCCCCCGCCGACGCGGTGAAACCGGTACGGCACCCCGACGCTCCCGCGCCCGGCGAGCTCCTCGGCGCCCACTACGAACAGTGTTTCGGGTGTGGCGGTGAGCAACCGCACGGGCTGCACCTGCAGGCGCGTGCCGGTGAAGGCGTCTCACTGACCGCCGAGTTCACCGTGCAGCCCGCCCACCAGGGCGCCCCTGGCCTCGCGCACGGCGGCGTGCTGGCCACCGCCCTCGACGAGACGCTCGGCTCGCTGAACTGGCTGCTGCGGACCATCGCGGTCACCGGGCGGCTGGAGACCGACTTCACGCGGCCGGTGCCGGTGGGCACCACGCTGCATCTCCAGGCCGAGGTCACCGCCGTCGCCGGACGCAAGATCTACTCCACCGCCACCGGCCGCATCGGCGGCCCCGAGGGGCCGGTCGCCGTCCGCGCCGACGCCCTGTTCATCGAGGTCAAGGTGGACCACTTCATCGACCACGGCCGCACGGAGGAGATCCGGGCCGCCATGGACGACCCGGACCAGGCCAGGCGGGCCCGCGCCTTCGAGGTGAACCCGTGAGCCGACCTCCGCTGGAGGTGCGCCTGCGGCGCGTCGACCCGGACGTGCCGCTGCCCGCCTACGAGCACCCGGGCGACGCCGGGGCCGATCTGCGCACCACCGAGGCGCGCGAGCTGGCACCCGGTGAGCGGGCCGTGCTGCCCACGGGTGTGTCGATCTCCCTCCCCGAGGGGTACGCGGCCTTCGTGCACCCCCGTTCCGGCCTGGCCGCCCGCTGCGGTGTCGCCCTCGTGAATGCCCCGGGGACGGTTGATGCCGGGTACCGTGGGGAGATCAAGGTGATCGTGGTGAATCTCGACCCGCGCGAGTCGGTGCGGTTCGAGCGCTTCGACCGGATTGCCCAACTGGTCGTCCAGCAGGTCGAGAGGGTCCGCTTCCAGGAGGTGGCGGAACTTCCCGGCTCGGCGCGGGCCGAGGGGGGCTTCGGGTCCACCGGTGGCCATGCCGCGGTGGGCGACGAGAGCGGCACAAGCGGTCAGGCCGCCGTGCGTGGCCTGACGGGTGGGAATCGATACGCTTCGGTCGTATCCGACCGGGAAGGACAGTGACGTGTTCGGACGTCGCAAGAAGAAGGGTGCCGCCGAGGACGCGGCCGGCGAGGCCGAGCAGGTCGTCGACAGCGTCGACACCGAGGCGGACGAGGAAGAGGCCGAGCGCGAGCGCGTCCGGCTGGAGCCCGAGCCCCGGCCCGACGGGCCGTGGGACAGCAGCGAGGTGCGCGACCCGGCCGAGGGGCGCGTCGACCTCGGCGGTCTCTTCGTGCCGGGCGTCGACGGCATGGAGCTGCGGGTGGAGGTCGCGGGTGACGCGATCGTCGCGGCGACCGTGGTGCTGCGCGACAGCGCCGTCCAGCTCCAGGCCTTCGCCGCGCCCAAGCGCGAGGGCATCTGGGGCGAGGTCCGCGAGGAGATCGCGGGCGGCATCACCCAGCAGGGCGGCATCGTCGACGAGGTCGAGGGCCCGCTGGGCTGGGAGCTGCGCGCCCAGGTGCCGGTCCAGCTCCCGGACGGCACCGGCGGGTTCCAGGTCGTCCGGTTCATCGGTGTGGACGGCCCGCGCTGGTTCCTGCGCGGCGTGATCTCCGGCCAGGGCGCGGTGCAGCCGCAGGCCGCCGGCGTGCTGGAGCAGATCTTCCGGGACACGGTCGTGGTCCGCGGCGAGGGCCCGATGGCCCCCCGCGACCCGATCGTCCTGAAGCTGCCGAACGACGCCCAGATGGTCCCCGAGGGCGTTCAGCAGGAGGAGGGCTCACGCTTCTCCGGCGGCATGGGCCAGCTCCAGCGCGGACCCGAGATCACCGAGGTCCGCTGAGAGCGGAACGTCAAGAGGGCCGCATCCCCCCGGGTGCGGCCCTTCCGCACGCGTGCCCCCTGCGGAGGCTTCACCCACGCGGGAGGCCCGCACCCACGGCGACGCCCCGGACCCGGACCGTTGAACGGCCCGGCACGGGGGACAGGGCCACCGCCCTGGTCGCCACGCACGACGCCGACCCGCTGGACCGCGCCGACCGGGTGCTGGAGCTGCGCGACGGGGAGATCGCCGAGCACTGACCCGCCCCCGGGGCCGTCAGGTTTGCGTCGGGGCCGTCAGGGTTGCGTCAAGGACCTGCCTCGACCGGCACCTCGACCGGCATCCTGGCCGCAATGCCCGGATCGCGGGACGTAGGGTCGACGCTGCGTAGGCGGCAGTCGGCGGAAGACAATGGGGCCATGGCACGGGGCAAGCTTCGGATCCACCTCGGCGCGGCACCGGGCGTGGGGAAGACCTACGCGATGCTGTCCGAGGCGCACCGCCGCGTCGAGCGGGGCACCGACTGCGTGGTCGCCTTCGCCGAGCCCCACGACCGGCCGCGCACCGAGGTGCTGCTGCACGGCCTGGAGCAGGTGCCACGCGCGCGGCTGGAGCACCGGGGCACCACCGTCGAGGAGATGGACGTCGACGCGGTGCTGCGCCGCGCCCCCGCCGTCGCCCTCGTGGACGAACTCGCCCACACCAACGTGCCCGGCTCCCGCAACGCCAAGCGCTGGCAGGACGTCGAGGAACTGCTCGCCGCCGGCGTCGATGTCGTCACGACCGTCGACATCCAGCACCTGGAGTCCCTGGGCGACGTCGTCGAGTCCATCACGGGGGTGCGGCAGCGCGAGACGGTCCCGGACGAGATGGTGCGCCGGGCCGACCAGATCGAGCTGGTCGACATGTCACCGCAGGCCCTGCGCCGCCGTATGGCGCACGGCAACATCTACCGGCCGGACGAGGTCGACGCGGCCCTGTCCAACTACTTCCGGCCCGGCAACCTGACCGCCCTGCGCGAACTGGCCCTGCTGTGGGTGGCCGACCGGGTCGACGAGGACCTGAACGAGTACCGCAACGAGCACCGCGTCTCCCGGATCTGGGGCTCCCGGGAACGGATCGTGGTCGGGCTGACCGGTGGCCCCGAGGGCTGCACCCTCATCCGCCGGGCCGCCCGGCTCGCCGAGAAGGGCGCCGGCGGCGAGGTGATGGCCGTCTACATCGCCCGCAGCGACGGCCTGACCGCGGCCTCCCCGAAGGAGCTGGCCGTCCAGCGCACCCTGGTGGAGGATCTGGGCGGCACCTTCCACCACGTCGTCGGAGACGACATACCCGCGGCCCTGCTGGACTTCGCGCGGGGCGTCAACGCCACCCAGATCGTGCTCGGCTCCTCCCGCCGGAAGGCCTGGCAGTACGTCTTCGGACCGGGCGTCGGCGCCACCGTCGCCCGCGAGTCGGGCCCCGACCTCGACGTGCACATCGTCACCCACGAGGAGGTCGCCAAGGGCCGCGGGCTGCCCGTCGCCCGGGGCGCCCGGCTCGGCCGGGCCCGGATCGTCCAGGGCTGGCTGGTGGGCCTGGCCGGTCCCGCCGTCCTCGCGGTGCTGCTGAGCGCCGGCGACCTCGGCCTCGCCAACGACATGCTGCTGTTCCTGGCCGTCACGGTCGCGGCGGCCCTGATCGGCGGCCTGCTGCCCGCCCTAGCCTCGGCCGCCCTCGGCTCCCTGCTGCTGAACTACTTCTACACCCCGCCCCTGTACCGGCTGACCATCGCCGACCCCAGGAACATCGTCGCCATCGCGATCTTCTTCGGCGTCGGCATGTCGGTCGCCTCCGTGGTCGACCTCGCCGCCCGGCGCACCCACCAGGCCGCCCGGCTGCGTGCCGAGTCCGAGATCCTCTCCTTCCTCGCCGGCAACGTGCTGCGCGGCGAGACCGGCCTCGGGGAACTGCTCGAACGGGTGCGGGAGACCTTCGCCATGGAATCGGCGGTCCTGCTGGAGCGGGCCGGCGACGTCCAGCCGTGGACCTGCGCGGGCCGCGCCGGCTCCGGGCCGGAACTGGAGCGCCCCGAGGACGCGGACGTCGACATGCCGGTCGGCGACCACATGGCCCTCGCGCTCACCGGCCGGGTGCTGCCCGCCGAGGACCGCCGGGTGCTCGCCGCGTTCGCCGCCCAGGCCGCCGTCGTGCTGGACCGCAGCCGGCTCCAGGAGGAGGCCGGCCGGGCCCGGGCGCTCGCCGAGGGCAACCGCATCCGCACCGCTCTGCTCGCCGCGGTCAGCCATGACCTGCGCACCCCGCTGGCCGGGATCAAGGCCGCGGTGTCCTCCCTGCGCTCCGAGGACGTCGACTGGTCCGAGGAGGACCGGGCGGAACTGCTCCGCGGCATCGAGGAGGGCGCCGACCGGCTCGACCACCTCGTGGGCAACCTGCTCGACATGTCCCGGCTGCAGACCGGTACCGTGGCCCCGCTCATCCGCGAGATCGACGTGGACGAGGTGGTCCCGATGGCCCTGGGCGGCGTGCCCGAGGACGGCGTGGAGCTGGACGTCCCCGAGACCCTGCCCATGGTCGCCGTCGATCCCGGGCTGCTGGAACGCGCCGTGGCCAACCTGGTCGAGAACGCCGTCAAGTACAGTCCCCCCGGCCGACGCGTCCTGGTGTCCGCCAGTGCCATGGCCGACCGGGTCGAGGTGCGGGTGGTGGACCGCGGTCCCGGGGTGCCGGACGACGCGAAGGACCGCATATTCGAGCCCTTCCAGCGGTACGGGGACGCCCCGCGCGGTGCCGGGGTCGGCCTCGGCCTCGCGGTCGCCCGCGGCTTCGCCGAGGCGATGGGAGGCACCCTGAACGCCGAGGACACTCCGGGCGGCGGGCTCACCATGGTGCTGAGCCTCCGCGCGGCCCCCGAACCCCTCCACACCCAGGAGGACGCAGCAGAACCCGAAAGGCAGGCCCTATGACGACCCGGGTGCTCGTGGTCGACGACGAGCCGCAGATCGTGCGCGCCCTCGTGATCAACCTCAAGGCACGCCAGTACGAGGTCGACGCGGCCCCCGACGGCCGGACCGCCTTGGAGGTCGCCGCCTCCCGTCCCCCCGACGTGGTCGTGCTGGACCTGGGCCTGCCGGACATGGACGGCGTCGAGGTCATCCGGGGGCTGCGCGGCCGGACCCGGGTCCCGATCCTGGTGCTGTCCGCCCGCCACTCCTCCGACGAGAAGGTCCAGGCACTGGACGCGGGCGCCGACGACTACGTCACCAAGCCCTTCGGCATGGACGAACTGCTGGCCCGGCTGCGCGCGGCGGTGCGCCGGGCCGAGCCGGTCGGGCCCGACGAGGACGCCGTGACGACCGTGCGGACCGCGGGCTTCACCGTCGACCTGACCGCGAAGAAGGTCAACCGGTCGGGCAAGGACGTCCGGCTCACCCCGACCGAGTGGCACCTGCTGGAGGTCCTGGTCCGCAACACGGGCCGCCTGGTCAGCCAGAAGCAGCTCCTGCAGGAGGTGTGGGGACCGTCCTACGGCACCGAGTCCAACTACCTCCGCGTGTACATGGCCCAGCTTCGGCGCAAACTGGAGACCGACCCGTCGCACCCGGAACACTTCATCACCGAGCCCGGTATGGGATACCGGTTCGAGAGGTGAGCGGCGGGGGTCCGGGGCCGGCCCCGGAGACCCGTTCCACCGGGCCCGCGAGGGGACACTTGTTCGGGAAGTGAGCTGGGCTACGGCGGTGTCGGCGCACCCCGGTACGCTTCCTGTATGAGTGCTGTTCCTCGTTCCCAGAAGCCGGCCGGCCGGTTCCGGCGCATGCTCGACCGGCTTTCCTCCTCGCAGGAGGACCTGGAGTCGGAGGAGCTGCGGGAGGACGCCGAGACGGCGGGCTGCACCCGGATCGGCGACTGCCACGACCGGCAGATCGTCACCGTAACTGGTACCTTGCGCACGGTCACCCTGCGGCCGCGCGCGGGAGTCCCGGCCCTGGAGGCCGAGCTGTTCGACGGCTCCGCCGCCCTGGATGTGGTGTGGCTCGGCAGGCGCTCCATCGTGGGGATAGAACCCGGACGCAAGCTGATCGCATCCGGCCGGATCTCCATGAGCCGGGGCCGCCGAGTGCTGTTCAATCCGAAGTACGAACTGCGACCCCTTGGACGGGAGTAGCCGGTGACGTCCCTCGACAAGCCGACCCAAGACGCCGATCAGACCCGGGCGGACGACGCGCGCGCGGTCACCGAGGCCGCCCTGTTCCAGGCGTTCGGCGGTGTCCGCGGCATGGTCGAGACGGTGCTGCCCGGTCTCCTCTTCGTCGCCATCTTCACGATCAACAAGGACCTGCACCTCTCGGCGATCGCCGCGCTGGCCGTGTCCCTGGTGCTGGTCGTGGTCCGGCTGGCCCGCAAGGACACCGTCAAGCACGCCTTCAGCGGCGTCTTCGGCGTGGCGTTCGGCGTGGTCTTCGCGATGTTCACGGGCAACGCCAAGGACTTCTACCTCCCCGGCATGCTCTACACGCTGGGCCTGGCGCTGGCCTACATCGTCACGACCCTCGCCGGTGTGCCGCTGATCGGCCTCATCCTCGGCCCGGTCTTCAAGGAGAACCTCTCCTGGCGGACCCGTAACCCCGGCCGCAAGAAGGCCTACGCCAAGGCCAGTTGGGCGTGGGGCCTGATCCTGCTCGCCAAGTGCGCGATTCTCTTCCCGCTGTACTGGTGGGCCGACACCGCCCAGCTCGGCTGGGTACTGGTCGCCCTGAAGATCCCGCCGTTCCTGCTGGCGGTCTACCTGACCTGGGTGTTCCTGGCGAAGGCGCCCGCGCCGATCGACGTGTTCGCCGAGATGGAGGCCGAGGAGCAGGCCGAGAAGGAGCGCCGTGCCGCGTCGGCCGCGGAGAACGGCGAGCCCGCCGGCGGCCGGCACCGCCGGTAGGCGTGCCGGCACGGCCGCCGCACGGCCCGCGTACCCGGGAGAAGCCGCCGCACGGCCTTCGCGACAGGAGAAAGGGCGCCCTCACATCGAGGGCGCCCTTTCCCGTGTTTCCCGTGCGTCGAGCGCGGTCAGCCCGCCCGCCGGACCGACAGCAGCTCCTCGAGCTGCTCCTCACGGGCCTGGGCGGCCACGAAGAGGAGTTCGTCGCCCGGCTCCAGGGAGTCCTCCCGGGACGGGGTCAGCACGCGGGTGCCGCGGATGATCGTGACCAGGGAGGTGTCCTGCGGCCACTCCACGTCGCCGACCCGGGTGCCGGCCAGGGCCGACTCCTCCGGCAGGGTGAGCTCCACCAGGTTGGCGTCGCCGTGGCTGAAGCGGAGCAGCCGGACCAGGTCGCCGACGCTCACCGCCTCCTCGACCAGGGCGGACATCAGGCGCGGGGTGGAGACAGCGACATCCACTCCCCAGGCCTCGGTGAACAGCCACTCGTTCTTGGGGTTGTTCACCCGGGCGACGACGCGCGGAACGCCGTACTCCGTCTTGGCGAGCAGTGAGACGACCAGGTTGACCTTGTCGTCACCGGTCGCGGCGATCACCACGTTGCAGCGCTGCAGCGCCGCCTCGTCCAGGGAGGTGATCTCGCAGGCGTCGGCCAGCAGCCACTCCGCCTGGGGCACCCGCTCCACCGAGATGGCGGTCGGGGCCTTGTCGATGAGCAGGACCTCGTGGCCGTTCTCGAGCAGCTCGCCCGCGATCGAGCGGCCCACGGCGCCGGCTCCGGCGATGGCGACCCTCATCAGTGACCGCTCTCCTCTTCCGGGCCCCCGGCGAACGCCGCCTCGACCTTATCGACGTCGTCCGTCCGCATCATCACGTGCACCAGGTCGCCCTCCTGCAGCACCGTCTGCGAGGTGGGCAGGACGGCCTCGCCCAGGCGGGTCAGGAACGCCACCCGGACGCCCGTCTCCTCCTGCATCCGGCTGATCTTGTGGCCGACCCACTTGGCGGAGGCGTGCACCTCGGCGAGCTGGACACCGCCGGTGGGGTCGCGCCACAGCGGCTCCGCGCCCGAGGGAAGCAGCCGGCGCAGCATCTGGTCGGCCGTCCAGCGGACCGTGGCCACGGTGGGAATGCCCAGACGCTGGTAGACCTCGGCACGGCGGGGGTCGTAGATACGGGCCGCCACGTTCTCCACACCGAACATCTCGCGGGCCACGCGCGCGGAGATGATGTTGGAGTTGTCACCGCTGGAGACCGCGGCGAACGCGCCGGCCTCCTCGATGCCCGCCTCGCGCAGGGTGTCCTGGTCGAAGCCGACGCCGGTGACCCGGCGGCCCCCGAAGCCCGGGCCCAGCCGGCGGAAGGCAGTGGGGTCCTGGTCGATCACGGCGACCGTGTGCCCCTGTTGCTCCAGGGTCTGGGCGAGAGCGGAACCCACTCTCCCGCAGCCCATGATGACGATGTGCACGACCGTCCTTCCGGTGTCCAAAAGTTACTGCTGAGCATCAGGGTCTCAGACCGACGCCCAAAGCTACACACGGGCGGTTCGGGGTGGGCACCCCCGGTACGGTGGTTTCCCGGCCCGCCGGTTCCGGTCACCGCCGCGGACGCAAGGCGGCACCCCTGCGGCGCGTGATGCTGCGCACGCTGCACAGGGTCAGGATTCCGAGGCCGGCCAGGGCGGCGGTGGCCCCGATGAGCTCTGCGGTCGCGGGCATGGGACCTCCGAGGTGCGGTGACGGCCGGGATCTGCCATCTAGGCACGCGGGGCGCGCGGACCACGGAATCCGCAGTTCGGTGCGCTTACGATTTCACTCGTGAGGCAGAACCGGGATGCCGGGTGGGCGGCTGACTGTTCGAAGGCCTACGATCCTCTGTCGTGTCCAAACTGACCGACGTGCCCAAACGGATCCTGATCGGGCGCGCACTGCGCAGTGACCGGCTGGGCGAAACGCTCCTGCCGAAGCGCATCGCCCTCCCCGTCTTCGCCTCCGACCCGCTGTCCTCCGTCGCCTACGCGCCGGGGGAGGTCCTGCTGGTCCTGTCCATCGCGGGCGTGTCGGCGTACCACTTCAGCCCCTGGATCGCCGTCGCGGTCGTCGTGCTGATGTTCACGGTGGTCGCCTCCTACCGGCAGAACGTGCACGCGTATCCGAGCGGCGGCGGCGACTACGAGGTCGCCACCACCAACCTGGGGCCCAAGGCCGGCCTCACCGTGGCCAGCGCGCTGCTCGTCGACTACGTGCTGACGGTCGCCGTCTCCATCGCCTCGGGCATCGAGAACCTGGGCTCGGCGGTCCCCTTCGTCGTGGAGCACAAGGTGTTCTGCGCGACCGCCGTCATCATCCTGCTGACGCTGATGAACCTGCGTGGTGTGAAGGAGTCGGGCAAGCTCTTCGCGATCCCGACCTACGTGTTCGTGGGCGGCGTCTTCATCATGATCGCCTGGGGTGCGTTCCGGGGCCTGGTCCTCGGCGACACCATGTCCGCGCCGACCGCCGACTACCACATCAGGGCCGAGCACCAGGGCCTCGCGGGTTTCGCCCTCGTCTTCCTGCTGCTGCGCGCCTTCTCCTCCGGCTGCGCCGCGCTGACCGGCGTGGAGGCCATCTCCAACGGCGTCCCGGCCTTCCGCAAGCCCAAGTCGAAGAACGCGGCGACCACGCTGGCGATGATGGGCCTGCTGGCCGTCACCATGTTCTGCGGCATCATCGCCCTCGCGATGGCGACCAACGTCCGCATGGCCGAGCACCCGGCCACGGACCTGATCCACAACGGCAGCCCGGTCGGCTCCGGCTACGTCCAGAACCCGGTGATCTCCCAGGTCGCAGAGGCGGTGTTCGGCAAGGGCAGCTTCCTGTTCGTCCTGCTGGCCGCCGCCACCGCACTGGTGCTGTTCCTGGCGGCGAACACGGCGTACAACGGCTTTCCGCTGCTCGGCTCGATCCTCGCCCAGGACCGCTACCTGCCGCGCCAGCTCCACACCCGCGGCGACCGCCTCGCCTTCTCCAACGGCATCGTGCTGCTCGCGGGCGCGGCCGCACTGCTCGTGATCATCTACGGTGCCGACTCCACCCGGCTGATCCAGCTCTACATCGTCGGCGTGTTCGTGTCCTTCACACTCAGCCAGACCGGCATGGTCCGGCACTGGAACCGCCACCTGGCGGTCGAGAAGGACCCGTCGGCCCGCAGCCGCATGATCCGCTCCCGCGCGATCAACGCCTTCGGCGCCTTCTTCACCGGCCTGGTGCTGGTCGTCGTCCTCGTCACCAAGTTCACGCACGGTGCCTGGGTCGCCCTGCTGGGCATGTGCATCTTCTACGCGACGATGACCGCGATCCGTAAGCACTACGACCGCGTCGCCGACGAGATCGCCGCTCCCGAGGGCCCGAGCGACGACAGCGTGCGCCCCTCCCGGGTGCACTCCCTCGTCCTGATCTCCAAGATCCACCGCCCCACTCTGCGGGCCATGGCCTACGCCAAGCTGATGCGCTCGGACACCCTGGAGGCGCTCACCGTCAACGTCGACCCGGCGGAGACCAAGGCGCTGCGCGAGGAGTGGGAGCGGCGCGGCATCGACGTACCGCTGAAGGTCCTCGACTCGCCGTACCGCGAGATCACCCGGCCGATCATCGAGTACGTCAAGGGCCTGCGCAAGGAGTCCCCGCGTGACGCGGTCTCCGTGATCATCCCCGAGTACGTGGTCGGCCACTGGTACGAGCACCTGCTGCACAACCAGAGCGCCCTGCGCCTGAAGGGCCGCCTGCTCTTCACCCCCGGCGTGATGGTGACCTCCGTGCCGTACCAGCTCGCCTCGTCCGAGGCGGCCAAGCTGCGGGCCCGCAGGCGGCAGGACTGGAACGCGCCCGGCGCCGTCCGGCGCGGCCCGGCGGTGGAACGCCCGAAGGAGCCGGCCGCCAAGGACTGAGGCGGCCGGGCGTCCGTCCGAGGCGTCCGTCCGAGGCGTCGGGGAGAGGCCGTAGACTGGTGGGCTGTTGTCAGGGCCCACCGGCTGCGGCCCCTCCCCTTCCCGATCTGGAGTCACCCCACCATGCGGACAGAACCGACGAAGTCTCTGGTGGGCGAGGAGTACGAGGTCGAGATCGGCCCCGTCGCCCACGGCGGCCACTGCATCGCCCGTACCGCCGAGGGCCAGGTGCTCTTCGTCCGGCACACACTGCCGGGCGAGCGGGTGGTGGCCCGGGTGACCGAGGGCGAGGAGGGCGCCCGCTTCCTGCGCGCGGACGCCGTCGAGATCCTCGAAGCGTCCAAGGACCGCATCGAGGCGCCATGCCCCTACGCCGGTCCCGGCCGCTGCGGCGGCTGCGACTGGCAGCACGCCAAGCCGGGCGCCCAGCGGCGCCTGAAGGGCGAGGTGATCGCCGAGCAGCTCCAGCGGCTCGCGGGCCTCACCCCGGAGGAGGCCGGCTGGGACGGCACGGTGGTGCCGGCCGAGGGCGACAAGCTGCCCGCCGGCCAGGTCCCGCAGTGGCGGACGCGGGTCCAGTACGCGGTCGACGCGGACGGCAACGCCGGACTGCGCCGCCACCGCTCCCACGAGGTCGAGCCGATCGACCACTGCATGATCGCCGCGCCCGGCGTCAGCGAGCTCGGCATCGAGGACCGGGACTGGGCGGGCATGGCCTCCGTCGAGGCGATCGCCGCGACCGGTTCCCAGGACCGCATGGTGATCCTTGAGCCGCGGCCCGGCGCCCGGCTGCCCCTGGTCGAGCTCGACCGGCCCGTCTCCGTGATGCGCGTGGACGAGAAGGACGGCGGCATCCACCGGGTCCACGGCCGCGCGTTCGTGCGCGAGCGCGCCGACGACCACACGTACCGCGTCGGCAGCGGCGGCTTCTGGCAGGTCCACCCGAAGGCCGCCGACACCCTCGTCAAGGCCGTCATGCAGGGCCTGCTGCCCCGCAAGGGCGAGATGGCCCTGGACCTCTACTGCGGCGTGGGCCTGTTCGCCGGCGCCCTGGCCGACCGCCTCGGCGAGAAGGGCGCGGTCCTCGGCATCGAGTCCGGCAAGCGGGCGGTGGAGGACGCGCGGCACAACCTGGCGGACTTCCCGCGGGTCCGCGTCGAGCAGGGCAAGGTCGAGTCGGTCCTCCCGCGCACCGGCATCACCGAGGTCGACCTGATCGTCCTCGACCCGCCCCGCGCCGGCGCCGGCCGCCGGACCGTCGAACAGCTCACCTCCCTCGGCGCCCGCCGCATCGCCTACGTGGCCTGCGACCCGGCCGCCCTCGCCCGCGACCTGGGGTACTTCCGGGACGGGGGGTACCGGGTGCGGACGCTGCGGGCGTTCGACCTGTTTCCGATGACGCATCACGTGGAGTGCGTGGCGATTCTGGAGCCTGTGGGCAAGGGGTCCTGACCTGCGCTTTTGTTGTCCAGGCGGGTTGCTCGACCTGTTTCCGTGCGTCCAACGGGTGAACGGTGGAGATCGTCCGTGAAGGCCGCCCGGCCTGCGGACTCAGGCGGGAGTAGCGGCGGCGGTGCAAGTCGTGTCCGCGCGGTTCTCGGGCTGCTGACGCTCGTTCTGAAGCCCCGTCAGATCAGCAAGTTGCGTCCGGGCGGTTGTGCGACTCCTCTAGCGCGGCCGCATTGGGAACCGGTTGAGCGGGCTTCACTCGGCGGAGAGGGCGCAACCAAGATCGATGTAATGCAGCCCCACCCGGCTGCCGCGACCGGCTCCCGATCCGGACGAGGGCGAATGGCCGCAGGCTGCTCTTGGTCGATGCGTTTGCCGCCGACTGTGCGTACGCCACCGCCCCGGTCCGGTAAGACGGTCCGGGCGGAGTGCACGACGGCTCCCCGTTCCATCTGGCTGTCGGGGCCAGCAGTTCTGACGTTCGATTGACCGGACCGGTCGGCCCCGAAGCCCCGCCCAGGGCATTACGGACCTGGGCGCGGCGGTATTACGGTTGCTCTCCGAGCGGTGCCCTGACCGCTTTCGAGGGGGAAACGGTCGTCGCGCAGGGCATCGGGGGTGAGGGGAGCCGCCGTGCAGGCGCTGTATGCCGTCAGTTTCGACATCCGGTCCGCCCAGGAGCAGCCGGGCCACGTCTATGAGAGCCTTCGCGGGCATCTCGCCGACTGGCTTGGCCACCGCGGACGTGTACCAGCACCGTCGGCGACCGAACTCGACAGGGATGGCCGGGCGGTGCTCGCCGGCAAGATTACCGGCCATGGTGACCGCGCAGTGAGCTGGACCGTGGCGGGCGACGAACTCACTCGCGCCCTGCGCATGACCATCCACCAGCCGCTGTCTACGGGACCGGCCCAGTTTGTCACCCGGGTCACGGTCTCCCAGTCGGGAGAAGGCGGCGGGCTCAGGATCGTCATGGGGAGGGAGATCCCCGACGGCTGGATAGCGCCGGTGCAGGATCCGCCGCTCAAGCGCCCCAACCTGTTGCGGGCGGTGCTCGGCGACGAGCAACTTGAGGTGCGGGTGCTGAGCCAGCTCGCCACGGGGCGATACGAGAGGATCCGGGAGGAGAGTCACGCTGACGTACTCCTCGACGTGCTGGCGCTGCGCACGCGCCTCCCCATTCTCCTGATGCACCCCAGGGACCAGGCGGGATGGAGCGCGGCGGCCGATGCGTCGGGACAACTCGCGGGCCTGGCTCAGGTGGTGACCCTGAACTACGTGACCGCACAGGCCGTCCGCCGGGCCCACGAGCAGGTTGCGCCCAACGACGAGAAACTCAGCAAGGACAAGGACAAGCGCTACTTCATGTTCAACGGAAAACGTTGGGACGGACTGTCACACATCAAGGTCCGGGATGCCGTCTCGCCCAATGAGGTCGGACGCATCTACTTCGCCCTCGACTCCGAGGAGAAGCGGTTCATCGTGAACCATGTGGGACTGCACCTGTAGCCGGCCCCGGCGGGCACCCCGCATCCGTGGGCACTCATGGTGACCACCCTGGCACTGTACGGTACGGCAGATTTCAGCGCACACGCCCTGCGGTCTCACCGCGAGCCCTCATTTGGACGTGATCAGTCGATGTCCGGATTATCGGCCTCTTCGAGGAGACGGGCCGCGAGGTCGTCGGCCCACTCCACAGCCCAAGCACGGAGCGCGGTGATGGTGGCGTCATCGAGCCCGTAGGCGGCAAAGGCTTCGTCGTCGGTCCACTCGGCGCCCGTGGGGTTCGACTGCAGATCCTCGCGCTCGAAGCGGCCGCGGGCATGGCGGCGGCCGAACTCCTCGAGTTCGGCTCTGGTCCAGCGACGGGAGGCTGCGAACACGTCGATCAGGTCGCGGGGCGCTCCGCGGTCGGCGAGAGCGCGGACCTTGGTCCCGATCACGTCCTCCTCCGCGAGGACGGGCCCGTACGCGCTCTGGGCGGCCGGTCGCCAGAAGATCTCCTTGAGAATGTCGACTTCGCATTCCTGCCCGGTGGTCGGATCGGCCACGGTGAAGCGGGCGGACAGCGGAGCGGTCTCCAGCGCCTGCACCTTCCAGCCGCGGGCTTCCAGGCCGGCGCGGACCGTGGCGGCGATGTCGGCCATGGGCGCCGGATTCTCGGTGGCGACGTCAAGATCCTGGCTGGGGCGGTTCACGAGACGGTGCGCCCGCACGGCATATCCACCGGTGAGAACCAGCGGATATGGGGAGCCGAGCGCGATCACATCCGCCAGGAGCCGCGCGTGCAGCTCAGGCATGTCCGTCACGCGGCCGCCCGGGTGCGCGGGGCGAGCTGGGGGAAGGCGTCTTCCCATACGGCGCGGACGGTGCGGCCGACGAGGGTGCGCAGCACTGGCCACAGCTGGAGGAACAGGTCCTGGTTGAGGTAGCGGGGCAGGTCGTCGTGCAGGCCCTCGTGCAGGACGGTGCGGTACAGGCCCATGCGCTGACGCGGCTTGCCCAGGTCGTATGAGGTCATCCCGGACCAGGCCATGTGCAGCGGCAGATCCACTACACCGTGGGTCGGCCCGCGCAACTCGTCCAGCGACTCCGGCAGACGACGGCGGAACTTCTCCCGGTACAGCGCGAGGTCCTCGGCGACCGCGCCCGAGAGGTCGCTCGGCGTGTGTGCGGGGGGCTGTGGGCTGGAGGACATGCCTCCATTATGGCGGCCGGAGAGGTGGCGCGGGATGGGCGAGCTTGCGTCCGGAGTGAGCGGGAGCGGGCTCGTGGAGGGGAGCTGGTCGTGGCAGCCTGTTCTGCCCGAAGAGGAGGAATGGACTCTCGGTCGTGACGCTCGTTTGACGCTCTGGCCGCCCGTACGCAGGGTCGCGAGCTGAGAAATAGGTCCTGACCTGGCCTTTCCGAGACTCCCTCCGGCCGACACCTTTCCGATGACGCATCACGTGGAGTGCGTGGCGATTCTGGAGCCGGTGAAGTAGGGCGGCTGACCTGCGGTTTCGTGGTGTCCGTCGTCCGCTTGACCTGTTTCCGCTGGTCCAACAAGTGAAGCACGGGGCTCATCTGTAATACCCGCCTGACCTGCGGTTTCAGGTGGGCACGCCGACGGTGGCAATTCGCACGGCCACGCGTTCGTCGGGTTGTTGACGCTCGTGTGACGCTCGTTCTGAAGACCCATCACATCAGGCGGGTGTCGTTCGAGGTGGCCGTGTGGTCCTGCTGACACGGCTCCGTGGTTGCCGGGGTATCCGACGTCATCGAGAGGGCGCAGAACGGCGAGTTCAAGAAGCACCTCGATTACCACGGGGACACCAGGCACGGCTTCACTGATGAACGGGTCATGGAGATCCTGAAGAATCCGGACGCGGTGTACCAGTCGACGGGCACGGGCGAAAGACTCACCTTCCGGCAGGGCGAGGACATCGTCGTGGTCGACGGGCCCGGCAACACCCAGGGCCAGGCCATCACGGCCTACGGTCCGTCGGGCATCAAGGGCAAATCCGGGGCCGAGGCACTCGGCGGCAAAGTCACAGACCCCGGTGTGCCGGTGACACACGAGGACATCGTGAACGGCAGCATTCCCACCAAGGGTGGCTATCGGGCTCCAGCGGTGCAGATCAGATGAGGCAGCGAGGACGATGAAACTGACGCTCGACGGCGACTGGTGCGTGACCGTGACGGACGAACCGCTGCACATCACCCCCCGCCTGACGGGCACCTCCGTGCGCGTGGCACAGTACGCGGACGTGGTGGGACGGGAGAGATTCCTTGCGGACACGTTCGGCAGCCAGGACCAGCTGTGGGACGCTCCTGACGTCCTCCGGTTCGACCGGGCCGGCCGACAACTCGTCGGGGCCGAGTTCCGGATGCCGGAAGTTGTCGCCTCTGCCGAGGACTCCGCCCGCCTCCCCCGCAGACCTGCGGTACGCCCGGGCGGGCTCCGGGCGGACCAGGTCCGGGACTTCCGGCACGAGATGTGCACGGTGCTGTGCCGCGCTCCCGGGGATGCCGTGCTGACCTGCCTGCGCGACCTCGATGTGCTGGACGAGCCGCTGGAGGCACGCATCGGCATCGCCCCCGACGTGGCGCTCCTCGTCCAGCACGGCGCAGTCGTCGGGTGGAGCCTCACTGATCCGGCGCGCTACCTGACCAGCTCGTTCGACATGCCCGATCCCGATGAGCCGTCCGACGCCACCCGACGGCTGTTCACCGAGTGCCTGGACCTGGTCACTGAGCCGGTGATCTACGACGTGGAGGACGAGGAGCCGGCCGCCCTGGCCCGCCTGCGGGCCGCCGACGAGGCCCTGCGCGCCCAGCGCGAGGACCGGCGCCGCGCCGACGCCCTCCTCTCGCTCATCGGCACCCTGGTGGAGGACTACGGGAATCGGTGACCTGGGAGCCGTGACGGTTCTCCCAGCGGTTGTCTGCGAGCAAGACGTGGTGGCCAGGAGGCCGTGGTCGCTGTCCGTCCAGTTCGGCTCGGCGGAAACGCTGATGGGTATCGTCGTGACGCTCGTTTGACGCTTTGGGTGAACGCCAGGCCGCTCCAGGGGGCCGAAACCTGCGCTGACCTGCGGTTACGCAACACTCGGCTTCCGCGACGTGATTTCGATGACGCATCACGTGGAGTGCGTGGCGATTCTGGAGCCTGCGGGCAAGGGTGCCTGACCTGCTAGTTCGTGAGCGGGGCGCTTGCAAAGGCGACGCCTTCAAGTGGCTCTTGCGGGATTCTTGACGCTCGAATGACGCTCGAAACGGAAGCCTCCACGGGCCTCCGCGGTAGCGATGCGCACGGCCGCCTGGTCCCACGCTCCGCGGAGCCGGGAGCGCGTCCCGACCGAGCCATTTGATACCGGCCTGGTATCATCTCTGTATGGCGATGACACTTCGACTCCCCGCCGACCTTGACGCGAAGCTCACCGAGCGGGCTCGTCGGGAGGGCCGCAGCAAGCAGGAACTTGCCATTGAGGCCATCCGTGACGCCCAGGACCGGGCCGAGCTGAAGGTCGATGACGTCCTGGCCGAGCTCATGGACAGCGATGCGGAGATCCTGGACTATCTGAAGTGACGGACGTGCGCTACCTCCAGATCGACGAGATCCTGGCCATCGCCCGCACGGTCAACGGTACCGAGCACAGCGTGCGTGACATGGGCCTTCTGGTGTCGGCGATCGAGCGACCCCGGACGAACGTGTTCGGAGCCGAGTTGTATCCCACGCCGCACGAGAAGGCTGCAGCACTGCTGCACTCCGTCGCCCGCAATCACGCGCTGATCGATGGCAACAAGCGCACCGCCTGGCTCGCCATGCGTGTTTTCCTGCGGTTCAACGGCGTGAGCGCCAGTACCGTCCCGCCGCCCGTCTCCGTTGCCGGCCCGTTCGTGGAGGAAGTCGCGCAGGACAACATCGATGTACCGGCCATTGCCAAGCGTCTGTCGGCCTGGTTCCCCGTCATTTGACGTTCGACCGATGGGATCCGTACGACTGGCGAGGGCGGTCTCCATGACCGTCTCGTCGGCGTCGGTGCCCTGGCTCCGGGCGAAGAGGTCGGTGAAAGTCTTCAGGCTCTGTATGCCGATGACGCGGGGCCGACGGGCTAGCCGCCTCCGTGTTCTTTGCCCAGGCGGACTGTCCCGCCCTTTCCAGAGACCGTGCGTCCGGCTGGTCGCACGGCCGATGGCCCGGCGAAGCATGGAGCCGGTCGGGGACGCGGCTCCCGGCTGATCACCTCGGTCGCCCGGCCGGGCGTTCCCGGAGCCGGGAGTGCCGGAACTGGTACACGGGTCCGGTCGCCCGCAGCAGGTTGTTGTCGTGCGCGTCCTTCAAGAATGCCATCAGGCGCACCGGGGTGCCCACGCTCCGGGCGAGCTGCACGGCGGTGAGGGCGGTCGCGACGGCGAGGTTGGGCACCACCCCGCACCGGACGGCCGGACCGATGCCGACCGTCACCCCGACGACGACGCCGCCCCAGACCCCGGCCAGTGCCGCCCCCTGGGCGCCCCAGAACACGCCGATGGCCGCGCCGACCAGCAGACCGAGGGGCAGTGGTCGATGTCGACGGCTTCTACCGGACCCGGATCCCGATCCCGTGCAGCCGCATGGTGCCGCTGGTGATCCAGGCGGACGGCAAGGGCGTGGTCATGCGGCCTGAAGCCCTGCGGGAGGCCACCCGCCGGGCCGCCGCGAAAGCGGCGGTCGGTCATCGCGGCCGGCTTGCGCCGGGCGGGAAGCCGAACCGGAGGTGGAGCGACGGTGGCCCGCGTCTTCGATACACGTCCCGCTCCCAGACGTCCGCACGACGTCATCCACCCGCCCGGCGGCCGAAGCGGCGAACGTCCCGCCCGCCCGGGACCGCGGGCCGAGAACGAGTGGTGCACCGCCTCACTGGTCCGGTCATCTGGGCAGGTGATCTCCGACGCCTTCGACCAGGCCGAGGCCCGTGCCCCGGACCATCTGCGGCCGTGGGTCGCCTGTCGGCAAGCGCGTCGGGCGCCGACGCAGCCACCTCAGCCATGCGCCGGCCCCAGTCGAGCCAGCGCCGCCGTAACGAGTGCTGCCGTTCCGGTTTGCAGGGTGAGGCGGACGCTGGGCAAGTAGCGGGGTGAGTGGTTGCCGGGCAGGCTGCGGAACTTCTCGGCGGCCCCGGTTCCGGTCGCGGCCGCCCACTGCGCGGGGCCGACGGTACCGAGCATCCAGTAGGCGGCGCGGATGCCGGAATGGCCGTGGAGGCGGGCGCCCGCGGCGGTCAGGAGGGGGAAGTCCTCGGTGGCCGTGGTGGCGGGCCAGCCGCTGACGCGGGTGGCGCCGAAGGCCGCCCGATGTGCTGCTCGGACGGCGGCGGTGACGTCCGGGTCCGAGACGGTGACACCGGAGCGGGAGAGCTGGGCGAGGGTGACGCGCGGCGGCAGGGCGGCGGCAGCGGCCTCGGCGCGGGCCACGCGGGCGACGGCGGCACCGGCGCGGTCGAGGCCCGCTTCCGAGAAGGCGCGCACGGTGACCCGCAGTCGGGCACTGGTGGCGATCACGTTGCCGGTGTGCGCCGCGTCCCCGGTCCGGAGCGAGGAGGCGGTCACGACCAGCCGTTCGGCGGGGTCGGTCTCGCGGGCCGCCACGGCGGGCAGCCGGAGGGCCGTGCCGGCGGCTGCGAGCAAGGGGTCGGTGGTCAGGTGCGGGGTGGCCGCGTGGCCGCCGTCGCCCTCGAAGAGGACCTCCAGAGAGAGGCTGCCGGCCAGTACCGGGCCGTCGGCGTGCGCCACCATCCCCGCAGGGAAGGGCGCGGTGTGCTGCGCGAGCACCACGTCCGGCGGGGTGACCCGGTCGTACAGGCCTTCCTCCAGCATGGCCCTTGCACCGCTGAGGGTCTCCTCGGCAGGCTGGCCCACCATCACGAGGGTGCCCCGCCAGCGGTCGCGCCGCTCGGCGAGCCAGCGGGCGGCCGCCGCCGCGCAGGCCACGTGCGCGTCGTGGCCGCAGGCGTGCATGACGGGGACGAGCCGTCCGTCGGGGCCGGCACCCGTGGCCGTGCTCGCGTAGGGGACGTCGGTGTCCTCGGCCACGGGCAGCGCGTCGAGTTCGGCGCGCAGGAGTACGGTCGGGCCGTCGCCGTTGCGCAGTTCCGCGGCGACGCCGTGACCGCCGACGCCGCGCAGGACGCGGAATCCGTCCGCTTCGAGCCAGTCCGCGAAGCGGGCGGCCGTACGGACTTCGGCGCCGGAGAGTTCGGGGTGCCGGTGCAGGTCGAGGTACAGCTCGGTGGCGGGCGACAGCAGGGTGGTCAGGCCCGGCAGCGGGCCGCGGGAAGGGTCGTCCAGGGCGGCGCATGGTCTGTCGCGGTGGCTGTTCACGAGGGGCACTCCTCGGCTGTGTCGGGGACTCGGGTCGGCTGAGGGGGTGTCAGCGAGGTGACAGCGGGCAGCAAGGGCGTTGACCGTGCGGTCGAGTAGAAAGAGGGAGGTACCGGGGAGGCGTTGGCCTCCGACCGGTGCATTGACCGGGACCGTGCGTCCTGCGGCAGGTCCCCTGACCCAGAAGGAGCCGCAATGGCTGACAACGTCCTCGCCTCGCTTGCCCAGGAGATCCTGGATCTCGAGTCGGAGACCTTCGAGATCACCGACTACTCGGACGCCAGCGAGGTCATGCTCGGCTCGTCCACCAGCTGCTCGTCCACCAGCACCTGCTCCAGCACCACCAGCACGACCTCCTGCACCGCCTGACGTCAGCCGGGTCCGGCGGTCCCCGGGGCGGATCGGCGCGTCGCGGACCGCCGGACCCGCGCGGGCCACTGATTGCGTATCCCGTCCGGTCACGGGAACGGATGCGGCACGCGCCGCAGCTGCTCCTCGCCCAGCGGCGCCGGCACCATTCCGGCCCGGTACGGAGCCGTCCGCAGACGAGACATGTGCAGCGCCCGCTGGCGCAGCCAGCCGAAGTCGATCGGCAGCATCCCGGGGGCGAGCGTGGCCACCGTCCGCAGTCCCATCTGCCGCTGCTCGGGCGTGGTCTGGTCGACGGCGATGACGTCGTGTCCCGCGCTGCCGAGCAGGTCGCGCAGGAGCAGCAGGTCGTCGCGGAGGTCGCGGGTGCGCGGTCTTCGCCCCTCCCACCCGGCGAACAGCTCCTCCAGGGGGATGACCCGAGCCGGCACGAGGTAACTGCGGGCATGCCGGCGCATGGCCGGGAGGCCGTACAGCGCGGCATGGTCGGGCAGTCGCGTGACCAGATCGAAGTCCCGGGACATGGCGATGAGTTCGGCGGATCTCTCGGCGACCTGACGGGGCAGGTGCGGGATGTAGGTGAGGATCTCGCAGATCGCGGACTCTACGGCCGTCTCCGGGACGAACGACGCGCAGGCCGCGAAAGCCAGGGTGCCGGGTCCGTCGTCACGGCGGACCGCGCAGCCGGTGACGACGGGCACCGGCAGGTCCACCCGGTTGTCGAAGACATGAACGTCGTAGCCCTGGAGCGCGGCCCGCGCCACCATGGCCCGCACCTCGGGCCCGGCCACCGAGTCCAGGTCGATCTCCGGCAGGGGCAGGTCGCCGTACCAGCCGAGCAGGAACGCGTCCCGTTCGACCAGTTCGAGGAGGCCGAAGAAGACCGCCTCCTCCCACGTGCCTCCGGTTGCGCAGCCGTTGGAGCACTCGAAGACGAAGTTGTCCTCACGGGTGCCCGCGCTGTAGTACACGAGCCTTGCCGGGACCAGCACCTGACGGTCGTCGCGCAGCGACCAACCGGTGACCCAGGGCAGTGGGCGGGCCGGGTCGAAGGGCTCGACCATCGGGTCCTCGGCGTACGTACGGGGGCCATAGAGCCCGCAGGCCCGTGGATCCAGGGCGCGGTCGCCCAGTTCGTCGAGGGACGCGGTGATCACCGGGGCCCGGTGCCGGCGGTGGGTGCCCGCGTAGCGCTCCAGTCCCTCGAGGAACGCCAGGTCGCGGCTTCGGGCGAAGGAGTTGGCCTGTCCGCTCCACGTCACGTCGGTGAGTCCGGCGTGTCCTCGCATGAAGACGCTGCCGGCGACCGGCGCGGTCGTGGGTGAGGTGACGTCGAGCCACGTTCCGCCGCCGAGCACCCCGCACACCGGATTGGCCAGCCCCTTCACCGGCAGCGGGTAGTCGCCGGGGGAGCGCAACCGGTAGACGCCGGGGTCCGGCTTGGGACGGCTGACGGCGGGCCCGGGGGTGGCCTGCTCGGCGGCCCGCCGGGCGGTCTCCTCGGTGAACGGACGGCAGTGCGGGCACATCGGCTCAGGCACCAGCGGGAACGTACGCACGCGCAGCGTCTCCAGGTCCAGTTCGGTGACCTGGGGCAGAGCCGCGTCGGCTCCCTGCCCCGAGTGCCGGGCGGCGCCACAGGAGATGAGTCGGTGCAGGGACCACACGGCGTCGACGGTGTGGTCGGGCAGCACGGGCCAACGGCCGGCCGCCACGGTCTCGGTGCCCGTCTCCAGCGCGTCGCGTTCGGTGCGGGTGCGCAGGCGCTGGCGGCGCATGGCGAGACAGACACCACAGGCCGAACCGCTGTCAGGAGTGCTTCCCCACGGGCCGAACAGCACGGCCTGGGCGGTGAGGTGCACGGCCGCCGCGTTCGCGGGCACGGACTGCCGTACGGCCTCGCCGAGGACGTTGGCGTCGCCGATACGGGAGACGGCCGGCGCCGCGAGGCCGTCGCGTGCGGCGCGCGTGGCCAGGCGGGCCTGGAGCTCGGCGCGGGCCGCCTCAAGGGGCCATGTCGCCCGGGTGGGAGCGGTGACGGGGGTCATGTCCGGTTGCTCCAGCGGAAGGTGCGGGTGGC
Organism: Streptomyces cellostaticus; assembly: GCF_023630175.1. Classification (GTDB taxonomy): domain Bacteria; phylum Actinomycetota; class Actinomycetes; order Streptomycetales; family Streptomycetaceae; genus Streptomyces; species Streptomyces cellostaticus_A. The sequence goes on along the minus strand of NZ_JALLIN010000001.1, from coordinate 312,181 downwards.
GGCCAGCCCGAAGAGCAGAACGAAGACGGTGAGTCCCGCACAGTCCAGCGCGATGTCACCGAGGTCCCCGCGGCCGCCCATGGCGTCGGTCAGTCCTTCGTTGAGGTAGTGCAGGGGCAGCACCTTGGCGGCCGTGCGCAGCCAGCCCGGCATCAGGTCGTCGGGAAAGAACGAACCGGACAGGAACGCCATCGGAACCATGAGGAGGTTGGCGATGGCCGCGACCGCCTCCGGAGTGTCGGCGAGGCTGCCGACCACCAGCCCCAGGGCGAGGAAGGCGGTGACCCCTAGGACCAGCAGCGGAAGCGCCGCCCACCAGGGGCCGTCCAGTCGCAGGCCGAAGAAGGGCAGCAGAGCGACGGAGATGAACAGCAGTGTCTGCGCGCCGGCTACGGCCAGCGCGATTGTCCAACGGGAGGCCAGCAGGGTGCGCAGCGGGGTCGGTGTGCGCCAGACGAGGCGGAGCAGGTCGTCACGGCGCCACTGCATCAGGGCGAAGCCGACGGAGAAGACGGCCGCGTTGCCCACACCCCAGGACAGCACACCCGGGGCGATGTAGTTGATGGACGCCAGCCCGCCTTCGACGTGCTGGCCGTGGAAGATGAGTCCGAACATGACGAGGAAGGCGAGCGGGAAGGCGAAGGTGAAGAACAGGGTCGTCTTGTCGCGCACGCTCGCTGCGTAGGTGGCCCTGGTCAGTGCGGAGTAGGCGCTCAACGGTGGTGCTCCGATCCGGTGCCGGTCAGCGTCAGGTAGGCGTCTTCGAGGGAGGGGGTGCGGACCGTGACCGAGCCGATGTCCACGAGGTCGCCGAGTGCGACGAGGACCCGGTTGGGTGCGGTCGTCTCGATGACGAGGTCGTCGCCCTCGACCGCGGCACGGTCCACCCCGTCCAGCGCGAGCGCGGACTCGCGGGCCATCCGGTCGGCCGGGACGAGCAGCCGGGCCGGGGCGGCGAGGGAGCGGATGAGGTTGCGAGGCGTGTCGAGGGCCGCGACCCGGCCGCCGGAGATGATCGCCACCCGGTCGCACAACGTTTCGGCCTCGTCCAGGTAGTGGGTGGTGTACACGATGGTGCGGCCCCGCGCACGCAAAGCGCGCAGCAGATCCCACAGTTCGTGCCGGGCCTCCGGGTCGAGGGCCGCGGTCGGCTCGTCCAGGAAGATCAGCTCGGGCTCGTGCAGCAGCGCGGTGGCCACGGCGAGACGCTGGCGCTGGCCTCCTGAGAGGTGATCGACCCGGGCGTTCTCCTTCTCGGCCAGACCGACCCCTTCCAGCGCCGTCCGTGCGGTGGCCGAGTCCATTCCGTAGAGCGCGGCGACCGTGCGCAGGTGCTCCCCGGCGGTCAGCCGGGCGAAGAACGCCGACGCCTGGGTCTGTACGCCGATCCGGGCCAGCAGCGCCGTCCGCCGCGGCCAGGGACTCTGCCCGAACACGCTGACGGAGCCGGAGTCGGCCTCCCGCATGCCCGCGACGATCTCCACCAGCGTGGTCTTGCCGGCACCGTTGGGGCCGAGGATGCCGAAGAACTCGCCGTGCCGGACGTCGAGGGACACGCCGTCCAGGGCGATCAACTCCCCGTACCGCTTGGTGACGCCGTCCAGGACGATGGCCGGCGCGGTCACGGGGCGTTCGGTGCGGGTCCCGGTCGTGCTGTCAGGTGTGCTCATCTCGCCTTTCCACGGGTGGTGCGGAGCGGTCGCGGCGTCAGCCGAAGCCGCGTGGCCGGACGGGCGTTCGGGGGGCGCTGCGGTGCGGCCGACGCGCGGCGGCGCGGGCTCTGGTTCGTGGCCGGCGGCAAGAGGCACCGCGCCGCCGCGGGCTTCGGCCGCGGGGGGCGCCGCTTCGCCGTCGCCCCCCGCTGTCCTGGGCCGCGTCTGATGGCGGGTTCTCGCCGTACGAGGTCCCTGCTCGTCGTCGGCCCCGGCTGTCCTGGGCCCGAACCCGCCGGTCCTCCCGACAGCGTCGGGCGCCGGTTCGTCTTCGGCCTCAGCCGGGTCGGGACGCGGGCGGTGATGGTCACGCAGGGAGCGGCCGAGCCTGCCCAGACCCCACAGCAGCAGGACGGCGACGAGTAGCGCGGGCGGCAGCGACCAGGCCAGGACCGCCAGGTCGTCCGGCAGCGCGACACGCAGCGCAGCCCCGCACAGCGCGAGGAGTGCGGCGCTCTGCACCGCCGTGAGCAGAGCGAAACCGCCGTACACGAGCCGCAGCCGCCCCCCGTACGCGCCGATGCCCGGACCACGGCGCAACAGGGCGCGCGCGGCGAGAGCCGTGAAGGTCCGGCTGCTGTGGGAGAGGTGAGTGACACCGAGGGCATGGCCGAGAGCCTTGTAGCCGTCCAGGGGCGGCAGCGGCAGCAGGTTGGCGACGGCGCAGACGGTGCCGAGGAACAGCAGGGCGCCGAGCGGGGCCCGGGCCTGGGCGCCGGACGGGAGCAGTGCCCACACCGGGTAGAACGGCACGAGGAAGAGGAGGTTGGCGAAGGACCCGGCGCAGGCGGTCGCGACCTTGCGGGCACGGCTGCCCAGGAATTGGACGTCCTCCACCACGCAGTACAGGTATGTCGCGCCGAGGATCCAGCGCAGCCCGATCTCTTCGACCCGGCCACCCCACGCGCGCGCGAACAGGCCATGGGCGAACTCGTGCAGGGCGAGGCTGCACCACAGGACGCAGCCGACGGCGAACAGTAGCACCGGCTGCCCGGCCGTCTCCGCGGTCTGCCGCCGCAGGGGACCCGCCTGGACGGCGACGGCGATGAGCACCGCGGCGGCCAGGGCGACGAGGGCGGCCAGGACCACGGGCCGCCGGGCGGGAGCGGTCGCCCGGTGCAGCCGGTCCATGAGGGCGGGCGCGTCTGCGACCATCCGGGTTCGTCCGGCGAGGATCCCTCCCGGCGGCCGCTCCGGCGCGGCGACCGGTCCGGCGGCCGGCAAAGGGGTGCCGTCGAGGAGGCCTCGGGCGGCCAGCAGCCGCAGCAGCCGGCTCCACTGGGCCTCGCCGAGCCGGGCACCGAACGCACCCGCGTAGTCCCGGCCGATCTCGGTCAGACTGCGTGTGCCGTCCAGACGCGTGACGAGGAAGTGCTCCTTGGGCCCGAGTTCCAGGCGCCGCCCGGTGCGGGGATCCTTGAGCAGGTGGATGCGGGCCGTCCCGCGCACCAGGCTGGGCCCGGGTACGAGATCGGCGCGCATACGCGGCCGCGCGTCGAGGAAGGTGCCGGCCATCACTCCTCGCCCTCCCGAGCGCCGTCGCGCCGCGGTTCAGGACCGCTTCCTCCGCGGGGTGCGCCTTCCCCGGCGCGTTCGCCTCCAGCTCCCGCCTCGCGGAGGGCCCGCGCGAGGACGTACGACAGGAACGCCTCGTCGCGGACGGTCATGCTCAGCCGGTTGTTGGTCATGTGCATGTACGGCGAGAGGAGCATGGGCAGGGCCTGCGTGGGGTCCGTGCGACAGATGTCACGGGTGCCGTCCCAGGAACGGAAGTGCAGTTGACGCCCGCGCGCCAACTCGGCTACCCGATCGCGGAGTTCGGCGCAGTGCTCGGCCCAGCCGCGCAGGAACCCCGGGAGTCGGCCGGGGTCGTCCGCGGCCAAGGCCTCCCGGATGCGCTGGAAGCGCTCCGGCAGGCTCGTGCCCATGCTGGTGTAGGCGCGGTCGTACCCGTCGGCGGAGGTGTAGGTGGTGGTACTGAACGCCCTGTTCCAGAAGGCGTGGTAGCGGTCGAGGAAGGCCAGCAGAGGTTCGTCGCCGACGAGAAAGGTGGCGGACATGACCATCATCAGCTGGGCGGACAGCCCGAGGAGTACAGTGCGCAGGTGGAGGTTCATGCTGTGTGCCGCCTCGATGACCAGGTCGCTGGAGTGCTGGAAGTGCCACTCGGCGAGCGAGATCCCGGCCGGGCCGCCGTACTTGCCGTACTCCGGTTCGTAAGGGCGGTCCTCGAAGGTGTTGTTGGGTCGCAGCAGCATCCGCCCGTCGGGCCCGAGTAACTCGGAGTGCTCCTGGTCGCCGAACTCCAGGGTGAACAGGGTCTCGTAGAGGTCGGCGAAGAAGCCGTCCTTGACCTCGTACAGCGCCGGACGCTCACGCAGGAAGGCGGTGAGCGCGGCGTGCGCCCGTTCGCGCACGGCAGGCGCGTCGGCGGCCCTGGCCGGTTTGAGGCGCAGCCGCAGGTGGGGGCCCTCCAACCAGTAGTTGATGAAGAAGTACCCGGCGAGCAGGCCCTCTGTCCTCAGCGCGTCGACGAGCGGTTTGACGCATCGCAGCAGCAGTGGTCGGGTGCCGGCCGCGTAGAAGACGTGCACGGCCAGCCAATCGCCGGGCGTGCCGTCGCCGGGCGCACCCGCCGCGACGGAGCTGGCGGAGGGTACGGAAGGCGTGGTCATCGGGTTCCTTCCTCTTCGGGTGGGACGGCCGGGCCGGGCAGCAGTTCGACGGCGAATTCGGCGACATGCCGGCCGCGGGGGGAGGTGACGTGCAGCTCGTTCTCGCCGGGGAGCATCTCCTCGAAGACCGTGCGGGCGCTTTTGCCGGCCAGGAGCCCTTCGAGAGCGGTGAGCGAGAGCGGGCTGTCGAAGTCGACGTACTGGGGCTTGGAAAGGCCGGACCAGCCGTGCGCCGCGCTGTCTTCGGCCTCCCCGTGCACAGTGGCGAACACTCGGGCAGGCAGGCCGTGCCGGGTGCGCCAGCGGTGCCAGGCGAGGTACCGGTCGGCGTCGCCGGTCCCGGGGGCGTGCTGCGGCAGGCCGCCGTAAGTGGCCGTCCAGGAGCGCCGCTGGAGGACCAGGGAGTGGTGGCGGACCCGGGGGCGGCGGGTGACGCCCGCGTCACCCGGTCCGGTGGGTACCCCGCGCCACACGTCCAGTACCGAGCGGGCAGTCGGCGAGAACAGCAGCAGGGTACGCGGGATCTCGGGCAGCACCATGGGCACGAGGTAGCCGAGGTACAGCGGTACGACCTCGACGTCCAGGCGCCGGGAGCGCAACAGCAACCGGTCGGTGTCCTCGTCGTGCACGGCGCAGAGATCGTCCAGATGGAGACGGGCCTCCTCGGGCGCGGTGCTGCTCTCGCCGGGACAGACGATCTCGTAGTCGGTCAGCCGGCCGTGGAGGTTCAGATTGGTCGTCGCGGCACCGGCGGTCACCTCGGCGAAGACCGCACCAGGCGGCAGCACCCGGCGCAGTTCCTCGCGCAGGGCGCCGGTCAGGCCCGGCCCGCCGTCCTGGCCGTCCGTCGCCGTGTCGAAGCAGTGGGTGAAGCGAGTGAAGGGGAAACAGAGCCCGCCGTAGGAGTTGTTGAGGACGACCAGCGGATCGCCCTCGCGGCGGGCCAGCTGGAGGAAGTGGCTCTGCGGCCGGAAGCCGGGTGCGGCGCCCTCGAGTTGCTCGGCTACGGCGTCCACCGTGGCGTTGTCCAGCACGAACTCAACTGCGTCGGAAGGAAGTTGGGCCCAGGCGGCGCACACTCGGGCGGTGAGTGTCGCGCGGGCCCGGTCGACGGCCGTGATCTCGGCCATGCCGAGCCAGTTCTCCTCGGGGGCATGGCTGCCGTCGGGCAGGAACCCGTCGCGCGCGGCGGTGAACTGGAGGTACTGGCGGAAGATGTCCTCGTGGAAGTCGTGGAGCAGCCGCAGCAGGTCCGGGCAGCGTCCGCCGCGCCCGAAGCGGGCGAGGAAGAAGCCCTTGAGGGTGAGTCGCTGGGGCAGCGCCACGTCGAACGCCGGCAGCACACGACCGATCGAGAGCAGTGGTCCGGCGGCCAGTGCGGCCCACTCACCCAGGTCGGCGGTGGTGGTCCCGGCGGACACGTCCTCGTAGAGCAACGTCTGCGGCAGCAGCGGACGTTCTGCGCCGAGGCCGGCCTGCAGGGAGAGCAGGTCGGCGCGGAGCGAGGCCAGCAGGGCACGCCGGGTGGGGGCGTCCGACCCGGGGTAGCGGGCCAGGGCGTCGGCCGGGCTGTCCAGGCGTGCGGCGATCTCGTCCGCCCAGGGGCGGTGTACCGCGCGCAGCGACCGCTGGAAGGCGCCCAGCGGGTCACCGCCGTGCACGCTCGTGGCGAGGCTGGGCAATTGCAGCATGCCGAGGTCGCGCAGGGCGGAGAGGTACTGCCCGGCCTCCTCGACCCCGGCGCCGGTCGCGGTGGCCAGCCAGCGGGCCAGGTCGCCGTGGCGCAGTGTGCCCTCGTGGTCCCGCAGCAGTGCCAGCATCCCGTCCAGGGCACCCTGGCGGCGCAGGAAGAACAGGCGGTCCTGGGCGGCGTCGAAGCTGACCGGTGCGCTGTCGTCGCCGGCGGCGACAGCCCGCTGGACGTAGCGGACGCGGTCCTCGTCGAGCTTCCAGCCGGACGAGAGGCTGACTGGGAGATCCGCGCGGCGCACCGGGTCGGCGGCGATGAGGTCGGCGAGGCGGGTGAGGACGACGACGTTCAGACGGGGATGGCCCCTCCAGTCGTCGTCCACCACGGTCGGCGCCGGTCCGTCGGCTGGCCCGGCCGCCTCGAACGTGCCGAGGGCGATGCCGGTGAGTGTGCTGAACGGGCTCGTCTTGCAGGCCGTGCGGTAGAGGTAGGACAGCAGCGAGCGCTCCATCTTGCGAGCGCGCTTTCCGGGTGTGGCGGCCGGGGCGGAGGCGTACGCGTCGAGCCGCTCCTCCAGAGTCGGCGAGGCCAGCAACAGGCCCTGGCGCAGGCGGTCGTCACGCGCGATATCGCGCAGGGCCGCCCGGGTCCGGGCGAGCGACCCCCGGAGCACGGTGTCGCCCTCGGTCCGCAGCTGCGCCCAGCGGACGCGGGCGTCGAGCCATGCGGTGAGATCCGCTCCGGTACCGCCGACGAGTCCGGCCGCAAGAGCGCGGGCCGCGTCGAGGTCGCCGGGCAGCCGGTTGTTGAACACCTGCCGGCGCAGGGTGAGCAGACGGCGCCGCAGCGCCGGGTCGGCCGCGGCGCCGACCGCGTGCGAGAGCGGGTCGCTCAGCCGGGCGCCGAGCGCGCGGAGCCGGTCTTCCTCGGCGGCGGTACGCGCGGCCCAGTCGGCGGCCTCGGGCGCGCGCAGCGCCTCGACGATGCCGACCGGCAGCCCGGCGACGCGCAGCATGAAGCGATGATGCAGGGTCATGGGCGCGTCGGCCGTGTCGGGGGTTCCCTGCGTGGTGCCGGAGGCCGGACGCATGCCGTGCGCCTTTCGTGTGGGGCGCGCCGCGAACCGGGGAGCGTGCGCCCGGCTTCCGGGCGTGCCGGGGAGGGGACGAGGACTCCGGGTCATGGGGCGACGATCTCGTAGCGGTAGTCGGCCGGGTGGGGCCGCTCGTTGCCGATCATCATGATCAGAAGCGGGACCTCGTCCTGCTCGCCCACCGCGAACTGCTCCGCGTAGGAGACGCAGTCGAAGCCCAGCGCGACCCCGCACCCCGTCCTGGTGGCGGACGCGGCGGTGTACACGGCCTGGGCGGTGGCGCCCACCGAGGCGTTGACCAGGCGGTAGCCGCGATCGCCGACCGCGTCCAGTACGGCGTGTGTACGGGCCACCGGCACCAGAACGGCGGCCGCCTGCTCCAGGTTGTAGTTCGCCAGGAAGTAGTTCTCCTGGAGGAAGAGGCCGAAACTGCCGGCCTTCACCAGCACCAGCTCGCCCGTGTCCCGGTCGTGGACGTACAGACCCGCGGGGACGCCGTCCACGTGGTTGACGAAGACGAAGAGCCGGGTGAGGGGCGCTCCGCCGGACGTCTCGGTGTCGCTGTCCAGGGTGCTGGCGGCGACGGCCGCGGCGAGCGCGGCGGCGAGCCGGGCGGCGTCGAGCGGTACGTGGGCGGTGAACCGGCCGAAGCTGCTGCGGCGTTCACGCAGGGCCCGCCGCACGGGGATGTTCAGCGAGTCGGGCGCGGGCAGTGGCACACGGTCGCCCGGACCCGCGGGAAGGGCCAGGGCGGGGTCGAGGGTGTGCGCGGCGGGCCGGTCGGCGGCGCCCTCCAGTGTGGCCTCGTGCACACGGCGCAGGGTCGGGAAGAACCGGACCCGGCGGGACTTCTCGGCGGGGGTGCGGCGAACGCGTGTACCGGGGGCCGAGGGCGGGGGCACGGGGGCGGTCCCCGACCAGGGCAACGGTACGACGGCGAACACTCCTTCCTCCTCCGGGTCCAGCCCGAGCAGCCGGCCGAGCCGGGGCTCGTCGAACCAGAGGGCGCTGCCCAGATGGATGCCGTGCGCCCGGGACCACATCCGCCAGGTCTGCAGCAGGGCGCCGATGTCCATGGTGATGGCGTGGTAGCCGAAGCTGTTGTATTTGAAGGAGTTCTGCCAGAAGGTCACTCCCAGTACCAGGAACTGGTCGGTTTCGGCTGCTCCGGGCAAGTCCTTCAGGCAGGCCCGGACTTCACCCGTGACGTCTCCCGACAGCAGCCGGTCGAGACGGTGGTGGGGGGTGTCGTAGTGGTAGACCCCCGGTGTGAGGGGACCACCGGCGCCGCTCGCCCAGTGAATGCCGATCGGGTACAGGCCGCCACCGGACGCGGTACCGCGGGACCAGTTCGCCTGGGCGTGGAACGGCAGCGAGCCCAGGTCGCTGTTGGCCTGCACGGCGAGGCGGCGGCCGGTGAGGCCGTAGGAGTCGCGGAGCATCGCGCCGAGCAGCGGCAGGGTGAACGCCCCGGTGCCGCGCTCCCCGAACAGACCCCGGCCGAGCGTCGCATCGTCGGCGCAGCCGCCGTCGGGCAGCGGGAAGGACGGGGCACCGGGGAAGAACTTGCCCTTGCGGGGGCGGTCGGCCCAGTCGGGGACGAAGTCGGCCGGCTCCATGGGGTTCCTGCCCCGCCGCATCACCGCGGTCGCGTACTCATGGGCGAATCCCATGATCACTCCCTTCTTGTGCTCCTCTGGTGGACGCCGGCCGCTCGGGACCCGGCGCCCGGGTGGCTGGTACGGATCGTCAGGGGAAGGGATGGGGGGCCGGGTTGAGGTCCTCCGGGGACAGGTCGTCGTCGCGGAGCCCGGCCTCGCGCAGCGCCGTGCGGACGCGGGGCATCAGCGGGCCGCGCTGCCGGCGCCAGCCGAAGTCGATCGGGATCAGACCGGGCACCAGGACCTTCACCGTGTACAGACCCAGGGCGCGCTGCTCGTACGCTGTCTGGTCGACCACCACCACGTCGAAGCCGCGCTCGGCGACGGCGGTGACGCAGGCCTCCACTTTGTCCCGCAGAGCGCAGGAGGGATGCAACGCCGCGGCACCCGGTGCGAGCGCGGCGAGCGGCACCCGCTCCGCGTCGTCCCGGCCGTGCAGCAGGAAGTCGGCGTACCGGCGCATCTCGGGCAACCCGTACAGCAGTGGGTGGTCATGCAGCACCTGCACCTCGCCGAAGTCGCGTGCCATACGGCGCAGTCTGCCCTCCTCGCGGTCGGTGCGGCGGCGCAGATTGACGCAGTCGGTGGCGATCTCGCACAGGCCCGCCGCGAGCGCGGCCTCCGGGTCGAGCGAGGCACCCGCGCCGAAGCAGAGCGAGCCCGGCCCCCCGTCGATCCGTTCGGCGACGGCGGTCACCACCGGCACGGGGAAGGTGATGCGGGTGTCGAAGAACCGGGCCCGGTAGCCGTACATCGCCAGCCGGTCGACCATGGCCCGCGTCGCCGGTGTGGTGCTGCTCGCCGGGTCGATCTCGGGCAGCCGGGCCCGCCCGAACCAGGCCAGCAGGAACGCGTCGCGCTCTACGGCCTCCATCAGCCCGTGGTGCACGGCCTCCACCGGACTGCCGCCGGAGGCACAGCCGTTGGAGCTCTCCTGCACGAAGCGCTGCCGGGCGCCGCCCGGGGCGTGGTAGTACGCCACGATCTCCGGTACGAGGACCGGCCGGGAGTCGCGCAGCGACCACCCCCACACCCAGTCCACCGGCCGGTCCGGTGCGAAGCGCGGCGCGTCCGTCTCGGAGGCGTGGAAGGCGTCGGAATACAGGCCGGTGACACGCGGGTCGACCGCCGTGTCGCCCAACTCGTCGAGGGCAGCCGTGATCACCGTCCGCTTCGCCCGAGCCCGCATCCCGGCGTACCGCTCCAGCCCCTCCAGCAGCCCGACCCGTGTGCTCGCACCGTAGGCGCCGGTGTGCCCGCCCCAGTAGCACTCCCGCAGGTAGGCACCGGAACGAGTGGTGAACGCGCCCACCACGGAGGAGGTCGATGCGGACGCCAGGTCGGGGACGACGGACGGCCCGAGCATCCCGGTCACGGGATTGGCGAACGCCTCCAGCGGCAGGTCGTACGCGCCCGGCGGACGCAGCCGGAAGCTGCCCGGGGCGTGCTCGGGCTTGCGTTCCAGGACGATCCGGGCGGCCTCCGCGGTGTCCTCGGGCAGCACCGCGCAGGTCGGGCACTCGCCGTCGGGCACCAGCGGGTACCGGGCGACACGCAGGGTTTCCAGGTCCAGCAGCCAGACCCACGGGCGGCCGCGTTCGGCGCGGGGCCGCCGGCCCGCCTCGGCCACGAGGGCCGCGAGGGCGTCCACCCCGAAGCCGACCCGCCACGGCGGCGTCCCGGTGGCGCGGGTCTCGCCGCCCCGTTCCAGGGCTTCCCGCAGGAACCCGGCACGCACGGCCTGCCAGCGGCGGGCCAGACACTGCGGACACCCGGGTGTGCCGGGCAAGGCGACGGGGCCGACCACCGCGTGGTGCCCGTAGAGGCCGACCGGTGCGGCACCCGGCGCGTACTCCCGGGGTTCGGCGGCCAGTTCGTCCCGGACGCCGAGCGGGACCACCACGGCAGGCGGCGCTGCCGGATACCGGCCCGCAAGGGCGGTTGTCAGGCCGGCGGTGAGATCGGCGCACACCGCGTCCCACGGGCCCCGCGCACCGGAGCGGGATCGTGGCGCCGTGACGGTCTCAGCGGGCACGACACGCCTCGCCGGTCAGCAGGACCCGCGCCGTGTGGATCTGGCCGACGGCGAGGTCGGTAGCGGCCACCGGTACCGCGAACGCGTCCCGGCCCGCCGCGGCAAGACGGTCCAGTACGGCAGCCCAACCGGTCGCGGCCTCCGGCAGCGGTACGACATCGGAGGCGACCAGGGTCGCGGCCTCCAGGTCGGCCCAGAGCGGGTCGCCGGTGTCGGGTTCCGCACCGGCCCGGCGCAGTTGCTCGGTGCCGAGGAGGTCGCGCAGCGCCTCCAGCACGGCCTCGCGCGGGCGCAGTCCGCTGCCGGCGGCCCAGCGCACCCCGCCCGTCGCCGCGTCGGTCAGACGCGCCATCGCGACCGGCAGACCGTGCCCGCCGCCCGCTGCCGTCAGGTCGAGGATCTCCGGCGTGACACCCAGGTTCTTCGCCGAACGAAGCAGGAAGAGGAGTGCGGGATCTCCGGTGAGCGAGGCCGGGTCCACGACGGTCACCGAGGCCGTGCGACGGACCGCACCGCGCAGCGCGTCAAGCGTGAGGGCGGTGCGCAGGGCACGGGCGAGCGCGCCGCGCGGGCTGCCGGCGGCGCCGGTGCCGGCCGAGGTCCGTTCGAACAGGCCCTGGTCGTTCCAGCCGCCGAGGGTGCGGACGGCTCCGGCGGGCACCAGCACCCTCCCTCCGTCCACCAGGGAAGTGGCCGCGCTCCAGTGGGTGATCCGGTCGGCGGTCACGGCCAGTCCACTGGACACGGCGAACTCGGCCGGTGCGACCCGCCGCCACGTGCCGACGGCCCTCTCCAGCGCGTCGGCGTCCAGCACCGGGGGCGGTACCACGTGCTCGGCGTAGACCTCGGCGGCACGGAAGAGGGCTTCCAGGCGCGCACCGGCCACGTGATGGACGTCGGCGGCGGACACCCGGCGCACCTGGCCCGGGGCGATGCCCAGACGGACGGTGCCGACCTTCAGCGGCGTCTGCTCCCAATCGTCGTCGGCGTACGCGGTGAACACGCCGGCCGCCTCGCGCACGAGCACATCGCGCCGCTCCAGCGCGGTGATAGCGGCCCTGCCTGCGTCCTCGTCGGCGGTGCCGTCGGAGGGGAGAGCGGCGGGTCGGTCGTCGCTGTGAGGCGTGCGCAGGAGGTCACCGCCGGGCGTGGCGTCGCCGGTCGCACCCGTGTCCTCGGTGCCGCAGAACGGGCAGCGAGGGTGTGGCAGCAGCGGTTCGGTCAGTACGTCGAGGGAGTCGAGGTCCTGGACGACGACCTGGTTGAGAGTCTCGGCCGGCAGGGCCTCGGTGACCAGGCGGAACACCTCGAAGCCCAGGAGGTTGCCGAGCATCCCGGCCAGTGGGCCGGCGAGGGCGGGCGTGGGCACGCCGAGCGGTGCGGCAGGGCCCGTCGAGGCCCAGAGCGCCGCACTGTCGGCGGCGTCGGCCGCCGCGCCGAGCCGCAGTGCGGCGCAGCACCAGCAGCCGGGTGTGCCGGCGGTCATCACCGGTCCGACCACGGCGCGGTTGCCGAACGTCCAGGCGCCGAGCAGCCGCCGTCCGGCGGGCACGCCCTCGGCGAGCAGCCGGAGCATCTGGCGGGGCCCCTCCACACCGGTGACCAGGACGGTGTCCCACCCCTCGAGGTCGGCCCAGCCGTACCTCCCGTCGGCCGGACGCGGCAGTCGGGCAAGGCGCGCGGAGCAGTCGGCCGCCGCGAGGTCGGCGGCCTCGGCGTCGAGCTCGGTGGTGCCTTCCACGCCGTGCAGTTCGCGGCTGAGCACGCCCTGCGACGGGGCCTGTTCGGTGACGGCCACGGTGGCGCAGCCGTTGCGGAGGAGCCCGAGCGCGGCCCACCGGGCCAGCGCATCGCCGCCGAGCACGGCGACCGGGGTGGAGCGGAAGCGCAGGAACCGTACCGGCGCCTCGTCCGCGTAGTGGTCGAGGTAGCCGAGCTGGTGGGCGAAACGCGCGGTGATCTGTGGGGGAAGCACGTCGGCCGCCGGTCTGGACTTGACGTCCCGGGCGAAACCACGCGCGTAGAGCGCGCGCACGAGTCGGACCACCATGTCGCGGTGCATTTCCCCGAGGCCGGCGCACAGTTCCTCGACCCTCCGCTCACCGTTGAGGTGAGGCACGACCAGCGTGGCGAAGCGGTAGGCGGACTGGGTGACGACGTTGAACCCCCCGTGGGCGTTGTGGAACAGCACACCGTTCGGGGTCTGGGTGAAGAGAACATCCCTGCGTATCCGGGGACGTGACTGTGCGATCTCCTCGTCGGACGAGGGTGCGTGGGCCATGGCGTGTGAATCCTCCGGGGGACAGGCAGGGGGACCTTCAACCGGCGGGCGACGGGGGGACTTCGGTCGGGCCGGGCGGCGCGGAGACGGCAAGGCTGGTGCCGGCCGCCTGGACGAAGAGCCGTAGCAGGTCGTGGACCCGGTACCTGCCGGAGGTCTCCTCCTCCAGCAGCCCGGCCTCGACCAGGCGGCGCAGGATCAGCGCGCCCGGAGCCGGGGGAGAGGCCCTGCCAAGCCCGGGCGGCGGGACGGCTTCGGGAGACGCCGGTGGCTCGCCGGGCGGCTCGCCTCGCAGGACGGCCAGCTGGAGCCCGCGCAGCAGCGGCCCGGGCTCCAGGCCGAGCTCCTTGCCGAGGTGGCTGTGGATCCGGCCGTACTCGGCGAGCGCTTCGGCACGCCGCCCGGAGCGGTACAGTGCCTTGATCAGCAGGGCGGAGAGCCCTTCGTGCCCGGGGTCGGCATGGACCGCCTCGCGGGCCTCGGCGATCATCTCCCGGTGCCGCCCCAGCCGTAATTCGCCGTCGAACACCCGCTCGACGGCGAGGAGGCGTTCCTCCGCCAGGCGCGGGACGTGGTCGCGATGTAGTTCGTCGGAGCGGACGTTGGCGAGCAGTGGCCCCTTCCACAGCCGCAGCGCGGCCCGCGCCAGGCACAGCGCGGACTTCGGATCGTCGCTGGCGCAGGCCCTGGCCAGCAGACCGCGGAACCGGAGCAGGTCGAGCGTGTCGGCGTCCGCGTCCAGCCGGTAGCCCCCGGGTACGGCCTCGATGGCGTGGTCGGCGACGCCGTACTTCGCGAAGAGCCGGCGCAGCCGCAGCACGCATGTGTGCAGTGCCGACCTCCCCCCGGCCGGCGGCCGGTTCCCCCAGACCGCACGCTGCAGCAGCTCGACGGAGACGACCGCACCGGGGTGCAGGAGCAGGGCGGCGAGCAGCGACGTCGGCTTGGAGGGCTGGAGCACGACGGTCTCGCGGCCGTCGGTGATGGCCAACAGGCCCAGCACCAGGAACCGGGGGCGAGCGGGCAGCACGGTGGCGGTTAACGGCTCGGGAGCGGCGCCGTCGGGCGCCTGGGCCTCGGTCTTCACCACAGCCTCTCGTGTTGGGGAGCCTGCACCAACGGTTGTGCTCGACCAGTGCCCGGCTCACACTCAGGCTTTGGTCATGCACAAGTCAACCTTCGAGGGTGAACTTAGAATCGGTCGGGCCTCGCCGTCCAGAGGTCGGCGCGAAGCTGATGGCTACTTGTGGAGCCACGGGTCGGCGCGGAGGGCCACCGCGCATGCGCCCGGACAGGGCTTCACCCCGATTGCCTCAAGCACGCCACCGACCGCAGGCCGCGCGATCGGCCGCTCCCCGTGCCGCCACCAGCAGTCGGTGCGGCCAGGTCACCTGCCTCCACGCGGCATTCCGGGCGCGCCTGTGTCGAGGGGAGAGCGTGTGGGGCCGCCAAGGAGTCCGCGCAGCGAGGAGAGCCGCACGGGGGCCGGCGGTTCGTTGAGAGGGCAAGAAAGTGACTGCAGCTACCTTGCGGTAACTAAGCGGCGCGTGCCACATTCCCCTGGCGCTCGGCCGGCGTTCATCTTCCTCGGCGTGCTCGTCGCCCATGCCCACCTCCGTGCTCGGCACGGCTGCGATTCAGGAGTCTCATGGTGCCCACATTCCGTCTCAGACCCTGGCGGCCTGCCGCCGCCTTCGTCACAGCCTTCCTGACCGTCACGGGCCTGCTCGCCGCCGGCGCCGGCCCCGCACACGCGAGCCCGGGGGGCGGGCCCGTCGCCGTGGTGTCGATGGGGGACAGCTACATCTCCGGAGAGGCCGGCCGGTGGCGGGGCAACAGCAACACGCAGACCGGCAGCCGCAGCGGTACTGACCGCGCCTACACCGCCGGCCGCTACGACCCGGCCCTCGTGTACGGGAACACCTACTCCAGCGGGTGCGACCGCTCCGACTCCGCCGAGGTGAACAGCATCACCGGAATCGGTGATGTGCAGGTCAACCTGGCCTGCTCCGGTGCCACCACGGCCAACGTCTTCCGGTCCGCGCGGGGCGGACAACCCCTGAAAGGGGAGGCGCCGCAAGCCGACCAGCTGGCCAAGGTCGCCGCGAACGACCGGGTCAAGCTGATCACTCTCTCGATCGGCGGCAACGACCTGGGCTTCGCCGACGTCATCGCTACCTGTGCCGAGGACTACATCGTCTGGTACTCCTACTGCCACGACGACCAGCAGAGAGCCGTGGCAGGCCGCATGGGCGCCGCGATGACCGGAGTCACCAAGTCGATCGAGGAGATCCGTGCGGTGATGTCCGCCGCCGGCTACTCCACGGCCGACTACCGCATCGTCCTGCAGTCGGCACCCTCGCCGATCCCCCGCAGTTCCGAGAACCGCTACTCGCAGAGCGGCTGGACCCGGGTGACCACCGGTGGCTGCCCGTTCTGGAACGCGGACGCAGACTGGGCGCGCGACACGTTCGTCCCCGAGTTCTCCGCCCGGCTGAAGGCCGTGGCCAAGGCGGAACAGGTCCAGTTCCTCGACCTGCAGGACATGCTGCAAGGTCGCGAGGTCTGTTCGAAGACGTCCCGACTGGCGACACCGGGACAGGGGCCCTCGGCGGCGACCAGCGAGTGGGCACGTTTCCTGGTCAGTGGCGCGCTGCAAGGGACCGCCCAGGAGTCGTTCCACCCGAACTACTACGCCCAGCGCGCCCTGGGTAGCTGTCTCACGCTGATCTACGCGCAGGCGTCCGGAAACTACGCCTGCCACAACACCCCTGGCCGCGACGCGACGGGTATGTACCTGACCACCGTCACCTGAAGCCTCTCGCGGACGCATGGTCATGAACAGGAGATGCTCCCATGGCCATCGCCGGACCAAGGTCGAACGCGGTGACGGCCGTTCGGGTGAACTCACCGCGGCAGGGCGTCAGGAGCTCACGGAGTGCCGGTGCGGTACCAGTGGCGTACCGGCCGCCCGGCCGGATGAGTCGACGCCGTGGCCGAGGAGTCGACGGCCCGGCGAACTGATCCACGTCGACATCAAGAAGCTGGGCAACATCCCCGACGGCGGCGGACACAAGGTCCACGGCAGGGCCCAGGGCGGCCGCAACAGCTCCGCGCACCGCGGCGCCGATCGGGATGCCGCCCTCGGCAAGCCCGGCGCGGGCCTCAGCGACGGCAGCCAAGAGCCAGCAGCGGGTATGCGAGGTGGGGCAGCAGGGGGGGGCGGTGAGGACGGGAAGTCTCTGTTCATGGGCTGACGCTCATTTGACGCTTGTTCTGATGAGACGTCAGGGCAAGGGTGCACGGCCCGCACCGACGCCGCCGCAGTCGTCACGCGCCACGAACACACACCCGCTTCGACCTCCCACTCGCCACCACCCGCCCCTCGACCCGCACGAGCTCCGTACGCTTCCGGGCCCGTCCGGAGCGGTCCGACTTGCGCACGGTGCAGTCCCGGAGCCCGGGGCCGGGCGGCTGGGCCGGTTTCCCCGCTGACCCGATCGTCTGGCTTCCGCGCGTGTTGGACCGGGCAAGCCGGACGGTCCGCTGCCACCCGGCTAGCGTCGACCGGCATGGGACGTGGAAGCAGTGGCGGTACTGCCGTGCCGGCGGTCGGGCCGCCTGCCAGGGGAATGCCTCTGGCGATCGTCCTCGGGCTCTCCCTCGCCTTCACCGTCACGGTGGTCGACCCATTGGTCCTCAGCCTGAACCTGGCCCAGGTGGACCGGGCGCTGCAGGTGCCGCCCCAGGCCGTCGGGCTGCTGAGCGGAGCCGCGACGCTGGTGATGGCCGCTTCCGTCCTCGCCGCGGGCAGCCTCGCGGACACCGTGGGACTCAAGCGGCTGCTGATGCGGGGACTGGTGGTCGTCACGGTCGTCAACGTGCTCTCCGCGTTCTCCCCCGGCTACGGATTCCTGCTGGCGATGCGGTTCCTGGACGGGCTGGGGATGACCATGCTGCTGGGTGTGTCGCTGGCCCTGCTGAAGGTGTCGGTGACCGAGGAGCAACGGCCGGCGGCCATCGGTGTCCTGATGGGCGTCGAGATGGTCCTGTGCGGGGTGATCCCCGCGTTCACGGGCTGGGCGGTGGCGGCCGTCGGCTGGCGGTTCCTGTTCCTGATCGCCCCTGCGCTCGCCCTGGTCTCGCTGTGGCTGACGGCCCGGTATGTGCCGCCGACCCCCGCCCAGCAGGGGCGCCCCGTGGACGTGACCGGTGTCAGCCTGATCGGAGCGGCCCTGCTGACCTTGGTCGTCGGTCTCGCCGCGGCGCAGAACGGCGTCTCCCGGCCCCAGACCTGGGTACCGCTGGTGATCAGTGCGGTCGCCGTCGTGCTCTACGTGCTGCATGCCCGCCGCACCGCCCAACCCGCGCTGGATCTGGCGCTGTTCCGCAGCGCACCGTTCAGTGTGGCCCTGGCGGCGGCCCTCACTCTGAACTTCCTGGGGGTCGGGCTCAGCCTGGTTCTGGGGCAGTTCGGCAGTGTGGTGCTGAGGCTGTCCCCCGAGAAGATCGGCCTGTTGTACCTGCCCGGCACGCTTCTCGTCGCCGGCGCCGTGATCATGGCCGGGCGCCTGGTCGGGAAGCACAGTCCCCGGCCGGTGATGGTCACCGGTCTGCTCGCGATGGCGGCGAGCGGTCTGCTGCTGGCCGGCACCGTCAGCCCCACGATGGCGCTGTGGCTGCTCGTACTGGCCACATGGCTGACCAACCTGGGGGCGTTGGTCACCTCCACAGCGGTGTCCGAGACGGTCCTCGCCCAGGCACCGCCGGGGCGGTCCGGCACGGTGGCCTCCGTGCAGATGGCCTTCGGGATGACCGGCTCGGCACTCGGGCCCACCGTCTACCTCCTGCTCTTCAACTCCTTCTTCCAGCGGAGCTGGCTGGCGGACGCGCAGTCACGCGATCTGTCCGTGAACGAGGCGCAGCAGACCGTGGATGCCGTAAGCAGTGCGATGGCACAGAACGTCGGCGGCAGCGTCTACGATCCGAACCTGCTCCGTCAGGCTTCCGGACTCCACCTCGGTCTGGACTTCACCCAGGCGCTGCAACTCACCATGCTGCTGGTCAGCTTCCTGCCGCTCATCGTGGCGGGACTGGCTCTCGTGCCGCTGCCACGCCGCGGGGCGCGCCGGTAGGGGGCGGCCGCACCCGGGGCCGCGCTCCCTTGGCGGCGTGCGGCAGCGGGAGCCGGCCGGAGGCGGCGGGCGCGGTGTCCTGCATGAGCGCGGCGGCCTCGGAGGGCGCTGCGCCGCCCGGGCCCACGGCGAACTCCGACAGCTCGTTGCCGTGACTGCGCCACCTTCTGCCCCCGCATCGTGCCACTCGTGCTGGAATCGGACAGCGATCCGGTTCTCGTGGAACCCCCAGAGGCTCCTGCGCAGCGCGTGGTCCGGTTCGCGCACCACTTCTGCATCAGGAAGGCGACGATCTCCGCACGGCCGCCGATGAACACGTCCCGGTTCCGCCGCGTCGAGTCCGGGTGCACGCGGATGTCAGCCGCCGGGGCCGCGGGTGTTCCATGCGTTCTCAGTCGCCTGGACCTTCCGCAGCGCGGTCTCCCGCGTGAACGGCGGGCGATCTGGAGCCGTCGTGACGACTGGCATCAGCGGCGACCCGGCCCCGGCCGACGACGCCCGCGCAGCCGTCGCGGCGCCGGTCGGAGCGCCTTGATCCCCGGCGGCCGCCGACGACCGTCCGGCGGTGCCGCACCGCACGGATGCCGGCGGGGCGGACCGTCCCCGGTGGGGTGGTGCCGGCCCCGGGGTGCCGTCGGCCCGCTTCGTCCTGGTGGACCGCCGGCCCCGTCCGACCGAGCGTCGCCTCCACACACCGCAGCTCTTCGCCGTGATCGAGGCCTCGGCGTTGTCGGCAACCCTCGTGATCGATACACCCGGCGTGATCAACGCATCTATGAGGCGCCCTCGTGACGGAGAACAAGATCTAGCAGGCCGGGGAAGCGGGCGTCGAATTCGGCTCTCCGAAGCCGGTTGAGTCGTTTCGCCCCGGCGTCCCGCTGCTCCAGCAGCCCAGCCTCACGCAGCACTGCGAAGTGTTTGCTGAGAGTCGCCTTCGTGACCGGCACGTCGAAGCTGCCGCACTGCCGCTCCCAGTCACCGGCCTGCGCCAGCTCCCGCACCAGAATCTGGCGCACGGGGTCGGCGAGGGCCAGCAGTGCCGTCTCCAGGGCAACCTCGCCAGGGTCCATGTGGACTGGCGGGGTGCGGTAGCTCGCGGTGGGCTGCCGTTGGGTCTGTGCCGCCATGGCTGGTCGCTCCGTCTCGACTCGCTCGGCCCGTGTGCGTGGTGCACGGATTGCAAAGTGTTCGATGGCTTACGTACACTCGGACTCTTCGCCCATCGTCGAACAGTCTATTCGAGCCGGTGACCCATCGCCCCGCTCCCGCCCCCGCCGGTACGCCTGAAGGGAAGACCTGTGGCACAGACTCGAGCCCACAAGGCCCGACCGGGCCCGACGCTACTCGCAGCCTGCCTCGGCTTCGTGGTGGTCATCCTGGACGTCAGTGTTGTGAACGTCGCCGCCAAGACTCTCACCGCGGACCTCGGCGGCAACCTGTCGGGGCTGGAATGGGTGATCAACGGCTACGCCCTCACCTTCGCAGCCTTCCTCCTGACTGCCGGCGCCATGGGTGACCGCTATGACCCCAAGCAGATCTTCATGATGGGATTCGCGCTCTTCGCCGTGACCTCGCTGGCCTGTGGAGCAGCCGCCTCGCTCGTCGCTCTCATCGCCGCACGCGTGATCCAGGGGGTCGGCGCCGCACTGATCGTGCCGTCGTCCCTGTCCATCGTGAACAGTAACTTTCCCGCCTCCGCCGAGCGCACCCGCGCCGTGAGCCTGTGGGCCGCGGCTGGCGGACTCGCGCTCGCGCTCGGCCCGGTCGTGGGCGGGCTCCTGGTGGACTCGTTCGGCTGGCGCTCGATCTTTTACGTCAACGTCCCGATCGCAGTCCTCGGTATCGTGCTCATACGGGCCTGTGCTCGGCCCGCCCCCGCCCGTGATGCTGTCGTGCGTCGTTCGCTCGACCTCCCCGGCCAACTTCTCGCCGTGGTCGGTCTGTGCGCCTTCACAGGCGGCATCGTCGAGGCCAACGCCCAGGGGTGGATCTCGGTCACTGTTCTGACCTGCCTCGCCATCTTCGTGGTCACGCTTGTCGGTTTCATCGCCGTAGAGCGCCGCAGCCGCGATGCGATGCTTCCCCTGCACCTGTTTCGGCGGAGGGCCTTCAGTGCCACCTCGCTCATCGGTGTGCTGCTCAACTTCGCCTTCTACGGCCTGATCTTCGTCTTCAGCCTCTTCTTCCAGCAGGCCTGGGACTACTCGCCCATCGTCGCGGGCCTGGCATTCCTGCCGATGACGGCCGCCATCATGATCGCGAACCTGTCCTGCGGCCCGCTGATCAAGCGCTACAGCGCCCGTACTGTGCTGATCACCGGCAACACCCTCGCCGCCGTCGGCTACCTGGCCACCGTGCCGGTCCTCGGCTCGGGAGCGTATGCACAGATCGCTGCTCAGTTCGCCGTCGCGGGATTCGGCATCGGCCTGGTCGTCCCACCCATGACGAACGCCATGCTCGGCTCCGTGGACCCGGCCAACGCCGGCATCGCCTCAGGTGTCCTCAACGCATCACGGCAGTTGGGCGGGCTGATCGGGGTCGCCGTGATGGGCCTGCTGGTCGGCGAGGCGTCCTCCGACCGCTTCCTCTCCGGGCTGCGCTCTGCCCTGGTCGCGGCCGTCGGAGCCCTCGCGATCAACGCGGCGCTGAGCGCTTTCGGATTGCGTCGGCCGTATTCCTATCCGGCACCGGCGCCGAGCGGCGATGCGCTACCGGCCCGAGCCCCTGCGACCGCCAGCACCGACGCGTGCTCACTGAGTCCCGCTCGTGGCCCACGGTGAAGTCCACGGGCCGCACGCGCTTGGTGGTCCTCCATGCATCTCCACCCCGCCCGGAGGCCTTCTCTTGATCAACTGCCGACGCGAGTAACCCACCTCATGGCCGAGTACCTCTAGAAGCCGTCCGCCAGCAGGTCCGCGGCGAGAGAAGTGCTGTCACCCGGCGCCTTCTCGGCGAACTCACGAGGCGCTGCGGCTTCGCGGTGCCGTCGTGGAGCGTGCGGCGGTGTGCGAGGTGGCATGCGCACCGCGATGACACGTCCTGTCGGCATTTCTTGTCCGATCACGCCACTCCTGAAGGGGTGGCGTCGGTGGTGGGAAGGTGGCCGCAGCCACCGGACGGGTCGTGCGCCCAGGGCTGCTTCCGCATGGCGTCGTATCCGAGCACAGCGTGAACCCTGGACGCACCGCGCCCGTCCGTCGCCCGACGTGGCAGGTCGGTGGAAGGGGGCGCCGGAGCAGGTGGGACGGCGAAGGCGCCGGTGGCGCTTTCGCCGCCCTGTCCATGAGGCGCGCAGGTCGCGGTGCTGCCTCTCGGCAGCTATCCACGCTCAGTGGCTCAAGCTCCTGGGGCAGCGGGTTGCTCAGGCGAAATGAAGCCCGATCTCGCTACCTCGGCTAGAGATTCCGGCAAGGTTTCCGACCAGCGGCGCAGTTCGTCAAGGAACCCCAGGGCACTGCGGCCGAACGGCGTGATCTCGTAGTGGACCGACACCGGCGCGGTGTCCTTCACCTCACGTGTGATCAACCCCCGGCTCTCGAGTTGCCGAAGCCTCTCGGAGATCATCTTCTTGCTGGCGCCGTCGAGCATGCGCGACAGGTCGTTGAAGCGCACCGGCCCGTCCTTGAGGTGCCACAGGATCGATCCCGTCCACTTGCCCCCCAGGATCCGCATGCCCAGTTCGATGGGGCAGGGGCTGAGACAGGGGTCGTGAACCCTCGCCCTGCCTCGCTCGTCATGCTCGATCGTTGCTCCCATGATCACACCACCTCTCAGGTTACAAAAAGTATACTGGTTGCGTTTCGTTTCCGCGTGTCGCACGGTTGGTACTTGCCGGTCCCGGGCCAGCCCGGGGTTCGGGTGAAACGAAGCCGCAATAAGGATTGAACCGTGCAGAAGACCCTGATCATCAATGGGCACCAGCCTTACGACTTCTCCGAGGGTGGGCTGAACAGTGCCTTCGTTGAACGAGCCGTTGCTCAGTTGCAGGAGCTCGGTCATCGGATACAGGTGACCGAGGTGGCCAAGGGGTACGACGTCGAGGCCGAAGTGGCGCGCCACCAATGGGCCGACAACGTGATCATGCAGTTCCCCGTGAACTGGATGGGCGTGCCCTGGTCGTTCAAGAAGTACATCGACGAGGTCTACACCGCGGGTTTGGACGGCCGCATGTGTGCCAACGACGGTCGTGTCGCTGAGAATCCCAAGGCCAACTACGGAACCGGGGGATCACTCACCAACGGGCGCTACATGATGTCGGTGACGTTCAACGCTCCGCGTGAGGCGTTCGACGACGCCCAGGAGCCGTTCTTCCGGGGTGCTTCGGTCGATGACATGCTCTTCCCCATGCACCTGAACGCGCGATTCGTAGGCCTCTCGCCGCTGCC
This sequence comes from Streptomyces cellostaticus, assembly GCF_023630175.1. GTDB lineage: Bacteria > Actinomycetota > Actinomycetes > Streptomycetales > Streptomycetaceae > Streptomyces > Streptomyces cellostaticus_A. The sequence continues at coordinate 289,514 of NZ_JALLIN010000001.1, read as the reverse complement.
GACGTTCGCTGCCTTCGACGTGATGAAGAACCCTGAGACGGACTCCGACCTGGCCAACTGGGACGCTCACCTGAATACGGTGTTCGCCGCCGCCGCGGCGCCGGCTGCCTGACGTCCTGCCGAGCCCCGTGGCGCAAGGGCCGGCCCGCGTCGAGCGCCGGAACCCCGAGGCCGGACGCGCTCGACGCCTCGGGGCTCCCGGCGCGACGTGCGCCGCGGTCTTCCTTACCACGCAGCGGCTCTGACCCGGGGCGGCGTGAAGTGCCGGAGGGGCACCTCGCAGTACCGGATGGTGGGGCTCTGACGGATGTCGCCGCGCAGGTCGCGGGATCCGTCGCGTGGGACCGCCCGCCGGATCCCGGTATCCCTGCGTGCTCCAGTGCGATGCCATGTCGATCACCGATCGTCGGGTCCACGTCGGCGGATGTCTCCCGTGGCTGCGGCGCTGGTGGCAGCGGCCCACGCACAGCAACCGGTGGAGGCTTGCGCTGTTGCGCAAGGCCCGCACGGCGTCACTATCCGGAGTCGATCCGCAGGGCCCGCTTCACGACGGCGCCTCCGTCCGGCCTTCCGCCCGCATGAGCGAGGTGAAGGTCGGCTGGGGGTGCGGGGCACGAAGCACAGCCCACATGACCGGTCTGAGGTTCACGGACTTCCGACCGGCTGGAGAAAGGAAGAGCAAAGTGACATCCAGCCGTCCGCCGGTGAATTCGTCGCAGACGCCGTCATCCGACGGCGTCCGTCAGCGCGCCCTGGTCGCGGCATGCACGCCGATTTCTAGTATAAGAGACATGAGCACTCCACAACACAAGATCCAGTCGGGCTTCGGCTCGCGAAGCACGGCCGACGACGTGTTGGCGGGGATGGACCTCGGCGGTCAACTCGCCCTCGTCACGGGTGGCTACTCCGGTATCGGCCTGGCGACCACCCGGGCACTGGTCAAGGCAGGAGCGCATGTCATCGTTCCGGCGCGGAGGCAGGCATCGGCACGAGAGGCGGTCGCCGCCCTCCACGGTGTCGAGGTTGAGGAACTCGACCTTTCCGACCTCGAAAGCGTCCATGCGTTCGCCGAACGCCTTCTCGCCTCCGGCCGGGCGCTGGACATGCTGATCAACAGCGCCGGCATCATGGCGTGCCCCGAAACCCGGGTCGGTCCCGGCTGGGAAGCCCAGTTCGCAACGAACCACCTGGGCCACTTCGCTCTCGTGAACCTTCTCTGGCCCGCCCTGACACGAGGCGGGGCCCGTGTGGTGTCCGTCTCCTCCGTCGGCCACCACGCGTCGGGGATGCGCTGGAACGACATCCACTTCGAACGCGGGTACGACAAGTGGCAGGCGTACGGGCAGTCGAAGACCGCCAATGCGCTTTTCGCCGTTCAGCTCGACAGACTCGGCATGGGCGCAGGGGTGCGTGCCTTCTCCTTGCACCCCGGGGCCATCCTGACCCCATTGCAGCGTCACTTGCCCCGTGAGGAGATGGTCGCCTTCGGCTGGGTCGACCAGCACGGCAACCTGGCGAACGCTGATTTCAAGACCACCGAGCAAGGGGCCGCCACGCAGGTGTGGGCTGCTACTTCACCACAGCTCACGGGGATGGGAGGCGTCTACCTCGAGGACTGTGACGTCGCCGAGCTGTCCTCGGAGGACAGCGAGCCGGGTCGTGGTGTGCGCCAGTACGCGACAGATCCTGTTGAGGCGCAGCGTCTGTGGTCGCTCTCGGCGGAACTCACCGGTGTCGACGCGTTCGCCCAGCAGGACTGATCGAATCTCACCGTGTCCTGTCGTGGGCTGGCTGAGGAGGGCCACCTGCTGGCTTTCCGGCCGTACAGCGAGCCGCGCGGCCATGCCGACCGCAGACCCCCACGGCCGTTCCCTCCCGGCTCCCTGGCCGTTCTGGCACGCCTGCTCCGCAGCTGTCACGCTCCAGGAGCCGCGGAGCGCCGAAGAAGGCGTGGCGTGGGAAGACGTGGTCTCTCCGGGCCGTGTCCGTTTCCGTTTCGACCAATGAATGGACTGACGCGGCTCTGTCTGCCCGCCGCCGCGACAGGAGGTTTGCGGTAATGGATTCGCCGTCCGGTAGTCGGCGCTTGTGGCCCACACGGCACGCCAGCGGCCGGGTGACGCCGATGGAACTCTTCTTCGATCTCGTCTTCGTGTTTGTGGTCACGCAGGTGACACGCGCGGTCGAGGCCGCCCCGGGGTGGGAAGGGCTCTTCAAGGCTCTGCTTCCGATGATCGTCGTGTGGTGGATGTTCAGCGGCTTCGGCTGGCTCACCAACGCGGTACGGCCCGATGCCGTGCCGGTCAGGATCCTGCTGTCACTGGCCATGATGGCCTTCCTCATCATGGGGCTCGACGTGGCTTACGCCTTCGAGCCCGAGGGCTGGGCCTTCCCCTTGGCCTACCTCGCCGTCGTCGCCATCCACTTCGGCGTCTACCTCACGACCAGCGTCTCGTCCTCCCGGCGAGCCATCATGCGCACGGTGCCCTTCAACGCCGCCGCCGGACTTCTCGTACTGGTCGGGCCTCATCTGCCGGACGTGTGGACCTGGGCCTGCTGGATCGTGGCCGCGCTGGTTCTCTACCTTTCCCTGTTCCTGGGGCGCATTCGCGGCTTCGTCATCGAACCGCACCACTTCGTCGAGCGTCACGCGCTCCTGATCCTCGTCGCGCTGGGCGAGTCCGTGGTCGCGATCGGCATCGGTGCCCAAGGGCAGGAACCCCATGCGGTGGATGCCACCCTCGCCGTGGGCGTTGCCCTGGGTATCGCGGTCGCCTTTTGCCTGTGGTGGCTCTACTTCGACGGGGATGAGACCCGGGCCGAGGAGGAGTTCGCCAAGCGTGACGCGCACCGCCGCCAGATACTCGCCCACTACGCCTTCACCGGTGCCCATCTGGTCATGGTCGTCGGCATCATCCTCGTCGCCGCCGGAATCACCGACGCCGTCCACCACTTCCACGACCACACCAACCCGTGGTGGCTCGGGTGTGGTACCGCTGTGTTTCTGATGGGACACGCCCTTTATCGCGCGCTGCTGAAAACCGGAAGAACCGTGGACCGCCTCGTCGGAGCGGCGACGGTCGTTCCTCTCGGCGTGGCGTCCGCGTTCGCCGGCTGGGCCGGGATGACCACTGTCGTCGTCGTGCTGATCGCCGTCGCCACCCTCGACCACCGTGTTGCCGCGGGCAGCCCGTAACCGCAGCGGGCCTCGTCACACCTGCATCGGGCGATGCGCGTACTCGTCGCGCAAGTCCTCGAGGCAGGACCGGACATACGGAAGCGTCTCGAGTGAGTCTTCGCGCCACACGACTCCCACCTCGACGATCAAGTCCGGTTCGTCGAGCCGGACGACCGTGAAGGCGGGGTCGTCGAACACTCGCGAGGACGGGTGCTTGAGGCCCGCCATGATCAGGCTGCGGCTGCCCGTCGTCTGCACCTGGGCGGCGACCTGAACGGCGTCGCTGTGTGGAACTTCGCGAAGGTCGTGCACCCCGGCCCGCCGTAGCCGCTCACGCAGCGTGCCCATCATCACGGGATGGACCTTCGGCGACGTCAGGGTCAGGGGCCGATCGGCCAGGTCCGCCAACCGTACGGTGAGTCTCGTGCTCAGCGGGTCGTCCGCACGCATCGCCACGGCGTAGGAACCGGTTGCCAGTGCCAGGCGTCCCAGGTCGTCGCCGGGCACGGGGAAGTGCACGACGGCGAGGTCCAGCTTGGCGGCGTGCAGGAGGTCCAGCAGCTCTGCCGACGGGGCAAGTTCCACCTGCGTACGGATTCCCGGGGCGTGACGGCCGAGAACCGCCTGGACCGTCGCGGTGACCTGCGGCGCGGCCAGCGGCGCCGCGCCGACGCGAACGGGGCGCCGGTCAGCACCACCCTCGACCGGGACGTCGCGGAGCGCGTCGAACCTCTCCAGCGCCTCACGCGCGGGTTCCATGAGTCGTTCACCGAACGGTGTCAGCCGCACCTGGTGATACGTGCGTACGAACAGGGCTCCGCCGAGTTCGTTCTCGAGGTCACGAATCCTTCGGCTCAGCGGTGATGGGGTGATGCGGAGACGCTCCGCGGCCCGTCCGAAGTGCTGCTCCTCGGCAACGGCCAGGAAGCACCGGATCTGCTGGATGTCCACCCTCTCAGTAGATCACTCCGCCCTGCCCGGTCCAAGGCTGTGGGGGAGGGGTGCTCGTTGCCGAACGGGACACGTGCGGCTGCTGAAAATGGCGATGGTCAGTGCGCTGGGCCCTGTGCCAGCATCGGTGGCGAACGGGCCGTTCACACAACCGTAACGCGCAACCGGATTCCGGACTCACCGGATCCAGGACCGGCGCGCCCGTGTTGCCCACTCACCAGCTCTGCGCCCTACGCGGCTTCCGCACGGGCTCTTCCAGGCTGCCGTCGGCCGGCGCCGGCTCGTGAGCGGCTGATCAGGGAGTCAGGGATGCAGCAGTCACTTGCCCAGGACGCCGAACGGGGTCCGCTCAGCGGGATCCGGGTCGTCGAGATGACGGAGGGACTCGGCGAGGCGGCGGGTCGTCTCCTCGCCGACCTCGGCGCGGACGTGATCTTGGTCGAACCGCCCGGCGGTGCCCGCGCTCGCACCGCGGCGCCGGTTCACGAAGGGACCAGTCTCCACTTCGCGACCCGCAACGCCAACAAGCGCAGTGTCACTCTGGACCCAGCAAACGCCGACGAGCGTCAACGGCTGCTGGAACTGGTTTCCGGAGCCGACATCTGGCTCCACGCCTGCGACCACGCCGCACTGGCCCGGTGGGGGCTCGACCCCGAAGCGGTCGAAGCCCGCAGTCCCGCACTGGTCACCGTCGCGCTCTCCCCCTTCGGCGCGAGCGGACCCTACCGCGGGTGGCGGGCGACGGACCGCGTGTACCTCGCGTTGTCCGGCGCGCTGTCCCGATTCGGCCTGCCCGGGCGGGTGCCGCTGCCCCCACCGGGGCGACTGGCCACGGAGGCCGCGGCCTACCAGGCCGCATGGACCGCACTGCTCGCCTACCGCAACAGGCTGGAGACGGGAGTCGGCGACCGCATCGACTTCTCCGTGCACGAAGCGGTCATCCAGGTCATCGACCCGGGCTACGGCATCGGCGGCTCGGCCACCGGCGGCAGACGGGCCGCGGACCTTCCCCGTGACCGCCCGGACGCGAGCGCCCTGTACCCGATATTCCGCTGCGCAGACGGATTCGTGCGCATCTGCGTCCTCAGCCCGCGGCAGTGGCGCGGCCTGCGGGCCTGGCTCGGCGAGCCCGACGACCTCGCCGACGCCAAATACGAGTCGCTCGGTGAGCGCTTCAAGGCCGCGGGTACCATCTATCCACGCGTACAGGAGCTGTTCGCCTGCCGCACCAGGGCGGAGCTGGTCGAGGCGGGACAGCGACACGGTGTGCCGGTCGCCGCTCTCCTGGAGCCGGGCGAGGTGCTCACCGCCGATCACTTCCTGGCACGCGGCGCCCTTTCCGACACCGAGGTCGCCCCCGGCGTGCTGGGGCGCGTGCCCACCGGATTCCTGGAACTGGACGGTCGCCGTGCAGGCTGGCGGCACCGGGCTCCGGAGGCGGGAGAGGACACCCGGCAGGTACTGGCGGACCTGCCTGCGGCCTCCCCCGCCGCAACCGGCACCGGCGGTGAGCGGCGCCACCCTCTCCAGGGGCTGCGGGTACTCGACCTCGGCGTCATCGTCGCCGGTGCCGAGCTGGGGAGGCTGCTCGCCGATCACGGGGCGGACGTCATCAAGGTCGAGAACCGCGCCTATCCCGACGGCAGCCGCCAGACGCTGACCGGTGAGCCGATCAGTGCTTCCTTCGCCTGGGGGCACCGCAACAAGCGCAGCCTGGGCCTGAATCTGCGTACTGAGCGAGGCGTGGAGCTGTTCAAGCAACTGGTCGCCGAGGCGGACGTCGTGCTGTCCAACTTCAAGCCGGGGACCATGGAATCACTCGGCCTGGGCTACGAGGAACTCCGCAAGGTCAACGAACGCATCGTCGTGGCGGACAGCAGCGCCCTGGGGTCCTCGGGGCCGTGGAGCAGGCGCATGGGGTACGGCCCCCTGGTCCGGGCGTCGACGGCGGTGACCGGGCTGTGGCGGTACCCCCGCGAGGACGGTGGCTTCGGCGACGCCAGCACCATCTTCCCCGACCACGTGGTCGGCCGGGTGGGAGCCTGCGCGGTCCTGGCCCAGCTCATCCGGCGCCGGCGGACGGGCGAGGGTGGGACCGTCTCGATATCGCAGGCGGAGATCGGACTGGCCGTGCTCGCGGAGTTCCTGCTGCAGGAATCGCTCGCCCCGGGCTCCCTGAGCACCGCCGGAGACGCCGACCGCACCGATGCCCCGCAGGGCGTCTATCCGTGCGCGGGCGACGACGAGTGGTGCGCTGTCGACGTTCACGGCGACGACGAGTGGCAGGCGCTGTGCGCCGCCGTCGAACGCCCCGACCTGGCCGCCGACGCACGCCTGAGCCACGCCGCGGGACGTCTCGCCCATCGTCAGTTGATCGACCGGGCCCTCACCGACTGGACGTCGGCGAATCCCCCGCACGCCGTGATGGGACGGCTGCAGAGCTCCGGGGTGGCAGCAGGGGCCATGCTGCGCGTGTCGCAGCTGCCCGACGACCCGCACCTGAGGGCGCGCGGCTTCTTCGCTCCGATGCGCCACCCCGACATCCCGGACGAGCTCGTGGCCGAGGCGCGCCCGGCGCACTCGCTGAGGCTGGCGGAGCCGTCGCAGAACCCGGCACCGCGGCAGGCTCAGCACACCCGGGAACTCTGCCGGGAAGTGCTTGACCTGTCGGATGCGCAGATCGACCTCCTGGTGGCCGAGGAGGTCCTGGAGGAGGAGCGTCCTCTGCCCTGACACAGCCGACGGCCATCGAGTTCATCCTTCGCACGTCCTCCGAGGAGTCCCCCTCATGAAGTTCACCTCCGACACTCTCGACCCCCGCACTCCCGTTGTTGTGGGTGTCGGCCAGTCCTCTGAGCGCCCGGACGGGCCCGGCTATCGGCGGCTGTCGCCGGTCGAGCTCGCCGTGCAGGCGGCACACGAGGCGCTGGCCGACACGGGCGCCGACGCCGGCGTCGTCGCCTCTGCCATCGACACGGTCGCCGGGGTCCGGCAGTTCGAGATCTCGACACCCGGTGCGCGCCCCCCGCTCGGGGCGTCCGACAACTACCCCCGCTCTGTCGCCCGGCGGATCGGAGCCGATCCCGTCCGGGCGATTCTGGAGGTCGTCGGAGGACAGGCTCCGCAGCACCTCGTCAACGAGATGGCCGCGAGGATCGCCGGGGGCGAGGTCCACGCAGTGCTCCTGTTCGGCTCGGAGGCCATCTCCACGGTCCAGGCGCTCGCCGAGTCCGAGGGCCGCCCCGACTTCACGGAACGGGTGGGAGGACAGCTCGAGGACCGGGGCTGGGGTCTCAAGGGACTCATCACGTCCAACCAGGCTTCCCACGGCCTGACCGACGCGCCCAGCCAGTACGCCCTGTTCGAGAACGCCCGACGAGCCCGGCTCGGACTGTCCCCGAAGCAGTACGCCCACACCATGGGCGAACTCTTCGCCCCCTTCACCGAGGTCGCCGCCAAGAACCCCCACTCGGCCGCCCCGGTGAGGCGGTCCGCCGAGGAACTGCTCGCCGTCACCGAACGGAACCGGCTGATCGCGGACCCCTACACGCGCTACGTCGTGGCCCGGGACAAGGTCAACCAAGGGGCCGCGGTGCTGCTGACGTCCGTGGCGACCGCACGCCGGCTCGGTGTACCTCAGGACCGCTGGGTCTTCCTGCACGGCCACGCCGACCTGCGCGAACGCGACCTGATGGAGCGCGCGGACCTCAGCCGCAGCCCCGCCGCGGTGATGGCGGCCGAACACGCCCTGGAGATCGCCGGTATCACCCCCGCCGATCTGGCCACCCTCGACCTGTACAGCTGCTTCCCCATCGCCGTCTCGAACGTCGCGGACGGCCTGGGCCTGGCCGCCGACGACCCCCGCGGCCTCACACTCACCGGCGGCCTGCCGTTCTTCGGCGGCGCCGGCAACAACTACTCCATGCACGCCATCGCGGAGACCGTCCACCGCGCCCGCACCTCCCCCGGCACCTTCGGGCTGGTCGGAGCGAACGGGGGCGCGCTCAGCAAGTACTCCGCCGGCGTCTACTCCACGACCCCCACCCCCTGGCGGCCCGACCGCTCCGCCGATCTCCAGGCCCAGATCGATTCCTGGGACGGCCCGTCGGAGGCCCGCCGGGCCGACGGCTGGGCCACCATCGAGACGTACACCGTCAAACACGGCTCCGACGGAAGCCGCAGCGGCGTGGTGATCGGCCGGCTGGAGGCGAACGACCACCGCTTCCTCGCCCGCACCCACGCGGACGACGAGGAGATGCTGCACCTGCTGACGACCGGCGAACCGATCGGCCGGCGGGTCTACGTGCGCTCCTTCGGCTTCGGTAATCGCGTGACCACGGACGAGGAACGCATGAACGCTCTCGCCCCCCGTCGTGACCACGTCCTGCGCGACGACTACGAGTTCGTCACGGTGCGCAGGGAGGGGCACCTTCTCGAAATCACCATCGATCGGCCCGACCAGCGCAACAGCCTTCACCCCCGGGCGAACGACGAACTCGACCAGGTATTCGACGCCTACTTCGCCGATCCCGACCTGTGGGTGGCCATCCTCACCGGAGCCGGGGACAAGGCGTTCTGCGCCGGCAACGACCTCAAGTACTCGGCCTCCGGCAAGCCCCTGTGGATGCCGAAGAACGGCTTCGCGGGTCTCACCTCGCGCCGCAACATGACGAAGCCCGTCATCGCCGCGGTGAACGGCTATGCCATGGGCGGCGGATGCGAGATCGCACTCGCCTGCCACCTCGTCGTCGCGGACGAGACCGCCACCTTCGCCCTCAGCGAGGTGAAGGTCGGTCTGGTGGCGGCAGCCGGCGGCCTCGTACGGCTGCCGCGGGCCGTGCCGCGGAAGATCGCCACGGAGATGATTCTCACCGGACGTCAGGTGACGGCCGACGAGGCACTCGGACTGGGTCTCGTGAACCGTGTGGTGCCCGCTGGGACGGCGGTGGAGGGAGCCCGTGCGCTCGCGGCGCAGATCCTCGACGGCTCCCCGACCTCCGTTCGCGTCTCGCTCGGCGTGATGGCGGAGACCGAAGGCGTTGCCGACACGGTGAGCGCCGTCGACGCTCCCTCCGCGGCGCTCGACGAACTGCTCGTCAGCCAGGACGCCCTGGAGGGTATGACAGCCTTCGCCCAGAAGCGCCGACCTGTGTGGAAGAACCGCTGACCGGCCCTGCCCCTGATCCGTAGTGCGGGGAATCCCGTTCCTCGCCAGGCGGGACCGCCCTGTGGCAGTGCAACTTGACAGAGATAAGCGGAAGTTGAACCGAGGCCAAGGAACCGTCGAGCTGTGAGCCGAGTTCACGATCGGCGGGTGCTGTGTTGAACGCCAGAGCTCGGGAGACGGGGCCGGTGCGGTGGGGGTCAGGAATGGGTGATCGTGTTGGTGACGTCGATGGGGAGGCCCGTTTGGGTCCGTCCGACCTGCCAGAGTGTACGGATCGCCGCGTCGCTGCCCGGCCGGAGCAGTGGGCGTCGTACCGGGGGTCCTGCGACGGCCCACCGTGGGCCGTAGAAGCCGCCGCCCGGTGCCCGGGGGTCGGTTGCGGCGCGCAGCTGGCTGAGTGCGCCGCGGTCGGGGGACATGCCGTGTCGGCCCATGAAGGCGGCGAGGCGGCCCAGGCGCCCGCCGCTGGAGTGGGCGGTGTGGCCGATCTGAAGGTCGCTGTCCGTCGAACCGGGCTGCGCAGACAGTGCCTTGGCGTCGAGACCGGCTGCGTCGAACTGTTGTTGCAGGCCGACGGCGAGGTGCCGCATGGCGAGTTTGGTGGCGCCGTACATGGCCCAGGTGTCGAAGTCCTTGTGCATGTGTGGATCAGCGGTGTCGAGCGGGCGCCCCTGGTGCTGGGCAAGACTCGACAGGGTCACCACCCGGGCACCTGGGGTGCTCACGATCAAGGGCAGTAGGTGGCTGACCAGCGCCCAGTGCCCCAGCACGTTGATGCCGAGCTGAGTGTCGAATCCGTCCTCGGTCGGGCCGTGGGGCAGGGCCATCACACCGGCGTTGCACATGAGGATGTCAAGGCGGTCGTGGCCGGTGAGGATCTCCTCGGCGGCCGTCCGGACCGACGCCTGCGAAGCAAGGTCGAGTGCCACGAGTTCCAGTGCGGCGTCCGGGTGGGCGGCCAGAATCTCTTCGCGGGCACCCATGGCTTTGGTCTGGTTGCGTACGGCCATCACGACTTGGGCGCCCTTTCCGGCCAGCGCTTTGGCGGAGGCGAGGCCGAGTCCGCCGTTGGCGCCGGTCACCACTGCGGTCTTGCCGCTGAGGTCGGGGATGTCGTTCGTTGACCAGCTCATGAGTTCTCCGGGCTGAGGGTGGGGGCGGGGAGGCTCAGCCGTGCCGCGACGGGGGCGAGCTGGGCCTGGACGAAGTCCTTGTTGACGGGTGCCTGGGGCCCGGTGCCGAAGCCGTGGTAGGCGCTTTCCACGCCGAGGAGTTCGGTGTCGACTCCGGCGCCGCTCAGGCGTTCGGCGTAGTGCGTGCACTCGTTGTGGAAACAGGTCGAGGGTCCCGACACCGATCCGGCTGGGAGGCGGGCCGACTGGGTTCTCCGTGCGAGCAGGCACGGCGAACGGGTGGGGGGCGGGTCGCCGTGGTCGTGGCCGCGGAGGTGGCTGGACCACCCCGTGCGGTCGGAACGCCTGACTAGGGGCACCGTCCACCGGTGGCCGACGCCATGCGGCAGTCGGCGGGCTCGGCGGCGAGTTCGGGGTGGTAGGGCATAAGAGGTACTCCGGCGGTGGAGGCGGCTGCCTGACCTGGTCGGCTTGGTACCTCGACCCTAGAAGGGCAGTGCTGTCGAGCGGGTGCCAAGCGGTGCCGTTCGGCGGGCACCCGGTGCCAGGTCGTGCCGACGGGCGCCCCGGTACCGCTGAGGGGTGCTGCCGGTCCAGCTGCGGAAGGCGCGGATGAACGACGTGACCTCTCCATACCCCAGGAGGAACGCGATCTCCGAGAGCGGGACAGAGGTGTCGCACAGGTAGCGACGCGCCAGTTCCTCACGTACGTCGCGCACCACATCGCGGAAGATCGTGCCCTCGGCTGCCAGCAGACGTTGGAGGGTCCGTCTGCTCACCGCCATGCGTGCGGCCACCGCGTCGATGGAGGCCTCCGCGGCGGGCAGGCACTCCAGCAGGTGGGTTCGGACCTGCTCGACGGTCGACGCCTGCTGCTGCGGCTCCGACCGGCGGCGGAACTCGCCCTCGAAGAAGGTCCACATTGCCTCACTCGCGGTGAGGAACGGCCGCCGGGCGTCCTGGGCTCGGAAGACCACCCCTGCGGGCCCCGCGGTGGGCGCGGTACCGAGGAAGTCCGTCAGCGCGTCGAGGTTCTTGGGCAGCCGGGGCATGGTCACCGCGACCGGCGCGATCCGCTCGCGCGTTCCCGTGCGAGCCAGTTGCGTGACCAGCACGGCGTGCGCCGCCATTTCGAGGGCGGGCATCGGTGCAACGTCCTTCGGCCAGCGCCAGGAGACACCAAACTCAAGAGGCGTGTGGCGAAGATCCACCTGCTGCGGTGAAACCAGGGGCTTGTGCGCCTGGATACGCTCCATGGCCCGGCACAGATCACCGCTGCACAACGCCGCGAACAGAACGGGGCTGAACAGCTCAGGCGTGGCTTCCGCACCCAGACGCACCGCAAGCGTCGGGTCGTTCTCACCGAGACCCTCCACGGCCTCCCACATGGCGCGATAGGCATCCACGGAAACGACCGCCGGATCGCGGGACAGGAGGTCCACGGGAAGCCCCGCCTTGCGAGCGACCTCGTCGGCCGAGAGGCCTGCCTGGTGCAGCGCGAGTCTCCACGCACGGTCGAGGGTGATCGTCCGCATGCTGTCTTCTCCGCCGAGGGCTGTCGACGGGTGTCCTCGGCCCTTCCAATGTAGTCATGGTGGCGGAGATCCTGCTGACCGATGGTGCCCCAAAACTGTCATTCGGTGTCACACGCCGGCCCGAAGCCCGACTCCGCGGTGGCCGGCCTGTCTGGGCTCGGGGAGCATCGGGTCGCGGCCGTCCCACCCGGCACCTGATCGGCCCGCACTGCCGCATCCTGGCCACCACGAACGCCCTCGGCCACACCACCCGCTTCCGCTACGACGCGAGCGGCAACCTGCTGTCCCGTACCGATCCGCTCGGCGCCACGAACGGCCTCGGCTACGACGACCCGGGAGCCGTGAGGGTGCTCCCAGCGGTTGTCTGCGGGCAGGACGTGATGGTGGCCGGCGAGGAGGCCGTGGTCGCTGACTCGTCGGGGTGTGCCTCCACCTGTTCCGGACGTTCATGACGTGTCCTTGGAATCCCGCTGTGAACGCCGCTGACCTGTCGCTCTCTGCGGGAAGCTCCGGCCTGGGTCGCTGAGGCTCTGGCGCAGTGCCGGGCCGAGGCGGCGGATGATCTCCTCGTGGGTCATGGAGGCCATGGGCTCCAGGCGCAGCAGGTAGCGAGTGGCGATGAGCCCGGCTATCTGCGAGCAGAAGGCCATGGCGCGTCGGCGGGCGGCGGTGCCGCCGAGCGACGCCGCTACCCGGTCGACGATCTCGCGCTCGATGACCTCCTTCACCAGCGCCGCGAAGGTGTCGTCCTGCATGGTGTTCCTGAACAGCGTGAGCAGGGCGGGACCGGACTCGGGATCGTCCCAGGCGGCGAGCACCCTTTGCAGCGCGCGCTGAGGAAAGGTCGCCGGATCGCCCTCCAGTACCTGGGCCACCACGTCCGCCGGGTTGACCGACAGAGCCAGAGCCGCGCCGAACAGGCCCTTCTTGGAGCCGAAGAAGTAACTGACCAGGGCCAGGTCCACGTCCGCCTCGGCCGCGATGGAGCGCAGGGTCACCGCGTGGTAGCCCTGGTTGAGGAAACGGCGGCGGGCGACGTCGAGGATCGCGGTCCTGGTGTCCGGGCTGCCGGGCCGCCTACCGCGGCGCGGGGCTTTATTCATCACCACTGAAATATTGTCCACCAGGCCGGTGAGCCGCCTGCCGACGGGCGTCTCGACCCGCCGGCAGGCTGTCGGCCGCCACCGCACGTCGCCGGGCAGACCGCGGATCCGTGCCGCAGGGGTCCGGGCCGACGGCAGCCCCGACACCGGCCCGTCCCTTATTCATCAGGGTGGAAATCCCGTCTCCGGCGCCACCACCGTGGGTCCGGACAGCCACACCGGCTGACCACGTCCGAAAGCCAGAAGACGCCGGCACTCCGCCGGGACTCCAGGAAGAACATCGCATGAGCGTCGTCCAACCTCTCGACACCGCCCGCGCCGCACCCCCTGCCCGCAACACCCTCGTCCTCGTCATCACCTGCCTCGCCCTGGGCGGCGTGGTAGCCGCGATGGCCTCGCTCAATGTGGCGCTGCCCGACATCGCCAGGGAAACGCACGGCAGCCAGACCCAGCTGTCCTGGATCATCGACGCCTACAGCCTGGCGTTCGCCTCGCTGCTGCTGCCGGCAGGTGCGCTGGGCGACCGGTTCGGCCGCCGCAGGGCACTGCTCGCCGGTCTCGCGATCTTCGGAGGCGGCTCCGGGGCGGCGGCGCTCACCACCGATCCCGACCTGCTGATCGCCATGCGCGGAGTGCTCGGGATGGGCGCCGCCCTGGTCATGCCGGCCACCCTGTCCACGATCACCAGCACCTTCTCAGGTGCCCAGCGGGCCCGCGCGATCAGCGTATGGGCCGCGGTCGCCGGGGCCAGCGCGGTGGTGGGGATCCTGGCGTCGGGGCTGCTGCTGGAGCTGTGGTCCTGGCCCTCCGTCTTTCTGCTCAACGTCGTCCTCGCACTGGTCGCCCTGGTCGGCACCCTCCTGTACGTGCCCGAGTCGGCCGAGTCGGACGCACCGCCGATCGACCTGGTCGGCGCGCTGCTCGTGGTGGCGGGGCTGGCGGCTGTCGTGTACTCGGTGATCGAGGCTCCGACCCGTGGCTGGGGTGACGCCGTCACCCTCGGCGGCATCGGCCTGGGGCTGGCGGTGCTGGCCGGGTTCGTGGTCTGGGAGCTGCGGCAGCGGTACCCGCTGCTGGACCCGCGGCTCTTCCGCAACCGGCGCTTCGCGGCCGGTTCGCTGTCGATGACGCTCATGTTCTTCGGATTCTTCGGCTTCATCTTCGTGACGATGCAGTACCTGCAGATGGTGCGCGGTGACAGCGCCCTGGTCGCCGCCGTGAGCATGCTGCCGTTGTCCGTCGGCATGGTGCCGTCCTCCCGGCTGACCCCGCGCCTGGCCGCCCGCTTCGGGGCCAGGGGCCCCTGGGTCGTCGGACTGCTGGCTGTCGCCCTCGGTATGGGTGTCCTCGCCCGGCTCGACGGCGGCAGCTCCTACTGGGTGATCGCCGCCGCGCTGTTCTCGAACGGCATCGGGATGGGGCTGGCGATGACCCCGGCCACCACGGCGATCACCGGCGCCCTGCCCCGGGCCCTGCAGAGTGTCGGCTCCGCGATGAACGACCTCACGCGGGAAGTCGGCGGCGCGCTGGGCATCGCCGTACTCGGCAGCATCCTGAGCGCCGCCTACCGCGATCGGCTGGACCTCACCGGGCAGCCCCCGCAGATCGTCGACGCGGCCCGGTCCTCGCTGGCCGCCGCGAACGCCATCGGAGGCCCCGTGGCCGACCGGGCCCGGGCGGCCTTCGTCGACGGCATGCAGTTCGCCCTGCTCGGCAGCAGCGCGGCCGCCCTGCTCGCCATGGCGGCGGTGGCGCTGCTGCTCCGGCGCCCGGAGCCGGCACCGGAGTGAGCCGTGAGCCCGGCCACCACGCTCCCCGGGGGTAGCGGGCCTGCCGCGTGAAGGTGCCGGTCAGCGGGCGGGCGTCCGCGGGAGCCCGGCGCCCGCGGCGGTGGCCGATCGCCGTCGGCAGCCTTCCCCGCGCGACGCCGAAGCCCACGAGTCCGCCCTGCCGGACCGGCGGCACGACGGCGCTCCTGTCCACCGAGCACCGGTGCCCGTCTCGGTTCGGAGCGCCAACGGGGCCTCGACGCGCAACGGCCGGTGAGCCGCGGGTCGTGACCGGGTTCCTGTCCCTGGCGACCCGAGCATCAGCCCGCGACGGCCCGCGCCCCCCGGAGTCCTTGTCGGGAGCCACGCCGGGGCCAAGAGCATCCACCTGCTCGGCGACTTGGTCGAGGGACTCCGAGCTCCGCCTCCGCGCGGGACCGGTGAAGAGACCGTGGACATCCGGGTCCCCTCCCCGCGACGCGCTCCGCACCGCGGTCGCATTGAAGGCACGCAGGCTGCAGGCGCCGTGACGTGCCCCCGGAAACCGGATACGAGCAGTCCGCCCACGAGGGCGGCAATCGCACGAGAGGTATGGCAATGGTTCAGAGCAGCATGCGCCCGAGGGGGACCGGCAGCACCTCACCCAAGCCCCGGCCGTCCTCCCTGAGACGTCTCAAGGCTCGTCTCCAGTTCACCGGTTGGCTGCAGTACATCCTCGACGCGGTTCCCTCGCTCGCCTTCTGCCTCGTCGCGGCCGCGGGGCGGGCGACCGGAGCCTTGCAGGGGATCGGTCTCTGGTTGCCGGCCGGTGTCGCGTTGCTGCTGTTCGTGGTCTTCGTCTTCGATCTCGTCACGGTGAAGTTCGGGCTGCGCCCCACCGAAGCCCTGCCCCAGCGCAGGGACGGACTCGGGGCCTTCGATCTCATGCGGGCTCGGCGCTCATGCCGGTCGTTCCAGTCCCGGGACCTGACCGAGGACCACCGTGCGGAACTGCTGGACGCCGTCCGCTCGTACACCATGCCCGACCGATTGATCGGCGGCAGGCCCATACGCTTCGAGTACGTCGCGGCCTCGCTCACCGTCTGGCCGGTCGTGGGCGCCCACGAGTTCCTCGTCGCGATCGCCCCCCGCACGTACGACCGCATGGCGGTCGTCGACGTCGGCCGAAGCCTGCAGCACGTCGTTCTGCACGCCACGCGGATGGGCTTGGCGACGTGCTGGATCGGTCCGGGCGCCGACCAGAAGAGCATCGTGGAACATCTGGGCGACAGATTCGACCCCGAGGAGGACCACGTCGTCTGTGTCTGCGCCGTGGGATACCGCTCGTCCTTCAAACCCTTGGCGCTGCGCGGCATGCAGTTGATCCAGCGCCGCCGCCTGCCGCTGACCTCGCTCTTCTTCGCCGATCCGCACTTCCGAAAGCCTCTGGACGTCACCCGACCGCCATGGGCGGCGTACGGGCGCTCCTACGAGGTGTGCCAATGGGCGCCATCGTCGTTCAACAGCCAGACAACCAGGTGCGTCGCGGTGGCGGATCGGTCGACGGGTGAGGAGAGGCCGTCACGGTTCGATTTCCACGCCTCCACCGGGTCGCGGTACTACGCGGCGGTGGCCCTGGGGATTTGGTGTGCGAACTGGGAGGCAGGCTGCCGGGCTCTGGGGCTCGACGGGCACTTCGCCGTTCTGACACCCGAGGCACGACGCGTTCGGGGACTCCCCGAGCTGCCGCGATACGACGTGAGCTGGGTGGTCGGCCGCCGGGGAACCGAATAGTCCCGGGCGCCGGGATCGGCGTCGGGCGCCGTCGCCCCCAGGCCGTGCGGGCCGGTTCGGTACAGGTCGATGCGCCGGCGAGGCTTGCCCAGGTAGCGCGACGTCATCCCGGCCCAGGCCGTGTGCGGTGGTGGATCCGCGCCCCGGGTCGGGCCGTGCAGCTCGTCCAGCGATTCCGGTGGGCGGCGGCGGAACTTCTCCCGGTACAGCGCGAGGTCCTCGGCGCCCGTGCGGAGAGGCCCATCGGCGTGGGCGCGGGGTGCCGAGGGCTGGCGAGGCCGCGTCCGTCGTGGCGGTCGGAAGAAGCCATCGCGGGGCATGCCGAGCGAGACGCGGAGCCCGGAGAGGTGCCGGGCGGACCCGCGCCGGGTGAGGGCCGTGACGGCAGCCTGTCCTGCTCGGAGCACTCTGGCGGCAGCTGCGTCGCGAGGGCGTACCGGTGGCCCGCCGCACCGTCGCACGGTCGATGCGCGACCTGGGCCTGGAGGGAGCCCGGCGCGGGAAGAAGATCCGCACCACTGTCCGGGACGACGGCCATGATCGGGCCGCTGACCTGTTGCGACGCGACTCCACCGACACCAGCCCCGACCGGCGGCCGGAGTCAACGCATGGAGCCTCCGCCGGGCCCGGAGCGCATCAGGTGCCCAGGAGCGGGACGATCTCGGTCGGTGGGCCGGCCGGCCGCGGCACTCGCCGGCGGCGCACGCGGGGCGCGGGACGAACGGGTTCAGGAAGCGTGGGCGTCGACCCAGGTGAGGCAGGAGGCGCGGGAGTCCTCCTCGTGGACGACGGTCCAGCCGTCCGGGATGTCGATGGCGGCCGGCCACAGGGAGTGCTCGGCGCGGTCGTTGCGGAGGACGACGTACGGGCGGTCGTCGCTGTCGAAGGGGTTGGTCATCGTGCGCTCCTGTCGGCGGCTCGGTCAGTCGAAGAGGCGGCGGGTCATCCCGCGTACGGCGAGGAACCACGCGGCCACGGTGAAGGCGGCGAGTACCGCCAGGTGCAGCAGGTCCTCGGCGCCGAGCGTGCCGAACGCGGCGTGCCGGACGAGCTGCATGCAGTGGTGGATGGGGTTGACCGCCGCGACGGCCCGCACCCAGCCGGGCAGCCCCGTCAGCGGGAAGAACACCCCGGCGGCCATCACCAGCGGGGTGAGCACGCCCGACACGACGAGCCGCAGCCAGTCGATGGCCGGAACCAGCGTGGAGACCCACATCCCGCACAGGGCGAACGCCAGTCCCGCCACCAGCGTGATCAGGGGCACGAGCAGCAACGACGGCGTGAGCGGCAGACCGATCGCGACCGTGACGAGCAACGGTACCGAGCTGTACGCGGACGACTTGACGGCGATCCACGACGCCTCGGCCGTGACCAGCTCCCACACGTCGACCGGGCGGCTCAGCACCGCGTCGTACAGGTGCTGGTAGCAGCGCCTGTTGTAGCTCTCGAACATGCCCGCGAAGGCGGAGGCGAAGAGCACCGAGGTCACCACCATGCCGACGCCCAGGAACTGCGGGTACGGGCGGCCCTCGGCGGAGTCGACCAGGCGGCCGAAGCCCAGCCCGAAACCGGTCATGTAGACCAGGGGCTCGACCAGCGAGCCGAAGGTGATCGCCGGCCAGTAGCGTGTGAACAGCAGGAGCTCCCGCAGCCACACGGCGCGCAGCGACGGCATCAGCGCCGGGGTGGCCGGGGAGCCGCCCTCGGACACGGGCGCGCCGGCGGGCGGCTGTGCGGGTGGAGCCGGTGCGGCCCTCGACATGGAATGGGTCCCTTCTGGTCGGCCGGGATCGGTGAACGGCTGCCGCCGCGTGAGGAGGACGGGGCGCCCGCGGGCGGGGGCCGGAACGGGACCGCGCAGCGGCGGAGTACCGGTGGAGCGCCGCGCAGGCGCGGCGCGGCGGGCCTGCGGGTCAGACGAACAGCTCGCCCGTCAGCATCACGAAGACGTCCTCCAGGGTCGTGGGCCGCAGCACGTCGGGCGCGCCCAGCTCGGCGCGCAGCGACTCGGGCATCGTCTCGGCGCGGAGCACCGACACCGCCAGGCCGGTGCGCCTGCTGGTGAGCCCCGACCTCGCCACGAGCGCCTCCACCTCCGCACGGCGGGACGCGTCCCCCCGGTACTCGGCGGCCTGCGCCCCGGCGTGGGCGCGCAGCAGTTCGGCCGGGGTGCCTCGGGCGATCAGCCGGCCCGCGAAGACGATGGCGACCTCGTCGGCGAGGCGCTCCGCCTCCTCGATGTAGTGCGTGGACATCAGCACCGTCGTGCCGGTCTCGCGCAGCGCCTCGATGACGTCCCACAGGTCCTGGCGGATCTGCGGGTCCAGACCCACGGTCGGCTCGTCGAGAAGCAGCAGCCGCGGGGACGTGAGGATGCCCCGCGCGAGGAGCAGCCTGCGCCGCATGCCGCCGGAGAGCGCCTCCACACGGCTGTCCGCCCGGTCCGTGAGGCGCACCGCCGCCAGCGCCCGGTCCACCGCCGCGCCGCACTCGGCGGGCGGCAGGGCGCTGAACCGGGCGAACACCTCCAGGTTCTGCCGGACGGTCAGCTCGATGTCGAGGTTGTCCTCCTGCGGAACGACGCCGAGCAGTGAGCGGACCCGCCGCGAGGCCGCGGGCATGCCGTGTCCCAGCACCTCGACCGTGCCGCCGGTGGCCCGGCTCTGCCCGGTGATCAGGCGCATGGTGGTGGACTTTCCGGCGCCGTTCGGTCCCAGCAGTCCGAAGAATTGGCCCGGGGAGACCTCCAGATCGAGCCCGTCGAGGGCGTTTGCCGCGCCGTAGGTCTTCACGACGTCCTGAAAACGGACTACGGGGCTCACCCGTGAATTCCCCCTTTTGGAAACGTGGTGCCCCTGGGGCGCGATGGCGTCATCCCGGGTGCACCAGCCATACAACCCCAGGCGGGGCCCGTTTGTGAACCCCTTTCAACTCCCAGTGATCACTGGTACGTTCCGCATTGATCAAGCCCCCACAAGGGCGCTTCGTCGATTCCGGGGGCTCCATGAGGTCGCGCGTACCCGCGCTTGTCGCTGTTCTTCTGCTCGTACTGGCTGCCGCCGGCAGTGCGATTCTCATGCGCGCCGTCCCGAAGCCCGTACGCGCGGACGCGGCGCCCTCCGTGTTCTCCGCCGAACGCGCCCGAGTCCACGTTCCGCACCTGGCGCGGGCCCCACATCCTTCCGGAACACCGGAAGCCGAAGCCGTACGGGCCTATGTGCGGCAGCAGTTGACGGGGCTGGGGCTGAAACCCGCGCAGAGCGAGGCGACGGAGGTGCTGCCCGGCCGGGACTCCTCGCACCTCGCCGGACGCGTCCACAACATCACCGCCACCATCGAGGGGTCCTCCTCCACGGGCAGCCTGCTGCTGGTCGCCCACACCGACTCCGTCCCCACCGGTCCCGGCGCCTCCGACGACGGCCTCGGCGTGGCGTCCCTCCTGGAGATCGCCCGCGTCCTGACCGAGGGACCCCGCCCCCGCAACGACGTGGTGCTGCTCCTCACCGACATGGAGGAGACCGGCCAGCTCGGCGCCCGCGCCTACCTGCGGAGCCTCGGAGCCGCCGCCCGAGAACCGCATGTCGTCGTCAACCTGGAAGCGCGGGGCACCAGCGGACGTGCCGTCATGTTCGAGACGGGTGCCCACAGCGCGGCCCTGGCCGACGCCCTCGCCGACACCCCGCCCGTGGCCACCTCCCTGTCCGACGAGATCTACCGGCTGCTGCCGCACGACACGGACCTGACCCCGCTGCGCGCCGCCGGCATGACCGGGTTGAACTTCGCCGTCATCGGCGGCAGCGCCCGCTACCACGGGCCCGGCGACGACGCCGCCCACCTCGACCCGGGCAGCCTCCAGGACCTCGGCGACACCGCCCTGTCCGCCGTGCGCGCGCTGGCCGCGGCGGACCTCCGGGACGTCACCGAGGCACCCGAGGCGACCTGGTTCAACGTGGGCCCGCTGCTCGTCCGCTACCCCGCCGGGGCGGTGCTGCCGCTGGCCCTGCTGGCGCCCGCCGCGCTCGCCGCGGCCGCCTGGTACGCCCGCCGCCGCCGCGCCCTGAACACCCGTGCCGCCGTACGGTCCGCGCTGACCTTCCCGCTCACCCTCGCCGCGGCCGCCGCGCTCGGCTGGGCCGCCTGGCAGGGCCTGCTGCTGCTCCGCCCCGACTACGCCCTGTTCCACCTCGGCGACCCGTACCGCACGGGTCCTGCCGTCACCGGACTGCTGCTGCTCACCGCCACGGTGACCGCCCTGTGGGCCGTGTGGACGGCGCGGCGGGCCCGGGGCTCCGTGACGGAGGCGACCGTCGGCGTCCTCGTGTGGCCCGCGCTGTCGGCCGTGCCCGTCGCCGTGCTGCTGCCCGGCGCCGCGTACGTGGTCACGTGGACGGTGCTCGGCGGGGCCGCCGGTCTGCTCCTCGCCGTCCGCGCCCCGCAGGACTCGCCGTGGCGGGCGGCCGCCCTCGCGCTGGGCGGGCTGCCCGGCGTCGCGGTCACCGCCCCGCTGATCGCGCTGCTCTTCCCGGTCCTCGGGCTGGCCTCCGCCGCGGCGCCGCTCGTCCTGGCGGCCCTCGTCCTCGCCGTACCGGCCCTACCGGCGGCCCTGCCGTTGTGGACCGCCCCGCGCCGGCGGGTCGTCGCGGCCGGCGCGGCCCTCGCGGTCACCGGGACGGCGCTCGTCGGCGCCAACGCCCTCACCGGCCGCGCCGACGCCGAGTACCCGCGGCCCGTCAGCCTCATGTACGCCCTCGACGCCGACCGGGGCCGCGCCTACTGGGTGTCCGAGGACGCTGACGCGCACCCGTGGGTCACCGCCCGGACCGGCACCTCCCGCACCGACACGCTGGAGGCGTGGTCGCCCGCCCTCGCCGCCCCGCCCGGCGGCCTCCTGGCGGGCGAGGCGCCGGTCGCCCCCGTCTCCCGGCCGCGGGTCACGACCCTCTCCGACACGCGCAGCGGCGCGACCCGGACCGTACGCCTCTCCGTGAAGGCCGTGAACGGCACGCCCGTCCTGCTCGCCCTGTACGTCGACACCTCCGCCACCGAGGTCGTCGGCGCCCGCCTGCACGGCGCGCCCGCCGGGACGCAGGACCTCCCGGGCGGGGAGAACCGCCCGCACGCCGGCTCGCCGTGGAAGTGGGGACTGCTGCTCGCCGCGCCCTCGCCGCGCGGCCAAGAGGTGACCCTCACCGTCCGGGGCGGCAAGCCGCTGCGCGTGCTCGCCATGACGCAGGACGCGGGGCTTCCCGAACGGGCGCTGACACAGCCGCGCCCCAAGTACCTCACCTGGATCCCCGACGCGGCGGGGCTCTCCTTCGCGAGCCGCGTCTACACGGTCTGAGCACCGGCCGCTCCGGTCCCGCACCACCGACGACACCCCTTTCCCGCCCACGACAGAAACGAGTCCCCATGACCTCTTCCGTCCCCCACGGCGCCGACCGAGCCGAGAAGCCGGAGACCCCGCGCGTCCGCCGGGCGACCGCCGCCGACGGCGAGGCCGTCACCGCGGTCTTCCTCGCCTCCCGGACCGCCACCATGCCGTATCTGCCGCGCCTCCACAGCGACGAGCAGACTCGCGCCTGGATCGAGGCCGTCGTCCTGCCCGACACCACCGTCTGGGTGGCCGAACTGGGCGACCCGGCGGAGATCGTCGGCTTCGCCTCCCTCGACGGCACCGTCCTCGACCACCTGTACCTGCGCCCCGACGTACGGCGCCGGGGCATCGGCACGGCATTGCTGGCGACCGTACGGGAGGCGTCGCCAAAGAAGCTGTCCCTCCACGTCTTCCAGCGGAACACCGAGGCCCGCGCCTTCTACGAGCGGCACGGATTCACCGTGGGCGAGCTGAACGACGGCAGCCGCAACGAGGAGAACGAGCCCGACGTGACGTACCACTGGACCGCCGGCTGACCGCTTCCCGGCCCGCGCAGGCGCCGCGCACGGCGCCACCGAGCACCACGGGGGCGCCAGGGCGCCACCCGCGTCACGGAACCACCGGCATCATCCGCACCACCCGCATCACGGCACCACCCGCATCACGGCACCATCAGCACCACCGAGCATCACCAGCACCACGACGCAGACCCATCGCAACAGCCTGACGCGGCAGCCTCCCAGGGGCCGTCCGCGTCCACGGGGAGGAACAGCAAGTGCAGGGCGAAGGCACCGTGCCGGGCGAGATCCCGCTGTCCTATGCACAGCTCGCGCTGTGGTTCAACGACCGGCTCCAGGAGGGCGACGCCTCCTACAACATGCCGGTGGCGCTCCGCCTCAGGGGCCCGCTCGACGTCGATGCCCTGCGTGACGCGCTCGGGGACGTCATCGACCGGCACGCCGCCCTGCGGACCGTCTTCCCGGAACGCGACGGCACCCCTTACCAGCGCGTCCTGGACCCCCGGGACGTCCCCGTGCCGCTGACGGTCCGGCCCGCCGACGAGGCGGCCCTCCCGGAGCTGATCGCCGCCGCCTGCCGCGAGTGCTTCGACCTGGCCGCCGAACCGCCGCTGCGCATGCGGATCTTCGTCCTCGGACCGCGGGACCACCTGGTCCTGATGGTCCAGCACCACATCGCGGGCGACGGCTGGTCGATGGCGCCGCTCGCCCGCGACCTGAGCGCCGCCTACACGGCCCGCTCCGAGGGGCGCGCCCCCGTATGGGCGCCGCTCCCGGCGGACTTCGCCGCGTACGCGACCGCACAGCACGCCGGCCTCGGCAGCCTGGACGACCCCGACAGCGGCATCAGCCGCCAACTCGCGTACTGGAAGGATGCGCTCGCCGGGATACCCGACTGCCTGCCGCTGCCCACCGACCGGCCGCGCCCTGCCGTCATGTCCCACGAGGGCGACTACTTCCCCTGGGAGATCCCCGCGGCCCTCCACCGGGACCTGCTCGCCCTCGCCCGGTCGTGCCGGGTCAGCCTGTTCATGGTCGTCCAGGCCGCGCTCGCCACCGTCCTCAGCCGGTCCGGCGCGGGCGACGACCTGCCCATCGCCAGCCCCACCGCCGGACGCGGCGACTCCCGCTACGACGACGTCGTCGGCTACTTCGTCAACCCGCTCGTCCTGCGCATCGACACCTCCGGCGACCCCACCTTCCGTGAACTGCTCAAGCGGGTGCGCCGCACCGACCTGCAGGGCTTCGCCCACCAGGACATGCCCATCGAGCGGCTCATCACCGCCCTCAACCCGCCGCGCTCCCTCGCCTGGCACCCGCTGTTCCAGGTCATGCTGGCCTTCCAGAACCTGCCCGAGGCCGCCCTCGCCCTGCCCGGCGTCACCTGCGAGGTCGTCGAGGCCGACCCGGGCGGCGCCAAGTTCGACCTGTCGTTCAACGTCATGGAGCGCCGCGACGCCGACGGCGAACCGGCCGGGCTGACCTGCTTCGTCGAGTACAGCAGCGACCTGTTCGACCGGACCGGGGCCGAAGCCCTCACCCGGCGGCTCGCCCTGCTCCTCGAGCGGGTCGCCGACGACCCCGATCAGCACATCGGCGCCGTCGACCTGCTCGCCGCCGACGAGCGGGACACCCTCGCCGCGCTGTGGAGCGGGCCCGCGCTCGACGTGCCCGCCCTCGCCTACCACCAGGCGTTCGAGGAGCGCGCCGCCGCCGAACCCGGCACACCCGCCCTCGTCGCCGGAGCCGACCGGCTCACCTTCGGCGAGCTCAACGCCCGCGCCAACCGGCTCGCCCGCGAACTGGTCCGCCGCGGCGCCGCGCCCGACCGGCCCGTGCTCGTCGTCCTCGACCGCACCGCTGAGCTGGTCGTCTCGCTGCTTGCCGTCCTCAAGTCCGGCGCCGCCTTCGCCCCGCTCACCCCCGACACGCCCGCCGAGCGGACCGCTGCCGTCGCCGCGACCACCCGCCCGGTCTGCGCCGTCACCACCACCGCCACCTCCGGGCGGCTGCCCGCCGGGGTCCCCGCGCTCGCGCTGGACGACCCGGACGTCCGAGCGGCGCTCGCCGCCCACCCGGACATCGACCTCTCCGACGCCGACCGCGCCGCCCCCACCTGCCCGAACGACACCGCGTACGTCATCCACACCTCCGGCTCCACCGGCACCCCCAAGGGCGTCGCCGTCGAGCACCGGGCGCTCACCCACCTCGCGGAGCACCACCGCGTCCGCATGGCCGGCCGGTACGCGCCCGCCGACGGCACGCGGCTGCACGTCGGGTTGGTCGCCTCCATCACCTTCGACACGGCCTGGGAGCCGTTCTTCTGGCTCCGCGAAGGGCACTGCCTGCACCTCCTCGCCGACGACGTCCGCCTCGACCCCGAGGCGCTCGTCGCCCATGTGCGGCGCGAACGGCTCGACTTCCTCGACCTCACGCCGACCTACGCGCAGGCCCTGCTGACCGCCGGGCTGCTGGACGACGGCGACCACCACCGGCCGCGCGCCCTGATGCTCGGCGGTGAGGCCGTCGGCCCCGAGCTGTGGGAGCGGCTCTCCGCCGTCCCCGGCACCGACGTCCACAACTACTACGGGCCCACCGAGTTCACCGTCGACGCGCTCTGCTGCGAACTGGACGACAGCCCCACCCCGGTCATCGGCCGGCCCCTCGACAACGTCCGCGCGTATGTCCTCGACGAGCGGCTGCGGCCCGCCCCGCTCGGCGTGCCCGGCGAGCTGTACCTGGCCGGGCCCCAGCTCGCCCGCGGCTACCTCGGTGCCCCCGCCCTCACAGCGGAACGATTCGTCGCCGACCCGTACGGCCCTCCCGGCAGCCGCATGTACCGCACCGGCGACCTCGCCCGGCTCCGCCGCGACGGCCACGTCGAATATCTGGGCCGTGCCGACGAGCAGGTCAAGATCCGCGGCTTCCGCATCGAACCCGGCGAGATCGAGGCACAGCTCACCGGCCACCCCGCCGTCGCCCAGGCCGCCGTCACCGTGCGCGGCGAGGAGGACGGCGCCCCGTACCTCGCCGCCCACGTGGTCCCGGCACCCGGCCGGCGGGCACCCGGCGCCGTCGAGCTCCACGAGCACCTGGCCGCCCGCCTCCCCGCCTACATGCTGCCCGCCGCGTACGCCCACGTGGACCGGCTGCCGCTCACCGCCACCGGCAAGCTCGACCGGCGCGCCCTGCCCGAACCGGACCTGCGCCTCACCAGCGGTCCCGCCCGCCCGCCCGCCGACGAGCGCGAGGCAGCCCTGTGCCGCCTGTTCGCCGAGGTGCTGCGGCTGCCCGAGGCCGGCCCGGACGACGACTTCTTCCGGTTGGGCGGCCACTCCCTGCTCGCCATGCGGCTGGTCAGCCGGGTCCGCGCGGCCACCGGCGCCGAACTGCCCATCCGCGCCGTCTTCGAAGCCCGCACCCCCGCCGGACTCGCCCGCCTCCTCGACGGCCCCGACGCGCCAGGCGGACGCCGCCCCGCGCTCACCCCAGCGCGACGGCCCGCCGAGACGCCGCTGTCGCACGCCCAGCGCCGGCTGTGGTTCCTCCAGCGCCTGGAGACCGACAGCCCCGCCTACCACATCCCGCTGCCGCTGCACCTCGACGGCCCGCTCGACATCGGCGCCCTGAGCGCCGCCCTGCACGACGTCGTCGTCCGCCACGAGGCGCTGCGCACCGTCTTCCCCGACCGGGACGGCGTGCCCCACCAGCGCGTCCTCGACCCGGTGGAGCTGCCGTCCCTGCTGGACATCGTCCCGCTGGACCCCGCCCGCGCCGAGGGCGCCGCTCTGGAGGCGGAGCTGCGCGCCGCCGCCTCCGCCCCGTTCGACCTCGCCTCCCGACCGCCGCTGCGTGCCCGCCTCTACCTGCTCGGTTCCGGCCGGCACATCCTGCTGCTGACCGTCCACCACATCGCCTGCGACGGCTGGTCCCTCCAGCCGCTCGCCGCTGACCTGGGCGCGGCCTACCGGGCCCGTGCCGAGGGCCGCGCGCTCGACTGGGCGCCCCTGCCCGTCCAGTACGCCGACTACACCCTCTGGCAGCACGACCTGCTCGGCGACGCCCGCACCCCGGGGACGCTCGCCGCCGCCCAGTGGGACCACTGGCGGGCCGTACTGGACGGACTGCCCGACGAGGTACCGCTGCCCGCCGACCGCCGCCGCACCCCCGAGACCGGCCACGAGGGGCGCACCGTGCCCGTCGAGATCGGCGCGGACACCCACCGGGCGCTCGCCGCGCTCGCGCGGGAGAGCGGCGCGAGCCTCTTCATGGCCGTGCAGGCGGGCCTCGCCGCGCTGCTGACCCGCCTCGGCGCCGGGACGGACATCCCCCTCGGCGCCCCGGTGGCCGGCCGCACCGACGCCGCCCTGGACGACCTGGTCGGCTTCTTCGTCAACACGCTGGTGCTGCGCACCAACACGGCAGGCGACCCGACGTTCCGGGAGCTGCTGGACCGGGTCCGCGACCTCGACGTGGCCGCCTACGCCCACCAGGACCTGCCGTTCGAGCAGCTCGTGGACCTCGTCGGGCCCGAACGGCGGCCCGGCCGGCACCCGCTGTTCCAGGTCGCCCTCGTCGTGGACCAGGGAGCCGACGTGCGGCTCGACATCCCCGGCGTCACCGCCGGGCGGCTCACCGTGCAGCTCGCGCCCGCCAAGTTCGACCTGACGGTCACCCTTGCCGCCGAACGCACCGACGACGGCGCGGAGGGCCCGCTGCGGGGCACCGTCGAGTACCGCACCGACCTGTTCGACGACGCCACGGCCGCGGCCCTCGCCGAACGGCTCACCCGGCTGCTCACCGGCGCCGCCGCCGAACCGGACCTGCGCATCGGCCGGATCGGGCTCCTCTCGGACGACGAGCGGCGCCTCGTCCTCGACAAGTGGAACGACACCCGCCGCGAACTGGAGCCCACCACGCTCGCCGCGTCCGTCACGGAGCAGTTCGCCCGCACCCCCGACGCCACGGCGGTCGTCTTCGAGGGCCACGAGACCACGTACGCCGAACTCGACACGCTCGTCGACGACCTGGCCGGACGGCTCGCCGCGGTCGGCGCCGCTCCCGGCGCGGTCGTCGCCGTCGCCGTGCCCCGTTCCGTGGACCTGGTGGCCGCCGTGTGTGCCGTGCACCGGACGGGCGCCGCCTATGTGCCGCTCGACCCCGACTACCCGGCCGACCGGCTGGCGTTCATGCTGGAGGACGCCCGGCCCACGGCCGTGATCGCCGCGCCCGGCGAGGCGGAGCGGCTGCGCGTCCCGGACGGTGCCGCCCTGCTCGCGCCGCGCCCCGCCGCCGACGGCGGCGAACGGGGGACGCCCACCGCACCGGCCCCGGACGACCCCGCGTACGTGATCTACACCTCCGGGTCGACGGGCCGCCCCAAGGGCGTCGTCGTCCCGCACGGCGCCGTCACCAACCGGCTCCGCTGGGGCCAGGAGCAGTACCTGCTCACGGACCGGGACCGGGTGCTCCACAAGACGCCGTCCAGCTTCGACGTGTCCGTCTGGGAGATCTTCTGGCCCCTGACCACCGGTGCCACCCTGGTCGTCGCCCGCCCCGAAGGGCACCGCGACCCGGCGTACCTGTGCGACCTCATCCGCTCCGAGCGGGTCACCGTCGCCCAGTTCGTCCCCTCCATGCTCGACGCCTTCCTCCAGCACCCCGACGCGGGCCGCTGCGACTCGCTGCGGCTGGTCATCGTCGGCGGCGAGGCCCTGACGACGG
This sequence comes from Streptomyces cellostaticus, assembly GCF_023630175.1. Classification (GTDB taxonomy): domain Bacteria; phylum Actinomycetota; class Actinomycetes; order Streptomycetales; family Streptomycetaceae; genus Streptomyces; species Streptomyces cellostaticus_A. The sequence continues at coordinate 261,289 of NZ_JALLIN010000001.1, read as the reverse complement.
CCACCGCCCGCCGCTTCCACCAGGTGCTGCCCGGTGTCCGGCTGGTCGACCAGTACGGGCCCACCGAGGCCGCCATCGAGGTGACCGCGTGGACCTGCCGCCCCGAGGACGACGACGGCCGCCCCGTGCCCATCGGCCGGCCCGTGTGGAACACCCGCGTCCACATCCTCGACGCGGAACTCCAACTCGTCCCGCCCGGTGTCGCCGGCGAGCTGTACCTCGACGGCGTCCAACTCGCCCACGGATACCTGGGCCGCCCCGCGCTCACCGCCGAGCGGTTCGTCGCCAACCCGTACGGCCCGCCCGGCTCCCGCATGTACCGCACGGGCGACCTCGCACGCTGGCGGCCCGACGGTGCGGTCGAGTACCTCGGCCGCGTCGACGGCCAGGTCAAGGTCCGCGGCTTCCGCATCGAACTGGGCGAGATCGAGGCCGCGCTGGGCGAGCACCCGGCCGTCGCCGCCGGGGTCGTCCTGGTCCGCGAGGACCGGCACGGCGCGCCCCGCATCGTCGCCTACGTGGTGCCCGCGGGCGCGGCGCCCGCCACCGAGGAGCTGCGCGAGCACCTGCGGGCCAGGCTCCCCGAGCACATGGTGCCCACCGGCTACGTCCCGCTCGACGTGCTGCCCGTCACGCCCAACGGCAAGCTGGACCGGGCGGCCCTGCCCGAGCCCGCCGACGCCCCCGCCTCCGCCGGGGGCGGCGCCCGGCAGCCCGCCACGCCGCTGGAACGCACCCTGACGGAGCTGTTCGCCGAGATCCTGGACGTGCCCGGCGCCGGACCCGACGACGACTTCTTCCTGCTCGGCGGCCACTCGCTGATGATGGTCCGGCTCGTGGAGCGGATCCGCGCCGAGACCGGCGTGGACCTCGCCGTCCGCACCCTCTTCGACCACCCGACCGCCGCCGCGCTGGCCGCCCGGATCGCCGGGGACCCGGCCCTGCACGGCCGGTTCGCCGAGGGCCCCGGCAGTGGCGCCGGACCGGACGGCGCCCCGGTGCCGTGGGAGCCGGTGCTGCCGCTGCGCGCCCACGGCACCCGCGTTCCGCTCTTCTGCGTCCACCCGGTCGTCGGCGACGGCTTCGGATACGTGGGGCTGCTGCGCGCCCTCGGCCCGGATCAGCCTGTGTACGCTCTCCAGGGAGCCGGACCGGCCTGCGGGCGGCCCCGCCCCGCGACGCTCGGCGGCCTCGCCGCCGAGTACACGGCGCGGATCCGGGAGATCCAGCCGCACGGCCCGTATCGGCTCCTCGGCTGGTCCTTCGGCGGCGTCGTCGCCCACGAGATGGCCGTCCAGCTCCGCGAGCAGGGCGAGCGGGTCGACCTGGTCGCCCTGATGGACAGCGTGCCGCCGACCGAGCACGACCGGCGCGCGCACGCGGCCCCGGTCGGCGAGACGGACGTGCTGAGCGCCCTGCTCGACGCGGTGGGCGCGCCGAAGGAGGACATCGCCGCCGCCGACGGCACCCGCGCCACGGAACCGGACGAGCTGCTGCGGCTGCTCGCCCCGGCGATGGGCGCCTCCGCCCCGGCGGACCCGGCCGCGCTCGCCGCGATGATCGACACCTGCCGCTACCACGGCGAGCTGATGGTGCGCTGGACGCCCCGCACGTACGACGGCGGGCTGCTCACCTTCACGGCCACCGCGGAGGTGCGGCGGGAGGCCGCCGTGGGCCGGGCGACCACCCCCGAGCTGTGGGCGCCGTACCTCACCGGGCCGGTCACCGACCACCCCGTGGACGCCCAGCACCTCCAGCTCGTGGAGCCCGGCCACATCGATGCCATCGGCCGGGTCCTCGCGGTCGAACTGTCCCGTCTGGACGCCCGGTGACCCGCTGCCGCGCTCCACGCCCCGGCCGCCCCGCCGGTCCGGGGATGCCCGCGCCCGCCGTCCGGAGGCCTCGCGCCCCCGGGCGGGAGGCACGGCGGGCGCCGGACGACGGGGGACCGGCTCAGCCGGCCGCGTCGACGTGCTCCTCCGCGGCGCCGGCGATCTCCTGCATGATCGCGTCCACCTCGTCGTGGAGGAAGAAGTGGTCACCAGGGAGTATCCGCCGGCGGAAGCCGCCCGCGGTCACCGAGCGCCAGCCGTCGATCCACTCCGGGCCGGAGAGCCGGTCGCCGTCACCGCCGAGCGCCACCACGGGGCACGGCAGCACCGTCGGCCGTACCGTCTCCATGTACCGGGCGAGCAGCCCCAGGTCCGCGCGCATCACCGGCAGCAGCATGGCGAGCAGTTCCCGGTGCTCCAGGATCTCGGCGGGCGTGCCGCCGAGTTCCACGATGCCTTTCAGCAGTTCGTCGTCGTCCCGGTCGTGCAGGGGCATCGCCACGGGCGAGCCGGGGGGACGGCACCCGGACACCACGAGGGCGCGCGGCAGCGGACGGCCCCCGGCCACCAGGCGGCGGGTCGTCTCGTACGCGATCTGGGCGCCCATGCTGTGCCCGAACAGCAGGAACGGCTCCCGCTCCGGCCGCGCCTCCAGCACCGAAAGGACACCGCCCACCACCTCCTCCATGGAGGCGGGCAGCGGCTCGGCCATGCGGGTGCCGCGGCCCGGCAGCTCCACCGGCACGAAGTCGAGGCCCGGCACCTGCCGGGAGCGCGCCCAGGCCAGGTACGAGCCCGCCGAGCCGCCGGCGTGCGGGAGGCAGTAGACCCGCACCGCCTCCCTGCCGCCGTCGACGGCGGGGCCGGAGTCCCAAGGGGTCCATCGGTTGCGCGTCACTGCGTTCTGCCCTTCTGTCCTGGGGGAGTTTCCGGGCCGTCGCGCGGCCCGTACCGAGACCATATTCAGGAATTCGTCCGCCGGGCCAGTCCGACGGCCTGTCAAAACGCCTTACCAGGAAGGATGGTGAATGTTTTTTTGTTGACCTTGGTATGTCGGTGGGCTAGCGTGGCACTCGCATCCGGAAGTGCCGTGCGGGTGTGAAACGGGGATTTTCCAACGTGTGCGGAATTGCGGGTGTGTTTTCCCTCGACGGGGCGCGTCCGATAGAAACTCATGTACTTTCGGAAATGATTTCCGAACTTGTCCACCGAGGCCCGGAAGATGCCGGACGACACCTCGGTGAGGGAATCGCGCTGGGATTTCGCCGGCTCGCCCTGAACGATCTGGAACGGGGCAATCAGCCGCATTTCTCGGAGGATCGCGACCTCGTCTCCGTCTGCAATGGCGAGATCTACAACCACCGTGCCCTGCGCGAGGAACTGGCCCGCGCCGGGCACCGGTTCCGCACCGCCTGCGACACGGAGGTACTGGTCCACCTCTACCGCCACCACGGCACCGGCCTCACCGCGCGCCTCGACGGCCAGTTCGCCTTCGCCCTGTACGACGCGACCGCCCGGCGGTTGCTCCTCGCCCGCGACCACGCGGGGGTCGTGCCGCTGTTCTACACCGTCGTGGACGGACTGCTCGTCTTCGGCTCCGAGGCCAAGGCGATTCTGCGCCACCCGGCGGTGCGGCCGCGCGTGGACCTGCGCGGCCTCGACCAGGTCCTCACCCTCCCCGGACTCGTCAGCCCCCGCACCATGTTCGAGGGCATCCACTCCCTGCGCCCGGGCGAGCGGCTCGTCGCCGACGCCTCCGGTGTCACCGTGGAGCGGTACTGGGACCTCGACTACCCCGACGCCGGAGACCTCCCCCCGCTCGGTGCCGACCTCGACGCCGAACTCGGCGGCGCCGCCGACCGCGTGGCCGCCCTCCTCGACGGCGCGGTCCGCGACCGGCTCGTCGCGGACGTGCCCGTCGGCCTGTACCTGAGCGGTGGACTCGACTCCAGCCTCCTCGCCGCGCTCGCCGCCAGGGCCCGCCCCGGCCACACCTGGCCGAGCTACTCCGTCGTCTTCCCCGGCCACGACTTCGACGAGAGCCCCCACCAGCGTCTCGTCGCCGCGAAGCTCGGCACCCGCCACCACGAGGTGCCCGTCCACGCCGCCGACGTCGCCGACCGGCTGCGGGCCATGGTCCGCCACGCCGAGACGCCCGTACGCGAGTCGTACAACGTCTGCTCCCTCAAGCTGTCCGAGGCGGTCCGCGCCGACGGCACCGTCGCCGTCCTCACCGGCGAGGGCGCCGACGAGCTGTTCGGCGGCTACCCCGGATACCGGTACGACGCCGCCGGGCTCGGCGGCAGCCGCCTCACCGGCCTCGACGCCCACCTGGAGCGGGAGATCCGGGAGCGCATGTGGGGCGTCGACATCGGCTACGAACAGGACCAGATCACCACCCAGGAGATCCGCCGCGACCTGTACTCCGCCGACCTCGCCCCGTCCTTCGACACGTTCGCCGTCACCTCCCAGCGGCTCGTCGACGCCGACCGGCTCAAGGGCCGCCACCCCCTGCACCAGCGCTCCTACCTCGACTTCCACCTGCGCCTCGCCGACCATCTCCTCGGCGACCACGGGGACCGCATGGCCCTCGCCAACGCCGTGGAGCCCCGCTTCCCGTTCCTCGCCCGGCCCGTCGTGGACCAGGCCGTCGCCCTCCATCCCGCGCTGATGGTGGCCGGCGGCGCCGAGAAGGCAGTCCTGCGCCGGGTCGCCGGGCCACTCGTCCCGGGCGAGGTCCTCGCCCGGCCCAAGTTCGGCTTCCGCGGCCAGACCAGCGGCCACCTGCTGAACACGGGCGCCGACTGGTTCGAGGAACTGCTCTCCCCGTCCCTCGTACGGCGGCAGGGCTACTTCGACCCGGACACCGTCTCCGCGCTCGTACGCCACCACCGCGACCGGGGCGACCAGGTGCACGCGCACCTCGACACCGACTACCTGATGGTCATCGCCACCTTCGCGCTCTTCGTCGAGGAGTTCGGGCTGCCGTGCCTCGGATGACGCCCCTCGCCGCCCCCGCCCCCGCCCCCGCCCCCGCGCCCCGCACCGGCCCGGCGACGGACGCGGCCGGCACCGCCCGGCCCGGCCTGCCCCTGGTCGGCGTCGTCGGCGGCATGGGCCCCCTCGCCTCCACCGAACTGCTCCGCAGCGTCTACCTGCCCGCCGACGGCCGCCCCGAACAGGAGTCGCCGCGTGTCCTGCTGTGGTCCGACCCCGCCGTCGTGGACCGCACCGAGGCCATCGGCACCGGCCGTCTCGAAGCGCTCCGCGAAGCCGTCGAGCGGGCCGTGCGCGGCCTCGTCGCCGCGGGCGCCGAACGGGTCGTCGTCGCCTGCGTCACCGCCCACCGCGTCCTCGGCGACCTCCCCCCGGACCTCCTGGACCGCTGCGTCTCCCTCGTGGACGTCGTCCACGCGGAACTCGCCCGCACCGCCCGCCCGCACCTCCTGCTGTGCACCGAGGGCACCGCCCGCGCCGGGCTCCTCACCACCGGCCCGCACGACGCCGTCCGCCACCTCGTCCCCCTCAGCCCCGGCGACCAGCGGGCCCTGCACCGCGAGGTGTACCGCCTGAAGGCCGGCGGCGACCCGCTGCGCGCCGTCGCCTTCCTGCGCGCGGCCCTGCCCCGCTACGGCGTACGGGACTTCGTCGCCGCCTGCACCGAACTCCACCTCGTCACCCAGGCCATCACCGCCGCGGGCCTGTCCGCGGAGTTCCCGGCCATCGACCCCCTGGCCGTCGTGGCCGGGCGGATCAAGAACGGAGAGCTGTGAGCCACACCACGATCCTGCGCCACTGGGCCGACCACGTGGAGAAGGAGCCGGAGGCGGTCGCCCTCGCCACGCCCTCCGGTGACTGGACCCGGCAGCGGCTCGCCGCCCACGCCGCCGGAGTGCGCGAACGCCTCGCCGACGGTGAGGGACCGGTGCTCGTCGCCTGTACCGAGCCCGCCCCGGTGATCGCCGCCATCCTGGCCTGCGCCGCCACCGGCCGCGCCTTCGCACCCGTCGACACCCGCCAGCCGGCCGCCCGCTGGACCGCCATCGCCGAGGACCTCCGCCCCACGGCCGTCGTCGCCGACCACGCCGGACGCGCCGCCCTCGCCGCGGGCGGCCCCTACGACGACACCGTCCGGTACATCGACGCCGAGGACGCCGAGCACGGCACCTGGCACGCCGACGACTGGCGCGACCCCGGCACCCCCGACGCCGGATACGTCTACTTCACCTCCGGCACCACCGGCCGGCCCAAGGGCATCAAGGGCAGCCTGGAGGCCGTCGAGCACTTCCTCGACTGGGAGACCGCCGAGTTCGGTGTCGGACCGGGCACCCGCGTGTCCCTGCTCACCTCGCCCGGCTTCGACGCGTTCCTCCGCGACGCGCTCCTGCCGCTCCGCGCCGGGGGCAGCGTCCACGCCGCCCCGCCCGGCGCCGTCCCCGTCGGCGCCGGACTCGCCGCGTGGCTCGACGCCCGGCGGATCGAGGTGCTGCACTGCGTGCCCACCGTCTTCCGCACCCTGCGCGCCGCCGGCCTCACCGCCGGATCCCTGCCCGCGCTGCGGACCGTGCTCCTCGCCGGGGAACCCGTACGCCCCTCCGACGTCGCCTGGTGGCGCGGTCTGTTCGGCGACGACAAGACCCTGGTCAACCTGTACGGCCCGTCCGAGACCACCATGACGAAGGTGTACCGGCGCCTCGGGGCCGAGGACGCGGGCGCCGGGACCGTCCCCGCCGGCCTGCCCATGCCCGGCGTCGAGGTCCGCGTCCGCGCCGCCGGCGCGGCGGTCACCGGCACCATAGGCGAGATCGAGATCCACACGCCGTTCCCCCTCCGCGGCTACCTCGACGGACGCCCCGGCGGGTTCTCCGGCACCCACGCCTACCGCACCGGCGACCTCGGACGGCTCCGCGGCGACGGCGTCCTGGAGGTACTCGGCCGCCGCGACCAGCAGGTCAAGGTCAACGGCGTACGCGTGGAACTCGGCGAGGTCGAGGAAGTCCTGCGCAGCCACCCCGGCGTCCGCGACGCCTGCGCCGCAGCCGTCGCCGAGGACGGCGACGCCGACCCCGTGCTGTGCGCCTACGTCGTCGCCGACGACACCGTCACCGACGAGGGGCTGCGCGCCCACACCGCCGCGGGACTCCACCCCGGCAGCCGCCCCTCCCTGTACGTACGGCTCGCCGCGATCCCGCGCACCCTCAACGGCAAGGCCGACCGGCGGGCCCTGCCCATGCCGACCGCGGTGCGGGCCGCCACCGCCGACGACGGCCCCCGCGACGGCACCGAAGCGGAGATCGCCGCGCTCTGGTGCGACCTGCTGCACCTGTCCGCCGTCGGCCGCCGCGACAGCTTCACCCTCCTGGGCGGCGACTCCCTCGCCATCGCCCGACTCCTGGACCGGTTGCGCTCGCGCTTCGGCGTCGACGTGCCGTTGCGGGTCTTCGCCGAGGACCCCACCGTCGCCGGGCTCGCCGCCGCCGTCACAGGCGGGAGCGGCCGATGACCGCGCCCCTGCCGCCGCGCCCGCGCCGGGACCGCGCCCCCCTGTCGTACGCCCAGCGCGCCATCTGGCGGGCCGAGCAGCTACTGCCCGGCAGCGCCCTGCACAACGAGACCGCGGCGTTCCGACTGACCGGGCCCGTCGACGCAGCCGCCCTGGAGCGGGCCCTGGCCGTCCTCGCCGTCCGCCACGAGGCGATGCGGTGCGCCGTCCTCACCGACGCCGACGGCGAGCCGTACCAGCACATAGCCGACCGCACCCGCCCGGCCGTCGACCTCACCGACCTCACCGGCCTGCCCGAGGAAGCGCGTGAGGAGCGCCTGGCCCAACTCGTCGCCCGGGCGGCCACCGAGCCGTTCGACCCGGCGCGCCCGCCGCTCATGCGGACCCGCCTGTTCCGGCTCGGCGACGATCGCCACCTGCTGCTGTTCGTCGCCCACCACATCGTCGTGGACGCCTGGGCGTTCGGCGTGTTCCTGGAGGAACTGGCAGCCCAGTACGCCGCCGAGACGGGCGGCGGCCCCGCTCTGCCCGAACTCCCGGCGGAACGGCGGGACTTCGGTGACTACGCCGCCTGGCAGCGCACCGACCCGTCCGCCGGCAGTGGGCTCGCCCACTGGCGGGAGCGGCTCGGCGGCGAGCTGCCCGTGCTGAGCCTCCCCGCCGAACCGCTGCCGCCCGGCGTGGCCCGTCCCGACGAGACCGCGGGCGCCGTCCACCACTTCACGCTTCCCGCCGGCCTCGTCGCCCGCCTCGCCGCGCTGGCCCGCAGCCGCGTCGCCACGCTGCCCGCGACGCTCCTCACCGCGTTCTGCGCGGTCGTCCAGCGCTTCACCGGCCAGGACGACCTGGTCGTCGGCATGCCCGTCGCCACCCGCAACCGGCCCGCGCTCGGCGCGATGGTCGGCCCGCTCCTCAACGTCATCGCCCACCGCGTCGACCTCTCCGGCACCCCCACCTTCGACGAGGCCCTGGTCCGCACCCGGCGCGGCCTGAAGGCGGACCTCGCCCATCGGGACACCCCCTTCGACCTGGTCGTCGAGGACCTCGCCCCGACGGCGGGCGGCCGCTCTCCGCTGTTCCAGCTCATGTACGCGTTCCACAGCGGACCCACCACGACCCTCGCCCTGCCCGGCGTCGAGACCGTGCCCGCGCCCTCGCACAGCGGGACGGCCAAGTACGACCTGTCGCTGTTCCTGCGGCCGAGGCCGTCCGGCGACCTCGACGCCGGACTGGAGTACCGGACCGCCGTCCTCGCCCCGCACACCGTCGCCGCGATCGCCGAGGGGCTGCTGTGCCTGCTGGAGGCGGCGGTCGCCGAACCGGGCCGCCCGCTCGCCGACCTGCCGGCCGCCGCCCCGGAGGGGTACGGCCGCGTCGTGACCGGCTTCAACACGGCCGACCGCACCCACGCCCCGTGGCCCACCGTCCCCCACGCGTTGCGCGCCCTCGCCGCCCTGCGGGGCGACGCGCCCGCCGTCGGGCACGGCGACGACGTCCTCACCCGCGCCGGCGTGGACCGGGCGGCCGACCGCGTGGCAGCCCGACTGGCCGGCCGGTACGGCGTGCGCCCCGGCGACCGGGTCGCCCTCCTCGCCCCCCGTGACAGCGCCCTCGTCCCGCTCGTCGCCGGGATATGGCGGGCCGGGGCCGTCCTCGTGCCGCTCGACGACACCATGCCCGAGGAGCGGGCCGCGTACGTCCTGGCGGACAGCGGCGCCCGGCTGCTCGTCACCGGGCACCCGGACCGGCGCGCCCCCGACGGGGGCCCCGCGCTCGCCGCGTGCGCCGACCTGCTGGCGGAGACCGGGCCCGCCGGGACGGTCCCCTTCCCCGACGGCCCGCCACCGGACTCCCTCGCGTACCTCATGTACACCTCCGGCTCCACCGGCCGCCCCAAGGGAGTGGCGGTGCCGCACGACCGGGTCGCCAACCTGCTGCACGCCGTCGTCAGCGAACCCGGCATGGGCACCGGCGACGTGCTGGTCGCCGTCACCGCCCTGACGTTCGACATCTCCGTGCTGGAACTGTTCGCGCCGCTCGTCGCGGGCGGCCGCGTCGTCGTCGCCCCGCACGACACGGTCCGCGACCCCGCCCGCCTCGCCGCGCTGCTGCGCGGCTGCGGCGCCACACTCGTGCAGGCCACGCCGTCGCTGTGGCGGGCCCTCGTGGACAGCGGCTGGCAGGGCATGCCCGGCCTGCGGATCCTCAGCGGCGGCGAACCCCTCGACCCCGCGCTCGCCGCCCGTCTCCTGGAGCGCGGCGCCCAGCTGTGGAACCTGTACGGCCCCACCGAGACGACCATCTGGTCCACGGCCGGGCGCGTCCTGCCCGGTGAACCGGTGACCGTCGGCCGCCCGCTGGCCCGCACGTACTGCCACATCCTCGACCGGCACGACCGGCCCGTCCCGCTCGGCGCGACCGGGGAACTCGTCATCGGCGGGTCCGGTGTCGCCGCCGGCTACTGGAACCGGCCCGACCTCACCGCAGCCGCCTTCGTCCCCGACCCGGTCGGCGCCGACCCGCTCGGCACCGGCGACCCCGCCGCGCCCGTCTACCGGACCGGCGACCTGGCGCGCTACCTGCCCGACGGGCGGATCGTCGTCCTCGGCCGCGCCGACCAGCAGATCAAGATCCTCGGCCACCGCGTGGAACTCGGCGAGATCGAGGCGCACCTGACGGCCCACCCGCTGGTGCGCGCCGCCGCCGTCGTGGTCGACCGGCAGCGCCCGGCGGCGCCCCGGCTCGTCGCGTTCGTCGTCCCGGACGGGGCTCCGGACGGCACGGAGGGCGTCGCGGACGGCGGCGCCGAGACGCCGGGCGACGTGCTGCGCCGCCACCTGCGGAGCCTGCTGCCCGCCGCCGTCGTCCCGGCGGTCATCGCGACCGTCAGCGAACTGCCGCTCAACACCAGCGGCAAGGTCGACCGCCCCGCCCTGACCCTCCGGGCACGCGCCCTCACCTCGGCCACCGCTCCCACGGCCCCCGCCGACGACGCCGAACGGGCCGTCGTCGCCCTCTGGGCCGGCCTCCTGGGCGCCGCGCCGGACACGGTCGGCACCACCGACGACTTCTTCGCCGCGGGCGGCAACTCCATCGTCGCCACCCGCCTCCTCGGGCGGACCCGCGAGGCCCTCGGCCGCGCGCCGTCGCTCGCCGCCTTCTACACGGACCCGACCCCCCGGGGCCTCGCCCGCGCCGTGCGGGAGGCCGCCGGGCCCGGTACCGCAACGGCCGGCCCGGCCGCCGCGCCCGACGGTGCGGAGCCCCGCCCCGACGGGCCCGTACCCCTCACGGACCAGCAGCGCCAGCTGTGGCTGACGCAACGCCTCGCACCCGAGTCGGCCGCCTACAACCTGGCCGCCGCCGTCCGCCTCGACCGGCCGGTCGACACCGGCGCGCTGGGCCGCGCGCTGCGCGACCTGGCCGGCCGGCACCGGATACTCGCGGCGCGCTGCGCGCTCACCGACGACGGACCCGTCCTGCTGCCGCTCCCCGCCGAGTCGGTGAGCGCCACGGTCCTGCACGCTCCCGAGGAGGTGCGCGCCCGGGGCGCGGAGGCGGTCGAGGAGTGGCGGGACGGCGTCCTGCACGCCGAGGCCACCCGGCCCTTCGACCTGACCGAGGGCCCTCTCCTGCGCGTCGCCCTGCTGCGCGCGGGCGGGGAAGGCACGGCGGACGACGCGGCGGACGGTGGCCCGGACGAGGCGTCCGGGCCGGTGCTGCTGCTGACCGCCCATCACCTCGCGGTCGACGGCTGGTCCATCGGCGTCGCGGTCCGCGAACTGGCGGCGCTCCACGCCCACCACACCGGCGTCGGGCCGCTCCCCGCCCCGCCCGCGCTGGACTTCGCCCGCCACGCCGCCGCTCTGGCGGCCCCCACCGCAGAGGCGACCCGCGACGCGCACCTCGCGTACTGGCGCGACCGCCTCGACGGCCACCCCGGGGTGCTGGACCTGCCCGCCGACCCCGACGCCGCCCCGCGGCCGGCCGGCGCGGGTGCCACCGTGCCGTTCCGACTGGCGCCCGGCGCCACCGCCCGACTCCGCGCGGTGGCGGCCCGGCTGCGGGTCACCCCGTTCACGCTGCTGCTCAGCGTGTACGCGTCGCTGCTCGGCCGGTACGGCGGCACCGACGACGTGCTGGTCGGCGTGCCCGCCGCCAACCGGGGCGCCCCCGGCCTCGACGGGCTGATCGGCTCCCTCGTCACCACCCTGCCGGTCCGCGTGGACCTGCGCGGCGACGTGTCGTTCGCCGCGCTCGCCCGGCGCACGGGGCAGTGCCTGGCGGACGACATCGACCGCTCCCTGGTGCCGCTCGACCGCCTGGTGGACGCCCTCGGCCTGGCCCGCGATCCGGCACGGCCCGCCCTCGTGCAGGCCACGCTCGTCCTCCAGGACGCGATACCGGCCCGGGTCCGGCTCGGCGACGCCTCCGGCGAGCTGCTGCCGGTCCCGACGGGCACCGCCAAGTACGACCTCACCCTGGCGCTGGAGGAGCATCCCGACCGGATCGACGGCGTACTGGAGTTCGCGACCGGCCGGTTCACGCCCGCGTGGGCAGCCCGCTTCACCGGCCACCTGGAGACCCTGCTGCGTGCGGCGCTCGACGACCCGGACGCGGAGGCGGCCGCGGCCCCCGTCGACGCGCACCACACCGAGACCCCTTCGCCCCGCCCCGCCGCGCCCGCCGGCACCTGGCGCAAGACCCACGCCACCCCCGTCCACGAACTGTTCCGGGCCCGTGTCGCGGAGCACCCCGACGCGGTCGCCGTCCGCCACGACGGCCGGGCCGTCACGTACGGGGAGCTGGACGCCTGGAGCGACCGGATCGCCGGCCGGCTCCTCGGCCGGGGCGCGCGGCCGGGCCGGTTCGTGTCCGTGCTGCTGCCCACCGGGCCCGCGCAGACGGCGGCCGTCCTCGGCGTGGCGAAGGCCGGTTCGGCGTTCGCCGTGCTCGACGCCGATGCGCCGCAGGCGCGCCTGCGGGCCGTCTTGGACGACGCCGAACCGCTGTGCGTGCTCGCCGCCGAGTCCTGCCTCGCCGTACTGCCGGACCTGTGGGACGCGGCCGCCGGGACGTTCGGCGGGGTCCCCGTGGAGCCGCTCGACCCGGCGCTCCCCGAGCCCGACGGTCAACCGGCCGCGCCCGCACCGGAGTCCGCCGCCCGGTCCGCGCACAAGGCGGCCGGCGACGACCCGCTGTGCCTGGTGTACACGTCCGGCTCCACCGGCAGCCCCAAGGGCATAGTCCTGCCCCACGCGACGCTCGCCCAGTTCGCCCACTGGCAGGGCGAGACCTTCGGGGTGCGGCCCGGCAGCCGTGTCGCCCAGTGGGCCCCGTTCACGTACGACGCCGCCTACACCGAGGTGTTCGCCGCGCTCTGCCACGGTGCCGCCCTGTGTGTCCCGGCCGACCACGTTCGGCGCGACCCGGTGGCCCTGGCGTCCTGGCTGCGCGCCGAACGCGTCACGCAGATCCAGACGGTGCCCGGCTTCCTCACCGTGCTCACCGAGGCCCTCGACCGCGACGGCGCCGCGCTCCCGGACCTGGAGCACCTGCTGCTCGCCGGGGAGGTGCTGCCGCCGTCGCTCGCCGCCGCGTGGGCGGACCGCCCCGTACGGCCCCGCCTGCACAACCTGTACGGGCCCACCGAATGCGTGCTGGCCACCCACCGGGAGCTGACGCCGGGGGAGCGCTTCTCGTCGTCCGTGCCGATCGGGCGGCCCATCCCCGGCCGGGAGGCGCTGGTACTGGACCACCGGGGCCGTCCCTGCCCGGTCGGCGTCGTCGGCGAGATCCACCTGCGCAGCGACCTCCTCGCCGGCTCGTACCACCGCAGGCCCGAGGAGAGCCGCCGCGCGTACGTCCCCGACCCGTGGCGGCCCGGCGGCACGCTGTACCGGACCGGTGACCTCGGCCGGGTGCTGCCCGACGGCGAACTCGCCTTCACCGGCCGCACCGGCGGCCTGGTGAAGATCCACGGCAACCGCGTGGAGCTGGAGGAGATCGAGGCGATCCTGGAGTCCCACCCGGACGTACGGGAGGCCGCCGCCGCCCTCCACGGCACCCCGTCCGCGCCCCGCCTCGTCGGGTACGCGGTCGTCACCGGCGACGTGTCCCCCGCCGCGCTGCGGGCGCTGCTCGCCGACCGGCTGCCCGCCCCGGTCGTCCCGGAACGGGTGGTGCTGCTCGACGCCCTGCCCCGCACCCGCACCAACAAGCGGGACCGGGCCCGGCTGCCCGTACCGGAGGCGGCCGTCCCCGACGCGTCGGCGCCGCCGGCGGAAGGCGCCGAACAGCTCGTCGCCGACGCCTGGCGCCGCGTGCTGGGCGCCGACCGGGCCGTGGGCCGCCACACCAACTTCTTCGAGGCGGGCGGCAACTCGCTGCTCGCCGCCAGGCTGCAACTCGACCTGGCCGACCGGCTCGGCCGCCCCGTACGGCTCGTGGACATCTTCGCCCGCCCCACCGTCGCCGAGTTCGTCGCCGGTCTCGACGGGCCGGGCGGCGCCTCGGACGCCGCCCCGCACGACGACCCGGCCGGTGCGCGGGCGGACGACGCGGCCGCGCGCGGCAACCGGCGCCGCGCCGCCGCGCGGGCCCGCGCCCGGGGACGTGCCGCCGGCCGGACCGACCCCACGACAAGGAGTAACTGACATGGACGTACGAAGCGTGATGACGGAGCTGCGCGAGGCCGTGGGCTCCGACGGGTTGGAGCGGGTCGAGGAGTGCCTGGCGATCCTCGTCGGTGAGAAGGCCCCCGAGTACCTCCACGACGACCAGGAGCCGACCCGCCTGTTCTTCCCCGGCATCAGTGCCCTGCCGTGGCACGACACGGCCGCCCAGCCGTGGGTGGCCGGGATGGAGGCCGTGTTCGAGGAGATCCGCGCGGAGTTCCTGGCGCTGCGCGACGCGGAGGCCCGCTTCGCCCCGTACGAGGACCTCTACACCAAGGAACTCGGCTGGCAGGGCTGGGACACGTACCAGATCTACCGCGACGGGGCCTGGCGCGAAGAGGCCCGCGAGCGCTGCCCGAAGACCGTCGAGGCGCTGGCCGCGACCCCGCACGGGCCGCGCGACGGCATGTTCACCGTCCTCAACCCGGGCGTCCACATCACCCCGCACACGGGCGGCGTGAACCTGCTCCTCACCGCGCACCTCCCGCTGATCGTCCCGCCCGGCTGCGCCATCAAGGTCGGCGACGACGAGCGCGGCTGGGAGGAGGGCAGGGTCATCCTCTTCGACGACAGCTTCATCCACGAGGCGTGGAACCGGGGCACGCAGCAGCGCGCGGTCCTCCTGTGGGACGTCTGGCACCCGGACCTGACGGAGACCGAGGTCCGTGCCCTCGAACACCTCATGCCCCGCTTCCAGCGCTACCTGATGGCGGTCTGACCCCCACCGCCGGCGGACGGACGGCCCGCCCCTCGGCCGGGACCGCGACCCGGCCCACCTCCGGACGCGGCCCCGTGCCCCGGGACCGGGATCCGTCCGCCGAGTCGGCGCCCGGGGCCCGGTCCCCCGTCCGCCGACGGGCCGCCCCTCCCGCCCGCCCCCCCCACGGACCGAACATCCGCCGAACGCCCCCACGGACCATGCCCGTCCGCCGACGGGCCGGAACGCCCGCCGGCCGGGGGACGGCGCGCCGTCCGACCGCCCCGCCGCCGCGCGGTGCCCGCACCGAGCCACCGAACGGAGACCAACGTGTACGCAGAGCCAGTCCGGCCGGACCGGGACGACGAGACCGACGGCCGCATCGCCGTCATCGGCATGGCGGGGCGCTTCCCCGGAGCCGGTTCCCCCGACGAGCTGTGGAGCCTGCTGGTGGCGGGGGAGGACGCCGTCACCCGCTTCACGCCGCAGGAGCTGACCACCGCGGGCGTGCCCGCCGCAGAGGCGACCGCGCCGGGTTACGTCCCCGCCAAGGGCGTCCTCGACGACATCGCGGGCTTCGACTCCCGGCTGTTCGGCTACAACGCGCTGGAGGCGTCGGTCATCGACCCGCAGCAGCGGATCTTCCTGGAGTGCGCGTGGGCCGCGCTGGAGGACGCGGGCTGCGACCCGGACCGCTCCGCCGGTCCCGTGGCCGTCTACGCCGGGTCGCTGCTGAGCACGTACCTGGTCCACAACCTGCTGCCCCGCGCCGATCTGCGCGCCACCCTCGGCGTGCCGCTGCTGTTCCAGAGCAACCAGCCCGACCAGCTCGCCACGCGTGCCGCGTACAAGCTGAACCTGCGCGGGCCCGCCGTCACCGTGCAGAGCGCGTGCTCCACCTCCCTCGTCGCCGTGCACATGGCCGTGCAGAGCCTGCTCGGCCAGGAGTGCGACGTGGCCCTCGCGGGCGGTGTCACCGTCACCGTGCCGCACCGGTCCGGATACCTGCCCGTCGAGGGCGGCATCGAGTCGCCGGAGGGACGCTGTCGCCCGTACAGCGCGCAGGCCGACGGCACCGTCTTCGGCAACGGCGCCGGTGTCGTCGTCCTCAAGCGGCTCACCGACGCCCTCGCGGACGGCGACCGGGTGCACGCCGTGCTCCTCGGCTCGGCGGTCAACAACGACGGTGCCGCCAAGGCCGGTTACACCGCGCCGGGCGTCGCCGGGCAGACGGCCGTGATCCGGGAGGCGCTGTCCGTCGCCGGTGTGTCGCCGCGCACCGTCGGCTACGTCCAGGGCCACGGCACGGGCACCGCGCTGGGCGACCCCATCGAGGTCGAGGCGCTCACCCTCGCCTACCGGGCCGCCGAGGCCGAAGCCGGGGCAGGGAGCGGCGCCGCGGCCCCCTGGTGCGCCCTCGGATCGGTCAAGTCGACCGTCGGCCACCTCGACACGGCCGCCGGGGTCACCGGCCTGATCGCCGCCGTGCAGGCGCTGCGCCACGGCACGATCCCCGCCACCCTGCGCGGCGACGGCACGACCGCCGCCGACGCCCTGGCCGGCACCCCGTTCCACGCCCCCGCCGCGCCCGTCGACTGGCCCCGCGGCGACACGCCCCGCAGGGCGGCCGTCAGCGCCTTCGGTATCGGCGGCACCAACGCCCACGTCATCCTCGAGGAGGCCCCGCGCCGGCCCGCCGAGGACGCACCCGCCGACGGCACGCCCGCCATGCCGGTCGCGCTGCCCCTGTCGGCCCGCACCGCCACCGCGCTCGACACCGCCGCCCAGCGGCTCGCCGCGCACCTGGAGGCCCACCCCGGCGTGCCGCTCGCGGACGCCGCCCGCACCCTGCGCACCGGCCGCCGCCTGCTGGACCACCGCCGGGTCGTCCTGGCCCGGGACACCGCCGGAGCCGTCGCCGCCCTGCGCGGAGGAGACCGGCGCGACGCCGTCGCAGCCCGCACCGACCGGGTCGACGCCCCCGTGGCGTTCCTGCTGCCCGGTCAGGGCACGCAGCTGCCCCGCATGGCGCTCGGCCTGTACGACGCGCACCCCGTCTTCCGGGCCGCGCTGGAGGAGTGCGCCGCGCTGCTGCGGCCCCTGCTCGGCCGCGACCTGATCGCACTGCTGCGCGACGGCACGGAGGAGGAGCTGCGCCGCACCGACCTGCTCCAGCCCGCCGTCGTCGCACTGGGCCACGCCCTGTCCCGGCTGTGGGAGCACTGGGGCGTACGGCCCGCCGCGCTCCTCGGGCACAGCCTGGGCGAGTTCACCGCCGCCGCCCTGTCCGGCGTCTTCGACCTGCCCGACGCGCTGCGTCTCGCCGCCGTACGCGGCCGCCTCATGGCGGAGACGACGCCCGGCGCCATGCTCGCCGTGCCGCTGGCGGAGGACGCCGCGGCCGAGGAGGCCGCCGCCCGCGGACTGGACCTGGCCGCCGTCAACGGACCCGAGGCCGCCGTGCTGTCCGGCCCGGCCGACGTCGTCGAGCGGGCCGCCCGCGCCTTCGAGGAGCGCGGCCTGCGGGCCCTGCGGCTCCCCGTCGACCGGGCCTTCCACAGCGCCCTGTGCGACGAGGCCGCCGCACGGTTCGCCGACGAGGTCGCCAAGGCCGCCCGCCACGCGCCCCGCGTGCCGTTCGTGTCCGGCGTGACCGGCGACTGGATCACCGCCGAACAGGCCGCCGACCCCGGCTACTGGGCCCGCCAGATGCGTGCCCCGGTCCGCTTCGACCAGGGACTGCGCACCCTGACCGCCCTCGACGAGGGCCTGGTGCTGGTCGAGAACGGTCCCGGCAGCGTCCTCACCGACTTGGTGCGGTCCGCGCGGCCCGGCGCCGACGCCCCGCGCACCGCACCGGCGCCGCTCCCCTCGCGTGGCCGCCGCGGCCCGGAGGACGAGCCCGCGAGCGCTGTCCTGTCGCTGGCCGGACTGTGGGCGCACGGCGCTTCCGTCACCTGGGAGCCGGCCGCACCCGGGGCCCGTGTCACCGGCCTGCCCGGCTATCCGTTCGAGCGCCTCCACCACTGGATCGACCCCGGCGCGGCGGCCACCCCCGGCGGCGCCGCCCCCGCGGGCGCCGCCACGGAGCAGGACCTGGCCGACGCCCTGCACGCCACGCTCGTCTGGCGCCCGCTCGGCGCCGGGACGGCACCGGGCGAGGCCGGCGAGGCCGCCGACCCGCTGCGCGGCCGCCGCCAGACCTGGCTCGTCCTCATGGACCGCCGGGGCGCCGCGCAGCCCGCCGTCGACCTGCTGACCGCGCGCGGCCAGATCGTCACCGTCGTACGGCCCGGCCCCGAGTACCGGCGCGTCCGGCGCGGTGTGTACGAACTCGACCCGGCCGACCCCGCCCAGTACGCCAAGCTCCTCGCCGACCTGCGGGCCCTCGTCCGCACCCCGACCGCGATCCTGTACGGCTGGGGCCTCGACAGCGGTGGCGGCGCGCGGGACGGCGGCGCCGACGAGACCGCCTGCTACTTCGGGCTGGTCCGGCTGGCCCGCGCCCTGGCCGAGGAGAGCGTCGTCAACGACGTCCGCCTCGGCGTGCTCACCGCCGGCGCGTTCCGCACCGCCCCGTCCGAGCGCCCCGACCCGGCCGCCGCGATGCTCAGTGGCCCCGTCCAGGTACTGCCCGAGGAGTACGCCAACCTCCGCTGCGCCCAGATCGACCTGGCGGCCGGCGCCGCCCTCGACGAGACCGCCGCGCAGGCCGTGCTCGGCGCCGTCCTCACCGCGCCCGCGCGCCTCCTCGCCCTGCGCGACGGCACGCTCCTCACCCGTACCGTGCACACCGCCGAGCGCCCCATCCCGGCCGCGCCCGTCCGGCTCGCCGACGGCGCCACCTGGGTCATCACCGGCGGCCTCGGCGGCATCGGCCGGACCCTCGCCGCGGACCTGGCCCGCACTCGCGGCGCCCGCCTCGCGCTGCTCTCCCGCACGGCCCCGGAGCCGGACGACGGGAGCGGGGCGCGGGACGACGGCGGACACGCCGCGTTCCTGCGGGAGCTGCGCGACGCGGGCGCCGAGGCCGTCGCCGTACGTGCCGACGTCACCGACGCGGCATCGCTCGCCGCGGCCCTCGACCGGGTCCGCGCCCGGTTCGGCCGCATCGACGGTGTCGTGCACGCCGCCGGCCTGCCCGGCGGCGGCTCCGTCGCCCTGCGCGGCGACGACGAGGCGCGCGCCGTTTTCGCCCCCAAGGTCGACGGCACACGTCACCTGCTCGCCGCGCTCCGCCCCGACGAGGCGGAGGTCCTGGTGGTCTGCTCCTCCCTCGCCACCCTCGTCCCCACCTACGGACAGGCCGACTACGCCGCCGCCAACGCCTACCTGGCCGCCGCCGCGGAGGCCGAGGCCGCCGCGGGCACCCGCCGAGCGATCGCCGTGGACTGGGACATGTGGGCCGGGGCCGGCATGGCTGCCGACGCCGAGGTCCCCGCCGACCTGCGCGCCCTGCAGGAGCGCATGCTCGCCGGCGCCCTCACCGCCCGCCAGGGCGCCCGCGCGTTCGCCGCACTGCTCGACGGACCCGCCGGACGCCATGTGGTGGCCCGCCCGTCGGCGGTCGTCGCCGACGGCACCCTCAGCCTGGCCGTGGACCAGCCGACCGCCGCGCGGCCCGCCGCCGTCGCGCTGCCCCGCCCGGACCTCGCCACCCCGTACGCCGCGCCGAGCACCCCGACCGAGCAGCGCCTCGCCGAGATATACGGCGAGATGCTCGGCATCGACCGGGTCGGCGTCCACGACGACTTCCTCGACCTCGGCGGGCACTCCCTGCTCGCCGCGCAGATCGTGGCCCGGCTCCGCGCCGAGTTCGACGTCGAGGTGCCCGCCCGCGCGTTCTTCGAGGGCGGTCGCGTGGCCGACCTCGCCGAGCTGATCGAGGACCGCATCCTCGCCGAACTGGAGAATCAGTGACCAAGCCCACCGGCCGGGAGGACCGACTCGCCCGGCTCACGCCCGCACAACGGGCCGCGTTCGAGGCCCGCGCCCGCGGCCGCGCCGCCGCGACAGGCACCGACACGCCCGCCGCCGCCCCCGGCGCCCCGGACGGCGCCACCGGCCGGAGCGCCGTCACCCCGGCCCCGCGTCCCGCGCCGCTCTCCTTCGGCCAGGAGCGACTGTGGTTCCTGGAGCAGCTCGCTCCCGGGCTCGGCGTCCACAACGAGTACGTCGGCCTGAGGCTCACCGGCCCGCTCGACCTGGCCGCGCTCGACGGCGCCCTCACCCGGCTCGCCGACCGCCACGAGGCGCTGCGCACGGTCGTCGACACCGTCGACGGCACCCCGCTCCAGCGGGTCCTGCCGCCCGGCCGCTCCGTCCTGGAGGTCGTGGACGTGGAGCCTGGCGCGGCGGAGGCACGGGCCGCGGAGGAGGCCGCCCGCCCCTTCGACCTGGCGCGCGGCCCCCTGTTCCGGGCCGTGCTGCTCCGCTCGGCGCCCGACCGCGCCCTGCTGGTCGTCGTCAACCACCACATGGTCGGCGACGCCTGGTCCCGCGCGGTCCTCGTGGACGAACTGTGCGCCGGCTACCGCGCCCACCTCGACGGCACCGGCGCCGACACCCCCGCGCCGCCCGTCCAGTACGGCGACTTCGCCGCCTGGCAGCGCCGCGAGCTGACCGACGAGAACCTCGCCGGGCACCTCGACTACTGGCGGGAGCGGCTCGCGGGCGCCCCAGCGCTGCTCCACCTCGCCGCCGACCGGCCACGCCCCGCCGTGCCCACCCACCGGGGCGGCCGGGTCCGCTTCACCCTGGACGCGGCGCTCACGGAGTCCGTCGAGGCGGTGGCACGGCAGGCCCGCGCCACCCCGTTCATGGTGACGCTCGCCGCCTGGCAGGCCGTCCTCATGCGCCACTCCGGCCAGGAGGACATCGTCGTCGGCGTCCCCACGGCCGGGCGAGACCGGCCCGAACTGGCGGGTCTCGCCGGCATGTTCGTCAACAGCCTGGTGCTGCGCGCCGACCTGGCCGGCAACCCGTCGTTCGGCGAGCTGCTCGACCGGGTGCGGGAGGCGTCCCTCGGCGCGTTCGCCCACGCCCAGGTGCCCTTCGAGCGGCTCGTCCGCGAGCTGAGCCCCGACCGGGACCTCGGCCACGCGCCGCTCTACCAGGTGCAGTTCGGCTACCGGAACGTCCCCGAGCGGGCCCTGTCCCTGCCCGGAGTCGACGTCGAACCCGCCGACCTCGACAACGGCCTGTGCCGCATCGACCTGAGCCTCGAACTGGCCCGGCACGGCGACGTCACCGAGGGCATCTGCGAGTACAGCCGCGACCTCTTCGAAGAGCCGACGGCGCGGACGCTGACCGACGCGCTCGCGCGCGTCCTGCGCCGCGCCGCCACCGACCCGGATCTGCGCCTGTCCGAACTGCTCGCCCTCACCCCGGCCGAGCAGGCACTCCTCGACGCGGCCGGCGACGGCGGGCCCCTGCCGGACGACGCCCCCGGCGTGCTTGCCGGGTTCGCCCTGGCCGTACGGGCCCGGCCCGACGCCGAAGCCGTGACCTGCGCGGGCGAGACCCTCACCTTCCGCGCCCTGCGCGCCCGCGTCGACGGTGTCGCGGCCAGGCTGCGGGACGCGGGCGTCCGCCCCGGCGACCGGGTCGGCGTGGCCCTGCGCCGCTGCGCCGACCTGCCGGCCACGCTGCTCGGCGTCCTCACGGCGGGCGCCGCGTACGTGCCGCTCGACCCGGACTACCCGGTGGAGCGGCTGCGGTACGTGTGCGAGGACGCGGTGCCCGCCGCCGTCCTGGTCCACGCCGCGACCCGTGCCACCTTCGCGGACGGCGTCGTCCCGGCCGGGGTGCCCCTGCTGGACATCGACACCGACACCGGCTCCGCCACGGCCGCCGGGGCGGGGGAGGGGGACGGCGGCCGTCCGGACCCGGAGTCCGCCGCCTACGTCATCCACACCTCCGGCTCCACGGGCCGCCCCAAGGGCGTGGTGGTCCGGCACCGCAACCTGACGGCGTTCCTCGCCGCGATGGACCGGGTGGTGGAGACCGGCGGGGAGCCGGTCACCTGGCTCGCCGTCACCAGCGTGTCGTTCGACATCTCCGTGCTCGAACTGCTGTGGACGGTCAGCCGGGGCCACCGCGTGGTCCTCACCCCCGACAAGGACCACGCGCCGGCTCCCGCAACCCGGGAGCCGGTACGCGAACAGGCCCCGGAGTTCAGCCTGTTCTACTTTGCCAGCGACACCGGCGGCACCCCACCCGGCCCCGGCCAGTACCGGCTCCTCATGGACGGCGCGCGCTTCGCCGACGAGCACGGCTTCAGTGCCGTGTGGATGCCGGAGCGCCACTTCCACGCCTTCGGCGGGCCGTTCCCCGCCCCGTCCGTGCTCGCCGCCGCCGTCGCCACCGCCACCCGGCGCGTCGGCATCCGCGCGGGCAGCGTCGTCATGCCGCTGCACCACCCGGTGCGCGTCGCGGAGGAGTGGTCCGTCGTCGACAACCTGTCCGGCGGCCGCGTCGGCGTGTCCTTCGCGTCCGGCTGGCATGTGGACGACTTCGTCCTCGCCAAGGACGCCTACGACGACCGGCAGGCCCGCACCCTCACCGGCATCGACCAGGTGCGGCGGCTGTGGCGCGGCGAGCGCGTCCCGCTCGAGGGACCCGGCGGCCGCACCGTCGAGACCGCCGTCCTGCCCCGCCCCGTCCAGCCCGAACTGCCGTTCTGGCTCACCTCGTCCGGCAACCCGGAGACCTGCCGCGCCGCCGGCGAGGCGGGCGCCCGGCTGCTCACCCACCTGCTGGGGCAGAGCGTCGAGGAGCTCGCGGAGAAGATCGCCGTCTACCGCGAGGCGTGGCACCGCGCCGGGCACGCCGGGGCGCCGCACGTCACGCTGATGCTGCACACCTTCGTCGGCGCCGACGCCGACGACGTGCGCTCCCACGCCTGGGAGCCGTTCCGCTCGTACCTGCGCTCCTCCGTCGGGCTCATCCAGAACATGGCCCGCGCGCTGGGCGTCGACGTCACCGCCGACGACTTCACCGAGGACGACCAGGAGGCCCTCCTCGATCACGCCTGTGCCCGCTACCTCGCGGACAGCTCGCTGATCGGCACCGTCGAGGACCGGCTGCCGCTCGTCCGCCGGCTCACCGAGGCCGGGGTGGACGAGATCGCCTGCCTGATCGACTTCGGTGTGGACGCCGACGCCGCGCTGGGCGCGCTGCCCGCGCTGGCCGTCCTGGGCGGGCGCGCCGCCACCGCCGCCGCGCCGGGCACGGCCGCGCGGGACGGGAGCCGTGACGCCGCCTCGCCGACCGCGCTGATCCGCGCCCACGGCGTGACCCATCTGCAGTGCACGCCGTCCCACGCGCGTGCCCTCCTCGACGAGGCGGACGCGGCGGCGCTCGGCACCCTGCGCGAACTGCTCCTCGGCGGCGAACCCCTCGACGCGGGCCTCGTCGGGGCGCTCGCCCGGCAGGTGCGCGGCACGATCCGCAACATGTACGGACCGACCGAGACCACCGTCTGGTCGACGAGCGACACGGTCGACCCGGCAGCGGGCGCCGTCACCATCGGGCGGCCCATCGCCGGAACCACCGTCACCGTCCTCGACCCGCACGGCCGCCGCGTGCCGCCCGGCGTCCCCGGGGAGCTGTACATCGGCGGGGCCGGGGTGACCGCCGGCTACCTCGGCCGCCCGGAACTGACCGCCGAGCGCTTCGTCCCCGCCGGCGCTCCCGACCCCGCCGCGACCGGCGGGGGAGAGGGCACCGCCGGGCGACCGCGCCTGTACCGCACCGGAGACCTCGTCCGCGTACGCCCCGACGGCCGCCTCCAGTACCTCTCCCGCAACGACAACCAGCTCAAGATCCGGGGCTTCCGCGTCGAGGCCGGGGAGGTCGAGGCCGCGCTGACCGCCCTGCCGTCCGTGCGCCGGTGCGTGGTCACCGCGTACGAGCCGGGCACCTCCCGCGCCGCCCTCGCCGCCTACCTGGTCCCGGCCGCGCCGGACGCCCCGCCCGCCCCGGCGGAACTGCGCGCCGAACTGGTCCGCCGCCTCCCGTCGTTCCTGGTCCCCTCGCACTTCGTGGTCCTCGACGCGCTGCCGCTCACCGGCAACGGCAAGGTGGACCGGGGCGCGCTGCCCGTGCCGGTGCCCGAGCGGACCGGGGCCGCGGAGTTCACCGCGCCCCGCACCCCGACCGAGGAGACCGTCGCCCGGGTGTGGGCCGACGCCCTGCGCATCGAACGGGTCGGCGTCCACGACGACTTCTTCGCGCTCGGTGGACACTCGCTGCTCGCCACCCAGGTCGTCGCCGGGATCCGCCGCGCGCTCGGCGTGGGGCTGCCGCTGCGCACCCTGTTCGAGGCGCCCACCGTCGCCGCCCTCGCCGCCGCCGTGGACGCCCTCACCGGCACCGCTCAGGACGTCGCGGCACAGGAGGAGGCCCCGGCCGCGCTCCGCCCCGACCCGGCCCGCCGGCACGACCCGTTCCCGCTCACCGACGTGCAGCGGGCCTACTGGATCGGCCGCAGCGGCACCGTCGGCGGCGACGTGTCCTGCCACCTCTACGTCGAACTCGACGTGGACGACGTGGACCTGCCCCGCCTCGAACGCGCCTGGCAGGCCCTGGTGCGGCGCCACGACGCCCTGCGCATCGTCGTCGACGAGAACGGCGAGCAGCGCGTCCTCGCCGACGTGCCGGACTACCGCATCGCAGCCGAGGACCTGCGCGGCCTCGACGCGGCGGAGCGCGAGAGCCGGCTCGGGGCCACCCGCCGGGACATGTCCCACCAGGTGCTGCCCTCCGAGGTGTGGCCGCTGTTCGACCTGCGCGCCAGCCGCACCACCGGCACGGGCGCCCGCCTCCACTTCGGCATCGACACCCTCATCGCGGACGGCGGAAGCACCCAGATCCTGCTGCGTGAACTCCTCGCCGTGTACCGGGGCGAACTCGATCCGCGCCCGCTGGAGCTGTCGTTCCGCGACTACGTCCTGGCCGAGCGTTCCCGCCGCGAAGGAGCGCGGCGGGAACGCGACCTGGCCTACTGGCGGGACCGGCTCGACACGCTGCCGCCCGCGCCGCCGCTGCCGCTGGTGCGCCGCCCCGGCGAACTGGCCGAGACCCGGTTCGGGCGCCGGGAGGCGTACCTCCCGGCCGACGTGTGGGCCCGGCTGAAGGAACGGGCCGCCGCCGCGCGGATCACCCCGTCCGCGCTCGCCCTGTCCGCGTACGCCACCGTCCTCGGCGCCTGGTCCGGCGCGGGCCGCTTCACCCTGAACCTCACCCTCTTCAACCGTGTGGGCGACCACCCTGACCTGCCGGCGCTCGTCGGCGACTTCACCGCGCTGACGATGCTGGAGGTCGACGGCGCAACCGACGGGGCGTTCGAGGCGCGGGCGCGCCGCATCCAGGACCGCCTCTGGGAGGACCTGGACCACCAGCTCGTCAGCGGTGTGTGGGTGGCGGGCGAGCTGGCCCGCCGCCGGGGTGTCGCCGAGGCCGTCATGCCGGTCGTCTTCACCAGCGAGCTCGGCGCCGACACCGCCGGCGGCGCACTCGCCGCCGGGCCGGGTGCACGAGTCGCGTACACCATCACGCAGACCCCGCAGGTGTGGCTCGACCACCAGATCGCCGAGCACGAGGGCCGCCTCCGCCTCACCTGGGACGCCGTGGAGGCGCTGTTCGCGCCCGGCACGCTGGACGACATGTTCGGCGCGTACACGGCGCTGCTCAGCGCGCTCGCCGACGAACCGGCCGCCTGGGACGACCCCCACCGCGAGCTCCTCCCGGCCGGCCAGATCGCCCGGTACACGGCGCTCAACGCCACCGACGGGCCGCTGCCGGACGGGCTGCTGCACGAGCCGTTCCTGGCGCGCGCCGCCCGCGAACCGGACCGCACCGCCGTCGTCTCGGCCACCGGCACCGTCACCTACGGCGAACTGGACCGGGCCTCCCTGGCCGTCGCCCGCGCCCTGGGCGACGCCGGGGTGCGGGACGGCGACCTCGTCGGCGTCCTCGCCCACCGGGGCTGGGAGCAGGTCGCCTCCGCGATCGGCGTCCTGCGGGCGGGCGGCGCCTACCTGCCGCTCGACAGCGGGCTGCCCGCCGACCGTGTGGCCCGCTCCCTCGCCCACGCCGGGGCCGTCGCCCTGCTGCTCCCGGACGTCCTCCCGAACGGCCACCCGGCGGGGGACGCGGCGCCCGACGGTGTGACGGTTCTGCGGTTCGGCGACGCCGTCGACCGCGGCACCGCCCTGGGCTCCGGCCGGAACCCGCGGCCCGCGACCGCCCCCGGCGACCTGGCGTACGTCATCTACACCTCCGGCTCCACCGGCGAGCCGAAGGGCGTGATGACCGACCACCGGGGCGCCCTCAACACCGTCACCGACATCAACGAACGGTTCGGCGTCCACGCCGAGGACCGCCTGTTCGGCCTGTCGTCGCTCGGCTTCGACCTGTCCGTGTACGACATCTTCGGCACCCTCGCGGCCGGCGCGGCGCTCGTGCTGCCCGGCCCCGGCGACGAGCGCGACCCGGTCCGCTGGGCGCGGCTCGTAGCCGAGCACGCGGTCACCGTCTGGAACTCCGTACCGGCCCTCATGGAGATGCTGCTCGTCCACGCCTCCGGCAACCCGGCGGCGGACGTCGAGTCCCTGCGCCTGGTCATGCTGAGCGGCGACTGGATCCCGGTCGGCATGCCCGGCCACATCCGGCGGGTCGCCCCGAAGGCCGAGGTGATCAGCCTGGGCGGCGCCACCGAGGCGTCGATCTGGTCGGTGCTCCACCCGGTCGGCACCGTCGACCCGGACCGGCCGAGCATCCCGTACGGGCGGCCCATGCGGAACCAGCGGATGTACGTCCTCGACGACGCGTTCCGGCTGCGGCCCAGCGGTGTGCCGGGCGCCCTGTTCATCGGCGGCGTCGGCCTGGCCACCGGCTACCGCAACGCGCCCGCGCCGACCGCCCGCGCCTTCCCCGAGCACCCGGTGACGGGCGAGCGCCTGTACCGCACCGGCGACCTGGCCCGCCTCCACCCGGACGGCGAACTGGAGTTCCTCGGCCGGGAGGACTCGCAGGTCAAGGTGCGTGGCATGCGGATCGAGCTGGGCGAGATCGAGGCCGCGCTCGTCCGGACGGACGGCGTCCGCGAGGCAGCCGCCCTCGTCGAGGGCTCCGGCACGTCGGCGCAGCTCGCCGTGTACGTGGTGCGCGAGGCCGCACCGGCGGCGCAGGTCCGCTCCGGGGAGGCGGACGCGGGAGCGACGGACGCCGCACCCGCCGCGGGCGGTGCCCCGCTGGACGCCGAGCGGGTACGCCGGCTGGAGACCCGGCTGAGCCAGCCGGGGCGGCGCCGGGACCTCGCGGGCCGCGAGATCGTCCCGTTCGCCCTGCCCGCCGACACCCGCGAACTGCGGGCCGCGTCCGCCGGGCGCGGCGCCGCGACCCGCTTCGGCCGCGGGCCGGTCCCGGCCTCCGGCCTGTACGCCCTGCTCACCGTGCTCGCCCGGCAGGACGACGACGGCGTGCCGCGCTACGCGTACGGCTCGGCGGGCGGTCTCTACCCGGTGCAGACGTACGTCGCGGTGGCACCGGGCGGCGTCGACGGAATCGGCTCCGGAACGTACTACCTGGACCCGGCGGGCCCCGCCCTGGTGGCGCTCGACGGACCGGAGGGCGCCGGACGGGCCCTCGACCCGGCGCTGTTCGGGGAGTTCAACCGTCCGCTGGCCGGGGCGGCCCGTTTCGCCGTGTACCTGGTGGCCAGGAACGCGGCCGTGGCGCCCGTCTACGGCGAACTCGCGCGCCCCTTCACGTTGCTGGAGGCCGGCGCGATGGCGCAGCTGCTGCGGCAGCGCGCCGCCGACTGCCGGATCGGGCTGTGCCCGGTCGGCGACGTGTACGCCGAGCCGCTGCACCGCGTCCTGGGTCTGGAGGACGACCAGACGGTGCTGCACACGCTGCTGGGCGGCCTGCCCGACGCGGCCGCCGCCGGCCTCGGCGATCCGGAGGCGTGGGCGGCGGAGCTCCGCGCCGAACTGGCGCGCAGGCTTCCCGCGTACATGGTGCCCCGGCACGTGCGGGCAGTGGACGCGCTGCCGCTGTCGGCCAACGGCAAGGTCGACCGCAAGGCGCTGGCCCGGCTGGGCGAGGCGCGAGAACCCTCCGCCGCGTCTTCGGCCGCGCCGCCGGTGGCGGGCGCCGCGGCCGTGCCGCCGGCCACGCCGGTCGCCGCCGTCCCCGCCGTCGCGGGCGGCGCCGTTCCGGCCGCCTCGGCGGCGCCGGTCCCGGCCGACGGCCGGGGCCCGCTGCGAGGATCCACCGTGGAACAGGTCTCCGCGCTGTGGCGGGAGGTGCTGGACGGCCAGGAGATCGCCGTCGACACGAACTTCTTCGACGCGGGCGCGACCTCCATCCACCTGGTGCGCCTCCAGCGCCGGATCACCGAGGAGTTCGGCACGGAGCTGTCGGTCGTCGACATGTTCGACCGCCCGACGGTAAGGCTCCTGGCCGAACTGCTCGACCGGTCCCCGGCGCCCGCCCCGGCCCCCGCCGCGCCGGTGACCGCCGCCTGGTCCGGTTCCGCCGACGCGGCCCCGCCCGCCGGGCCGGACACCCCGGCCGACGAGGAGGGCGCCGAACCCCCCGCCGGACGGCGTCGGCACCACGAGCGGCGGCGTGCCGCCCGCCGCGCCCAGGGCCCCGGCAGCCCGGCCGCCGACTGAGGCGGCCCGCGCGGACGGGGCTCCCCGCCCGGATCCCCGTCCGCGCCGCGCCCCCCGCGCTCGCGTCTCGTACCGCCCTAAGGAGAAGGACCTCATGACCAGTCAGGACACCGGCAGCGCCCACGACGGCTCACCGGACCTGCCGGACGCGATCGCCGTCACCGGACTCGCTTGCCGGTTTCCCGGCGCGTCCGACGCCGGGGCCTTCTGGGAGAACCTGCTCGCGGGCCGCGACACCGTCACGTTCCGCGGCCGCGACGAGCTGGCCGCCCGCGGCGTGCCTGCCGACCGGCTGGACGACCCCCGGTTCGTGCCCGCCGGGGGCGTCCTGGAGGGCATCGACGAGTTCGACGCCGAGTACTTCGGGATCACCCCCGCCGACGCCGCGCTCATGGACCCCCAGCAGCGGCTGTTCCTCCAGTGCGCGGTGGCGGCCCTGGAGGACGCGGGCCAGCGCGTGCGGGACGCGGCGGGCGGCGTGGGCGTGTACGCGTCGGCCGGGTTCAACTCGTACCTCACCCACCATCTGCTGCCGCACGCCGCCGAGTTGGGCCACCGCGCGGACGTGCAGTGGCTGGCGGCGGGCGACAAGGACTACCTGGCGACGCAGACCTCCTACCGCCTCGGCCTGACCGGGCCCAGCCTGAGCGTGCAGAGCGCCTGCTCGTCCGCCCTGGTGGCGGTCCACCTGGCGGGCGAGGCGCTGCTCAGCGGCGAGTGCGACGTCGCCCTCGCCGGGGCCGTGTCGGCGGGCGTCGGGCAGGGCCTCGGCTACCTGCACACCGAGGGCGGCATCCTGTCGGAGGACGGCCACTGCCGGCCGTTCGACGCCTCGGCCACCGGCACCGTGTTCGGCAGCGGTGTGGGCGTCGTCGTCCTCAAGCGGCTCGCCGACGCCGTCGCGGACGGCGACACGGTACGGGCCGTGCTCCTCGGCTCGGCCGTCAACAACGACGGCGACCGGAAGGTCGGGTTCACCGCGCCCGGGCTTGACGGGCAGGTGCGCGTCATCACCGCCGCGCAGTCCGTCGCCGGGGTGGGCCCCGAGGACGTCTCCTGCGTCGAGGCCCACGGCACCGGCACCGCCCTCGGCGACCGCATCGAACTGACCGCCCTGAACCGGGTGTTCGCCGCGGCGCCGGACGCGAGCCGGGTCCTCGGCGCGGTCAAGTCCAACGTCGGGCACCTCGACACCTGCGCGGGCATGGCCGGGTTCATCAAGACGGTCCTCGCCCTCCAGCACCGCACGCTGCTGCCCATCGCGCACTTCACGCGTCCCTCACCCGACCTCGACCCGGATCGCTTCCGGGTGCTCACCGCGCCCGAACCGTGGCCCGGTGCCGACGGCACCCGTACGGCGGGCGTCAGCTCCTTCGGCATCGGCGGCACCAACGCCCACGTGGTCCTCCAGGACCCGCCGCCCGCCGCCCGCCGTCCCGCCGCGGGGACGGACGACGCCTGGCAGGTGCTGCCGCTGTCCGCCCGCGGCCCCGAGGCGCTGGACCGCCTCGCCGGACGGCTGGGCGAGGCACTCACCGCGCCAGGCGCCCCGGCCCTCGCCGACGCGGC
Source organism: Streptomyces cellostaticus (assembly GCF_023630175.1). Taxonomy (GTDB): domain Bacteria; phylum Actinomycetota; class Actinomycetes; order Streptomycetales; family Streptomycetaceae; genus Streptomyces; species Streptomyces cellostaticus_A. The sequence goes on along the minus strand of NZ_JALLIN010000001.1, from coordinate 231,326 downwards.
CCACACCCTCCAGACGGGCCGCGACCCGCACCCGTGGCGGCGCGCCGTCACCGTCGCGCCCGGCCGCACAGCCGCCCTCGGCACCGCCGAGCCCCGGTCCGGCGCGTCCGCCGCACCTTCGTCCGGGGCGTCCGCCGAGCCCGTGCGCGCCGGGGGTGTCTTCGCCGGGGCGGCGTTCCTCTACCCCGGCCAGGGCGCCGGGACGCCCGGCATGGCCGCCGAGCCGTACGCCCGCGAACCCGCCTTCCGGGATGCCCTCGACCGCTGCCTCGACGCCCTGCGCCCGTGGACCGACGCGCCCCTGCGCGCCCTCCTCCTCGACCCGGCCCACCCGGGCGGCCTGGACCGTACGGAGGTGGCCCAGCCCGCGCTGTTCGCCGTCGCCTCCGCACTGACGGAGTGGTGGGCCGCACTCGGCGTCCGCCCCGTCGCGGTCGCCGGGCACAGCGTCGGCGAACTGGCCGCCGCCTGCACCGCCGGGGTGTTCACCCTGTCGGACGCCGCCCGCCTCGTCGTACGGCGCGGCGCGCTGATGGGGGGGATGCCGGAGGGCGGGATGCTCGCCGTGCCACTGCCCGAGTCGGAGCTGCGCGCCCTCATCGCGGACTCCGGCCCCTGGTCCGGCGACGCCGCCGCGCCCGGCACGCCGGAGATCGCCGCCGTCAACGCGCCCGACCGGACCGTCGTCGCAGGCCCGCCCGGTGCGGTGGCCCGCCTCGCGGAACTTCTGGAGGCCCGGGGCGTACCGGCCCGCCGGCTGGCCGTGCGGCACGCCTTCCACACCCGCCACGCGGACGGGCTCCTCGACGACTTCGCCGCGCTCGTCGCCGCCACTCCGGTGCGCGCGCCCTCCGTGCCGGTGATCTCCTCCCTGACCGGACGGCCACTCACCGCCGAGGAGGCCGCGTCGCCCGCGTACTGGGCGCGGCAGCTGCGGCAGCCCGTGCGGTTCGCCGACGCGCTGCGCGCCCTGCCCGACGGCGTCACCCTGCTGGAGGCCGGGCCGGGAACGGCGCTCACCGGGTTCGCCCGCCGCACGCTCGGCACCGGCCGGACCGCGCTGCCGGTGCTCGGCGCGCCCCGCGGCGGTGACGAGCCCCCGGCACGGCTCACCGCGGTGGCCCGGCTGTGGGAGCGCGGCGCCGACATCGACTGGACGGCGCTGGGGGAGCGGGCCGGGCGGCGCAAGGTCGCGCTGCCGACGTACCCGTTCGCCCGGACCAGCCACTGGTTCCGGCCCGCCGCGGCGGCCGCCCAGGAGGCCGCCGCCGCTCCCGCCGAGGCGCTCGCGGGCTCCTCTCCCGCGTCCCCGGCCGTTTCTCCCGCCGCGTCCCCGGCCGGTTCCTCCGGCCGCACGGCCACGACGGACGATGGCACCGCGGCGGGGGACGGCGCCCCGCTCGACGGGTGGCTGCGCGTCCTCGACTGGGTGCCCTCCCTGCCTTCCGCGACGGCCGCCGCCGCACCGGGCAGCGTCCTGCTCCTGGCCGACGAGGGCGGCCTCTCCGACGCGGTCGCGGACCGCCTGGCCGGGCAGGGCGCGCGCGTTCACCGGGTGCGCGTCGGCGGCCCCGGCCTGCCGGACGGCCTCGCGGCCGACGGCGGCGACGGCGACCGGGACGGCCACCTGCTGGACCCCGACCACCCCGGCGCGTTCGCCGCGCTCGCCGCCGAACTGGCCGCCCGCGGCCAGGCTCCGGACGCCGTCGTGTCCTGCTGGGCCGCCGACGACCCCGCCCTGGACGACGCCTCCGCCGACACCGTCGCCCGGTGCGCGCTGCGCGCCGTCACCGTCCCGGCCGCGCTCTGCCGGGCCCTCGGCGACCGCTTCCCCGACCGGCCGCTGCGCCTGCTGCTGGTCACCGAGGACGCCCTCGCCGTGGCCGGGCGGCGCCCCGGCGCCCCGCACGCCGCCGCCGCCACCGGCCCGGCCCGCGTACTGCCCCACGAGCTGCCGGACTGCGCGGTGCGCGTCCTCGACCTGGAGCGCTTCCCCCGTACGGGCTCCGGGCCCGCCCGCGCGGCCCGCGCGGTCGTCACCGAACTCGCCACGCTCGCGGCCCCGTGCGGCGCCGCCGGCACACCCCCCGGCGCGGACGGGGCGGGCGCCGCGGAGCCGGTCGTCGCCGTCCGGGGCCGCTCACGGCTCGTCCCGGTCCCGGCGCCGCCCGCACTGACCCCGCCCGGCCGGGGCCCGGGCCCGCTGCCCGACGGGACCTGGCTGGTCACCGGCGGCCTCGGCGGCATCGGCGGCGCCGTCGCGGAGCGGCTCGCCGCACCCGGCCGCATCCTGGTCCTGGTCACCCGCCGCCCCGTGGCGGACGGCCCGGCCCGGCACGTCATCCGGCCCGAGGGCGCCGAACCGGCCCCGCAGTGCCCGCCCGCCCTGGCGGACGCCCTGGACCGGCTCGCCGGGAAGGGCGCCGAGGTGTGCGTCGTCCAGTGCGACGTGTCCGACGAGCGGGCCCTGACGGCCGCGCTGGACGAGGTCCGTGAGCGGTACGGCCGGATCGCCGGCGTCGTCCACGCCGCCGGGCTGCCCGGCGGTGGGGTGCTGGCGCTGCGCGCGCCCGACGACATCGCCCGCGTACTGGAGCCGAAGGTCCGCGGCACCGTGCTCCTGCACCGGCTCACCGAGGCGGACCAGCCCCTCATGGTGCTGTGCTCCTCGGTGCTCGCCGTGGCCGGTGCGGCCGGGCAGGCCGACTACGCGGCGGCCAACGCCTTCCTCGACAGCTTCGCCCACACGACCGACACGGCCGTGTCCATCGGCTGGGACCGCTGGTCGCAGACGGGCATGGCGGTGGCCGCCACCGCCCCGGCCCGCACGACGGACGCCGACGAGCCGCTGGACCACCCGCTGTTCGCGGCCCGCCGCGCGGCGCCCGGCGGCTGGACCGAACTCGTCCTCCGCGACGGCCCGCACACGTCGTGGCTGTCCCGCGAGCACCGCATGGCCGGTGAGCCGGTGCTGCCCGGCACCGCCCTGCTCGACCTCGCCGTGGCCGCCCGCCGCGCGCTCGCGCACCCGGACGGCGACGGCGACGCCCGTCGGGCGGCCGGGGGCGCCGTCGAACTGGACGCCGTCTTCACCGCGCCGGTCCGGATACCGCAGGAGGACGCCCCCGTCGTCGCCGTACGGCTGCGGCCCCACGCGGACGGCGGCCACGACTGGGAGGTGCGTTCGACCGCCACCGTCCGGCCCCACGCCCAGGGCCGCATCCGGCCCCATGGCGGGCCCCGCCCCGCCCGCGTCTCCCTCGCGTCCGCCGCCGTGTCCGACGGCACCGTGTCCGACGGGCCCGGGGGAACGGGCGCCGAAGCGCCGAAGGCCGCGCGGCGCGGGCTGCTCGAGACGGGGCCCCGCTGGGCCTGCGTCACCCGCACCGGCCGGCCCGCGCGGCCCGGCCGGGACGGCGAGCGGCACCTGCTGCTGACGCTGCGCCTCCCGGAGGAGTACCGCGCCGACACCGCGGCCCACCCGCTGCACCCGGCGCTGCTCGACGCGGCCACGGGCGCCGTCGCCCAGGCCACCGGGAGCCACCTCCCCGTCGCCTACGGAAAGCTGACGGCATATCAGGAGATACCGGACGAGGGGCATGCCCTGGTGACGCTGCGCTCCGGCGACCCGGCCGCCGAGGACGCGACCCTCGTCGCGGACGTCGTCCTCACCGACCGCGAAGGCGACCCCGTGGTCACCGTGGAGGGCTTCGTGCTGCGCCCGGTGCCCGCCGGGACGGCCGTACGGAACGACCCCGCCCCGCAGGACGCCTCCGCCGCGCACACCGACGGCATCCCTACGGCGGAGGGGCTGCGCGCCCTCGCACGCGTCCTCGCCAACCCGCACCTCGCCCACGTCCTGGTCACCCCCCGCGCCGGGACGGCGCCGCACCCCGGGCGGGCGCCCTCGGCGGCAGACGCCGGGCCCGAGGCGGGACAGGACGGCGAGGCGCCGGAGGGCGTCCCGTCCCGCATCGCCCGCATCTGGGCCGCCATGCTCGGGCTGCCCGCCGTGGCGAGCGACGCCAACCTGTTCGAACTGGGCGCCGACTCGCTGGTCATCGTGCAGATCGCCGCCCAGATGCGCGGCGCCGGACTGCCCGTGTCACCCGGCGACATCTTCGCCCACCCCACCCCCGGCGCCCTCGCCCGCAGGATCGCCGAGGCGCGGGCTGAGACCGCGGCCGGCCCCGTACCCGGGGCCGACGCCGCCACCCCGCCTGCCGCACCAGACGCATCCGCGACACCCGCCGCACCCGCCCCGAGCCACGCCCCCGGCGCCAGTCCGTCCGCCGACGCACCTGGGCACTTCCCCGAGGCGGACCTCAGCACCGAGGACCTGGCCCAGGTCATGCACCTGTTCCGGTCCGGAGAGGACACCCCGTGAACGACATCGAGGACATCTACCCCCTTTCCCCGGTCCAGGAAGGGATGCTGTACCACGCCACCACCTCTCCGGAGCAGGGCCTCTACGTCGAGACGACGACGTTCCGCCTCACCGGCCCGCTCGACGTGGACGCCCTGACGGCCGCCTGGCAGGCCGTCGTCGCCCGCCACCCGGTGCTGCGCACCGCCTTCGTCCACGAACGCATCAGCGCCCCCCACCAGGTGGTCCTCCCGACCGCCGAGGTCCGCGTCGACGTGCGGGACCTCACCGGCCTGGACGCCGCCGCCCGCGACGAGGAGGTGGCGGCGGAGATCGCCCGCCGCCGCGCCGAGCCGTTCGACCTCACCCGGCCGCCGCTGATGCGGCTGCTCGCCCTGCGGCTGAGCCCCGACGAGCACCTGATGGTGTGGACGTACCACCACATGATCCTGGACGGCTGGTCGGCCGCCCTGCTCATGGCGGACGTCACGGCCGAACTGGCCCGCCCCGGCGGCGCCGGCACCGTCCCGCCGCCCCCGTTCCGCGACCACATCGCCTGGCTGCGCCGTCAGGACCCGCAGCGCGACCGCGCGTTCTGGACCGCGTACCTCGACGGCTACGAGGAACCGGCCGTGTTCACCCTGCCCGGCGTCCGCCCGGGAGCCAAGCCGTCGGGCCGGTTCCGCACCGTACGGGCGACGCTGCCCGCCGACGCCACCGCACGGCTGCGCGCCCTCGCGGGGGCCCGGTCCACCACCCTCGGCAGCCTGGTCGAGGCCGCCTGGGCGGGCACCGTCGCCCGCTACTCGGGCCGCGACGACGTCGTCTTCGGCGTCACCGTCTCCGGCCGCCCGCCGCTGCCCCGCGCCGAGGCGATGATCGGCATGTTCATCAACACCGTCCCCGTACGGGCCCGCGTCGACCACGACCTGCCCGCCGAGGAGTGGATCGCCGGGTACGCGGCCTCCCGCCACCCCGTCCTGGAGCACCAGCACACCCCGCTGACCGACGTGCAGCGGTGGGCGGGCGTCGAGCGTGGCGCGCAACTCTTCGACACCGTCGTGGTGTTCGAGAACTACCCGGACGCCTCCGAGACCGCCCTCGCGGGCGGCGCCCTGCGCACCACGGACGTCCACTACGAGACCCGCACCAACTACCGCGCCACCCTCGTCGTCCGCGCCGCGGGCGAGCTGCGCCTCCAACTCGTGCTGGACGCCGACGCGTTCGACGCGGCCGAGGCGGACGCGCTGGTCCGGCACGTCACCACCGTCCTGACCCGCCTCGCCGACCATCCCGGCGCGCCCCTGCGGAACGTCCTCGCCGTGCCCGGCGACACCCGCGCCCTGCTGCTGGACCGGTGGAACGGCACGGACGTCGACCGGACACCGCCGCGCGCCCTCCTCCCCGACCTGATCGCCGATGCGGTCCGCACCCGCCCCGGCCACCCGGCGGTCGTCGCGGACGGCGCGGCGTACACCTACCGCGAACTGGACGACCGGGCCACCGCCCTGGCACACCGGCTGGCCGCGCACGGCGTCGGCACCGGCGACCGGGTCGGCGTCTGCCTGGGCCGCGGCACCGACCTGGTCACCGCCCTCCTCGCCACGGCCCGCGCGGGCGCCGCGTTCGTGCCGCTGGACCCGGCGCACCCCGCCGACCGCACGGCGTACGTCCTGCGGGACGCGTCCCCGGCGCTGCTCCTCACCGACGCCCCGGCCGCCCTCCCCGCGGACGGCTGGGACGGCCCCGTCCTCGACCTCACCCGCGAGCCGCTCCCTCCCACCGCCCCGGCCGCCCGCGACGCCGCCGCCACCCCGACCGGGTCCCTCCCCGGTGCGACCGCGGACGGCCTCGCCTACGTCATCTACACCTCCGGCTCCACCGGCCGGCCCAAGGGCGTCGCCATCGGCCACCGGGCGCTCGCCAACCTGGTCGACAGCCTCGCCCTGCGCCACCCCGGACTGAGCGGCGACGACCGGTTCCTCGCCCTGACCACCCTCACGTTCGACACGTCCCTCGCCGAACTGCTCGTGCCGCTCGCCGCCGGCGCCACCGTCCACGTGGGCGGCGGCACGCTCGGCCTGAGCGGCCGTGAAGTCGACGCGTACACCGCCCGGCACGGCATCACTGCCCTCCAGGCCACCCCGTCCCGGTACCGAGCCCTCCTCGACTCCGGCTGGCAGGGCGGCGACGGACTGCGCCTGTACAGCTGCGGCGAGGCGTTCCCGCCGGACCTCGCCGAACCGTTGGCCAAGCGCGGCCGGTCGGTGTGGAACATGTACGGCCCGACCGAGACGACCGTGTACTCCAGCGTCGAGGAGATCCACGCCGGCACCACCCGCGTCACCGTGGGCCGCCCGATCTCCCACACGGCCCTGCGCGTCCTCGACCCGCACGGCGAGCTGGTGCCGCTCGGCTGCGTGGGCGAGCTGTGCATCGGCGGCCACGGCGTCGCCGAGGGCTACTGGAACCTGCCGGAGCTCAGCGCCGAGCGGTTCGTGCCCGACCCGTACGACGAGGGCCGCACCCGCATGTTCCGCACCGGCGACCACGCGCGGGTCCTCCTCGACGGCCGGGTGGAGGTGCTCGGTCGGATGGACCGCCAGTTGAAGCTGCGCGGCTACCGCATCGAACCCGGCGAGATCGAGCAAGTCCTCCTGGAGGTACCCGAGGTGGCCGCGGCCGCCGTGGCCGTACGCGGCGACCGGCTCGTGGCGTGGACCGCGCCGGCCGACCGGACCGCCCCGGCCACCCCCGACCGGCTGCGCGAACGGCTCCGCCACCGCCTCCCCTCGTACATGATCCCCGAGGTCCTCGTCGCGCTGGACGCCCTGCCGCTGACCCCGGCCGGCAAGACGGACCTCCTCGCGCTCACCGTCCCCGACGAGCACCCCGCCTCCGCCGCCCGTCCCGAAGGGGCCGCCGCGGGGGACCTGGAGGAGCTCGTCGCCCGCCTGTTCCGGGAGGTCCTCGCCCTCCCCGGGGTCGGGCCCGACGACGACTTCTTCGACCTGGGCGGCGACTCGCTGCGCGCCATGCGCCTGGCAGGCCGCCTCCAGACCGAGCTGGGCTCCGACTTCGACGTCGAGCTGCTCTTCGACTACTCGACGGTGCGCGAACTGGCTGCCGGCATCGCCCGCATCACGGGCGACGGAGACTTCGGCGCCGCCCGCGCCACGGCCGACGAGAACTGACCCAGAAAGGTCCCCCCGCCATGGAAACGCCCGCTGACGCCGCCCACCGCCTCGACACGGCCCTGCTCGCCCGCTGGGACGCCCACCCCGACCTCCCCGCGATCATCGACGGCGGCGACGTCGTCCTCGCCGGGGAGGTCAGGGACCGTGCCGTGCGCACCGCGGCGCTCCTGCGGGAGCGCGGCGTCCGCCCCGGCGACCGGGTCGCGGTCCTGCTGGAGCGCTCCGCCGACTTCGTGATCGCGGTGGCGGCCGTCGTCCTCGCCGGCGGCGCCCACGTGGCCATCGACATGGCCAACCCCCGCGAGCGCGTGCACTTCCTGCTGGAGGACAGCACGCCCCGCCTCGTCCTCACCTCCGACGCGCTGCGTTCCGGGCTGCCCGACGGGCTCGGCACCCGCGTCCTGACCGTGGAGGAGTGCGCCGAGGCCCCCGCCCCGGACGGCTTCGCCCCGGCGGACGCCCTCGCCGACCGCCCCGCCGTGGTCATCTACACCTCCGGCTCGACAGGCCGTCCCAAGGGCTCCCTGCTCAGCCACCGCGGGGTGACCGCCCGCCTGCGGTCCCTCCAGGGCAGCCACCCCATCGACGCGGACGACCGGGTGCTGCACCACACGGCCTGCACCTTCGACATGTTCCTGGTGGAGGTGTACTGGCCGCTGCTGCACGGCGCGGCCGTCGTGATCGTCGCTCCGGGCCGCCACCGCGACCCGGAGCACCTGGCCCGGCTCATCCGCGACCAGCGCGTCACGACGGTGTGGTGGGTCGTGTCGCTGCTGGAGCTGTTCCTGCTGGCGCTGGGCCCCGGAGAGCGCGTCGACGGGCTGCGGCAGGTCCTCACCGGCGGCGAGGCGCTGAGCCCGGAGCTCGTACGCCGGTTCCACAGCCGCTCCCGCGCCACCCTCAGCAACCTGTACGGGCCGAGCGAGTGCACCATGTACTGCACCGCCTGGGTGTGCCCGCGCGACCCGGACCCGGAGACCGTCCTGATCGGCTCGGCCATCGAGGACACGACGCTGCGGATCCTCGACGAGCGGGGCCGGCCCGTGCCGCAGGGCGAGCCGGGCGAGCTGTACATCGGCGGTGTGGGCGTGTCCCTCGGCTACCACGACCGACCCGAGCTCACCGCCGAACGCTTCGTCCCCGACCCCGTCGACCCGTCCGCAGGCGTCCTGTACCGCTCCGGGGACCTGGTGCGGGAGGTCGCGCCGGGGCGGCTGGAGTACCTGGGCCGGGTCGACCGGCAGGTCAAGATCCGCGGCTTCCGCGTCGAGCCGGGCGAGATCGAGGGCACCGCGCTGGGCGTGCCCGGGGTGCGTCAGGCGGCCGTGGTCGCCGACGGCACGGGACACGAGACGCGCCTGGTCTGCTTCCTGGTCCTGGACGGCGCCCCGGGCGGCCCGGCGCCCGACGGTGCCGCGCGGGGCGGGGCGGAACGCGTACGGGCCGCCCTCGCCGACCGGCTCCCCGCGCACATGGTGCCGGCCGCCGTGGTCCTCCTGGAGCGGTTCCCGCTGACCCCGAACGGCAAGCTCGACCACGCCGAACTGACCGCCCGCGCCGTCGGGGCCCTGCCCACCGCGGCCGGATCCGCACCGGCGCCCGCCGCCCCCGGGGCCGCCGTTCCCGTCTCCGCGCCCGCCGCCCCCGGCACGGGCACCCCGGCCGGGGAAGCGGACCTGGCGGCCGTCGTCGCGGAGATCTGGGCGGCGGTCCTCGGCGTCCCGGCAGTCGGTCCGGACGACGACTTCTTCGCCCTCGGCGGCGACTCGTTCCGCGCCGTCCGCGCCGTCCGGGAACTGGAGGAGCGCACCGGCATCGAGGTGCCGATGCACCTGGTGTTCGAGGCGTCGGAGGTCACCGAGTACGCCGACGCGGTGGCGGCTCTCACCCGCTGACGCCCGCCCCGCCCGCACCCGCCACCGATTCCCTCCCCGCACGAGGAGACATCATGCAGTTGTCCACCATCGGCACGAAGATGGCCGGGCTGTCCGGTCTGCGCAGCATCATGGAGGACGTCGCCGCGTGCACCGCCGGGGAGTCGGCGGGGGAGTGGCTCAATCTGAGCGTCGGCAACCCCGCCCTCATCCCCGAGGCGCGAGACATGTGGCGGACCGCCCTCGCGGAGGTCCTGGAGGAGGACTTCGGCGGGACGAGCGGCAGCTACGGCCCCAGCCGGGGCAGCCACGTCCTGGTCGAGGCCATCGCGTCGTACTTCCACCGGACGTACGGCTGGCGGATCGGCCCGGAGAACATCGCGGTCGGCCCGGGCAGTCAGATGGTCTGCTTCGCCGCCGCCGCGCTCTTCGCCGGGCCGTCCGCCGGGGGCACCCGCCGGGTCGTGCTGCCCCTGGTCCCCGACTACACCGGCTACCAGGGGCTGTGCCTCCACCGGGGCGGCATCGCCGGCGTGCCGCCCCGCGTGGAGCGGGAGGGCGACCACCGCTTCCGGTACGTCCTCGACACGGAGGCGCTGAGCCGCCGGACGGACATCGGCATGATGCTCGTCTCCAGTCCGGGCAACCCCACCGGCCGCGCGCTGGACCCGGCGGAGCTGCGCGCCCTCACCGGCCTGGCGGCCGAACGCGACGTGCCGCTCTTCCTCGACCAGGCGTACGGCGCCCCGTTCCCCCGCATCGGCGAGGTCCACGGGGAGCCGGTGCTCGACGACAACGTGGTGCACTGCTTCTCCGCGTCCAAGGCCGGACTGCCCGGCGAGCGGATCGGCTTCGCCGTCGGAGCGCCCCGCCACATCGCCCCGCTCGCCTCGTTCATGTCCAACTCGGTCCTGCACGCCCCGAAGCTCGCCCAGGCGGCCTTCGCCCGCGTCCTCGCCGACGGCCGCCTCGACGGCGTGGTCCGCGACGCGATCACCCCGCACTACCAGGAGAAGCGGCGGTTCGCCGAGAAGCTCCTCGCGGAGCGGATGCCGTCGGACGTGGACTGGCGGCTCCACTCCGGCGAGGGCGGCATGTTCTGCTGGCTGTGGGTGGACCACGACTGGTTCGACGACGTCGCCCTCTACACGAGACTGAAGGAGCACCGCGTCTTCGTCGTGCCGGGCCGCCATTTCTTCGTGGACCCGCTGGAGACCTTCGGCGTCGCCTCCCACGCGACGCGCTGCTTCCGCCTCAGCCTGAGCGCCGACGAGGCCACCCTCACCGAGGGCATAGCGCGCCTCGCCCGCGCCCTCACCGCCCTCCGCCCCTGACCCCGTCACCGCCTCGGGCCCGGGCGGTGCCCCCGTCCGGGGCCGGGCCCCGGCGGCCGGAAGGCGCGGGCCGGGGCGCGGCGGCGTCGTGGCGTCCGCGCATGGACTCCGCGCTTGGGAGCGGTCCGGACCTCCGCGTCGGACGTCCGCCGTCCGGTCCGCGAGCCGTCACACCAGCGCGCTGGCTCGTCGATGGCCCGCGATGCCGAGCCACCAGGCCGCCGCGGCGCGTGCGGCGGGCAGGGACCGGTCGTCCGTGAGGACGGCGGCGAGCAGGTCGTCGCGTGCCGCCATGCCGACCGCGTAGACCAGGCTCTCCAGTGTCGCGGCGGTCACCGGATCCCGGCTGTCCTGCCACGCCGCCTCGTGGTGTGCGACGGCGTTGCGAAGGAAGTCGCCGGCGCCCGGCTCCGCGCCGACGTGCCCGAGACCGCGCACCGCCGCGTAGGAGGCGAAGCGGGGCACGCCGGGAGTCACCGCCAGCCGTTGCAGGAGACCGCGGTGGCGATCGTCCCCCAGAACGCGCAGCCCCTCCAGCAGCGGCACCGCGATCTCCTCGCGCTGGACTGCCGACGGCCGGGTCAGCTCGGCGGCGAGTGCGTCGGCGGCCGCCACCCGGTAGGGCGAAGCCGCCAGCAGGAAGGCGGCGTACAGCCGGACATCGAACAGCGGGCTGGTCAGCGTCTCCGACACCAGAGCCGTCGGTACGGCGAAGTCACGGACGCGTTCCGGGGCGACCGTGCTCAGACGCGTCACGACGCGCTGCACGGCCGCAGCCATGTCCACCGGGGTACGGTGCGCCGTCGTGCGGTGCCGCGCGCCGGCGCCGTGGGACGCGTACGTGGCGCCGCCGAGGAGCGCCCGGGCGTACTCCGGGTGCGCCGCGGCGAGGTGCCGGCGCAGTGGCTCGACCTGATCGCCGAACGGGCCGGTCCCGGCGGAGGCCCGCACCGAGCGGGCCAGCGTCTCCAGTTGCCGCTCGTCGAAATGGCGGTAGTCCACCTTCCGGAAGCTGGCCATGACGGCTCCGCGATGCGCCAGCGGCCCACTGGGGCTGCGCAGTTCGCGCAGAACCCGCTCGGACGCGTCCGGGTGGGCGCAGTTGTCCAGGGCGCAGACGATCTCGGTGGCTGTCGGCCGGGCGCGGCCGGAGGCCATCGCCGCGCAGACGGCGATCACCGTCCGCCCGCCGCGCGGATGATTGAGGAGCCGGTTGAGCGACTCGAAGCGGAGCATCCACGGCACGTCGTCCGCGATCACCATCTCCTCGACGAGCCGTTCGGCGACGTACTCCCAGGTTCCGGTGGGCATCAACACGACGTCGGGGCGCGCGCACAGACCGTCCACCAGCCGGTCCCAGTCGTCGCCGGTCATCATCGCGTCGGACACGGTCTGGTCGAGCAAGTCCTCAAGCGGTGTCGGGGAGTCGGCCACGGTCTCGACGTCCAGGACCGGGCCGGGAGCCCAGTAGCGCCACACGGTGCGCGCGGTGGCGGTCAGCTGGTTGCGGGGGAGGCCGATCAGCTCCTCGTAGCGGCGCATCGCCCGCCAAGGGACGGGTGTGCGTGCCGTCTCCCAGCGTGAGACCGTGCTGACACTCACCTCACGGTCCCAGGAGCCGCCGCGGAAGGCCGCCGCGAAGGCGGGCAGCAGCCGGAACGAACTCTCCTGCGCCATCAGACGGTTGGACCGTAACAGCCATGCGACGCGGGCTCTTCGCCCGAGACGCGAACCGGCGGTGTGCGCCGCATCCCCGTTCACCGGGTCAGTGTGGCACGAGCCGGTCGACGACATGGCAAGAACGACAAACCGCAAGTACATAGCCGAATTCAGGTCTCCCGGGGCGCCGCGTTGCAGCGCGCGGGCGGGTCTGCAACGCGGCCGTGCAGGACGGCGCTCAGGCGGTACGAACGACGAACAGGTTCTTCGAACGAGTGAGTCGAGGGCCGCATCGACGAAGGGGGAGTGATGGGGACGGTTCTTGGGCTGGGGCATCTGGCCGGACTGGCGATCGCCGTGTGGACGTTCAACGCGCGGGCGGGCGGCTCGTTCTGGCACGGGATTCCGCCGCGGCTGATGCTGATCAGCCCGGAGTGGACCCTGGTCAGTTTCGGCAAGGCCTTCGTCTGGGAGATCACGCTCGCCGTCTGGCTGGTGCGCGGACAGCCGACCTCGCCGTGGGGTGTGCGAGCGGACAGCCGCTCCGGGCGCATCGTACGGCTGTCACCGGCCGAACGTGCCGCGCGGGATCGTGCCGCGCGCGAGGCGGATGGGCAGCGGATGCCCGGGCGGTGAGCCCGCCGCGCACGGATCCGGCGCTCCGCCCACCGCCGCACCAGCCTTCCGGCGCGGACGGCAGGCCGCTCTCCGGAGCGAACGGCATGGCACGAACGAACGCGAACGGCACGAGGAATCGAGGTCAGCATGCGCTACACCGGGGACAAGTACGTCCACTGCGGCGACCGGCGCTGCGGCAAGCGGGTGCGGGCGGTCCGCTGTCCGCGCTGCGACGGCAGGGTCGGCCCGCACACGACCTGCCGACGTTGCGGCAACACCGGTTACGTGTGCCCGAATTCGACGGATGACCACCACGCGAAGGTCGGCTGAGGCCGGCCCCGGACACCCGGACGCCCAGGGGAAGCAATGGACATACTGCGCAGGCTCCTGCAGCCCAGGCGGCTGCCGCCCACCAAGGACGGCTACCAGGCGCCGACCGGCGCGCTCGCCGACGGCTGGACGTGCGACGACGCGGACTGCGGCGGGGGCGAGTTCTTCGATCCGCCCCAGCCCGGGATTCCGCGTCGCTGCACGAGTTGCGGGAGCGGCACGTACTCCGTACCCGCCTGGCCGTGGTGGCACGGTGCGCGGCGGGCCGAGCTGAAGGCCCTGTCGGACCAGGCCGGGCGGGAGGGCGACGCCGTCCTCCGGACGTTGGTCGACTTCCACCTTCTGACCTGGGAGTACGAGGACTGTCTCATGCGGGGCTACCGCAGGGACGCTCTGACGTCGCTGCAGGACACCGACGAGAGGCTGCGCAAGGCGAGCCGGGAGGACGGCTGTTTCACGGAGGGCTCCTATCGCCTCGCACTCGTGCGGGGTTCGTTGCGCAGCGGCGACCCGGACACGGCTCTGTGGGTGATCGAACCGTGGGTCGCGCTCGCCCGTGAGCAGGGCCCCGGTTACGGCACGGACCTGGAGTCGGACAACGCGGCGCGTACCAACTACCGGTGTCTGGTGGCTGCCTGCCTCGCCTGGATGGAGGACGCACGCACTCGGAGCCATGGCCGGCGCGCGACCGTCGTGGCGTGGGCGCTGGACACGGCAGGCGCCCTCCACGTGCGGGACTGGCTGACGGGCGACCAGGACGCGGCCCTGTACGCCCTCGACCCCGGGTGGCGCGACGGCCGTTGATCCCACCGCCCGCGGAAACGGCGGACGCGGCCGGCCGACCGGGGGCCGGCCGCGCTCCGGCCCCCGGCGGGCCCGCGCTCATCCCAGGGCGATGACCGAGGCGACGGTCGTGACCACCACGCCGATCAGCGTCAGGGTGGCGCCGAAGGCGACACCGGCGCGGGCGACGGCCCCGGGCCACGAGGCCCGGTCCAGACGAGCCAGCCACCCGGCGACCAGGCCCACCATCGCGCTCGACACCAGCGCCACCGACACGCAGACGACTCCCAGCAGGACGGAACCAAGTGACACGACGAGCGACCTCCTCTGCAGTGGCCCCACCGGGGCCGTCCGCGCGCCGGCGAGCGGCGCCGCCGGGAGCGGAGCCCGGCCCCGCCGACGCTCCCAGCGCGGCGTCCCGAACGGAATCAACGCCCGTCCATCCGGAAGCCGGCCATCGCCCGGCGACGCTCGCGCACCCGAGCGGGCACCCGGCCGTGCACGGCTCAGGACCGGCCCGCGCGCCGCGGGGCGGTCGGCCCGGCGCGCTCCGCGCGGGCGGGGAGGTGACGCGGCCATGAGCGCGGACTTCGACGACTACGAGCAGATCAGGCCCCTGGGACGCGGAGGTGCCGCGCAGGTGTGGGAGGCCGCGGCGCCGGACGGCACCCGCGTGGCGTTCAAGTTCTGGGAGTCGCTCGGAGCCGACCCGACGGCCCTGCGGTCCCGCATCCGCAGGGAGGCCGAACTGGCCGCCCGCATCGACCATCCCGGCGTCGTACGGCTGCGTGACGCCCGCGCCGAGGCCGAACGGCCCTTCCTGGTGTTCGAGTTCCTCGACGGGCCGTCCCTGGAGGACCTGGTGGTCCGGAGCGGTCCGCTGTCCGGCGCCGAGGCCCGTGACACGATCACCGGACTGCTCCGGGCGCTCGTGGAGGTACACGCCGCCCCGGTGGCACATCTCGATGTCAAGCCCGCCAACGTCATCCTGGACAACGGGACGGCGCCGAGCCCCCGGAGGCCCGGCACACCCTCAACCGTCTGCGCAGGGCGCTCGTCGAGGCCCGCACCGAGGACGGACGGCCCATGTCCACGCTCCGCGAAGTCGCGCCCTGGCCCTGGCCGGATGACCTCGCGGATACGCCGTACACCTCCCGGGCCGCCTTCGGCCAGCGCAAGAACCATGTCACCGCGTCGTACCTGAGGGCCGCGGGACAGGTCGTCCCCGAACTGGTGAAGGCACTGGCCGTCGGCGGCCGGCAGGGTGCCGACCGGCCGCGGCCGCGTTCGTGACGGCCGCGCGCACGGCTCGCCGGGAGTCTCTCCCCCTCCGGCCGGACCACTGGGGCAGCGGGCCGCTCCCGCACTCGAAGGCTTCCCCGTCCTTCTCTCCGTGAGGGCGTTCACGACGACCGACGCTCCCGTCTCCGCACCCTCCCGCCACCGTGCGAAACCGTTACCGAACGCCTGCGGGGCGCGGGGGGAGCGGCCGCCGTGTACGCCGGCCGGGGCCGCGTGCACCGGTGCCCGCGGGCGAGTGGGCCGGTGCCGCGCCCCTCCGGGCCGGCTCGGCGCAGACGCCGGGCGGCCGGCGGATCGCCGGGGCGGGTCCGGACGGGCCCGTCCTCCGTACGGCGAGGCCCGCGGAGGCCCTCCACTAGGCTGGAGCCCATGTCTGTGATCCGACTCCTCGTGCTCGGCGCGGTGCGTCAGCACGGGCGAGCCCATGGGTACCAGGTGCGGAACGACCTGGAGTACTGGGGCGCGCACGAGTGGTCCAACGCCAAGCCCGGCTCGATCTACCACGCGCTCAAGCAGATGGCGAAGCAGGGGCTGCTGCTGGCCCACGAGACCGAGCCGTCCACGGCCGGCGGGCCGCCGCGCACGGAGTACGAGATCACCGAAGAGGGCGCCGAGGAGTACCTCAGGCTGGTGCGCGAGGCGTTGACGTCGTACGACCAGAAGCCGGACGTACTCGCCTCGGCGCTCGGCTTCATCGTCGACCTGGAGCGCGAGGAGGCTCTGGAGCTGCTGCGCGACCGGGTGCACTCCATCCAGGAGTGGCGCAGGTCGGTCACCGAGTACTACACGCCGGAGGGCGGCCCGGGCCGGCTCGGGCACATCGGCGAGATCATGAATCTGTGGGTCCACTCGGCCGACGCCGGAGAGGCATGGACCCGCGGGCTCATCGAGCGCATCGAGGGCGGTGCCTACACCTTCGCGGGTGAGGGCGAGCCCTTCCGCGGCGTCCAGGCGGTGCTCGCAGAGGGGCAGAGCAACCCCTACGCGACGGGGGAGCGGCATCCGGGGGACGACCGGTAGCCGTCCCGGCCCGCTTCCCCGCGGATCGGCTTGGTACGGTCCCCTTCTCCCATACTAATCAAGTTTGACCAATCCGCTCGGCGGGCGCTACTTTGTCCGGGCGAGCAGTAGTCAATCTTGACTACATGATCCGGAGGAGACGCATGACCGACGCGATCGTCGCCGACGGCGTACGCAAGCGATACGGGGAGAAGGCCGCC
The DNA here is from genome assembly GCF_023630175.1 of Streptomyces cellostaticus. Lineage (GTDB taxonomy): Bacteria > Actinomycetota > Actinomycetes > Streptomycetales > Streptomycetaceae > Streptomyces > Streptomyces cellostaticus_A. Next base: position 214,643 of record NZ_JALLIN010000001.1, on the reverse strand, counting down.
CTGGACGATCTGCACCTGACGGTCGGACACGGCACCGTCCATGGCCTGCTGGGGCCGAACGGTGCGGGCAAGACCACCGGCGTGCGGGTGCTGACCACCCTGCTGCGGCCGGACGCCGGACGCGCGACGGTGGGAGGGTACGACGTCGTGCGGCAGGCCGACCAGGTGCGCCGCCGTATCGGTCTGCTCGGCCAGCACGCCGCGCTGGACGAGGAACTGGGCGGCCGGCAGAACCTGGAGATGTTCGGGCGCCTCTACCACCTGGGTGCCCGGCGCGCCCGGACCCGGGCGGACGAACTGCTGGAGCGCTTCGGCCTCGCCGACACCGGCACCAAGGCGGTCAAGCAGTACAGCGGTGGCATGCGGCGCCGGCTCGACCTCGCCGCCTCACTGATCACCGAGCCGCAGGTGCTGTTCCTCGACGAGCCGACCACCGGACTCGACCCGCGCAGCCGGGCCGAGGTGTGGGCCTCGGTGCGCTCCCTGGTCGGCGGCGGCACGACCGTGCTGCTCACCACGCAGTACCTGGAGGAGGCCGACCAACTGGCCGACCGGATCTCGGTGGTGGACCAGGGCCGGGTCATCGCCGACGGCACCGCCGACGAGCTGAAGGCCCGCACCGGCGGTGACCGCGTCGACGTCGTCCTGCGCGACGCCGGGCAGTTGGGCGCGGCGCTGGCCCTGCTGCCGATCGACGTCGGCGAGGTCTCGGTGGACGCCGACCGCCGCCTGTTCAGCGCCCCGGTCGCCGACCGGATGGGGGCGCTCACCCAGGTCGTGCGGGCCTTGCAGGAGGCGGGTATCGAGGCGGAGGACATCGCGCTGCGCAGGCCGACGCTGGACGAGGCGTTCCTGCATCTGACGGGGCGCTCCGAGGACGCGGGGGCCGACGCTGTGCGAGCCGGGGAGGCCGTATGAGCGCGGTCGGCGCCGTGGAGACGGCGCGGGAGGAGCGAGGCGGCAGGGTCTCGCTCGCCCTGAGCGACTCCTGGACGATGACGCGCCGGGAGCTCGCCCACTGGGCGCGGCAGCCGGTGCAGGTGGCCGTCGGCCTGGTCTTCCCCGTGATGATCCTGCTGATGTTCGGCTATCTGATCGGCGGCGGCCGGGAGGTCGAGGGCAAGTACATCGACTACCTCGTGCCCGGCACGCTCGCGCTCACCATGGCCTTCGGTCTGGAGAGCACGATGATCGCCGTCACCCAGGACCTCAACAAGGGCGTGATCGACCGGTTCCGTTCCATGCCGATGGCCAACGGCGCCGTGCTGGTGGGCCGTTCGGTCGCGGACATGCTGCAGTCGGCGGTCGGGCTCGCCGTGATGACCGGCGTCGGGTACGCGATCGGATGGCGGGCGCACGCCTCGGCGGGCGAGTTCCTGGCCGCCTTGGGGCTGCTGATGCTGTTCCGGTTCGCGATGCTGTGGATCGGCATCCAGCTCGCGCTGGTCGCGGGGAAGCCCGAGATGGTGCAGGCCGTGCAGATCCTGGTCTGGCCGGTCGGCTTCCTCTCCAACGCCATCGCGACCCCCGAGTCCATGCCGGACTGGCTGGGCACGGTCGTCGAATGGAACCCCATGTCCCGGACCGCGACGGCGGTGCGTGAGCTGTTCGGTGGCCACGGTGCCGGAGCGGGCCATCCCTGGGCCGCCGTGATCTGGCCGCTCGCTCTGCTCGCGGTGTTCTTCCCGCTGGCACTGCGGCGGTTCGGGGCACTGAGCAAGTAGCGGCGCGAACCCCCTCCGCTCAGCACGGGCCGGGCGTTCGCGGACGGTGGGACGGGGGAGGTGCCCCGGGGGACAGCGGTCACCGTCGCACACGGCGCCAGTGCTGCGACCGGAAGGGTTCACCGGCTCGCGGCGTCCGGCACGGCACCTCGCCGCGTCGTCGCATCACCCGAGTACGTCCGGTACGCGGACGATGCTCCGCCTTGCGATGCACCGCACCGGACGCCGCGAGCCTTCCGGCACACCTTTCCGGTCCCAGCACTGGAGAAGCCGTGGAACGCGGATGGGCCGCGTACCAGAACCGAGGAAGCGGGAGCAATGGTGTGGATTGCGTGTGAGGACGCCCGACTGCTGGCACGCTGTGCGGTCGCCTTCCAACCGGGCGATCCGGCTCGTACCGGACGGCTGGCCTTCTGGGACCCCGACGGTGCCGGTCCACCGGACGTCCCCTGCGGCGTGACGGAGGACGCCCGGCTCGCCACCGCCGACGGCTTGCGCACCCTCATGGTGCGGTGGCTGCCGGTCGCCGACGCGCTGCCGGTCCTGGCCATGGCCCGGCGTCAGCACGACGGCCGGACCGACGGCGCCGTCCACCCGTCGGCCGCGTTCTGGGGGGCCGCCACCGCCCTCGCCCTGCATCTGGCCGCCCGCGAAAGGCTGTTGCCCGGTGTCTCGGCCTGCGGGTACGACGCCTGGCGGGCCGGCCCGCTCGACCCCGAGGACGTGCTGCGGCTGGGGGAACTGGCCGCCGCCGCGCCACCCGAGGCGCTGGCCGTACCCGTGCCCGGCCGCACCGTGCTGCCCGAGCCGTTCCGCGCGGTGCGCGCCTTCCTCGACGCCGTCGCCGACACCCTGCCCCGCACCGCTGCCGCCGAGTCGGCCACCGGACGCGCCGCGTTCGCCGCCGTGGAGCCCCAGCACGTACCGCAGTTGCGGGCCTGGGCGGAGGAGATCGCCGTCGGTGTCGACGCGGGCGTGCGGGTCTGCCTGGCCGTGCGGCTCGTCCACGGGAAGGACGGCGAGCCGGGCGGCCGGATCGTGCCGCTCGTCTCCGACCTCGCCGACCCGACCGTCGAGCTGACCGCCGCGGAGCTCTTCGACGGCGCACCGCACGCGCTGGGTCCGCGCGCCCAGGCCGAGACGGTGCGCGCCGTCCGCCGCGCCGCCGGCGTGTGGCACCCGCTGTCCCGCCTGTTGCCGGTGCCGCGCGCACTCGACCTCGACGACCAGGAGTTCGGCGACCTGCTCGGCGACGGAGCGTCCCGGCTGCGGGCGCACGGCATCGACGTGCGGTGGCCGGACGAGGCGGCACACCTGCTGACCGCGCGGGCGGTGGTCGGCGCCGACCGCACCCCGCCCACCGACCTGCGCTGCGTCCTCGGCGGCGACGGCACCGTCGACCTGACCTGGCAACTGCGCTTCGACGGCGACCCGCTCACCGAGGAGGAGACGGCGGCCGTCGCCGCGGCGAACCGGCCGGTGGTGCGGATCCGCGACCGCCGGGTGTTCGTCGGCCCCGCACTCGCCCGGAAGGTACGCCGGCGCCTGCTCGGCCGGCTCACCGCCATCGAGACGCTGGCGGTGGCGCTGACCGGGTTCGCGGAGGCCGACGGCGAGCAGGTACCGGTCGCCGACGGGCCCTGGCTGGAAGCCCTGCGCGCCCTGCTCGCCGGCACCGACGCGGACCCGGCCGTCGAACCGCCGGCGGCGCTCGCCGCGACCCTGCGCGACTACCAGCTCCGCGGCCTGGGCTGGCTGGCCCGGATGACCTCGCTGGGCCTCGGCGGCTGTCTCGCCGACGACATGGGGCTGGGCAAGACGATCCAGCTCATCGCGCTCCATCTGCACCGGCAGCAGCACGACGCGGGCCACGGCCCCACCCTCGTGGTGTGCCCGGCGTCGCTGCTCGGCAACTGGGAGCGGGGAGTCCGCAGGTTCGCCCCCGGCACGGCCGTACGCCGCTTCCACGGCCCCGGCCGCACGCTCGCGGCCGCGGACCGCGGGTTCGTCCTGACGACCTACGGCACGATGCGCCTGGACGCCGAACGGCTCGGCGGGCACCACTGGGGCATGGTCGTCGCGGACGAGGCACAGCACGTGAAGAACGCCTCCTCCGCCACCGCGAAGGCGCTGCGGCAGATCCCCGCCGACGCCAGGATCGCGCTCACCGGCACGCCCGTCGAGAACAGCCTGTCCGAGCTGTGGGCCGTACTCGACTGGACCACTCCCGGACTGCTCGGCAGCCACGCCCGGTTCCGCCGCCGCTGGATCGCCCCGATCGAAGCGGAGCGGGTGGGCACCGGCGCGGAACCCCGCTCCGGCACCGCGGCGCGCCTGGCCGGCCTGGTCCGGCCCTTCCTGCTGCGCCGCCGCAAGTCCGACCCGGGCGTGGCGCCCGAACTGCCGCCCAAGACCGAGACGGACCACCCGGTCGCGCTCACCGCCGAGCAGGCCGCCCTCTACGAGGAGCAGGTACGGACCGTCATGGCCGAGATCAGGTCGACCGCGGGGATCGCCCGAAGCGGCCTGGTACTGAAGCTGCTCACCGGCCTGAAGCAGATCTGCAACCACCCCGCGCAGTTCCTCAAGGAGGAGGGCGCGAAGCTGTCCGGCCGCTCCGGCAAGCTGGCCCTTCTCGACGAGCTGCTGGACACGATCCTCACGGAGGACGGCGCGGCGCTCGTCTTCACCCAGTACGTCGCCATGGCGAGGCTGCTGGAGCGCCACCTCGGGGACCGGGGCATCCCCACCCAGCTACTGCACGGCGGGACACCGGTGGCCCGGCGCGAGGAGATGGTACGCCGCTTCCAGGACGGGGAGGTGCCCGTCTTCCTCCTGTCGTTGAAGGCGGCCGGCACCGGTCTCAACCTGACCCGGGCCGACCATGTCGTGCACTACGACCGCTGGTGGAACCCCGCCGTCGAGGCGCAGGCCACCGACCGGGCCCACCGCATCGGGCAGACCCGGCCGGTGCAGGTGCACCGGATGATCGCGGAGGGCACGGTCGAGGACCGTGTCGCGACGCTGCTGGAGGCCAAGCAGGAGCTGGCGGACGCCGTGCTCGGCAGCGGTGAGCAGGCGCTGGGCCGGCTCGGGAACGACGAGTTGGCGAACCTGGTCGAGCTGAGGAGCGCGCAGTGAGCGACGGACACGACCGCAGGGCCCGCGGCTTCGCCGCCTTCCCGGCCCGCAAGGGGGGCCGCGCCCGCGGGCAGTCCTGGTGGGGCAGGGCATGGACCGAGTCGATGGAGCACACCTGGCCCGAGCAGGAGCCGCTGAAGCAGGGGCGGGCCTTCGCGCGCTCCGGGCGGATCGGCCCGGTCACGGTCAGCCCGGGCCGCGTCGCGGCGCTGGTGTACGGCGGTGAGGACGAGCCCCACACCGTCGGCCTGGAGCTCGCGGAGCTGGACGACGACCAGTGGGACGCGCTGTGGGAGCGGACCGCGGACCGGCCGGCGGAGACCGCGGCGCTGCTCGCCGGGGAGCTGCCCCCGGACCTGCTGGAGGCCGCCGAGGACGCCCGCCTGGGCATCCTGCCCGGCTACGGCGAGCTCGAGCCGGACTGCGGCTGCGACGAGCCCGGTCACCCCTGCCCGCACGCCATCGCGCTGGGCTACCAGTTCTCCTGGCTGCTCGACGAGGAACCGCAGATCCTGCTGCTGGTCCGCGGCCGGGAGTGGGCCGAGGCCCTGGAGGAGCTGAAGTCGGTCGTCCTCGTGCGGGCCATGACCGGCGCTGCCGAGGACACCGCAGCCGAGGACACCGAGAACACCGCCGAGGGCGCCGGCGCCGAGGACACCGACGGCGCCCACGACACGGCGGACGAGGACAGCGGCCCGGGCGCGCGCCGGCCCGCCGCCGAGGCCGCGGGGGCGCCGCACGGAATCTCGGTCGCCGAGGCGTACGCCCGGCCCGTCGCCCCCCTGCCGGCGATCCCGGACCTGCCCGAACCCCCGGAGCGGACCGGTGAGCCCGTCACCGGCATCGAGGCCGATCCCCTGGACCGGCTGGTCGCCGACGCGGCCGTGCGCGCCCGCCACCTGCTGGCCTACACCCTGGGGCTGGCCGCCGAGCCGCCCAGGCCGCTCGATCTGTGGCAGGACACCGTGCGGATCGCCGCCACCCACCCCGACCCGCGGGTCCCGGGCCGGCTGCGGGACGCCTGCGGACGGCCGGACGAGCTGGACCGGGCGGTGGAGGCCTGGCGGACCGGCGGCGGCGCCGGACTCGAAGTCCTCGAACGGCGCTGGGAGCCCCCGGCGGCCGACGTCGCGCGGGCGCGCGCGGCGCTCACGGCGGGCTGGGAGGAGGACGAGCTGCCCGAGCTGGTCGTGCGCGGCAACCACTGGACGCCGGCCGGCCGGGGAGTACAGCTGCGCTACGGGCGAGACGGCCGCTGGTACCCGTACCAGGAGCGGTCCGGGGCCTGGTGGCCCGCCGGCCCGCCGGCCCACGAGCCGGCGCCGGCGCTCGACGGGCTCCTCGGCGGCTGACCGGCGTTGGCTCCGGCGGCGGGCGCCACGCCGGGTCCGGGACGCCGGACCCGGCGTGGTTGTCCGGCATCCGTCGCCCCCTTCGCGGACGACCCTGCGCGCAGGGGCAGAACCCGTGCGCGCACGGACCACCCGGGTCGCTCGAGCACGCCTATCTTTCGGACGTCCCCCCGCAGCCGTGCGCGGGGACATGCGCCGCCGCCGCACCGTGCCCGCCCCAGTGAGAGGCCAGAACATGACCGACCGCTCCCCGTTCACGCCCGTCACACCCGTTCTGGAGCCGGCCGCGGCCGAGTTCGCCCAGGCGACGGCGCAGCCGCCGTTCCTGTTCCAGATTCCGCCGGCCGAGGGGCGCAAGGCCGTCGACGAGGTCCAGTCCGGCCCGTCGAACCCGCCCGCCGTCGACGAGGAGTGGGTGACCGTCACCGGCGGCCCCACGGGCGAGGTCAGGGCCCGGGTGGTGCGGCCTGCGGGGGCTTCGGGCCGGCTCCCGGTCGTCGTCTACATCCACGGCGCCGGCTGGGTGTTCGGCAACGCCCACACCCACGACCGCCTCGTGCGCGAACTCGCCGTCGGCACCGGGGCCGCCGTGGTCTTCCCCGAGTACGCCCTGTCGCCCGAGCACCGCTACCCGGTGGCCGTCGAGCAGAACTGGACGGTGGCCCGCTGGATCACCACCGACGGCGCCGGCCACGGCCTGGACGCCTCCCGGATCGCGGTCGCCGGCGACTCGGTCGGCGGCAACATGTCCGCCGCCCTGACCCTGATGGCCAAGGAGCGCGGCGGCCTGGACCTGCGCGCGCAGGTGCTCTTCTACCCGGTCACGGACGCCTCCTTCGACACCGGCTCCTACCACCAGTTCGCCGAGGGCTACTTCCTGCGCCGCGACGGCATGCGGTGGTTCTGGGACCAGTACACGACCGACGAGCGAGAGCGGGCCGAGATCACCGCCTCCCCGCTGCGCGCCACCACCGAACAGCTCACCGGCCTGCCCCCGGCCCTGGTCATCACCGCCGAGGCCGACGTCCTGCGCGACGAGGGAGAGGCGTACGCCAACAAGCTCCGCGCGGCCGGGGTGCCGGTCACCGCGGTCCGCTACCAGGGCATCATCCACGATTTCGTGATGCTGAACGCCCTGCGCGGCACCCACGCCGCCCAGTCCGCGATCGACCTCGCCGTCGGGACCCTCCGGCGGGCCCTCGCCGGCGACTGAGCGGGCCGCGCGGCCGGGCGGGCGCGGAACGAGCACGCCGGCACCGGGATCACCCGGCCGCGGTCACACCCTCGCGATCGACCACGGCCGGCGCGAGGTCGCCGACACCGCGTTCGCCTCCGTCGGGCGGTTCGTCGGCCCCACCGCGTGACGGGCGGCCGGCCCGGCGCAGTCGGTCCGTCATCCCCACGCCGGCGGCTCAACCCGCCGAACGGGACGGCGCGTGCAGCCTCCGCCACGCATGCGGAGTCATGCCGTAGGTCTGGCGGAACGCACGGCCGAAATGGCTGGCGCTGACGAACCCGCACCGGTGTCCGACGGCGGCGATCGTCGGCGGTTTGCTTTCGCGGCGGGTGAGTTCGCGGCGGGACGCCTCCAGGCGGCGATGCCGGATCCACGTGCCGACCGTGGTGCCCTCCTGGGCGAAGAGCCGGTGCACGTAGCGGACCGAGATGTGGTGGGCGGCCGCGATCGACGCCGGGGAGAGCCCTGGATCCGCCAGCCGGTCCTCGATGTGGGCACGGATCCGGGACATCAGGTCGGCGACCTCGGCGGACCGGGCCGGTGGCTCCGGGGCGACCTGGAGAGCCAGTGCCTCCACGAGGGATCCCGCGACCCGGGCCCCGGCCTCGGGCCGCAGCCGCGTCATGGTCTCGGCCAGGCCGGTCAGGAGCGGTGCGACCGCCCGGCCGGCCGCGTCGGTCGAACCGGACAGGACCTGCTCGTCCCGCAGGGGAAGAGACCCGCGAGGCATCCGGAACAGCCGCAGTCCGGCCCGGTCGGGGAGCTCCAGGCTGAAGGCGCGGTCGGTGAGCAGAAGGGCCACGTCCGCCGGGGCCAGCCTCGTCCTGCGGTCGCGCTGGATCAGGACACTGCTGCCCGAGGTCTGCACCACGACGGTGACGGAGCCGGGGGTGGTGCCCGGTGACTCGCCGTCCGAAGCGGCCTCACGGCGGATGAGGTGCGCGTCCGCGTCGAGCGCCACCACCCGGAGGCAGCCGTGCTCGCTCGACGTCAACTGCCCGGAGAAGGAACGGTGATCCCGCGGGAGGACCGTCACCGGGCCCATGGCATCGCGCACCGCGTCGGACCAGAGGCCGGCGCGATCCGGACCCGGGACGTCCCGGGTCCGGAACACCACGGGTGCCGTGGCGGGGCGGACGACCGGCCCCCGGTTCCGGTCCGGGCGAGAAGGGCCGCCGCCCGCGGTCCGTACCGGTGCTTCTGTTGTCCAAGGCATGCTCGCAGCGTGCAGGGTGGGGAACGGTCTCCGAATCCTGGAAACACCCCAGTCCCTGGGGGCCGTCCCCCACCACCGGGCCGGGGCGCCCGCGCTGTTCGGTCTCCACCCTCGCCGCGTACGAGCGGGGCGCCGGGTGCCGCCACCGGGGCTCATCGACCAGGCGGGCGAGGCGCTGGACGCGGGAGCGGGTGGCCGCCGGCCACGGCCGGCGGGAGGTCGCGTTCGCCGTCCCTCCGCCGACGGTCACCGGACCCCCGTGCGGGGGTCGAGCCGCTCGAGGAAGCGGGCCTGGTCCGTGAGGAATCCCTTGGCGAAGAGCCGCCGGGGCGCGAAGACCGCGGTCATGGTCAGGCGCCAGTCCGAGCCCTCGACGTCGTGATCGACCAGGGAGTGGGTGGCGTCGGGGTAGTGGGCGACGCTCAGGGAGGCCGGGGGAAGGAGCGCCCGGTAGACGGCTTCGGTCTCCTCGACGTCCACGTTGACGTCATGGCCGGCCAGCACCAGCAGGAGCGGCGTGCCGCGCATCGCGCGCAGACCGGCGGTCGCGTCCGAGCGGTGGTTCCTGGCGATGAACCTCCATCGGGCCGCTGTCATGCCGTCCACGTCACCGACCACGGCCCGGTACTCCCCGAAGGACGCCCCCCGCTCCAGCAGGCGCAGGGTGGTCTGCCGCCGACGCAGCGCGGCATCCCGCTCCCGGGTGGTCGCGCCGTCCCGGTCCAGCTCGGCGAGGAGGTTGTAGCGGCCCTGCCGGAGCCAGTTGACGGCCGGGGAGACGGCGATGACGAACTGCAACCGCCGGTCCCGGGCGGCGACCTCGGGCAGGACCCAGCCGGCCTGGCTCGCTCCCCACAGGCCGATGCGGCGGCCGTCGATGTCGGGGCGGTCGCGTGCCCAGGCCACGGCGGCCAGCGTCTCGTCGGCCCGGTCCTTCATGCTCTGGTCCAGCCAATTGCCCTGCGATCCACCGATTCCGGGCTTGCTGAAGGACAGCGAGGCGTACCCGGCGCGGGCGAAGGACTCCCACAGCGGCCGGTAGAACGTCTCGTGCGTCGCGTCGATCGGCCCGTCGCCATGGACGAACACGGCCAGGCCGAAGGGTCCCTCGCCCCGTGCCGGCCGGGCCAGCACCCCTTCGAGCAGCTTTCCGTCGTGCCGCAGCGACACCTTCTCCTCGCGCAGGGCGTAGGTGTTCTGCCACGCCGCCACCCCGGTGAGCCCGCCCGCCGCCAGCAGCGGTCCCACAACGGCCCACACCACCCACCGTCGCCACGTCGGCTTGCCCCGTGTCCGGAACACAACAGCCCCCCTGAAACTATCGCTTCACAAACGGTCGTATCGATAATGAGCGTATTATGGTTGATAGTGCAAGGTGATTCGTCGCCGGACGAGGGAGTGGCGTGGAGGCAACGGTGAGCGGGGCTCGGGGCGCGGACGACCGCCCGGTGGTGCGCAGGGGTGTGCCCGAGGGCGGTGAGGAGCGGGTGGCCGCGCTGTACTGGGAGGCGTTCGGCCGCAAAATCGCCCCGGCGCTCAACCCGCCCGGCAAGGGGCGCGCGTTCATCGCGACCCACCTCCACCGTGACCGGGGCGTCACCGCGCTCGCCGCCGGCCGGGTGGTCGGTGTGGCCGGCTACCGGCTCGATGGCAGGGCGCTGACCGGCGGGGGCGTCAAGGACGTTCTGTCCGCCTACGGTTCCTGCCGCGGCCTTCCCCGGCTCGTGCTCCTCGCCCTGCTGGAACGCACGCCCGCGGCGGGCGAACTGGTCATGGACGGCATCGCGGTCGACGCGGCGCACCGCGGCCGGGGCATCGGGAGCCTCCTCCTGCGGGAGGTCGCCGCCGTCGCCGCCGACCACGGCTGCCGGCGCGTCCGCCTGGACGTCGTCGACACCAACCCCCGCGCCAGGGCCTTGTACGAGCGGCACGGCTTCACCGCCCACCGCACCGAGCGGACCCCCTGGTTGCGCGGTCTGATGGGCTTCGGGGCGGTCACCACCATGCACCGCCCCGTCACCGACACGCACGCGGACGCGGACGCGACGAGCGGGCGGGAGGCGCGATGAGCACCCCTGCCGCCGCCCGTGCCACCGGCGGGGCCGATCGGCCCGAGATCCCCACCCGGCTGGTCGTCCACGCCCTGGTCCGCGAGGACGGCACCGTCGACGCCGGCGAGCTCTACGACGTCGCCGACCTGCTCGGCATGAGCCACCAGCAGATCAGGCTCTGCGTCAAACGTCTGGTCGCGGAAGGCCGGTTCACGCAGGAGGGCCGCGGCCGCAGGGCCACGCTGCACGCGGTGACCGACGTGACCGGCTCCCTGGCGCCCGACGCCGCCTACGTCCGTCACGCCTACCGGCAGGACGCCGGACTCGCCCCGTGGGACGGCGCGTGGCACCTGTTCGCCTTCGCCGTTCCCGAGTCGCGCCGCACCGCCCGCGACGCCCTGCGCGAGCACCTCCTCCACCTCGGCGCCGCACCCGTCCAAAGCGGTCTGTACGTCACCGCCAACCCCGTCACCGAGCTCGTCGACCCGCTGGCGCGGCACCTCGGTGTCCTGGACAGCCTCACCCACTTCACCAGCACCGACCTGCGCATCGGCGAGGTCACCGATCCGCGGGCCCTGGCCGCCGCACTGTGGCCGCTCACCGAGATCGCCGGGCGGTACGGCCACCTGGCCGCCTACGCCGAAGGCTGCCTGGCCCGGCTCGCCGAGGCGCCGGGCCCGTCGGACGCCGGGCGGCTCACCGCTGCCGTCGAACTCGCCGCCCACTTCTCCGCCGCGATGCGACCCGACCCCCTCCTGCCCCCGGAACTGCTGCCGCAACCGTGGCCCGGGGCCCGCGCCCGCAGCCTGGCCGCCGACTGCTGGAAGCGGCTGCGGCAGGGCCCCCGCGCGGACGGCACTCCCGCCCTTCGTCTGTTCGCTCTCTACTCCGACGCGCTGCGCCCCGCGGACGGCGGGCGGCCCGCCACGAGGAGCGGCCGCGCCGGCCTGCCGGCCCCGGCGGGGGAGGGCCGGTCCCACTGACGGCGGCGGCCGCCGGGGAGGGGGCGGGAGTGGCCGGCCGGCTTGTCCGCGGGGCCAGGATCACGACGTTCGCCGCCCCGGTGGCCGCCCGGCGCGGCACCGGCTGCTGGTCCGCGCGGGGATCCACCGGCGGTCGAGACGTGAGGAAGGGGGCGCCTGCCGCCCCGTCGCGGGGCGGCAGGCGGACGTGCGAGTCACGCGCTGACATCGTTGTCGGCGCGTGGCCCCATGGATCGTGATGCAGTGGGACGAGGCGGGCTCGCCGAGTGCGGGTGGATCACGTCACCGGTCCGGCGGTGTTCGTGGCGCCGGGCGTCCGGGCGGAGCGTGCGGGTGCCCTACGGCGTGTAGACGGCGTCACTGCCGTACAACTCCCTGGTGAACGCGGAGACGTCGGCGCTTCGATCGGTGCCGTCCAGGTTGTACGTCAGATAGACCCCGTATCCCTCGCTGACGGTGCGGCGGGCGAGGCCGGCGACCGTGCTCCGTGAGGTGCGGCCGATCTCGACGGCCGCCGGTGACAGCCGTGACTTGGGCAGTGCGACGCCGGGGACCTGCCAGGTGCCGTAGTACGGGTTCCAGGCGTAGTCGAACGTGGAGGAGATGTCGACGCCGCCGTAGGACAGCCGCGACGCCGCCGGGCCGATGTTGTAGAGGCTGATGATCTTGTCCGGCATGTCCGCCCGCAGGGCCGTCACCAGGTTCACGAACGAGCTGGCGTTGGGCTGACTCGTGCCGTTGTTGCCGTACTCGGCGTATTCGTCGTCGAAGTCGATGCCGTCGAGACCGTACGTGGCCACGGCCTCGGACATCTCCTGCGCGAACGCCGAAGCAGCCTCCTGCGAGGTGAAGTTGGCGAATCCCGCGCCCTGGTGGTTGCCGAGCACCGAGAGCACGACCTTGATGCCCTGCCGCTGCAACGGCCGTATCTCCGTGGCGGCGTTGTCGAGGACGCGCTGCACGTTCTCGTTGAAGTACAGACACGCCGCCTTCGTGGTCGTGTCGTAGTTGATGTTCGCCGCGAAGATCAGGGCGACGTCGAAGGCGTTGCCGCCGCCGTCGGCGAGCGTGTACTTGCCGACGTTGAGCATGCTGTTGCTGTTCACCTCGACGTAGGCCACCGAGGTCGGACCCTGCTTGGCGGGAGCGGGAGCGGGAGCAGGGGCCGCCGCGGCTCCGGTCGTGCCGAAGGCGAGGGCTGTGACGGCCCAGATCGCCAGGGCGGCCGTCCGGCCTCTGTTCCGTAACTGAAGGGACATGGTTGGTCGTTCTCCCATCGTCTGGTTGGCGCCCGGTCCGTTCGCGGGCGCCGAGCGGGTTCCTGACGGGCCCCGGGAGATCGACTGCTGTGACCGGGTCCCGGGAACCGTGCGCGAACTCTTCACGACATCCCTGTAGGACACAACCTCCCGGCCGAGAAGGAGTTCACCCATGCCGGACAATGGCCGAGAAGATCCCGCGGGAGACCGGGAGACCGGGAGACCGGGCGAGCTCATGACCCCGGGAGCCTCGCGCACGAACGGCGGCGACGCGATGCGCATGGAACCGGAGGGTCGAGGCCGGCCGGGACGGCGACCGGGGCGGGTGTGTGACCCGCCACTGCCGGCCGCGCCCGTCCGGGGTCACCCGGGAAGGGCGGTGCGCAGGTGCCTGCGAGACGTGATGCCGAGCTTCCGGAAGACCTTGCCCAGGTGGTACTCGACGGTGCTCGCGCTGAGGAACAGGTGTGTGGCGATCTCCTGGTTGGTGGCTCCGTCCGCGGCCATCCGCGCGATCCGGGTCTCCTGCGGGGTGAGGTGGCCGGGCGCTCCGGTGCCATGTCGTCGCGGCCGCTCGCCCGTGGCCCGCAGTTCCAGCCGGGCCCGTTCCGCGAAGGCGGCCGCGCCCATCCGGGCGAACGCCTCGTGGGCCGCCCGCAGATGCGCCCGCGCCTCCGTAGGGCGCCGTCGCCGTCGCAGCCACTCCCCGTAGAGCAGACGGGTGTGGGCCTTCTCCGTGCCCAGTGGGGTCGGGCCGAGGTGGGCGAGCGCGTCACGGAAGAAGTCCTCGGCGGCGGCGCCGGTCGCCAGGAGGGCACGACTGCGGGCGAGCAGCCCGAGCGCCCAAGGGGTGCCGGCGGCCTCGGCCCGCTCGGCGAGCTCGTCCAGGGCCCGTTCGGCCAGGCCGGTGTCGTGGATGCGGGCCGCCGCCTCGACGAGCCCGGGCAGTACGAGGCCCGCGCCGTGCGGAGGCGGGTCGTCGAGGACCGGGCGCGCCGCCGCCTCGGCGTCGGGATAGCGGCCCTGGCCGAGCCCGAGTACGACGGTGGCGGCTCTGACCAGTTGCACCGCGATGCCGCCGGGCTGTTCGGGATAGAGGTCCCGCTGGGCCCGTACCGCTGCCAGGGTGGCCGCCTCGTCGCCGCGCCAGCCGTGCAGCATGGCGTCCGTGGGGTGCGAGAAGCGGGGATCGGCACCGGTCGCGTCGGCCACGTCCTTGAACTCGGCGAAGTGGAGCTGAGCGGTGGCCAGGTCGCCGCGGAACACCTCCGCCGTGGCATTGGCGTGCGCGGCGATCTGGAGCATCCGCAGGGCGCCGTGCGCGCGGGCCGCGTCGGCGTAGCGCCGTCCGCACTCCGACAGCGCGTCGATGTCCCAGGTCTCGATCGCCGCGAGCATGCCGAGCAGGCTCCAGCGGACCGCCCCGCCGTGTTCGGCGCCCGGCGCCCTCATGGCCGTGAGCGCGGCCTTCAGCACGTGGGCCGCCTCGGCGTGGCCGAGCGCCACGAGCCGCGCGTGACCGTCCAGCAGGAGGTCGGCGGGGTCCTGGGAGTCCCCCAGGGGGCCGCTCCGGCTGCCGCGGACCGCCAACGCGGTGCGGGCGACCCGGGTGATGCTCGCGCCCGGGCCGAGCCGGGGGACGACGATCGCCGCGTCGACGGCTTCGAGCAGGGCGTCGCGGCAGCCGTGCGGGTCGCGGTCCGACAGGGCCAGAGCGGCCTGGTGCAGCAGGGCGACGGCGCCCTCCTTGCCGACCATCACGTGCACCAGGCCCCGCAGGCGGTCGGCATGGGCCCGCAGGACCGGGAGGCCGGGGCCGGGCCCCAGGAGCGCGAGCAGTTCCTCGCCCCGGTGGGGGGACCCGGCCATGAGGGTCGCGGCACAGGCCTCCAGCAGACGGGTGGAGCGTGAGACGGCGTCCCCGGTGAGTTCCGCCGCGCGGTGGAGGAAGGCGGCGCGGGCGAGGTATCCGCCGTTGTCCTTGGCGCGTTCGGCGCGTACCTGGAGTTCCGCCGCCACGCCTTCGTCGGGCCCCTCGGCGGCGGAGGCCAGGTGCCAGGCACGCCGGTCCGGATCGGTCAGCGGGTCGGTGACGGCGGCCAGAGCGGCATGGGCGGCGCGGCGTTCCGCCCTGCTCGCCCCCGTGTACACGGCGGAACGGATCAGGGGGTGCCGGAACGGAGAGCCGGCGGGCCCGGTGTGCACGGCGAGCACGTCGGCGCGCTCGGCCTCCTCGAAGGCGGCGTCGATCTCGCCGGAGGCCGACGGGGTCTGACGGTCCAGCGCGCGGCGGACCAGGTCCCGGTCGCCGGTGGCGTCGGCCGCGACCATCAGCACCGTGCTCCGGCTCAGTGCCGTGAGTTGCCGGAAGCGTTGCAGGAACCGGGCCTCCAGGCTGCGGCTGACCGGCAGCGGCGTGGCGATCGCACCCGCCTGCAGGGTGCGGGCGCTGCGGGCCAGTTCGCGGAGTGCCAGCGGGTTCCCCGCGGACTCGGCGATGATCCGTTCCTGGAGGGCCGGGGCGGTCGTGGGGTCGAGGTGTTCGGTCAGCAGGGCCCGGGCGTCGGACTCCGGCAACCCGTGTATCCGCAGCTCGGGCAGGCCCGCCAGCACGGCGCCGGAAGCGTGCTCGTCGCGCAGTGCGAACAGCATGCCCATGCCGTCGGCGTGCAGACGGCGCCCCACGAACGCCAATACGTCCAGGGACTCCTGGTCCACCCACTGGGCGTCGTCGCACACCACGAGAAGCGGTTGCCGCCGGGCGGCACCGGCCATGAGAGTGAGGACGGCCAGCCCCACCAGAAAGCGGTCGGGAGCACTCCCGGCCGCCATGCCGAACGCCGTCTCCAGGGCGGCGAGCTGCGGGGCGGGAAGTTCCAGGCGCAGGTCCAGGAACGGCAGCACGATGCGGTGCAGGGCGGCGAAGCCGAGCTCCTGTTCGGACTCCACGCCGTCGAGCCGGGTCACGCGCATGGGCGAGGCCGAGGCGACCGCGTGGTCCAGCAGCGCCGTCTTGCCGATCCCGGCGTCGCCGCGGAGCACGAGGACACCGCTCATCCCGGTCCGGACGTCATCGAGCAGGCGGTCCAGCTCGGCTCGTTCCGATCGGCGCCCCGTCATGATCATGAGGTCGAAAATACCCCGAACGTCCCAACACCCCTGCCGGTGCCGCGGTTCCGTACGACGGCGCCGCGGGCGAGGGGTGGGTGTGGGGTGGGCGTGGGGGCGTTCGGGACCGGCGGGTTCCTGGACTCGGCGACCGCCCGTCGCCCGGTACTCGGCGAGCATGCCGGGCCGCCTCGGGTCGGCGGCGGCTCCGACCGCCCTCGTTGCGACGGGGCCGTGAACGAGACCGAACCGGGGCGCGGACGCCGCCCCGGTTCGGTCTGTGGCCCGGTTCCCGCGGTTGTCCCGCGCGGTCACCGGCGCCCGGTCAGGGAAGGACGGGGAAGGAGACGAACGTCAGCGGTGCGGTCGCGGAGGACGGGGCGTAGCAACTCGTCCCCGCGAAGGACGCGGTGTAGCTCGTCGCCGTGATCAGCGTGCTGGAGACCGGCAGTGCCGGCGGGGCCAGTGTCGCCACCCCGCTGGCGTCGGTGAGCGCGGTCCCCAGGACCGTCGGCGCGAGCGGCGTGTTCGCGCGGAAGGTGACCAGTTGCCCGGCGAGCGGAGCGGCGCTGGAGGTGACCTTGAGGGTGGCGCTCATCGACGGGATGACGAACGTGCCGTTCGCCCGCACGCGGATCTGGGCCGAGGCCGCCGTCAGCGTGGTGGGAGCCGGGTTCACGGTCACGTTCGCCGTAGCGGCGGAGGGACTGTTGCAGGAGTTTCCGTTGTAGACGGCGGTCACCGTCCCACTGCCGCCCGCGGTGGTGGTGACGCAGGCACTACCGGCGCTGAGCGCGACGGTCTGGACGAACCCGCCTGGGCCGGTGAAGGTGACGGTTCCGGTGGGGGTACCGGTGCCGGGTGCGACGGCGGTGACCGTGGCGCAGTACGTCACCGGCCGGCCGCAGACCACGGGGTTGGGACTGACCGTGAGCACGGTCATGGTCGGAGCGTTGTTCACCACCACGCCCGTGGTCCCGGTCGACGTGGTGAAGCAGCCGTCGCCGTTGTAGACGGCCGTGACCGTTCCACCGGTGAGGCTGCTGGTGGTGGCGCAGGCCGTGCCACTGGCGTTCAGCGGGACGGTGGTGTTGAGTCCGCCGGGTGCGGTGAAGGTCACCGAGCCCGAGGGGGTGCCGGTGCCGGGCGCGACGGCGGTGACGGTGGCGCACACGGTGACGGGTTGGCCGCAGACGGAGGGGTTGGGGTTGACCGTGACGGTGGTGGTGCTGGCGGCCTGGTCGACGGTGACGGGTGTGGTGCCCGTGGAGGTGGTGAAGCAGTCGTCGCCGTTGTAGACGGCGGTGACGGTGCCGGTTCCCAGCGTCGTGTTGGTCACGCAGGCGGTGCCGTCGGCGTTCAGCGGGACGGTGGTGTTGAGTCCGCCGGGTGCGGTGAAGGTCACCGAGCCCGAGGGGGTGCCGGTGCCGGGTGCGACGGCGGTGACGGTGGCGCACACGGTGACGGGCTGGCCGCAGACGGAGGGGGTGGGGTCGACGGTGACGGTGGTGGTGCTGGCGGCCTGGCTGACGGTGACGGGTGTGGTGCCCGTGGAGGTGGTGAAGCAGCCGTCGCCGTTGTAGACGGCCTTGATCGTTCCACTGGTGAGGCTGCTGGTGGTCACGCAGGCCGTGCGATTGACGTCCAGCCGGACGGTGGTGTTGAGTCCGCCGGGTGCGGTGAAGGTGACGGTTCCGGTGGGCCTGCCGCTGCCGGGTGCGACGGCGGTGACGGTGGCGCACACGGTGACGGGTTGGCCGCAGACGGAGGGGGTGGGGTCGACCGTGACCGTCGTGGTGCTGTCGGCCTGGTTGACGGTCATGGACGTGGTGCCCGTGGAGGTGGTGAAGCAGCCGTCGCCGTTGTAGACGGCGGTGACCGTTGCACCGGTGACACCGCCGGGGCTGGGCAGGGGCAGGTGCGCCGTCCCGTCCTGGTCCAGCGTGAGTGTCCTGTTCACGCCGGGTGCGGTCAGGGTCACCGAGCCCGTGGGGGTGCCGGTGCTGGGGGCGGCGGCGGTGACGGTGACGATGGCGGTGACGGGTTGGCCGCAGACGGAGGGGTTGGGGTCGACGGTGACGGTGGTGGTGCTGGCGGCTTGGTTGACGGTGACGGGTGTGGTGCCCGTGGAGGTGGTGAAGCAGTCGTCGCCGTTGTAGACGGCGGTGACGGTGCCGGTCTGGAGGGTGGCGGTGGTGACGCAGGCGGTGCCGTCGGCGTCGAGTGGCACGGTCTCGTCGGGTCCGCCGGGTGCGGTGAAGGTCACCGAGCCCGAGGGGGTGCCGGTGCCGGGTGCGACGGCGGTGACGGTGGCGCACACGGTGACGGGTTGGCCGCAGACGGAGGGGTTGGGGTCGACGGTGACGGTGGTGGTGCTGGCGGCTTGGTTGACGGTGACGGGTGTGGTGCCCGTGGAGGTGGTGAAGCAGTCGTCGCCGTTGTAGACGGCGGTGACGGTGCCGGTCTGGAGGGTGGCGGTGGTGACGCAGGCGGTGCCGTCGGCGTCGAGTGGCACGGTCTCGTCGGGTCCGCCGAGGCCGGTGAAGGTCACCGAGCCCGAGGGGGTGCCGCTGCCGGGTGCGACGGCGGTGACCGTGGCGCACACGGTCACGGACTGGCCGCAGACGGACGGGTTGGGGTCGACCGTGACGGTGGTGGTGCTCGCGGCCTGGCTGACGCCCACGTCCGCCGTGCCCGTGGAGGTGGTGAAGCAGTCGTCGCCGTTGTAGACGGCGGTGACGGTGCCGGTCTGGAGGGTGGCGGTGGTGACGCAGGCGGTGCCGTCGGCGTCGAGTGGCACGGTCTCGTCGGGTCCGCCGAGACCCGTGAAGGTCACCGAGCCCGAGGGGGTGCCGGTGCCGGGTGCGACGGCGGTGACGGTGGCGCACACGGTGACCGTCTCGCCGCACACGGACGGGTCGGGGTTCACCGACACCGCCACAGCGCTGGAGGCCTGACCGACGGTCATGTCGACGCTCTCGGCCGAGCCGGTGAAGCACGTGTCGCCGCCGTAGACGGCGGTCACGGTGCCGCTCTCGAGTGCGATGGTGGTGACGCACGCGGTGCCGTCGGCGTCCAGTGCCACCCTCTCGTCGAGTCCGCCGGGGCCGATGAAGGTCACCGAGCCCGACGGGGTGCCGCTGCCGGGTGCGACGGCGGTGACCGTCGCGCACACGGTGACGGGCTGGCCGCACACCGAGGGGTCCGGATCGACCACCACCGACACCGCGCTCATGGCCGGCTCGACCGTCACGTCCGTCGTGCCCGTCCCGCTCGCGTAACAACCGTCACCGCCGTACGTGGCGGTGACGGTGCCGGTCTGGAGAGTGCTCGTGGTGACGCACGCCTGGCCGCCGGCGTCCAGTGGCACCGTCTCGTCGAGTCCGCCGGGGCCGGTGAAGGTCACCGAGCCCGACGGGGTGCCGACGCTCGAGGAGACCGGCGAGACGGTGGCGCAGAGCGCCACCGACTGGCCGCACACGGACGGGTCGGGGTCCGCCGAGACGACGACCGAGACGGGTGCCTCCTCCACCACGTGCAGCGTCAGGGGAGAGTTCGACGCGTCGAAGTTCTCGTCACCGGTGTAGAAGGCGGCCGCCTGGTGGAAGCCGACGTCCAGGTCGCCGATGGTGACCTGCGCCTGCCCGTCGCCGTCCACCGGGGCGGTCAGCACCGGGCCGTCGTCGCTGACGATGAAGGACACCAGACCGGTGGGGGTCCCCGTGGCCGGGGGGACGGGCGTGACCTGAGCCGTGAAGGTCACCGTCTCGCCGCACTGCGAGGGTTCGGGGTCGAAGGTCAGCGTGGTGGTGGTCTGCGCGAGGGAGACCTCCTGGGTGTCCGAGCCCGCGGACGGGTCGTTCGCCTCGTCCCCTCCGTAGTCGGCCTCCACCGCGTGGAGACCGGCGGCGAGGTCGCCGGTCGTGTACTGGGCCTGGCCGCTCGCGTCGAGCGGTACCGTCGCGACGGCCACGGCGTCGACGAGGAACTCGACGGTGCCGGTAGGGACGGGGCCGTCGACTAATTCCGGCTGTACGACGGCGGTGAAGGTGACCGGCTGACCGGCGACCGACGGGTCGGGCGCGGATGTCAGGTTGGTGGTCGAAGTGGCCATGCTCTGGCTCCTTTCGGATGGCGTACGAGAGCAGGTGATCGCCATTTCGCGGGGTACGGTGCGTGGCCGGAATACGGGCATGCGCGTGGACACATCGGTCCGGTAATGGCCCCTGTTCCGAACGGAGTTGGAGGCGTCACCCGTCGATAGGAGCAGTAGGCGCTTCGGTGAGTGCATTGGGCTAGGAGGGTGACGCAAATGCCACTCGTTCGGCGTAGCGCACTTCGGAGTGCGGGAGGTGTAAAACCCCTTCCGTGCGGCGCATTTGTGTGACCCCGTGCGACGGCCCGGGTGGGAGAAGGGGTCTTCTGCTCGGCCGTCCAGCCCGGCGAACCGCGGGCAGGGCGGCAGTGGGCCCGGAAGTGTATTTCGCGCCGGACGCGGCGCGGTATTCCCACGCGATCACCCGGGATTCGCGGCCTGCCGCGCCATGCAGCAGCCCGCCGGTACACCACACAACTGGTGTACCGGCGGGCTGAGGTGGGGGCGTCCTGCGCGGGATGGGGCCCTTACGCGTTCGTGGCGCCCCGTTTGCGCTCTATCGGCGGACCGCGGTGATGGACCCGTGGCCACCTGACCTTTCGTTGGCGGCGTCGGCCTCCCGCCGGGTGGGGTACTCGCGCGTGACCCCGTTGGGGAGGACCAGTCGGTAGACGATCACGGAACGGCCGACGCGTCCGCAGTTGCAGGGTGCCATGGTCTTCCTCCTTCCGCCGGCCACGTGAGCGGCCGATCAAGGAATCCGGGGACAATTGCGTTACACCGCAGGGGAGTTCGTCCCGTACCCTCTATTCCCGGACGCGGGTACGGCGACACTCCCCGCCATCTGTTCATATGAAATGACCGGCGATGGCGAATATGTGCGGCCGAATCAGTCGAGCCAGTTGCTCGCCAGGCCGGTCAGATAGGAAAGAGTCAGTGCCGTGGCGCCCATCTGGTACCACGTCTCGCCGCCCGCCCAGTAGGCGAGTGCGGTGACGGCGCCGGCGACCCAGACGCTGACGCACCATCCACAGCTGACCAGGTACGCCGGCCGGGATTCGTCGCCGAAACGGTCGGCGACCCGGGAGCGGAATCCCGCCGCGAGGGCGTCTTTCGTGAGGAATCGCGTGACGCGACATACGGTGCCGAGCGACAAGAGGAAGACCAGCACACTCATGGAATCATCGTAGGGTTTCCCCTTCCCGCCCCTCCCGCTTTTCCCGCAATTCCGGCTGTGCGGATTCAGCCACCCCGCGGGGCCACCAGGACCGACTCCAGGGCCCCTGCCTGTTCGGTGGTTCCGGCCTCGCCCACCGGCCGCGGAGCCACCCTCACGACACCGGTGTCAGGGGGCGGGCGGGCCCGTGCCCGGCCGGGGGATGGGCAGTTCCGCCCAGATGACCTTGCCGTTCTCGGTGGAGCGGGTGCCCCAGCGCAGGCCGAACTGGGCGACGAGGAACAGTCCTCGGCCCCCCTCGTCCCCCAGCCTGGCCCGTCGCAGGTGCGGAGAGGTACTGCTGTGGTCGGAGACGGCGCAGATCAGTTTGCTCTCGGTCCGGATCAGCCGGAGCGAGATGGGGGGCTGGGCGTGCCGGACGGCGTTGGTGACCAGTTCACTGACGATCAGCTCGGCGGAGAACGACAGTTCATCGAGCCGCCACTGCGCCAGGCGGTCGCCGGTCAGTTTCCGTGCCCGGCCCACCGAGGCGGGCTCGAAGGGCAGGCTGAGGGTGGCGACGTTCTCGGCCGCGATCGGGCGGGGCCGGGCGACGAGGAAGGCGACGTCGTCCGGCGGGTGTTCCGGCAGCAGTGCCTGCTCGATGATGTCGCAGATCTCCTCCAGCGGCCGGTCCGGGTGGGCGAGAGCGAAGCTGATGCGCTCCAGCCCGGTGTCCGCGTCCCCGTCGGAGGCGGTGAACAGCCCGTCGGTGTAGAGGGCGAGGACGCAGCCGTCCGGAACGTCCACCTCGGCAGACTCGAACGGCATCCCGCCGACGCCCAGCGGGGGGCCCACGGGGATGTCGGGGAACTCCACCGCCTTCTCCGGGTGGGCGAGGGCGGGCGGCGGGTGGCCGGCGCGGGCGAAGGTGGCCCGGCGCGTGACCGGGTCGTAGATGCCGTAGAGGCACGTGGCGCCGACCACGCCCTGGACCCCGGTCGGGTGGGCCGCGTCGGCCTCCTGGGCCAGGCGCTGGACGAGGTCGTCGAGATGGGCGAGCATTTCGTCGGGTGGCAGGTCGATGTCCGCGAGCGTGTGGACGGCGGTGCGGAGCCGCCCCATGGTGGCCGCCGCGTGGATGCCGTGGCCGATGACGTCTCCGACGACCAGTCCCACCCGGGCACAGGCCAGGGGCAGCACGTCGAACCAGTCGCCGCCGACCCCCGCCTCGGTGTCGGCGGGCAGGTAGCGGTACGCGGCCTCGACGGCCGTGTGCGCGTGCAGCTCGTGCGGGAGGAGGCTGCGCTGCAGGGTGAGCGCGGACTGGTGCTCGCGGGTGTAGCGGCGCGCGTTGTCGATGCACACGGCGGCCCGGGCGGCGAGTTCCTCGACGAGCAGCATGTCGTCCTCGGCGAAGGGTTCCGGGGTGCGCCAGCGCATGAGGGTGGCCACTCCCATGGTGATGCCTCGCGCGCGCAGCGGAACCACCAGGTGCGAGTGGATGCCGAGGGTGCGCATGCGGGAGCTGCGCTCGGCGTCCCGGAGCAGCCACGGGCTGGACGGGTCCAGGACGGCGTTGAGCACGGGAAGGCCGACGGCGAGGCAGTGCCACTGCGGGGTTCCCTCCGGGTAGGCGACCGGTTCCCCGGGTGTGACCACCGCTTCGGGCAGGTCCTCGCGCACGGAGACGTGGACGGCCCTTCGCATGTCGCCGTGCCGGCCGGCGGACCGCGCGTCGGGTTCCCGGCCGTCCAGCACGTCCGCGAGCAGATCGACGGCGACGAAGTCGGTGACCTGCGGCACCAGGACCTCGGCCAGTTCCCCGACGGTGCGGTCGAGGTCGAGCGTGCTGCCGATCAGGACGCTGGCCTCGTTCAGCAGGGCCAGGCGCCGTTGGGCGAGGTGAAGGTCCGTGACGTCCACCGACTCCTCGCAGACACCGAGCGATCGGCCCTCGTCGTCCTGCAGCCGGTAGTAGGACAGCGACCAGACATGTTCATGGTCGGGATCGGACGGGGGGCGGCCCCGGTAGTGCAGGCCCACGACGGTCTGCCCGGTGTCGAGCACCGTGCCCATGAGCTGGGTGACCGTCGCGGGGTGATGCGCGGACAGCACCTGGCTGCCCGGATACAGCTCGTCCTCCCTGCGGCCCACGTACTGGGCGAACGGTCCGGGAAGTTCCTGCCGGGCCGCTGCGTTCGCCCAGGCCACACGCAGATCGGGGCCGTAGATCGTCATGGCGACCGGGGACTGCGTCGTGATGCCCTGCAGCATGGCCTGCGGCATCTGCCCGGCCGCGAAGTCCTCGGCGTCCGTGAGGAGCAGCAGGAGGGCCGGACCCTCCGCCGTGTCGACGGACCGCCGACCGGTCACCGCGACCCGCAGCGGACGTCCGGAGACATGGCGGAAGGCGACCTCGTGCCGGCGCCCGGAGCCGGGCCACCGGGTGAGCCACGCTCCGGGCCGCTGCCCCTCGGCCCGTTCCGTCAGCGCGTCGATCGAGAGCCCGAGCACGTCGTGCGCGCGGTATCCGAGCAGCCGCTCGGCCTCCGCACTCCAGCCGGTCACCAGACCCCGGCCGTCCAGCACGACAGCGGCGTACCCGGCACTCCTCCGCGCGTCGCCGAGGCCCACGGCCTCGTAACCACTCGATGAGGTGGTCATCGCATGTTCAGTCCTTCGACCCCCGGCTGCCGGGCGGGCCCGCCCGCTCTCTCAAGGATCGGCCCGCATCGGGCGCGGCACAAACGCCCGCCCTTCCGGATCCGGGAAAGCGCTCCGGGACCGCCTCACGGGGGGTCGCCTCCGGTCCGGCCGCCCTCCGCGTCCCGCTCGTGCGGCGCCCCGGCGGCCGTCAGCGCGGCCACCGCCTCGCGCAGGCCGTCCGGCAGCGGCATTCCCGCCGTGGAGTCGGCGAGGCGGCTCCGGCCCGGCCCGCACAGGAGCACCGGGACGCACGTGCGCCCGCCGCCTCCGATGCCCTCGAGGTGGCGCGCCGGCGGCACGTCCGCGGCGCGCGGGCTCTTCGCCCCGGGCCGGTACCCGGATGCGGCGCCGGTCCTCCCGCGAAGGACGGCGCCCACCCGCCCGCCCCTCCGGGGGCCGGTCACCACAGGAGGGGGCGACGACCCGCCGGTGCCGTCCGCCCGGTCGGTGGTCTGGTCGTTCACGGAGCGGGCATACGGCGTTGAGCCGGACCAGCGTCCGGTGAACTCCGTCGCCAAGCGCCGAACGAGAGGGGCTCTCATGTCGACTGCCGCGCCCGGTAGACCCGCCGGGCTTTCCGGGGAGGGGGCCGGCGGGGGAACCGGCGCCGCCGGCGTGGTCCGCCCCCGGATGCCGCGTGGGATCGGCCGGTCCATCAGGTCGATCGGCGCGCTGACCGTCTGCCAGACCGCCCTCATGGTGGGCCTCGGGCTGCTGATCACCGGCCCGGCCCGTCACCTCTGGCCGCTGGCGGCCGAGGACCGGGTCGACGAGTCCCTCGCGCGGGCGCGTACGGCCACCCTGACCACCCTGTCCTCCATCGCCTCCGAGGCCGGCAACACCATGACGGTCATCGCCGTCACCCTGGCGACCTGCCTGGGCCTGATCCTGGTACCCCGGCTGCCGATGTGGCGGCAGGCCTCGTTCCTCGCCCTCGCCGTGGCCCTGCAGTCGGCGGTCTTCCTGGTCATCACGACCGCGGTGGACCGTCACCGCCCCGAGGTGCACCGGCTCGACGGCTCACTGCCCACCTCCAGTTACACCTCCGGCCACACCGGCGCGGCCACCGCCGTCTGGGGCGGCCTGGCGGTGCTGGCGCTGACCCGGCTGCGCGGACCGTGGCGGACGGCGGCGGCCTGCCTGCTCTGCGCCGTCCCGCTGCTGGTCGGACTCGCCCGCCTCTACCGGGGCATGCACCATCCCACCGATGTCGTGGGCGGCCTCGTCAACGGAAGTCTGTCGCTGCTGATCGTGGGGCGCGCCCTGCTCGCCGACGGGCGGGTGTCCGCTCCCCCCGCCGACCCGACCGAGCCCGCGCCCGCGGCCGGCGCCGCCCTGCCGATCCCCGGCAGCACCGCCGTGATCTTCAATCCCACGGTCACCGACCGGGCCGGGCGCGAGACGCTGCGCCGGGTCCTGGAACAGCACGGCCACCGGGCGCCGGTGTTCGTGGAGACGACCGCCGACGACCCGGGAGGCGGCCAGACGGCCGGCGCGCTGCGCGACGGCGCGACACTCGTGGTGGTGTGCGGCGGCGACGGCACGCTCCGCGCGGCCGCCGAGGCCCTGGCGGGCAGTGACGTGCCGCTCGCCCTGGTGCCCTGCGGGACCGGCAACCTCCTGGCCCGCAACCTCGGCCTGCCGTCGGCACCGGCCGACGCCCTCGACGCCGCACTGCGCGGCACGACCCGCCGTGTGGACCTCGGACGCATCGAGGGCGACGGTCTGGCCCCCGCGCACTTCGCCGCCATGGCCGGCGCCGGACTCGACGCCGCGACGATGCGGCGGGCCAACGCCAACGACCGCGCCAAGTCCCTCCTCGGCTGGCCCACCTACGCGCTCGCCGTGCTCCGCGAACTGCGCGGCCCGCGCATGGGCGTCACCATCCGTCTCGACGGCGCGCCCGCGCTGCGCCGCACCGCCCGCATGGTGCTGGTCGGCAACGTCGGCAGCGTCCAGGGCGGTGTGACCCTGCTGCCGGCCGCCCGGCCCGACGACGGACGGCTGGACCTTCTCATCCTGGACCCGCGCGGCATCGCCGGCTGGCTGCGCGCCCTGCGGACGCTGCTGCGTCCCGGCGGGACGGCGTCCGGCCGGGACCGGCACGAGGACGCGGGCGGCGCGCCCGTGGAGTTCCGCACCTTCCGGCGCGCGGAGTTCGCCTTCGACGCCCCGCAGCCACGCGAACTGGACGGCGACCCGGTGGCCTGCGGCCGGCGCCTGACCGTGGAGGCCGTGCCGGGGGCCCTGACCATGCTGCTGCCGACGCGGGAGAAGTGATGGGCACCGCCACGAAGGTTCCCGAGACACGGGACATGAGCGGAGAGGAACTCTCCGGCGACGAGGCATGGGCGGCGCTGCGCCGCTACGGCGGCTGGTCGCTGCTGCGGGACGTGTTCGTCCGCTTCCGGTACGCCGACGGCTTCACCCACTCCCGGGCCCTCGCCCTGCAGACGGTGCTCGCCCTCGTGCCCCTGAGCATCGCCTTCGTCGGGCTCTCGACCAGCCTGCACACCGAGAACGTCGGCAAGCTGGCCGAACTGACGATCCACCGGATCGCCCAGGGCCCCAGCGCCCATGTCGTGGACGACGCCCTCGACCGCGGCCGGCGGACCGCGGGTGACGGCGCCGCCGTCGCCCTCTGGTTCGGCGCGCTCTTCTCCCTGGTCAACGTCACCACCGCGATGTGCCAGATCGAGCGGGGCGCCAACCGGATCTACGGCAACGAACGCGACCGCCCCTTCCACCTCAAGTACCTGCGCGGACTGCTGATGTCCGTCGGCGCGGGCCTCCCGCTCGGCCTCGGGTTCGTCGTGATGGTCGCCGGCGACGACCTCGCCTCGGCTGCGGTGACCGTGTACCACCTGGACTCCAGCACCCGGGCGGCCTGGGACGTCCTGCGCTGGCCCTTCGGGCTGCTGCTCGCGCTCCTCTCCGCGTGCGTCGTCTTCCGCCGCTCACCGCGCCGCAGGCAGCCCGGCTACACCTGGCTGGCCTTCGGCGCGGCCGTCTACCTGGTGCTGTGGATGACGCTGACCTGGCTGCTGAGCCTCTACCTGGACCTCAGCGGCTCCTTCGACACCGTCTACGGCCCCCTGAGCGCCTTCATGTCCCTGCTGCTGTGGGCCTACCTGACCTCCGTCGCCCTCTTCCTCGGGCTCACGTTCGCCGCGCAACTGGAAGCGGCGCGAGGCCGTCGTCCGGGCCCGGTCCAAGCCGACCCGGGAGTCTGAATGCCCGGACCGACCGCACCGCGCACCCTTCGAGACCGACGTATGCGGGCCGACCGCAGGTACGGCGCCCGGCTGCTCGGCGGCGCCGCCCTCGCCGCGGTGGCCGCGGTCGCCTTCGGGCTGCTGCTGACCCTGGTCGAGGGCCAGTGGCGGCCCCTGCGGCACCTGGACACCTCCGCGGCGCGTGACCTGCACGCGTACGCCCTGCGCCATCCGGGGTGGACGGACGTGCTGCACCTGCTGTCCGACCGGATCTGGGATCCGTCGACGCTGCGCGCGGCCGTCGCGGTGCTCACCGGGTGGCTGCTGTACCGCCGGGCCTGGCGGCTGGCGGCCTGGGCGGCGGTCACCGCCGTGGCCGGGGGGCTGATCGGACTGCTGGCGAAGATCGTGGTGGAGCGCGCCCGGCCCGCTCTGCACGATCCGGTGGCGCACGCCGCGGGCTACTCCTTCCCCTCCGGCCACGCGATGACGGCGACCACGTCCTTCGCCGTCTTCATGCTGGTCCTGGCTCCCCTGGTGCCACGGGCCTGGCGGGTCGCCTGCTGGTGCGTCGCCGTGTTCTGCGTCCTCGGGGTCGGTTTCACCCGAGTCGCCCTCGGCGTGCACTGGTTCAGCGACGTGCTGGGCGGCTGGCTGCTGGGTGTGGCCGTCGTCTCCCTCACCGCATGGGCCTTCGAGGCCTGGCGCGCCGACGCCGGGCGGCGCCGCACCCCGGTGAGCCGGGGACTGGAGCCCGAACTCGGTGAACCCGAACCGGAGCCCGGCCCGCCGGCCCGCTGACCGGCGCCCCCGGTCCGGGCGGGGCGCGGGGACGTCACCGCCGGACCTCAGGCCGCTCCGAGCGCGTCGACCGCCTCCTCGACGCTGGGGTACAGCGCGAGGAGCTGGTCGAGGCCCGCCACCCGGAAGAGCTGGGCCATGGCCGGGCTGAGCCCCGCGACCGAGAACGAGGCGCCCACGGCCCGGGTGCGGTGGTAGGCGGTGATGATCTCGGTCATCCCCGTGGAGTCGCAGTAGTCGAGGGCCGACAGGTCGGCGATGACGCCCGCGCCGGGGCTGCGCAGCACGTCCGCCATGGCCGTACGGAGCCCGGGGCCCGTGTAGTGGTCCAGCTCTCCCGCCAGGCACACGACCACGGGCCCCGACGGGCTGGGTCGCGTGCTGATGGAGAGGGCTCCCTCCGTCTCGTTCACCAGGCCTCCTGTGCGGTGAGCGCCGCGCCGGGGCGGCGGACCGCGGTCCCGGCGGTCCTATGCGGACCGGCCGCCCCGCCGCGCCGGGGAGCGTGCCTCCGAGGACCCCGTGCGCGTCCACGGCCGTGCGCTACCGGAACAGGTTTCCCGATTCGCCCGGATCATCCGCCCGGAGCCCGGCCGATCCGCCCGGTGGGTCGCAGGCCTTCCCCGAGCGCCGGGCCTCGCGGGTGTCTGAGAGAATGCCCGCCGAGGCGGAGGAGTCGTCGCTCCGGGGAGCCGGCGGAGAGATCCGGCGGGGTGGCGCGGCGATCACGGGGCAGACAGGCCGTAGGCGCGCGGTCGGAGTCTCGCGCGTGCGTTCGGCATGAATCATGAACAGGGCCCCACGGGGCCGCCATGAGGGGACGGGTGTCGCGTGGGGCGTTCGGGCGAGGCTGGGCACGGACCGCGTCCCGCGGGGGAGGGCGGTGTGTTCGCCGCCGACCGCGAGGTGGGCCGGGACCTGGCCGAGGTGGACTGGGCCGGCACGCCCCTGGGCCCCCCGGGGGAGTGGCCGCAGAGTCTGCGGACGGCCGTCAGCATCCTGTTGTCCTCGCGCTTCCCCATGTGGATGGCCTGGGGCGAGCAGCTCACCTTCTTCTGCAACGCCGCCTACCGGCGGGACACGCTGGGCCGCAAGTACCCGTGGGCTCTGGGGCGGCCGGCGAACGAGGTGTGGGCGGAGGTCTGGGACGACGCCGGCCCGCGCATCGAGACCGTGCTCACCACGGGCGAGGCCACCTGGGACGAGGGGCTGCTGCTGCTCCTTGAGCGTTCCGGCTACAGCGAGGAGACCTACCACACGTTCTCCTACAGCCCGCTGCGGGACGACGTCGGCGACGTCGTGGGCATGCTGTGCGTGGTGACCGAGGACACCGACCGGGTGATCGGCCAGCGGCGCATGGCCACGCTGCGTGACCTGGGCTCGGACCCGAGCCTGATCCGCACCGAGCAGGAGGTGCTGGCCTTCGCGGACGGGCAGCTCGGGCACAACCGCAAGGACCTGCCCTTCACCCTGACCTACCTGTTCGACGGCGACACCGCCCGCCTGGCCGGGGCGAGCGGCATCGGCGCCGGCCACCCGGTCGCGCCGGCCACCCTGGCGGCGGGCGCGAGCGGCGGTGTGTGGCCGGCCGCGGTCCCGGCCGGTGGCGAGGCCGTCCTGGTCCCCCTGACCGGGGACGCCTTCGCCGGCCTGCCCACGGGGGACTGGTCCGAGCCCCCGCTCCAGGCGCTCGTGGTCCCGCTCCTGCGGCAGGGCGGCGCCCCCTACGGCTTCTTCGTGGCGGCACTCAACCGGTACCGCGTGCTGGACGAGGGCTACCGGGGGTTCGTCGAGCTGGCCGCGGGTCACATCGCCTCCGGTATCGGCAGTGCCCGCGGCTACCAGGCGCAGCAGCGGCGTGCCGAGGAACTGTCCGAACTGGACCGGGCCAAGACCACCTTCTTCTCCAACATCAGCCATGAGTTCCGGACCCCGCTCAGCCTGATCATGGGCCCGGTGGAGGAGCTCCGCGACCGGCTCGCCGGCGCGGAGGGCCCGGTACTCCAGGAGCTCGACGTCATCCGCCGCAACGGGCTGCGGCTCGGCAAGCTGGTCAACACCCTGCTCGACTTCTCCCGGATCGAGGCCGGCCGTATGCAGGCCCGGTACGAACCGGTCGACCTGGCCGGGGTGACCGCCGAACTGGCCAGCGTCTTCCGCTCCGCGATGGAGCGGGCCGGACTCGCCTTCGACGTCGACTGCCCGCCGCTGGACGAGCCGGTGTACGTCGATCGCGGCATGTGGGAGAAGGTGGTCCTCAACCTGCTGAGCAACGCGCTGAAGTTCACCTTCCACGGCGCGGTCCGCGTCGTGGTCGGCACCGCGGGCGAGCACGCCGTGGTCACCGTCACCGACACCGGTGTCGGGGTGCCGGAGGCGGAGCTGCCCCGGGTGTTCGAGCGCTTCCACCGCATCGAGAACACCCGCTCCCGCTCCAACGAGGGCAGCGGCATCGGGCTGGCCCTGGTGCAGGAACTCGTCGGTCTGCACGGCGGCACGATCGGCGTCGAGAGCGGCGAGGGCGAGGGCACCGCCTTCACCATCCGGTTGCCGTTCGGCACGGCCCACCTGCCTCCCGGCGCCGTGGCGCCGGAAGCGGGGGACACCGTGGCGTCCGCCACCGCCGACCCCTACGTCCTGGAGGCCCTGCACTGGCTTCCGGGCGGCGATCCCGCCGGGGCGGCCGACGACCCGGTCGGGCGGGCCGGTGCGAGCACCGCCGGCACCGGCCCGGCACGGGGAACGGGCGCCCGGGTCCTGCTGGCCGACGACAACAGCGACATGCGCGAGTACCTGACGCGGATCCTGGACGGGGCGGGATACCAGGTCACCGCCGTCGACGACGGGGCCGAAGCGCTGGCCACCGCCCGCCGTGACATCCCCGACCTCGTCGTCAGCGACGTGATGATGCCCCGGCTGGACGGGCTGGAACTGGTGGCCAGGCTGCGCGGGGACACCCGCACCGCCTCGGTGCCCGTGCTGCTGCTGTCGGCGAGGGCCGGGCAGGAGGCGTCGATCGAGGGGCTGCGGGCGGGCGCCGACGACTATCTGGTGAAGCCCTTCGCCGCCGCGGAGCTGCTGGCCCGGGTGCGCGCGAACGTCGAACTGGCCCGGTTGCGCGGTCACCACGTCCGCTGGCGGACCGCGCTGATCGACTCCCTGCAGGAGGCCTTCTTCGTCTGCGACGAGTCCGGGGCCGTGGTGGAGATCAACGCCGCGTTCACCGACATCCTCGGGTACGGGCCGGAGAACCTGCCCTACGCGCCCGTCCAGCCGTGGTGGCCGCGGGCCGCCACCGACCCCGAGGCGCACCGCCGGGTCGGGGACGCCTTCTCCGGCCTGCCGGAGCGCGACCAGGGTTCGTACACCGTCCCGGTCACCCACCGCGACGGCCACCGGCTGTGGATCACCGTCACCTACAGCAAGGCCGAGGACCCCGACACCGGACGCCAGGTCACGGTCGGCACCCTCCGCGACGTCACCGCCGAGCACTACGCCGTCCGGCGCGAGACGGCACTGGCCGCCCTGAGCACGGCCCTGTCCACGGCCGCGAGCCTGTCCGAGGCGCTCGCCGGGGCCCTGGGCGGGCTCAAGACCCTGTGGGGGGCGCGGAGCGTGGTGGCCGCCCTCTTCGGGGGTGGTGACACACCGGTCCTCACCACCACGGAGGAGCCCCGGAACGGGGAGTCCCGGAGCTGGGAGGACCTGCCCGCGGCGCGGCGGGAGGCACTGACCGCGCTGCGCGGTCAGCCCTCGCTCACCCCGGTGACCGAGGACGGCGGTGCCGGAGTACCGCTCGAACATCCCGACGGGCCACTGGTCCTGTGGATCGATCTCGGCGCGTACCGGCCCTTCACCGCCGAGGACCAGCTCCTGCTCTCCCTGCTGGCCGGGCACCTCGCGCAGGGGCTGGTGCGGGCGCAGCAGATCGACCAGCAGCGGGAGACCGCGATCGCGCTGCAACGCGCCATCCTCGGCCCGGCCCGGCTCCCGGACGGCTTCGCCGTGCGCTACGAGCCCGCCACGCGTCCGCTGGAGGTCGGGGGTGACTGGTACGACACCGTCGCGCTGCCGGACGGGCGGATCGGCATCGTGGTGGGCGACTGCGTCGGGCGCGGCCTGGAAGCGGCCAGCGTCATGGGCCAGCTTCGCAGCGCCTGCCGCGCGCTGATGCTGCAGTACGCCGGCCCGTCCCGGACGCTGATGGCCCTCGACCAGTTCGCCGCGAGCGTCCCCGGCGCGCTGTGCACGACCGTCTTCTGCGGTGTGCTCGATCCGGCCACGGGGGAGCTGACGTACTCCAGCGCCGGGCATCCGCCGGGCATCCTCGCCCTCCCGGACGGCACCACCCGGTTGCTGGAGGAGGGGCGCTCCCTGCCGCTGGCGGTACGACCGGGCAGACAGCGCCCGGAGGCCACCTGCACCCTGCCCGCACGGTCCACGCTGCTGCTGTACACCGACGGGCTCGTGGAGCGTCGCCGGCGTCCGCTGAACACCGGGATCGATCAGGCCGGCGACGCCGTGCAGGACGGCCGTGACGTGCCCATCGACGATCTCGCCACCGAGGTCATGTCGAGGCTCGCGCCCGTCGGCGGGTACGACGACGACGTCGCGCTGCTCCTCTACCGCCATCCGGCGCCGCTGGACATCTCCTTCCCGGCCGAGTCGTCACAGCTCGCGCCGGTCCGCAAGGCGCTGCGCGGTTGGCTCGCCCAGTGCGACCTGCCGGCGAACACGGTGCAGAACGTGCTCGTCGCCGCCGGGGAGGCGTGTGCCAACGCGATCGAGCACGGCCACCGGCACGCTCCGGGGGACGCCGTGCGACTGCGTGCGGAAGCCCTCGTGGACAACCTGCTGCTGACGGTGGCCGACAGCGGCCGGTGGAAGGTCCCCAGGCCCGACCCCAACGCCCACCGCGGCCGGGGCGTGGCCCTCATGCGCGCCCTGATGCAGGACGTCAGCATCACCCCCGGTCCGTCCGGCACAACCGTTGACATGCAGATGAGGATCCCCAGATGACCAGCCCCCTCACGCTCACCCCCGGCAGACGCGCGGACGGTACTCCCCGGCTCGCGGTCGGCGGCGAGATCGACATGAGCAACGTCGGCTCGCTGGCCGAGGCCCTGGACCGGGGTTCGGGCCCCCTCGTCCTGGACCTGACCGCGGTGGAGTACCTCGACAGCGCGGGGCTGAGCGTGCTCTTCGCCCACGCCGACCGCCTGGAGCTCGTCGTCACACCGCTGCTGGAGCCCGTCCTCACCGTCTCGGGCCTCTCCGGCCTCGTCACCGTCCGCGGCCCCGGGGACGACGGGCCGAGGCCGTGACCGGTACGACGCGCGGAACCGGGCGGCCCGTCCCGGCCGCCAACCGCGGCACGAACCCCACCGGGCACGCCACCACCGTGCCCGAGACCTACGGCCAGGAGTGATGACCGAAGTGACCGAGACCCTGGACGTGACCGTCCGGTACGCGGGCGACAGCACCGCCGTCGTCCATGTCTCCGGAGACGTGGACCTGCACACCGCCGCCACCCTGCGCGCGCATGCCCTGGCCGTCGTGAACGAGGGCGTGCCGAACCTCGTCCTGGACCTGGCCGGGGTGGACTTCGTCGACTCGACCGGCCTCAGCGCCTTCATCGGCCTCCTGCACACCACCCAGCAGGCCGGCGGTTCGCTCAGGCTCGCCGACGTCCCCGACCGCCTCACCCGCATGGTGACCATGACCGGCATCTCCGAGCTCATGCCCATCCACCCCACGGTCGCCGACGCCCTGGCCGGCGGGACCGCCGACAACGCACCGGGGCGCGCCGGCGAGGGCGCCGGTGCCGGCGGCTGACACCGGCGCCCTCGCCGCCGACGGGCCGCGGGCCGCTCGGCCGCGGCACACGGCACCCGGTCCGCCCCGGGCATGCTTGGACCCGGCCGTTCGGCGCATACGACCCTGAGTGAGGCATCCACCGATGCGTGGGAGACGATGGCCCGCGGAAGATCGGGTCGGACGCCCGGCGAGGGGAGGCGAGATGACGGCTGAGCGTGAGCGGCGGCCGACCAGCGGAATCCGCCGGTCCCAGGCCGCGCGCGACATGGACGGCGACCTGTCGCCGCTGTTCGGAACGTCCACCGCGCTGTTCGCGTCCATGGCAGGGCCCGCGCACGTACTGGAGGCGGCGAACCCGGCCTTCTTCGCGGCCGTCGGCGGCGGGCGGCGCGAACGCGTCGGTGTGCCGCTGGCGGAGCTCGTGCCCGAGCCGGCCTCGCAGGGGTTCATCGAGCTCCTGGACCAGGTGTACCGGTCGGGCGAGCGGCACGTCGGCCGCGACGCCCGTGTCGTCATCGGCGCCGGCGACCAGGCCGACGAGGCGTACTTCGACTTCACCTACGAGGCCCGTCGCGACACCGGCGGCAACGTCATCGGCGTACGGATGATCGGAGTGGAGACCACCCAGGCCAAACACGCCAGGCGGCTGGCCGCCGAGCAGCGTGCGCTGCTGGAGCAGATCGCGCGCGAGGCGCCGCTGCACGACGTGCTGGAAGGCATGTGCAGGACGATCGAGGAACTCTGCCCCGACGTGATCGTCTCGGTCCTGCTGGCCGACGCGGACGGCCGCCACCTCCGCCACGGCGCGGCCCCCAGCCTGCCCGACCACTACAACCAGGCCATCGACGGCATCGCGGCCGGCGAGGGAGTCGGCTCCTGCGGCACCGCCGCCCACCGGCGCCGGGCCGTGATCGTGCGCGACATCGCCACCGACCCGCTGTGGGCCGACTTCCGGGCCCTCGCCGGCCGGGCGGGGCTCGCCGCCTGCTGGTCGACGCCGATCCTGGCCGGTGACGGCCGGCTGCTGGGCACCTTCGCGATGTACCACCGCACACCCCGCGCACCCCGCGGCACCGACCTGGCGCTCGCCCGCACCTTCGCCGACACCGCCGCCCTCGCCATCGAGCGGCACCACATCGAACAGGCCCGGCGGGCGGCGGACGCGCGGGAGCAGGCGGCCCGGGACGACCTCGCCTTCCTGCTGACCGCGAGCACCGCGCTGTCCGGCGGACTGGACGAGCAGCAGACCCTGCAGCGGCTGGTCACCCTGGCCAGCCCGGCCCTGGCACCCCTGGCCGCCGTGGACCTCGTGGAGAGCGGACGCGTGCGCCGGGTGGTCACGGCCGCCCCGACCGCCGAGGCGCGCACCCTGCTCGCCGCCCACGCCCCGGCCCGCGCCGCCGAGGACGACGCCGTCACCCGGGTCCTGGCCTCCGGCCTGACCGAGGTGGCCCGCCGTACCCCGACCGGCCCCGGACCCTGGCGCGATCTGGGTGTCACCGGCCACGTGTGCGTGCCCCTCGTGGACCGCGGGCGCCCCTTCGGCGCGCTGACCCTGCTCTCCACGGACGGGCACAGCTTCGACGGCCACCGGGTCGCCCTCGCGGAGGAACTGGCCCGCCGCGCCGCCTCGGCGACCCGCAGCGCGCGCCAGTACGCCCAGCGCGCGGCACTCGCCCGCGACCTGCAGACCGGCCTGCTCCTGCCCGACCTGCCCGAGGTACCCGGCGCCCGGCTCGCAGCCTTCTACCACCCGGCCGGTGAGGGGCTGGAGATCGGCGGTGACTTCTACGACGTCTTCGACCGCGGCGACGGAAGCTGGGCCTTCATCCTCGGCGACGTCTGCGGCCGCGGCGCCATGGCCGCCACCACGACCGCCCTGGTTCGCCACACCGCGCGCGCCGTCGCCCCGCTGCTGGACGATCCCGTCGCCGTCGTCCAGGCCGTCGACAAGGCGCTGAACGACCGTCACACGCACCAGAACAACGGCTTCGTCACGCTTGTCTACGGCCATCTCGCGCCGGTGGCCGACGGACTCGCCGTCCATCTCGTCCGGGCCGGGCACACCGCGCCCCTCCTGCTGGACTCCGACCACGTGGTGGGCACGGTGGAGGCGCCCGGTGGGCTGCTCGGCATCGGCATCCCGACCAGGCTCGCCGCGCGCCGCTTCA
This sequence comes from Streptomyces cellostaticus, assembly GCF_023630175.1. Taxonomy (GTDB): domain Bacteria; phylum Actinomycetota; class Actinomycetes; order Streptomycetales; family Streptomycetaceae; genus Streptomyces; species Streptomyces cellostaticus_A. Next base: position 178,607 of record NZ_JALLIN010000001.1, on the reverse strand, counting down.
CGCTGCGCCCGTCCGAGAGCCTGTTCCTGTACACCGACGGCATCACCGAGTGCCGGGCCGCCGGCACCGACCAGTACGGCGAAGTGCGGCTGGCCCGGGCCCTGGCCTCCGCTCCGACCCGGCCGAGCGCGACCGATGTCGTGCGGAGCGTGGCGGAGGACGTCCGGAGCTTCATGAAGGGCCGGGACGTGGACGACGACCAGGCGGCTCTGGTCATCACCGCCGACGCGCCGGAGCCGGACGGCGGCTGACGGGCCCGCCCCGCCGCCGGCTACGGGGCGCCTGGCGCGGGTCGCCGAGGGCTACCGGGCCATGGACGAGCGCCGCGCCGCCAAGGCCCTCCTGAGGCCCTGACCCCCGGGCCGTCACACGGTGCGCGCGGGCCGTCACCGTCACCGAAGGCGTCGGCCCGTGCCGGAGCCGGAGCCGGAGCCGGTGCCGGAGCGGGCCGGCCGAGGTCGTCCGGGCCGGCGACCGTGTGCTGTCGGAGGCCGACGAGGAGCACCGGCACGGCGGCGCGCCGAACCGGCCGGTGGTCCACCCGGCCGTCGACGAGGGCGACGCCGACCGCGACGTCGTCCACCGGCTGACCCTGTCACCGACGAGGAGTACGCCGCCGCCCCGGCCACCGGCTGACGCGGCCCGGGCGGCACACCGTCGGCCCCGGGACGACGCCGGCACACCGGTGGCCGCCCCGGACGGCTCCGGGGCGCCGCGACCCGCACGCGTCACCGGCCGCGCGGACCACCGGTCATGGCTGTCACGGGGTTGACCCTGACATCGTGACAAGGTGTCCCCTGGGGGCAGGAGGTGGTCCCGATCGACCCGACGGAACGAACCCGGTGGCGGGCACGCGTGGCCGGTGCGCTGAGCGCCGAGGACCCGTCGGCCCGGCTGCGGGCGGCCCTGGCGGCCGGTACGAACCCCGACCCCGGCATCCTGGAGACGCTCGTCGAACGGTGCGCGGTCGAGCCGGACCTCTTCGTGCGGGACATGCTGTCCTGGGCGATGACCCGGCTCCCGCCCGAGATCACCCTGCCCCGCACGCGCCGGGAGCTCGGCTCCGGGCGCACCCGGGCCCGCAGCCAGGCGCTGCACACGCTGTCCAAGATCGGCGACCGGAGGGCGTGGGCCTGGATCACCCGCGACATGCTGTGCGACACCGACGACGAGGTCGCGCGGACCGCTTGGCGCGTCGCGGTGGCCCTCGTGCCCGAGGACGAGGGGGAGGGCCTGGCCGTCGTGCTGGCGACGCAGCTCGGCCGCGGTGACCGCGAGGTGCGGCTGAGCCTGAGCCGCGCCCTGGCCGACCTCGGAGAGGTGACCGCGCCCGTCCTGGCGAAGGCCGCGGCCCACCCCGATCCGGCGGTGGCCACCCATGCCCGCGCCACCGAACTGCTCCGGCGGAATCCGGAGAGCGGTTTCGACGCGGCCGTCGAGGAGGCGGCACGAGTCGTCGCGCTCGGCCCGGCACGAGCGGCGGCGGTCGCGGCCGGGGAAGGCGCGGAGCCGGCGACGAGCACGGAGAACGCGGAGAACGCGGAGACCGCGGAGACCGTGGAGACCGTGGAGATGACGGAGACCGTGGAGATGACGGAGACCGTGGAGACCACGGGATGCTGATCGGGGAGGTCGCACGTCGTTCGGGGGTGAGCACTCGGATGCTCCGGCACTACGACGCCCTGGGGCTGGTCCGGCCGACCGGCCGCACCGTCGGCGGCTACCGCGAGTACTCCGCCGAGGACGTCCGCAGGATCTTCCACGTGGAGAGCCTGCGGTCCCTCGGCCTCTCGCTCAAGCAGATCGGACGCGCTCTGGAGGATCCCGCGTTCACGCCGTCCGCCCTGGTCGGTGACCTCATCCGGTGGACGGAAGACCGCCTGGAGCGGGACCGGGAACTGCTCGAACGGCTCCGTGCAGTCGACGCCTCGGCGCCCGCCCGGTGGCAGGACGTGCTGCGCATCGTCGCACTCATGCAGGGACTGGACTCGGCCAGCGCCGCACGCCGGCAACAGGCCGTCCTGGGCCCGCGGGAGAGCGCCCCCGTCCCCGCCGAACTGCTGGCCCGGGCGTTCCTGGCCGAATCCGACCCCAACGTGGCGGGCGCGCTGCGCTGGGCGCTCGCCCGGTCGGGCGGCGACTGCGTGGCGGCGCTGGCCACCGGCGCGCGCTCGGACGACCCCGGCATCCGGCGGCGCGCGGTGTCGGCGATCGCCGAGACGCCCGGGGCACCGGGCGCGGAGACCCTGCTCGTGGACGCGCTCGGGGACCCGGACGCGACGGTGCGCCGGCACGCCGCCCTGGCCCTGGGCGGGCGGGGCGCGGCCGCGGCCGTGCCGGTGCTCGTCGGCATGGTGGTCGAGGGCGCGCACGACGTCGACGCCGCGGAGACCCTGGGCGCACTGTCCCGGGACCCCGGGTGCGGGGACCGGATCCTGACCGCGCTGGTCGACGAACTCGCGGCGCCCACGGCGGACTCCGCGACGCGGATACGCCTGACCCAGGCGCTCGTCGAACTGCCGGGGACCCCCGCGCGTGAGGTCCTGCGCCGGCTGGCCGGCGACGACGACCACGCCGTCGCCCTGATCGCGTCGGCGCTCGTCGCCGGTCCCGATCAGCGGTGCCCCGGGGCGCGGGGGTGACGGACCCGAAAGGGCCGGGCGCGAGTGCGGAAAGTTCGAGGAATGCCCGCCGAAGGCCGGGGTACCCGGGTGCATGCCGGACGACGCACCGGCGCAGACAGGCATGAGGAACAGGGAGGGGCGCAGGATGGTGACGACGGCCGTACGGACCGCTGAGCAGACGGTGGACGTTCCGGAGATCGCGGACCCTTCCAGGATCGCACCGAAGGACGCGCGTGAGCTGTCGAAGCGGTTCTTCGACCGGCTCACGGTGCTGGAGGAGGGTACGCCCGAGTACCAGTACGCGCGCAACACGCTGATAGAGATGAACATGTCCCTCGTCCGCTACGCGGCCGGCCGGTTCCGCAGCCGGGGCGCGGAGGAGATGGAGGACATCGTCCAGGTCGGCATGATCGGCCTGATCAAGGCCATCGACCGGTTCGAGCTGTCCCGCGAGGTCGAGTTCACCTCGTTCGCCGTCCCGTACATCGTGGGTGAGATCAAGCGGTTCTTCCGCGACACCTCCTGGGCCGTGCACGTCCCGCGCCGGCTGCAGGAGGCCCGGGTCCAGCTCGCCCGCGCCAACGAGGAACTGCGCAGCCGCCTGGGCCGGACGCCGACCACCAAGGAGCTGTCCCAGCTCATGAGCCTGCCGGAGCGCGAGGTCGTCGAGGCGCAGCTCGCCTCGAACGGCTACACCTCGGCGTCCCTGGACGCGACGATCGGCGGCAGCGAGGACGGCGAGGCCGCGCTCGCGGACTTCATCGGCAACGAGGACGCCGCTCTCGGCCTGATCGAGGACTTCCACTCCCTCGCCCCGCTCATCGCCGAGCTCGACGAGCGCGACCGCAAGATCATCCACTGGCGCTTCGTCGAGGAGCTCACCCAGGCCCAGATCGGCGAGCGGCTCGGCGTCTCCCAGATGCACGTCTCCCGGCTGATCTCCCGTCTCCTGGGCCGGCTGCGCGAGGGCATGCTCAGCACCGTCTGACGTCCGTGACCCGCCGGCCCGACGGCCGGCGGGTCACGTCGTCGCGCTCCGCCCGCTCGCTCTCCCCGCCCGTCACGGGCGGTCGCTCGCCACTGCCCAACAGTTGCCGTTTGACAACTATGGCCGTGAGGCAACAAAGTAGGCCAGTCGTAGCGCACGGGGAAGGATCCGCAATGTTCCGGTGGGCGGAGATAGCTCCGTGTGCCGGTCGCCCGAGCCCTGTCCTGCCGGAGCGACCGGTGGCCGGGTCCCGGGGTCAGGCCGTCCGGTCGTCCGCGCGCGGGGCGACGTCGTGTATCTGCGCCGCAGCCGTGGCGCAGAACGCCTCCAGTCCTTCCAGGAGGGCGGTCCGCTTGGTGGCGGGCATCTGCTCCAGCACCGCCCGCAACTCCTTCTCCCGGCGCGCACGCAGATCGTCGAGGAAGGCGCGGCCGCGGCTGCTGAGATGCAGCCGTACCTCGCGCCGGTCGGCGGGGCTGATCGCGCGCTCGACGAAGCCGGCGGCCACCAGCCGGTCGCAGAGCCGGCTGGTGGACGGTGGCGTGGAGGCGAGAGAATCGGCGAGTGTGCGCAGATTGATGCCGTCCTGGTGCTCGAGCATCAGCAGGACGCGCATCTGGGACGGGGAGGCCGGCGCGGTCGACGCCCGGCCCCACAGGACTTCCAGCAACTCCACGGCCGTCAAGGTCACGTGCGCAACCTCGACAGGCTCTGGGCGGGGGCGGAAGACAGTCACCGTCACACTCTCGCAGGCACCTGGGACGGTTGTCAGCGTACTAGGTGCCCGTGGTGGCAACAGATGGTTCGGACGGCCGGCGTGGCCCGGCCCGGGCGGAACTCGTGTGTGTCCGCCGAAAGATGGGTGTGCTTAGGATCGTGAACAGATTTGTGACCGCTGAGCGCGCCCTGCGCACGGCGGCCCCGGACGAGTTGCTCGACGCGGTGCGCCGGGTACTGGCCGAGGAGTACGCGGCGGGTCCCGTCGAGCTGCTCCTGGCCGACTACGGTCTCACCGTGCTGCAACCGGTCTCGGAGCTGCCGCACACCGCGGAGCCCGTGTCGATCCACAGCAGTACGGCCGGCCGTGCCTTCGGCGCCCAGGAGCCGTTCGTGGCGAGGGCCGAGGACGGCTCCGCGCACGTCCACCTCCCGGTCACCGTGCGCGGGGACCGGCTGGGCGTGCTGACGGTCGTCCTGCCGGACGGCGACGCCGTGCCCGAGGTGCTGGGGGAGCTGGCGGACATCGCCGAGGTGCTCGGGCACGAGGTGGTCGTGGCGGAACGCGACACGGACGTGTACCTGCGGGCGAGGCGCAAGGACCGGCTGACGCTGGCCGCCGAGATGCAGTGGCAGCTCCTGCCCGGCCGCTCCTGCTCCCGGCCCGAGTTCGAACTCGGCGCGCAGCTCGAGCCCGCCTACGCGATCTTCGGCGACAACTTCGACTGGTCCGCAACGGCGGAGCGCCTCATGCTCTACGTCACCAACGGCATGGGGGAGGGCATAGAGGCCTCGCTGCTCACGAACCTCGCCATCAACGCCCTGCGCAACGCCCGGCGGGCCGGCATCGACCTGGCCGACCAGGCCGCGCTGGCCGACCAGGCGGTGTACGCCCACTACCGGGGGCGCAGCTATCTCTCCGTGCTGATGTTCGACTTCGAACTCGCCACGGGGCGGGCCAAGGTGGTGGACGCGGGGTCCCCGCGGCTGCTGCGGCTGCGGGACGGCGTGGTCGAGCACATCGGCTTCGAGGCGCAGCTCCCGCTGGGCATGTTCGAGGAGACCGACTACGTTCCCCAGGAGTTCCAGGTGGAGCCCGGGGACCGGCTGGTCTTCGTCAGCGACGGGGTCTACGAGGTCGCCTCACCCCTGGGGGAGGCCTACGGGGACGCCGCGCTGGCCCGGGCGGTCACGTCCACCCGCCTGCTGTCGGCCGCCGAGGTGCCGCGTGCGATCCTGAGGGAGCTGACCGGTCACCGCGGGCAGCCCGCCCCGGAGGACGACGCCCTGGTCGTCTGCCTGGACTGGCGCGGACGCTGACCGGCCGGAAGCGCGTGCCGCCAGGAGCGCGACCATGAATGTGGCGATGCTGTGTCGCTTCCGGGGCACGTGCGGTGGTAATGCTTGTCATGAGGCAATATTTGGCGGAGTTGTGCCGGTCCGGGCGCGACGGCCTGTTCCAATGGGAGATGATGCGAGTGTCGGAGCGGGCGGCGGCGGGGTCGGCGGCGCGGGAGCTGGGAGCGTTCCTGGAGCGCCGTCGCGAGCAGATCGCCCAGCGCTGGGCCGACACCCCGCTCTTCAGGACGGTCTTCACCGTCTCCCGCGACGAGGCCGTGGAGGCCTGCAAGGCCGTGGTGGACGCCCTGGCGGACGTGGCCGCGACCGGCAGGGCGGAGGACGTCGCGGCCCCCGGCTTCGACTCGGTGCGTGAGCAGCTCGGCCGCATGGCCGCCTCCCGGGCCCGCAGCGGACACAGCCCCGCCCAGATCGCGGACGAGGCCGCCGCCCTGCGGACGGCGGTCACCGAACTGCTGCGCGGCGACGTCCAGGGCCCGTCCGGTGGCGAGACCCGGTCCGGCGACGGGAAGCGGGATGTCCTGCTGGCGCTCACCGTCCTGATGGGCACCCTTCGTCTGGTGATCATGGAGACGACGATCAACGCGGGCGAGGAACTGATCGCGCGGCAGCGCCAGCAACTGCTCGAGGTGGCCACCCCCGTGATCAGCCTGTGGGACGGCATCGTCGCGGTGCCGCTGATCGGCACCCTGGACAGCGCCCGCAGCCAGGTGGTCATGGAGTCGCTGCTCCAGGCCATCGTCGAGCAGCGGGCCCGGTTCGCGATCCTCGACATCACCGGCGTGCCCACCGTCGACTCGCTCGTCGCGCAGCACCTGATGAAGACGGTCGCCGCGGCCCGCCTGATGGGAGCCGAGTGCGTCGTCTCCGGCATCCGTCCGGCCATCGCGCAGACCATCGTGCACCTCGGCATCGACCTGGGCTCGGTCGTCACCCGCAGCTCGCTGGCCGACGCCCTGGCCTACGCCCTCACCCGGCAGGGCATCGAGGTCTCCCACCGCGCGGCCGGTGTGAGCCCGCGATGACCTTCCCCGCCCCCCTCCCGGGCAACGAGGCCGCGGTGCCGGTCCTGGCGCTGGGGGACACCCTGCTGGTCTCCCTCCAGGGGGAGCTGCACGACGGCGTGGCCGAGCAGCTCCAGCAGGACATCGCCCACCGGGTGGCCCACAGCGAGGCGACCGGCGTGGTCATCGACGTCTCCGGCGTCGACATCGTCGACTCCTTCCTCGGCCGGGTCATCGCGGAGATCGCCGCCAACGCCCGCCTGCTGGCCGCTCGTACGGTCCTGTGCGGGATGGGGCCCGCGGTGGCGATCACCCTGGTCGAGCTGGGCCTGACCCTGCCCGGCGTGGCGACCGCCCTCGACGTCGACCGTGCCCTCGAGCTGCTCCGGCGGGACGCCTGCGCGCACGGGCCGGACGGATCCGCGGGGCGCACATGACGCCGGCCCCCGACCCCGCCACCGCGACGAGCCTGCCGATCGGCTCGGACGCGGACCTGGCATGGGTCCGCCACCAGGTGCGGCGGTTCGCGGCCGAACTCGGGTTCGGACTCGTGCAGCAGACCAAACTCGTCACCGCGGCCAGCGAACTGGCCCGGAACACCCTGATCCACGGCGGTGGCGGCGAGGCGCGGATCACCCCGGTGACCAACGCCTCGGCGCACGGACTGCGGCTGTCCTTCATCGACACCGGCCCCGGCATCCACGACGTCGAGCTGGCCACGACCGACGGCTACACCACCGGCGGCGGCCTCGGACTCGGCCTCAGCGGAGCCAGGCGGCTGGTGGACGAGTTCAGCATCGACACCACGCCCGGTGCGGGCACCGTCGTCACCCTCGTCGCCTGGGTCAGCGGCGGGTCCGCCGTCCGGCCGGGGTCCGGATGACGCGGGTCTGGACCGTCCCGGTGCACGACTCCACCCGCGTACGGGACGTCCGGGTGGCGACCGAGGAGGCGGGCTCCCACGCCCGCCTCGACGCCCACCGCACCGCGGTCGCGGCCCTGGTGGCCACCGAGCTGGCGACCAACCTGCTCAAGCACGCCGGCGGCGGCACCGTGCTGATCAACCTCGTCGACCGTGCGACGGCGGGCGCCCGCGGCCCGGCGGTGCAGCTCGCCGCCCTGGACCACGGCCCCGGCATCCCGGACGTCGCCGCCGCCCTGCGGGACGGCCACACCACCAGCGAGGCCTCGCTCGGCGCCGGCCTGGGCACCTGCCGGCGCATCGCCGACGTGTTCGACCTGTACAGCACCCGCCGGGGCACCGTCGCGGTGGCCCGGGTGCACCAGAACCCCGGGCCCCGGCAGTCCGGCGAGACCTGCGCCGCCGGCGGGATCAACATCCCGCTCGCCCGGGCCGAGCACTCCGGGGACGCCTGGAGCTGCGCCCGGTCGGGCTCCCGCACGACCCTGATGCTCGCCGACGGCCTCGGCCACGGGGCGAGGGCCGCCCACGCCTCCGACGTGGCGGTCGACGCCCTGCACGGCGCCGCGCACCTGCCGCCCGACGGGATCCTGCGGCACCTGCACCCCGCCCTGCGGCCCACCCGCGGGGCCGCGGTCGCCGTGGCCCAACTGGACACGGACACCGGGGAACTGGCGTTCGCCGGCGTCGGCAACATAGGCGCCCGGCTGTACACCGACGGCTCGTGGGAGCACCTCGTCTCCCACCCCGGCATCGTCGGCGCCCAGTTCCCGGCGACCGTGCCCGTGCACCGTCCGCCCTGGCGGCCGGGCAGCCTGCTGGTGCTGCACAGCGACGGACTGCCCAGCCGGTGGGTGCCGCCCGAGGACCGTTGCCTCCTCGGCCACGACCCGGCCGTGGTCGCGGCGACCGTCCTGCGGGACGCCAGCAGCGCCGCCAGCCCCGTACGCGACGACACCTGTGTGGCCGTCCTGGCCCGCGACCGCCCGGCCGGCCGGCCGTGACCGCCCCGGACGCCCACCCGGCGGACCCCGACCGCACCCCGCGCGCGGAGGCGGTCCTGGCGGCCGACGCCGAGACCGCGGCGATCCTGCGCCGGCTGGACGAGACGGAGCGGCAGCTCCGCCTGCACCGCGAGGAACTGCACCAGACCAACCAGGGCGTGCTGGCCCTGCACGCCGAACTCGACGCCGCCGCGCGCACCCAGCGGGAGCTGCTCGACGCCGAACGGGCCGCGCGCGGCGAGGCCGAGAAGGCACGGCGGCTGCTGACCTTCCTGGCCGACGCCAGCGCGGCCGTGACCGCCTCCCTCGACCAGGAGGACATCCTGCGCTGCCTCCCGGAGCTGCTCGTACCCGAGTACGCGAGCGGGGTCGACGTGTGGCTCTTCGACGAACCGGCGGGCCCGGACGGCGCCCGCTCCGCCGCGGCGGTCGCGGCCGCCCGGCACGACCGCCCCCAGCACGCCGGACCGCGCCCCGGCGCGCTCCCCGGCATCGACGACCTGCCGCCCTCGGCGCTGTCCCCGGACCGGCCGCTGCTGAGCATCCCGCTCACCGTGCGCCGCACCTCGGGCGTGCTCACCCTCACCGCGCCCGGCGACGGGTTCGACCCGGACACCAGCGTGATGCTGGTCGAGCTGGCCCGTCGCACCGCCATCGCCCTGGACAACGCCCGCCGCTACGAACAGCACCGGGACACCGCCGAAGCCCTGCAGCGCGCCCAGCTCACCGACCTGCCCCACGCCGAGGGGCTGCGACTGGCGGCCCGCTACCTCCCCGCCACCCGGGGACTCAACATAGGCGGCGACTGGTACGACGCCTTCCCGCACCCCGACGGCAGCCTGCTCACCGTCGTCGGCGACGTCACCGGACACGGGCTGCGCGCCGCCGTCATCATGGGCCAACTGCGCACCGCCCTGCGGGCCTACGCGCTCGAGGACGACAGCCCCGCCCGCATCCTCACCCGCCTGCACCGGATGCTGCGCCACCAGCAGCCCAACCTCTACGCCACCGCCGTGATCGCCCGGTTCCGGCCCGGCGATCCCCACGTCGTGTGGGCCGCCGCCGGACACCCCCCGGCCCTGGTCCGCGCGCCGGGTGGCGCCGTGCGCGTGCTGGACACCAGACCCGGCGTCATGCTGGGAGTGCCCCTGCCGTTCGCGTACGAGGACCACACGGCCCGACTGCCGCCCGGCTCGACACTCGTCCTGTACACCGACGGCCTGGTGGAGCGCCGGTCCCAGGGCATCGACCCGGGCATCGAACTGCTCGGCCGGACCCTGGCCGCCCTGGACGAGCCGGAGCTGGAGGACCTCGACGGGTGCGCGGAGTCGCTGCTCAAGCCCCTGGTGCACGACTGCGAACGCGACGACGACGTCTGTATCCTGCTGTGCCGCACCGCCCCGTCCTGACATCGGGAGGCCGCTCCCCGCTCGGGAGCGATAGCGTGGAGGTCTCAGGGGAAGAGGATGGAGACGCCGTGAATGCCGCCGAACCGGTCCCGTCCGCGGAAGCCCAGTTGCGCTCGGCACCGCCGCACGCCCTGGTGGCCACCGCCGACCGGCTGCTGGCCGAGCTCTTCGGTGCCCGGGACGTGACGCTCCTGCTCGCCGACTACGGCCTGACGGTCCTGCAGCCCGTGACCCACCTGCCGCTGACGGGCGAACCGGTCTCCGCCCACGACGGCCCCGCCGGCACCGCCTTCACCACCCAGAACCCGGTGGTGGAGGTCACCGCCGACCCGGCGTCCCAACGGGTCCACCTGCCCATCACCGTGCGCGGCGACCGGCTGGGCGTGCTCTCCGTCCGCGTGCCCGGCTCGGGAGCCGACCCGGGCACGGTACTGCGGCTCGGTGACTTCGCCACCGCCCTCGGCCACGAGGTCACCACGGCCGGCCGGGACACCGACCTGTACCTCCAGGCCCGCCGCACCCGCCGCCTCACCCTCGCCGCCGAGATGCAGTGGCAACTCCTGCCGGGCCGCGGGTGCGCCCGCGAGGAGTACGTCATCGGCGCCCACCTGGAGCCGGCCTACGCCATCGGCGGCGACAACTTCGACTGGTCCACCGGCGCCGACCACCTCACGCTCACCGTCACCGACGGCATGGGGGAGGGCATAGAGGCCTCCCTGCTCACGAACCTCGCCGTGAGCGCGCTGCGCAACGCCCGCCGCGCCGGCATCGGCCTCGCGGACCAGGCCTGCCTGGCCGACCAGGCGCTCTTCTCCCAGTACGGCGGCAAGGCGTACGCCTCCACCCTGCTGCTCCGCTTCGACCTGGACACCGGCACGGTGCGGGCCGTGGACGCCGGGTCGCCCCAGCTCTACCGGCTGCGCGGAGCGGCCGTCGAACGCGTGGAGCTGGAGGCCCAGCTACCGCTCGGGATGTTCGAGGAGACCCTGTACGAGGAGCAGACCTTCCACGTCGAGCCGGGCGACCGCCTGGTCGCCATCAGCACCGGTGTGCACGGCACCCGGTCGGCGTCCGGGGAGGTGTTCGGGGAGGGCGTGCTCCGCCAGATCCTGGGCGCGACCCGGCAGACGCAGCCCCACGAGGCGGCGCGGGCGGTGGTCGCCGGACTGATCGAGCACGTCGGCGGTGAGGGACTCCTCGCCGACGCCGCCGTCGTCTGCCTCGACTGGACGGGACGCCGGTCCGGGGCTGCGCGGTCCGGCCACTGAGCCACGGCTCGGGCCCGGCCACTGGAGCTACGGCTCCCGCGGTGGCCGGCAAGGGCTGTCCCGTAGTCCCCGGCGGGCGCACGACGACGGCTGCGGCACCTCGCCGCGTCGGCGGATCGCCCGGACACGCCCCGTACGAGGACGACCCTCCGCCTGGCGACGCACCGCATCCGACGCCGTGCGCCGACCCACCGGGGATCGCGCGACAGCCCTCAGGAGGTCTCGCTCCGCGCGCCGAGGAACGCCCGCATGCCGCGGACCAGGGCGGCCCGCTCGGCGGGCGCCATGGCCGCCAGCACGTCGGCCAGGGCCTGGGTGCGCCGGCGGGCCACGTCCGCCAGGACCCGGCGGCCCTGGACGGTGAGCCTGAGCTGCACCTCGCGGCGCCGGTGCGGGTGCAGCTCGCGCTCCAGCAGGCCGGCCGCCTCCAGCCGGTCGCAGAGCCGGCTGGCGGTGGGCAGCCCGATGTCGAGGCGCTCCGCGAGGCCGGTGAGATTGCACTCCGGCGCCCGCTCCAGCACCCGCAGGGCCCGCAACTGGTGGAGTGAGAGCCGCACGGCCGCCTCCTGGGCGGCGACGGACCAGAGGTTCGCGAGACGCTCCACGGCATCGGCGATCGCCTGCGCGTCGGCGCTCGGATCGTCACCCGAGCTCCTGGCGCGGTCGTCGTCGCCGCCGGGAAGAGTCACGAACAAATCACTTTCAGTCACATGCGGGTGGTGTGGGGCAACCCATACTGCATCGCTGTACCCGGGGAACAGGATCGCAACCGGTGTTTCGTACACGCTTCCCCACCCGGTACCGAAGTGATGCCGGCACCGGGTCCGGGCGGCGAGAGGCGCTCGTCGCGACGCCCGGACCCGGTGCCCGCATTCAGGTGCGGGCCGCCCGCGCCGGTCTTCCCGGGCGCCGCGCCACCGGGGGCGTGGTCCCGGCGGCCGCCGTCGCCGCTGCCGCGGGCGCGGGGGCGCCGGACCGCGGTGAAGGTCCGGCGCGTGATCCGCCCGGGGTGCGCGTGGCGGGATCACCCCCGTCCGGGGGCCGTTCGGGTCCGTTCGAGGCGTGGCGTGAATTCGACGGCCGACTTGTTTCCATGCCGTATAAGGGGCCGGCGGAGTCCTTTTTTGGATGGTCAAGGAACGGTTGACGGCTCAGAAGAGGCTGTTCTAAGCTCGAACTCAATTCGATCACGGTTCCGATCCTCTCCTGAGCGAGTCGACCGTGATAGCAGGGGCAACGGGGGATTTCGTGGGCGCGAGAGCGACGTAGAGCGAGGCGTGCCATCGCGCCGTTCACTCACTATTCAACTTCTGACACCTGGCGTTGGTTGCTGCCCGGGAAAGCCGCGGCATCCGCTGCTCTCCGCCCGTTCATCAAGAACAGATGAATGTTGAATTCACCTTGCCCGCAGCACGCTTGAGCCGGTCCGCACGGTTACCTTGCCACGACGGAGGACGACGCATGCGCTCCCACATACTCGGCCGCATCGAACTCGACCAGGAGCGGCTGAGAAAGGACCTCGACTACCTCGCCGCGGTCCCCACTGTGGAGGAGGAGTACGACGAGTTCAGCAACGGGTTCTGGAAGAACATCCCGTTGTACAACGCCAGCGGAGGCAGCGAGGACCAGCTCTACCGGGACCTGGAGGGCGCGCCCGCCCGGCCCACCCGGCACGCCGAGCGCGTCCCCTACCTCCACGAGATCATCACCACGGTCTACGACCAGGACCGGCTGCAGATGGCGCGCACCCGGAACCTGAAGAACGCCGTCGTGATCCCGCACCGGGACTTCGTCGAGCTCGACCGTCAGGTCGACCTGTACTTCCGCACCTTCATGGTCCTCGAGGACAGCCCGCTGGCCTTCCACTCGGACGACGACACCGTCATCCACATGCGGCCCGGCGAGATCTGGTTCCTGGACGCGGCGGCCGTCCACTCCGCCGTCAACTTCTCCGACATCAGCCGGCAGTCCCTCTGCGTCGACCTCGCCTTCAACGCCTCCTTCGACGAGAAGGAGGCCTTCGCCGACGCCTCCGTCTACGCTCCCGGCGAGACTCCCGAACTCCCGGACCGCAAGCCCTTCACCGGCGAACACGCGGAACGGATCCGGTCACTGGCCGGTGTCATCGAGCGGGAGAATTTCCGGGACGTCCTCTTCCTGCTCTCCAAGGTCCACTTCACCTACGACGTGCACCCCGGCGAGACCTACGACTGGCTCATCGCCATCTCCAAGAAGGCCGGCGACGACAAGATGGTCGAGAAGGCCGAACGGATCAGGGATTTCGCGATCGGCGCCCGCGATCTCGGAGAGAGGTTCTCGCTCACCGCCTGGTGACACAGGGGAGCCATTGTGCTGTGCAGGGGTGGGCGGAAATAACTGGGGGAGAAAGTGATCGAGGAGATACTTCCGCCGGAAGTGGCCTCCGCGGAAGCATTCGAGGACGACCGGGACGGCCGTCTCTTCAGTGAAGAGGAAGCAGCCGTGGCGGGGGCCGTTCCGGCCCGGCGCCGGGAATTCACCACGGTACGCCACTGCGCACGTGCCGCCCTCGGCGACCTCGGAATCCCGGCCTTCCCCCTGCCTCCCGGCGCACAGCGCGCACCACGCTGGCCGGCCGGAGTCGTGGGCAGCATGACGCACTGCGCCGGCTATCGCGCCGCGGCCGTCGCACGGACCAGCCGCGTGCACTCCGTGGGCATCGACGCCGAACGGGACGAGCCACTGCCCGAGGGCGTCCTGGAGATGATCGGGCTGCCCGAGGAGCGGGCCATGGTCGACCGGCTCGCCGCACGGCAACCGGCCACCTCCTGGGACCGGTTGCTGTTCAGCTGCAAGGAGGCCGTGTACAAGGTCTTCTTCCCACTCGCCCGGCGCATGATCGGGTTCGACGCGGTACGGGTGGACATCGGCGGCGGGGGCCGGTTCGGCGCACGCTTCCTGGTGCCTCCGCCGACGGCCGCCGGCCGGGCCGTCCACCGGGTGACCGGGCGGTGGCTGGGCCGTGACGGGCTGCTGCTGACCGCCGTGGCCCTGTGCTGAGCACACCGGCACGGACGCCGCGGGGGCCTGTCCGGCGGATCGGGCCGGCTCCCGGCGACGGTGCACCACCACGCCCCGTGCCGGCGGCCCGATCCGCCGGACAGGCCCGAGGGGACCGGGGCCCACGGGTCCCGGTCCGCCCCCGGCCGCGCCCCGGTCCGCCGGAGACGGCACTCGGACATTCCTGCTCGTGCAACTCCGGCTGCCTCGCGACGGCTGGGCCCCGCCGGGCCGCCCCGCCGGCCTGACGCTCCTCCTGGACGGACACCGATGATCGAAACGACCACCTTCACCGAGACCTTCGCCGTCACCGCCGACAACCCGCTGCTGCACGGCCACGTCGTGTACGGCCGCAGCCTGCTGCCCGGCGTCGGCTACGTGGATCTGGTCCTGCAGGTCCTGGCCCGGCACGGGCACCCCATGCCGGAAGTGGAGTTGCGCGATCTCGCCATCCTCGCCCCGCTGGTCGCCGGCCCCGGGGAACGGGTGCTGACCACGGTCGAGGGGCGCCCCGCGGCGAACGGGGGATGGCGGGTCGAGGTGCGCAGCCGCCGCCCCGAGGACACCGCCGAGGTCCTGCACGCCGTCGCGAACGTGCGGCTCCGGCCGCGCGTCACCTTCGACGAACGGCTGACACTGCCCGTCGAGGGCGCCACCCGGCGCACCACGCTCGACGAGATCTACACCTGGTGCCGCGAGTACGACCTGCACCACTCGGGACTGATGAAGCTCCGCGGAGTGGTCCACCACCGTACCGGCGACTGGGTCGCCGAACTCGAACTCGCCCCCGAGCACCAGGGATCCGTGGCCGGGTTCCTCTTCCACCCCGCGCTCTTCGAGGCCGGCCTGCTGGGCGGTGGCGTCGCGCTCGGCATGCTGCACGGCGACAACGACGGCCCCGGCCTGTACCTGCCGCTGATGTTCGAGCGGTTCCGTGCCGCCGGACCGCTCGGCGGCCGCTGCTACGTCCGCGTTCCCGCCGACTCCGTACGCCGGGACGACGAACTGATCCGGCTGGTCGTGGAGTTCTACGACACCGAGGGCGCGAAGGTGGCCGAGGTCGGCCGGTTCGTCGCCAAGCGGATCCACGCCGCGGCCGCCCTGGACGTCCGCGGTGACACCTCCGCGCCGGCCGCCCCGGTTCCCGCGGCACCGGCCGCCGCCGGGTCGCCGGGTGGTCTGGTGGATGTGGTGCGGGGGGCGGTGGCGGCTCGTCTGGGGGTTGCTGTCGACGGGGTCGATGTGGGTTCCGGCTATTACGAGTTGGGGTTGGCGTCGGCGGATCTGCTGTCGTTGGTGGCGGAGTTGGAGGAGCGGCTGTCGGTGGAGTTGTCGCCGACGGTGATGTTCGAGTACCGGACGATCGCGGAGCTGGCGGAGTGGCTGGGGACGCAGGTTCCCGCGGGTGTTCCGGCCGCCGCGGCCGTCCCGGCGGAGCCCGCCCCGGTTCCCGCGGCACCGGCCGCCGCCGGGTCGCCGGGTGGTCTGGTGGATGTGGTGCGGGGGGCGGTGGCGGCTCGTCTGGGGGTTGCTGTCGACGGGGTCGATGTGGGTTCCGGCTATTACGAGTTGGGGTTGGCGTCGGCGGATCTGCTGTCGTTGGTGGCGGAGTTGGAGGAGCGGCTGTCGGTGGAGTTGTCGCCGACGGTGATGTTCGAGTACCGGACGATCGCGGAGCTGGCGGAGTGGCTGGGGACGCAGGTTCCCGCGGGTGTTCCGGCCGCCGCGGCCGTCCCGGCGGCTCCTCTTCCGCCGAAGCCTCCCGCACCGGTCACTCCCATGCCGTTCACCGCCGCGACGATCTCTCCGGCGCCGGCCTCTCCCACGTCGGCCGCCGCCGCTCCGGTCGCCGCCCCGGCGGGAACGGCAGCGCCCGTCGTGCACGACCTGCCGGCCGCCCCGGCCGTGCCGCCCCCCGCCGTGGCACACGGCACTCCCGATGGAGTGCGGGCCGCCCTCACCGACGAGGTGGCCGCGCTCCTCGGCGTCGACGCCACCGATCTGCACGCCGACACCGAGCTGGCCGAGTTCGGGCTGGACGTCACCGCACTCGCCCGCCTGGCCGACCGTGTCGGCGCCCGCCTGGGGATCACGCTCGACCCGGCGGCCCTCCGCGAGCACCGCACCCTGAACTCCCTCGCGGCGCACCTGACGCCCGGCCACCGCGCCCCGGGCGCGGCCATGGCGGGACCGGTGCCGCACGCGCTCCTCCACCGGACCGTCGGCGAGGCCGAGGGGGACCTGACGACGTTCGAGACCCGCTTCACCGGCAACGAACCGTTCCTGCGGGACCATCGGGTGCACGGGGACCTCATCCTGCCCGGTGTCGCCCACCTGGAGATGGCTCGGGTCGCGGTGGCCCGGGCGCTGGGACAGGACGACGCCGCCACCGTCCGGCTGACCGACGTGGTGTGGCTGCGGCCCGCCGTCTGCGGTCCCGACGGCCTCGTCCTGCGGGTGCGTGTACGGGCCGCCGCGGCGGGCGGCTGCGCCTACGAGATCGAGAGCGTCGGCGGCGACGGCGGGAGCACGCTCTGCGGCCAGGGCCGCGCCGCCGTGGTCGGCCCGGACACCACCGGCGGGCCGCCGCTCCTCGACGACCTGCGCGCGGCCTGCGGCGAGGCCGTGCACACCGGTGAGGACGTCTACGGTCTCTTCGACGGCATGGGGATGGTCTACGGCCCCTCTCAGCGGTCGGTGGCCGGTGTGTTCGTCGGTACCGATGCCGAGGGGCGCCCCCAGGTGCTGGCCGAGTTGCGGTTGCCGGCCGAGGCCGAGTCGCTGGGAGCCGGTGCGTTGATGCACCCGAGCATGGTGGACGGCGCTCTGCAGGCGACGATCGGCCTGTGGCTGGGGCAGGGGACGGGCGGCCGGACGGCCGGGCTGGCGCTGCCGTTCGCGCTGGACCGTGCCGAACCGGTGGCCGCCACCGGTTCCGTCGGGTACGCGTGGATCCGGCACCGGCCCGGTTCGGGTACCGGGGACGGCACGGTCCGGCTCGACGTCACCGTGCTGGACGGGGACGGCGGGGTGTGCGTGGAGCTGTCCGGCCTGTCGACCCGTCTGCTGCCGGGCCCGGCGGCCGGGCACGTGGTGGACGGCGGGGCGGTGACCGGCCCGGTGGCGGGACCGGTGCGCGACGGCGACATCGCGGTCATCGGGGTCGGCGGCCGATACCCGCAGGCCGCCGATCTCGACGAGTTCTGGCAGAACCTGCGTTCGGGCCGGGACTGTGTGCGTGAGGTCCCGGCCGAGCGTTGGGACCGGCAGCGGTACGCGGCGGCCGGGGCCGGCTCCTGGGGCGGCTTCCTGGACGACATCGACCGGTTCGACCCGTTGTTCTTCCAGATATCGCTGCTGGAGGCGGATCATCTCGATCCGCAGGAGCGGTTGTTCCTGCAGTGCGCCCAGCACACGCTGGAGGACGCCGGCTACACCGCCGAGCGTCTGTCCCGGGACGGCCGGGTGGGCGTGTACGTGGGGGTGATGTACCAGGAGTACCAGCTCCTGGGGGCGCAGGCGCAGGAGCGGGGCGCGTCCGACGCGTTGTGGGGAAGCGCCTCCACGGTCGCCAACCGGGTGTCGTACTTCTACGACTTCCGTGGGCCGAGTCTGGCGGTGGACACGATGTGCTCGTCGTCGCTGACCTCGATCCACCTGGCGTGCGAGGCGATTCGCAGCGGTCAGTGCGACAGCGCGCTGGCGGGCGGTGTCAACCTCACTCCGCATCCCAACAAGTACCTGGTGCTGGGGCGGCGTGACTTCCTCTCCAGTGACGGCCGGTGCCGCAGTTTCGGTGCGGGTGGCGACGGCTACGTGCCCGGTGAGGGCGTCGGGGCGGTGCTGCTGAAGCCGCTGGCGCGGGCCGTCGCCGACGGCGACCAGATCCACGGTGTCATCAGGGCCACCGCCGTCAACCACGGCGGACGCACCTCGGGTTACTCGGTACCGACTCCGGTGGCGCAGGGTGAGGTGATCGCCGAGGCGCTCACCGCCGCGGGTGTCGATCCGGGCGAGCTGAGCTACCTGGAGGCGCACGGCACGGGTACGTCCCTGGGCGATCCGATCGAGGTGGCCGGTCTGCAGCGGGCCTTCCGCCGGGCGGGCGGTGCTCCGGAGCGGCTCGCGATCGGATCGGTGAAGTCCAACATCGGGCACTGCGAGAGCGCGGCGGGTATCGCCGGTGTCACCAAGGTGCTGCTGCAGATGCGGCACGGTGAGCTCGCGCCGAGCCTGCACGCCGCGACGTTGAACCCGCACATCGACTTCGACCGTACTCCGCTGCGCGTCCAGCGGACCCTGGAGCCCTGGCGGCGGCCCGTCGTGGACCGCGACGGCGAGCGGCGTGCGCTTCCCCGGCTGGCGGGCGTCTCCAGCTTCGGCGGCGGCGGCTCCAACGCCCACGTCGTCATCGAGGAGTACCCGGCGCCGGCGCGCCCGCGGACGGCCGCTGCCGGGCCGTTCCTGCTCGTGCTGTCCGCGCGGAGCGAGGACCGGCTCGTCGAGCAGGCCCGCCGCCTGCACGTCCGGCTGGGCGAGCTGTCCGACGCCGACCTCCCGGCGGTGGCCTGGACCCTGCAGACCGGTCGTATGGCCCTGGAGGAGCGCCTCGCGCTCGCCGTGGGTTCCCTCACCGAGGCCCGCGACCGGCTCACCGCCTTCGCCGCCGACCCGTCCGCGCCCGGACCCTGGACGCGTGGCACCGTGCGCCCCGACCGCCCGGCGAACGGCGACGCCGCCGGTGCCGCCGTGACCGCCTGGCGCGAACAGGGCCGGCACGAAGGCCTGCTGACGCTCTGGGCCGAGGGCGGCGACGTGCCGTGGGAGCACGCCCGGCGCACCGACGCCCCCGTGCGCCGGATCAGCCTGCCCGGCTACCCCTTCGCCCGTGAGCGCTGCTGGTTCGACATCGACACCGAGGGCGCGCCCCGGCGCCCCGCCGGAGGGGACGACGGCGGGCTCGTGCTGCTGCGGCCCCGCTGGACCGACCAGCCGGCCCCCGGGACCGCCGCGCCCGGCGAGGCGTTCGCCGAACGGCACGTCGTCCTCGTCGGCCGGATCAGCGCCGCCGACCGGGACGCCCTGGTCGCCGCGCTGCCCACCGGCACGCACTGCACCGTCGTCGAACCGGCCGACGGCCCCGTGGACCAGCGGTACACCGAAGCGGTGGGCCAGGTGTTCGCCCTGACCCGCGACCTGCTGTCGCGCGGTGTCCGCCGGCCCACCCTGTTGCAGGTCGCCGCCGTGGGCATGGCCGGGGACGACGAGGCCGCCTGCCTCGGCGGTCTGACCGGTCTGCTGCGCACCGCCCACCTGGAGAACGCGCACCTTCGCACCCAGTACGTGGAGTGCCTGGACGGCGCTTCGCCCGTCACCGTCGCCGCCCGGCTGGCCGCCGAGGCGGCCGGCGGCCCCGAGCCGGAGGTACGCCACCGGGGCGGCCGCCGCCTGGTCCGCCGCCCCGTCGAGGCACCGCCGCGGCCGGCGCCCACGCCCTGGCGCGAGGGCGGCGTCTACCTCGTGACCGGCGGAGTCGGCGGACTGGGCCTCATCGTGGCCCGGGACATCGCCGCCTCCGTCGGCACGGCCACCGTCGTCCTCACCGGGCGCTCCCCGCTGACCGACGCCCAGCGCGCCGAGCTGGACGACCTGCGCGCAGCCGGTCTGACCGTCGACCACCGGCGCGCCGACGTCGCCGACCGTGACGCCCTCGCCGCGCTGCTGACCCGTGTCGCCGCGGAGCACGGGCCGTTGACCGGTGTGCTGCACTGCGCCGGGGTCGTCCACGACAACTTCCTCGTCCGCAAGAGCGCCGAGGAACTGCAGCGGGTCCTGGCCCCCAAGGTGGCCGGGCTGGTCCACCTCGACGAGCTGACCCGCGCGCAGCCGCTGGAGCTGTTCGTCTGCTTCTCCTCGATCGCCGGTGCCTTCGGCAACCCGGGACAGGCCGACTACGCCGCCGCCAACGCCTTCATGGACGCCTACGCCGCCCACCGCGACCGGCTCGTCCTCGCGGGCCGGCGCAACGGCCGCACCGTGTCCGTCGGATGGCCGCTGTGGGACGAGGGCGGCATGGGAGCCGACCCCGCCGTCCGGGAGCAACTGCGCGCCGCCGGACTCGCCCCGCTCGACACCCCGCGCGGACTCGCCGCACTGCGCCACGCCCTGGCCGACGAGGACGTACGCGAGGACGGCGGGCTGCTGGTCGTCGCGGGCGACCGCGCGGCCCTGCTGTCGAAGCTGACGCAGGGTGCCCCGCCGGCCCCGGCCCCGGCCCCGGCCCCGGCCCCGGCCCTGGCCCCGCCGGCCCCGGCGACGTCCGCCGCCGACCGCGGCGCCGACATCGAGGCCGCCACCGGCACCGTCACCGCCGTGCCGGCCGTCGAGGAGCGGGCCGTCGCCCACCTGCGGCGGGTCCTCGCGGCGGCGCTGAAGCTGGGGCCCGAACGGCTGGACCCCGACACACCGCTGGAGCGGTACGGCATGGACTCCGTGCTCGCCGTGACCATGCTCCAGCCGCTGGAGGAGACCTTCGGCCCGCTGTCGCGGACGCTGCTGTTCGAGGTGCGGACCGTGCGCGGCCTCGCCCGGCACCTCGCCGCCGGCCACCCCGAGGCCCTGCGCACCCTGGTCGGCGAGCCCGCTCCCGCCGCCGCTCCCGCCGCGGCGGCCCCCGCCGCTCCCGCCGCGCCGCGGCTCCCGCAGGCGCCCGCACCGGCCCGCCGCGAGAGCGAGCGGGGCACGGACGGCATCGCGATCATCGGGATCAGCGGCCGCTATCCGCACGCCGACGACCTGGAGCAGTTCTGGGCGGCGCTGCGCGACGGCCGGGACTGCGTCACCGGGGTGCCGGGGGACCGCTGGGACAGCGGTGGCCGGCCCGAGT
The DNA here is from genome assembly GCF_023630175.1 of Streptomyces cellostaticus. Lineage (GTDB taxonomy): Bacteria > Actinomycetota > Actinomycetes > Streptomycetales > Streptomycetaceae > Streptomyces > Streptomyces cellostaticus_A. Next base: position 157,387 of record NZ_JALLIN010000001.1, on the reverse strand, counting down.
GGGGCGCGTTCCTCGACGGCGTCGACCGCTTCGACCCGCTGCACTTCGGCATCGCGCCGAGCGAGGCCGCCGCCATGGACCCGCAGCAGCGGCTGTTCCTGGAGACGGTGTGGCACCTGCTGGAGCAGGGCGGCCTCACCCAGGAGGTCGTCGAACGGCGCCACGACCGGCGGGTGGGCGTCTACGTCGGAGCCGCGTACCAGATGTACCGGGCGGACGAGGCGGCCGACCCGGCCCTGGCGGCGCTGACCGCCTCCGCCTCGTACAACCTCATCGCCAACCGCGTCTCGCACTTCTTCGGCCTCGAGGGCCCGAGCCTGGCCGTGGACAGCATGTGCACCTCCTCCGCGATGGCCGTGCACCTCGCCTGCGCCGACCTGCTGCGCGGCGAGTGCGAGCTGGCCGTCGCCGGCGGCGTCAACCTCAACGTCCACCCCGACAAGTACCTGGCCCTCGGCGAGATGGGGCTGCTCGGCACGCATGCCGGCGCGCGCAGCTTCCGCGACGGCGACGGCTACCTGCCCGCCGAGGCGGTCGGCGCGGTCCTGCTCAAGCCGCTGGACGCCGCCCTGCGCGACGGCGACACCGTGCACGCCGTCATCCGGAGCACCGCCTCCCTGCACGCCGGCCGCTCCAACGGCTTCATGACACCCAGCCACCGCACCCAGGTCGCCACCATGCGACGGGCCCTGGAACGGGCCGGCACCGCGCCCGCCGACATCGGCTGCGTCGAGGCCGCCGCCAACGGCACCGCCTTCTCCGACGAGGTCGAGGTGCGCGCGCTGCGCGAGGTGTTCGCCGGCGTCGGCGAACCGGTGCCGGTGGGCACCGTGAAGTCGAACCTCGGGCACCCCGAGGCCGCCTCCGGCATCGCCCAGCTCACCAAGGTCGTCCTGCAGTTGCGGCACGGCCTGATCGCGCCGCTCGTCGCCACCGGCACCCCCAACCCCCGTCTGGACCTGGAGGGTTCGGCGCTCCGGCTGGCCGACGAGCCGGCCGGCTGGGAGCCGCGCGGCGAGGTGCCCCGCCGCGCCCTCATCAACTCCGTCGCCGCCGGCGGCAGTCACGTCAGCATCGTCGTCGAGGCTCCCCCCGCTCCCGTCCGCACGGTGGCGGAGGACCCGGCGCCGCAGGTCGTCCTGGTCTCCGCCCGCACCCCCGAGCTGCTGCGCACGGCCGTGGGCCGCCTGCACGCCTTCCTCGACAGCGACAGCGACAGCGACAGCGACAGCGACGCCACGCCGAGCCTCGCCGACCTCGCCCACACCTCGCAGCTCGGCCGGGAACCCCAGGCCGAGCGGATCGCCGTGGTCGCCGCCGACCGCGGGCAGCTCCGCGACGCGCTCGCCGCCGAACTCGCCGAGGGTCCGGCCACGCGAGCGGCCGGGGCGAGTGTGCACCGCGGCAACGCCGAGGAGGACGCCGGACCGCTCGCCGCGGTCCTGACCGGCACCCGGGGCGAGGCGTTCCTGGACGGGCTGGTCCAGGACCGCGCCCTGGACCAGCTCGCCGAACTCTGGGTGCGCGGCGTCCGGGTGCCCTGGGCGGGTCTGCACGACGGGCCCCGCCCCATGGCACCGCTGCCGCCGACGGCCTTCGAGACGGGCCGCTACTGGGTCGGCAGCGCCCCCGAGCAGCCCGCCACCACCCGGCGGACCGCACCCGAGGCGCCCGCACCGGACACGCCCACCGAGCCCGGCACCCCCGCCGAGTCCCTGCGCACGATGACGCTCGCCTGGGCCGACGTCCTGGGCATCGCCCCGGAGCGGCTGGACGGCCGCAGCGACTTCTTCGCCCTCGGCGGCAACTCACTGCTCGCCACCCGCCTCATCAACCGGCTGACCGAACGGGCCGGGGTGGAGCTGCCGGTGGAAGCGGTCTTCGGCGCGCCCCGGCTCGCCGACATGGCCCTGGAGCTCGGGCGGCGCGCCGCCGGCACGACGGACACGGGCACGCTCGACGTGGACCTGATCCTCGAAAGCATCGCCCTCGTCGAGCACATGAGCGACGAGGAGCTGGACGCCCTGGACATCGAGAGCTGAGGCAGAGGATGACGATGGACACCACCAGTCAGGACAGCGGACTGGACCTCGTCCGGAGGATCCGCTCCCTGCCCGCCAAGCGGCAGCGCGCCGTGATCGCGCTGCTGCGCAAGCAGGGCGTCGACCTGTCCGCGCTGCGCTCCGTGCCACGCCTGCCGCGTGACCCCGGCGAGCCGCTGCCGCTGTCGTTCACCCAGCAACGCCTGTGGTTCCTGGAGAAGCTGGGCGGCACCGGCGCCGCCTACAACATCCCGGTGGCGATGCGGCTCAGCGGCCGCCTCGACCGTCCCGCGCTGCTGCGGGCCCTGGCCGCGGTCGTCCAGCGGCACGAGGTGCTGCGCACCCGGTTCGCCGAGCACGAGGGCGTGCCGGGGCAGATCGTCGGCGACGGCTCCGACTTCACCGTCACACAGGAGGAACTCACCGACCCGGCGCACCTGCCCGGGATCTGCCGGGAGGAGGCCGCCGCCCCGTTCGACCTGGCCCGCGGGCCGCTCATCAGGGCCCGGCTGCTGCGGCGGTCCGAACAGGAGCACCACCTGCTCGTCACCACCCACCACAGCGTCTGCGACGGCTGGTCGGTCGGGGTGTTCTTCCGTGATCTGGTGACCTGCTACGAGGCGTTCGGAGCGGGCCGGCCCGCACCGCTCGAACCCCTGCCCGTCCAGTACGCCGACTGGGCGCACTGGCAGCGGCAGTGGCTCGCCGACGAGGTGCAGGACCGCCAGGTCGGTTACTGGAAGCGCCAGTTGGCGGGCGTCGATCCCCGGCTCACCCTGCCCACCGACCGGGAACGTCCCCGGGTGAAGACGTACGCGGGTGCCAGTGAGACCTTCCGCTGCCCGGCCGAACTGCTCGGCGCGCTGCGCGAGGTGGCCAAGTGCCACGACGCCACCCTCTACATGACCCTGCTGGCGGCCTACGACGTCGTCCTCAGCCGCTACACGCACCAGAGCGACGTCGCTGTCGGCACCGTGGTCGCCGGCCGCAACCGGCGCGAGGCGGAGGACCTGGTCGGCTTCTTCGCCAACACCCTGGTGATGCGCACCGACCTGTCCGGCGACCCCGCCTTCCCGGAACTCCTCGCGCGCGTCAGGAGGACCGCGCTGGAGGCCTACGACCACCAGGACGTGCCCTTCGAGGCCGTGGTGGACGCGCTCGACACCGAGCGCAGCCTCGCCCACGCGCCCGTCTTCCAGACCCTGTTCGTCCTCCAGGAGGCGCAGACCGGGCGCACCGCGACCCTCGGCGACCTCGACGTGAGCCCGGTCGACGTCGAGCTGAGCTTCACCAAGTTCGACCTCACCGTCGACCTGCGGGAGACCCCGGACGGGCTCGTCGGCACCGTCGAGTACAACACCGACCTGTACGACCGGGAGACCGTCCGGCGCTTCGTCGGCCACTACACGCGGCTGCTGGAGGCCGTCGCGGACGACCCGTCCCGGCCCCTGTCCGGGCTGGACATGGTGGACGCGGAGGAGCGCCGCCAGGTGGTCGAGGTGTGGAACGACACCGAGCGGCCGTTCTCCGCGGACCGCTGTCTGCACGAGCTGTTCGAGGACGCGGTGGGCCGCCACCCGGAGCGCACCGCGCTCGTCGACGCGGACCGCTCCTGGACGTACGGCGAACTCAACGCCTGGGCCAACCGCGTCGCACACGGCCTGCGCGGGCACGGCGTCGGACCGGACACCCTCGTCGGCCTGCACGCGCACCGCTCCGCCGAGATGGTCGCCGGCATCCTCGGCACCCTGAAGGCCGGCGGCGCCTACCTGCCCATCGAGCCGACCCACCCCGACGCCCGGCGTGCCGCCCTCGTCGAGTCCACCGGCCTCCAGGTGGTCCTCACCCAGCCGGACCTGGACACCGAACCCCTGCGCGGCGCCGCCCACCTGCTCGGCCTGCACCGCGACGGCACCCTGCGCGACCGCACCGGGCAGGACGCCGGTGGCGGCCGCGAGGACGACCTGCCCGCCGCCGAGATCGGCCTGACCGGCGAGCACCTCGCCTACGTCATCCACACCTCCGGCTCCACCGGCCGCCCCAAGGGCGTCATGATCGAGCACCGGGCGGCGGTCAACCGCATCGAGTGGATGCAGAACGAGTACCGCCTCGGCGCGGACGACGTCGTCCTGCAGAAGACCCCCTACAGCTTCGACGTGTCGGTGTGGGAGTTCTTCTGGCCGCTGCTCTTCGGCGCCCGGCTCGCCGTCGCCGAGCCCGGCGGCCACCGCGACCCCGCCTACCTGGTCTCCGCCGTCCGCCGGTTCGGCGTGACCACCCTGCACTTCGTGCCCTCCATGCTGCGCACGATCGTCGAGGAGCCGGGCTGGAGCGAGTGCACCACCGTCCGCCGGGTCTTCTGCAGCGGCGAGGCCCTTCCCCCCGACCTGTGCGCCCGCCACCACGAGCGGCACCCGGCGCCCCTGCACAACCTCTACGGCCCCACCGAGGCCGCCGTCGACGTCAGCCACTGGACCTGCCCCGCCGGGCCCGCCCCGCGCACGGTGCCCATCGGCCGGCCCATCCAGAACATCCGGCTGTACGTCCTGAACGAGGCCCGCGCACCCCAGGGCATCGGCTGCGCCGGCGAGCTGTACATCGCCGGCGCCGGACTCGCCCGCGGCTATCTCCACCAGCCCGAGCTGACCCGGGAACGGTTCGTGCCCGACCCGTTCGGCGCGCCCGGTTCGCGCATGTACCGCACCGGCGACCTGGCACGGTGGCTGCCCGACGGCACCCTGGAGTTCCTCGGCCGCGCCGACGGCCAGGTCAAACTGCGCGGCTTCCGCATCGAGCCGGGCGAGATCGAGCACCGCCTCGCCGAGCACCCGGCCGTGCGGGCCTGCGCCGTCCTCGTCCGCGAGGACCAGCCGGGCAGCCCCCGTCTCACCGCCTACACCGTGCTGGACCCCGGTCACCCGTGCGACGACCACCGTGCCGAGCTGACCCGGCACCTGGCGGGCACCCTGCCCGACTACATGGTGCCCAGCGCCTTCGTCGTCCTGGACACCCTGCCCGTCACGGCCCACGGCAAGCTCGACCGGGCGGCCCTGCCCGCCCCCGGCATCGACGCCTTCGCCCAGCGCGCCTACGTCGCCCCCGGCACCCGCACCGAACGGCTGCTCGCCCGGACATGGGCCGAGCTGACCGGGTTCGACGCCGAACGGATCAGCGCCGAGGACAACTTCTTCGCCCTCGGCGGCCACTCCCTGATGATCACCGTGCTGGTGGCCCGGCTCAAGGAGCACGGCCTGCACGTGGCCGTGCAGGACGTGTTCGCCGAGCCCGGCCTCGCGGCCCTCGCCGCCCGGATCGACGACGCCCCCGAGGCGGACGGCTACAGCGCCCCGCCCAACCTGATCCCGGACGGCTGCACCCGGCTCACCCCGGAACTGCTGCCCCTGATCGACCTCACCCAGGACCAGCTCGACGCGATCACCGCGGCCGTGCCCGGCGGCGCGCCCAACGTGCAGGACGTCTACCCGCTGCTGTCGACGCAGGAGGGCATCCTCTTCCACCACCTGATGGACCCGGACCACGACCCCTACCTCGTCTCCACCCTCTACGCGGCCGACGACGAAGCGGCGTGCGCCCGGTTCACCGCGGCCCTCCAGGCGGTGGTGGACCGCCACGACGTGATGCGCACCGCCGTCCTCACCACCGGACTGCCCGAGCCGGTGCAGATCGTGCACCGCACGGCCCGGCTGCCGCTGACCCGGGTCCGCCTCCGACCCGGCGGGGACGCCGAGCGACAGGCCCGCGCCCTGCTCGCCGCCCCCGAGCGGATGAGTCTCGACGGCGCGCCGCTGCTGCGACTGACGGTCGCCGAGGACCCGGACTCCGAGCGCCGGTACCTGCTGCTGACCGCCCATCACCTCATCGAGGACGCCACCTCGCTGCGCCTCACCCTCGGGGAGCTGGCCCTGCACATGGCCGGCCGCACCGACCTGCTGCCGTCCGCGCCGCCGTACCGCGACTTCGTCGCCCACACCCTGAGCCGGCAGGCCGGGGACGAGGCGGAGGAGCACTTCCGCCTCGCCCTCGGCGACGTCACCGAACCGACGTTCCCCTTCGGCCTGGCGGACGTGCACGGCGACGCCCGCCGGGTCACGCAACTGCGCCGGGCGCTGCCCGCGGAACTCACCGGCGAGCTGCGCGCCCAGGCCAGGCGGCTGCGGCTCAGCCCCGCCTGCCTGTTCCACGCCGCCTGGGCGCGGGTCGTGGCCGCGTGCAGCAACCGCGACGACGTCGTCTTCGGCTCGGTGATGTCCGGACGGCTCCAGGGCGTGCCCGGCGTGGAGCGGATGCTGGGCAACTTCATCAACACCCTCCCGCTGCGGGTCCGGCTGGCCGGCCGCACCGTCCGCGAACTGGTCGACGACGTCGACGTCGCGCTGCGCGGCCTGGTCGCCCGGGAGCACACCCCGCTGGGCCTGGCCCAGCGGTGCAGCGGCATGGACGGCGACGCCCCGCTGTTCAGCGCCGTCGCCAACTTCCGGCACTTCGAACCCGGGCACGGCGCGGCCGAGGTCCCGCGCATCGACGACGCCGGCGTGCGGTTCGTCGCCGCCGCCGACGGGATCAACTACCCGGTGTCGGTGTCCGTCGACGACTTCGGCACCGAACTCTCCCTCGACCTCCAGGTCGACGACTCGCTGTCCGCCGACGCGGTCGCCGGCTACCTCGTCACCGCCCTCACCGGCCTGACCGAGGCCCTCGCCGCCGACGACGGCACCGGCACCCGCGCCCTCGACCTCGACGTGCTGCCCGGCGCCGAGCGGCGGCGCCTGCTGACCGAGTGGAACGACACCGGCACCCCGATGCCGGCGCCCACCCTCACCGCGGCCTTCGCCGCCCAGGCCGCCCGCACGCCCGACGCGACGGCGCTCGTGCACGAGGACCAGGCCCTGACGTACGCGGAGTTCGACGCCCGCGCCAACCGGCTCGCGCACTGGCTGATCGAGCGGGGCGCCGGCCCCGAGCGGATCGTCGGCGTCGGCATGGCACGCTCCGTCGACCTGCTCGTCGCGATCTACGGCATCCTCAAGTCCGGCGCCGCCTACCTGCCGCTCGACCCCGACCTGCCCGACGAGCGCCGCGAGACGATGGTCTGCGACGCCCGCCCGCTGCTCGTCCTCGACGAACTGCCCGACACCTCCGGCACGGCGGACACCGACCCCGGCGCAGAGGTCCGCCCGGACCACCCCGCCTACGTGCTGTACACCTCCGGCACCACCGGCCGGCCCAAGGGTGTCGTCGTCACCCACCGCGCGAGCATGAACTGGCTGGCCTGGGACCAGGGCGTCTACCGGGGCGGAGCGGGCGACCGGATCCTGTTCAAGACCTCCATCGGCTTCGACGTCTCCGTCAAGGAGCTGTTCTGGCCGCTCCAGGTCGGCGCGACGATCGTGATCGCCCGCCCCGGCGGCCAGAAGGACCCCGAGTACCTGGCCTCGGCCGTACGGGAACACGGCATCACCGACATCGACTTCGTACCCTCCATGCTCGCCGAGTTCCTCTCCGAGCCCGCCGCCGCAGAGTGCACCGGGCTGGTCCGGCTGGAGGCCACCGGCGAGCCGCTCTCCGTGGAACTGGCCGAGCGGGTGGCGCGCGCCCTGCCCGGCACCCTGCTGTTCAACCTGTGCGGCCCCACCGAGGTGGGCGGCGCCCTGGGCCTGTACGACCCGTACACCCCCGAGGCCGGCGCCACCCGCGTGCCCATCGGCGCGCCCGTGTACAACACGCAGGCCTACGTCCTCGACGGCGCGCTGCGGCCGCTGCCGGCCGGCGTCGCCGGAGAGCTGTACATCGCCGGCGACCAGCTCGCCCGTGGCTTCCTCGGCCGTGCGGGGCTGACCGCGGAGCGGTTCGTCGCCAACCCGTTCACCCCCGGCACCCGCATGTACCGCACCGGCGACCTGGTGCGGTGGCGTTCCGACGGGCTGATCGAGCACCTCGGCCGGGTCGACGACCAGGTCAAGATCCGCGGCTTCCGGGTCGAGCCGGGCGAGATCGAGAACGCCCTGCACGGGCACCCCGCCGTGCACCGGGCCGTCGTCCTGCCGCGTGGCAGCGGCGCCGCCCGCTCCCTCGTCGCCTACGTCGGCCCGGTGCGGCACCCGCGCGAGGACGCCGCACCGGACGTACCGCTCGCCCGGCGGCTCAAGGAGCACCTGGCCGCGCGGCTGCCCGACTACATGGTGCCCACCGCCTTCGTCGTCCTCGACGACCTGCCGGTCAACCGCAACGGCAAGGTCGACCGCGGCGCCCTGCCCGAGCCGACCGAGGCCGACCTGGCCCGCGAGGAGTACGTCGCCCCGCACACGCCCACCCAGCGCGAGCTGTGCCGCATCGTGTCGGAGGTGCTGGGGGTCGCCCGCGTCGGCCTCGGCGACAGCTTCTTCGACCTCGGCGGGCACTCCCTGCTGGCCACCCGGCTCTCGCTGCGGGTGAAGAAGGAGATGGGCGCGGACCTTCCGCTCCAGGTGGTGTTCACCGCCTCCGGCATGGCCGAGATGGCCGCCGCGGTGGACGACCTGCTCGACGCCGGCCGGCCGGCCGGGGCACGAGCCGGTTCGGCCGCGGCACCGGCCCCGGACACCGCCCCGGCGCCGGGACCGCGCGGCGACTCGCCCGACGGGCGGGGAGCCCCGGCGGACGCCGGTTCGCCCCTCGTGCCGGCCGACGGCACCGTCCCCGCCCCGCGGGAGGACGCGGCGGAGGCCGCTGCTGCCGCCGCTGCCGCCGCCGGCGGCGTCGTCCCGGCGCCGGGCGGCCCGGGGAGCGCGGTACCGGCCGGCGTGCCGGTCGAGGACACCGCGCCGCTGTCCCTGCAGCAGCGGGACCTGTGGTTCCGCGACCGGCCCGGGCACCTCGCCGCCGCGCACGACAACGTGCAGCTCGCCTTCCGGCTCGACGGGCCGCTCGACCGGGACGCCTTCGTCCGCAGCGTGCGCGCCCTCGTGGAGCGGCACCCCGTGCTGCGCACCGGTTACCACCGCCACCCCGGCGGCGGCCTCAGCCAGCGCGTGCACGACGCCGCCGGCTTCGCGGTGACGGTCGCGCCCGCACCGTGCGACGAGGCGGGCCTCGCCGCCTGGCTGCGCGCCGAACGGGCCCGGCCCTTCGACCCCGAGGGGCCGTACGCGCTGCGCTCCCACCTGCTCACGCTCGCCGACGACCGGCACGTCGCCGTACTGACCCGCCCGTGGGGCGTCTTCGACGGCTGGTCGGTGAACATCGTCCTGACCGAGCAGCAGGCCCTGTACCGGGCGTTCGCGCGGGACGAGGAGCCGGCGCTCGCGCCGCTGCCGACGACCTACGCCGACTTCGCGCGCCGGCAGACCGCGGCCGTCACCGCCGAGGAGCTCGACCGCCAGCGGGACCACTGGCGGCGCCGGCTCGACGGCGCCCCCGTGTCCCCGTCGACCCGCACCGACTACGAGCGGTGCCCGGTCAAGACGTACCAGGGCGCCCAGGTCGAGCTGAGCGCCCCCGGCGACGTGGCCGCCCGCCTGAGGCGGCTCGGCCAGGACCACGGCGCCACCCTCTACATGACGCTGCTGGCGGCGTTCGCCGCCCTGCTCGGCGGTGAGAGCGACGACCCCGACCTGGTCATCGGCACCCCGGTCGCCAACCGGCCCGAAGCCGAACTGGAGGGCGTGGTCGGCTACTTCGTCAACATGCTGCCGATGCGTCTCGACGCCGACCCGGGGCGCGCCTTCACCGAGCTGCTGGCCCAGGCCAAGGACGCCACCGGCGAGGCCCACGCCCACAAGGACGTGCCCTGCGCGGACCTCGCCGCCGCCCTGGTGCCGCACCGGGATCCGGCCCGGTCCCCGCTGTTCCAGGCCACGTTCAACCTGCTGCCGACCTGGGACGTGCCGTCCGACGACGACGCCGGCGCCCCGGCGGTGACCCGGCTGCGCACCGACGCCGGCACGTCCCGGTACGACCTGAGCCTGGTGGTCCAGGAGACCGGCGCGGGACTGGCCGGCTACCTGGAGTACAGCACCGACCTGTACACCCCGGCCACGGCCGAGCGCCTCGCCCGGGCCTACGAGCACCTCCTCGCCCGGATCGCCGGTGACCCCGGCGGCTCGCTCGCCGGACTGCGCGCCCCGGCACCCGGCGGGGACCGGCCGTCCGCCCCGCGCCCCGGCGCCGCCAGGACCCAGCCCAAGGGCGGCCGGCGCCCCGCACGGCGCCGGAGCGGACGGTGAACCGCCCCCGCCGGAGCCGGCCGCCGCGGTGCCCGGCCCCGGCACCCCCGACGGGCACCCGCCCCCAGCACAGCACCGCCGGCAACCGGCCGTCCGTACCCGGACAGCCCTACGCGAAGGAAGAGTTGGCCCAGTGAGCAGCCCCGAGGTCCAGGCGGCCGAGACGGATGTGGCGATCATCGGCATGGCCGGGCGTTTCCCCGGCGCCGACGACCTGGACTCCTTCTGGCACCTCCTGCGCGACGGCCGCGAGGGCATCACCCGGTTCAGCCCCGAGGAACTGGCGGCGGCGGGCGTGCCCTCCCGGCTGCTGACGGACCCCGCCTACGTCCCGGCGCACGGAGTCCTCCCCGACGTCGACCTCTTCGACACCGGGTACTTCGAGTTCACCCCGGCCGAGGCCGCCATGACCGACCCGCAGCACCGCATCATGCTGCAGACCGGACACGCGGCCCTGGAGCACGCCGGCTACGACCCGGCCCGCTTCGACGGCCTGATCAGCGTCTACGCCGGTGCCGCCATCAACACCTACCTCCAGCAGCACGTCCTGCCGCACGTCGACCAGACCACCACCTCCAACCACTTCGCGGTGATGGTCGGCAACGACAAGGACTACCTGGCCACCCGGCTGTCGTACAAGCTCGACCTCAAGGGACCGAGCTACACCGTCCAGACCGCCTGCTCCACGTCCCTGGTCGCCCTGCACCTGGCCTGCCAGGGCCTGATCAACGGCGAGTGCGACATGGCCCTGGCCGGCGGCGTCACCGTCAAACTTCCCCAGGTCAAGGGCTACCTGTACGAGGAAGGCGCCATCCTGTCCCCGGACGGGCACGTGCGCGCCTTCGACGCGGACGCCGGCGGCACCGTCCTGGGCAACGGCGTGGGCGTCGTCGTCCTCAAGCCGCTGCGGGACGCGCTCGCCGACCGGGACACCATCCACGCCGTCATCAAGGGCACCGCCACCAACAACGACGGCAGCGGCAAGGTCAGCTTCGCCGCCCCCGGCGCCGCCGGTCAGTGCGCCGTCATCCGGGAGGCGCACACCGTCTCCGGCGTCGACCCGCGCTCCATCGGCCACGTCGAGGCCCACGGCACCGCGACCCGGCTCGGCGACCCCGTCGAGGTCTCCGCCCTCACCCGGGCCTTCCGCGAGGCCACCGCCGACACCGGTTTCTGCGCCATCGGGTCGGTGAAGTCCAACGTCGGCCACCTCGACGCCGCCGCCGGCGTCGCGGGCGTCATCAAGACGGCCCTCATGATGAAGCACCGCACCCTGGTGCCGACCATCAACCACCACTCGCCCAACCCGGCCGTCGACTTCGCCACCAGCCCCTTCAAGGTCAGCACCGCCACCACCCCGTGGACCGGGGACGGGCCGCTGCGCGCGGGCGTCAGCTCCTTCGGCATCGGTGGCACCAACGCGCACGCCGTACTCGAGGAGGCGCCGCCCGCGCCCGCCGCCGGCGACTCCCGCCCCCAGCACGTCCTGGTGGTCTCCGCCCGCACCCCGAGCGCGCTGCGCACCGCGGCCGGCGACCTGGCCGGCCACCTCGGGACCGACGGCCCCGCCGCGCTCGCCGACATCGCCTACACCCTGGCGGTCGGGCGCCGCACCCACGAGTACCGGCTCGCCGTCACCGGCGCCGACCGCGCCGCCCTCGCCGAGGCGCTGCGCCGCGCCGAGGTGCCCGACCGGCCCGCCACGGGCGAGCTGTCCTTCGTCTTCGCCGAGGAGGTGCCGGACGCGGCCGGGCTGGCCGAGCGGTGGAGCGCCGCGGAGCCCGCCTTCGCCGGGCACCACGCGGCGGCCGTGGCCGCCGGCGCGCTCGAACACGGCGCCCCCGGCGCCGCCTTCGCCGTGCAGTACGCGCTCGGCAGACTGTGGCTGGACCTGGGGCTGCGGCCCGTCGCCGTCCACGGCGACGGACTCGCCGCGCACGTCGCCGCGTGCGTCACCGGCGCGCTGACACCCGCCGAGGCGGTGGCCGCGCTCGGCCGCCCCGGCACCGGTGCGCCCCGTCCCGCCCCGGCCCGCGACCGCATCGCCCTGCGCGGCGCGGCGGACGAGGTGCGCGGAGCCGCCCTGGGCGTCGCCGACGGGCCGTGGGGCGGGGTGGCCCGCGCCTGGCAGGCCGGCGCCGAGGTCGACTGGGCCGGCTGGTTCGCGGGCGAGGAGCGCGGCCGGGTGCCGCTGCCCACCTACCCGTTCGAGGGCCGCCGCTGCTGGCTGACCGGACCGGACCGGGCCGCCGCCCCGCAGCTCGCCGCACCCGGCCCGCACCCCCTGCTCGACGAGAACGTCTCCACCCTCGACACCCTCGCCTACCGCACCACCCGCACCGGCGAGGAGTTCTACCTCGCCGACCACCGGGTCCAGGGCGACCCCGTCATGCCCGCCGCCGCACATCTGGAACTCGCCCGCGCGGCGGCCGAGTTGTCGCTCGGTACGGCCGTCTCCCTGCACGACGTCTCCTTCGAGCGCCTGCTGAGCCACGCCGCCGGGCCACGCACCTCGCTGATCTCGCTGTGGCGCGAGGACGACGGTGCCGGATTCGAGATCACCGGCGACGACACCGTGTACGCGGCCGGCGCCATCGGGCCGGGTCCGGCGGAACGGCCCGCCCCGGCCGACCTCGCGGCCGCGGCCGCCCGCTGCACCGAGACGCTGCGGCGGCCCGACTGCTACGACACGCTGCGCCGCCTCGGCCTCGACTACGGCCCCCGGATGCGCGCCCTCACCGAGGTCCGGCTGGGTGAGGGCGAGGCCCTCGCCACCCTCGAACTGCCCGACGGCGCCGCGCTCGACGGCGCGGTCCTCAACCCCGCGCTCCTCGACGGTGCCCTGCACGCCCTGGTGCTGCTGCTCACCCGCGCCTACGGCGACACCGCCGAGGGGTTCCTGCCGCTGGCCCTCGCGGAGCTGACCGTGCACGCCCCGGTCGCCGGGGCCTGCCGGGCGCTGGTCACCACCCGCCGGCTGGGCGAGCGGTCGGCCCGCGCCGACCTGACCCTGACCGACGAGCACGGCACCGTCCTCGCCCGGCTGACCGACCTGGCCGTGAGGGTGCTGGCGGGGACCGGCGAAGCGCCCGCACCCGGATCCGGCGAGAGGGGCGGGCCGGCCCTGCTGGTGCGCCGCTGGACCGACGCGCCCGCCGAGCCCGGCGGCACCCCGGCCGCCGCCACCGGCGTGGTCGTCGCCGCCACCGCCGACCGCCGTGACCGGCTCACCGCCGCCCTGACCGGCTGCGGCGTCGGCGAGGTGAGCGCGCCGGACGCCGCGACCGCCCTGGAGGACGGCACCGTGCCGGAGGTGCTGCTGGCGGACGAACCGGCCCCCGAGCAGGCGCTGGTACTGGTCCAGCGACTGCTGCGGGCCCGGCCCACCGCACCCGTGCGCGTGGTGCTGCTGCACCGTCACGAGGCGGACGGCGCCCGGCCCGAGCGCGCCGCGCTGGGCGCCTTCGCCCGCACCGTACGGGCCGAGAACCCGCTGCTCGCCGTCCAGGCCGTCGGACTCGCCGAAGGCGTGGACGAGGCCGCCGCGCTCGCCGCCGAATTGGCGGGTGACGGCCGTGATCCGGAGGTCGCCCACACCGCCGGCGGACGCCGGGTGCCCCGGCCCGCGCCCGCCCCGGCCGCCGAGCCCGTCGCCGTCCGCGACGGCGGCGTGTACGTCGTCTCCGGTGGCGCGGGCGGACTCGGCCGTGCCGTCGCGGAGCGGATCGTCGGCCGGGCCGACGCACACGTGGTGCTGCTCGGACGCGGTGAGCGGCCGCCCGCCGCGCTCGACGGACGCCTGTCCTACCGCACGGCGGACGTCTCGGACCCCGCGGCGGTGGAAGGCGTGCTGGCCGCGGTCCGCGCGGAGCGCGGCCCCATCAACGGTGTCGTCCACGCGGCCGGTGTGCTGCGTGACGGCTTCGCCCTGACCAAGTCCGCCGACGACCTCGCCGCCGTCCTCGCGCCCAAGGCCGCCGGAGTGCGCGCACTCGCCGCCGCCACCGCCGACGACCCGCTGGACTTCTTCGTCGCCTTCTCCTCGATCGCCGCCCACATCGGCAGCGCGGGCCAGAGCGACTACGCGTACGCCAACGCCTACCTGGACGCCTACGCCGAGCGCCACCCGCGGATCACCTCGGTCGCCTGGCCCATGTGGGCCGACGGCGGCATGCGGCAGACCGCCGAGGCCGCCGCGGACATCGCCGCCCGCACCGGCTTCGGCGTCCTGCCCACCGACACGGGCCTCGACCTGTTCGAGCGGGTCCTCGGCGTGCCCGGCGCGTTCGTCGCGGCCCACGGCGACCTGGCGAGGATCGACGGCACGCTGTCGGGACGCGCCCCGGCCGGCCGTGTCCCCGCCGCGTCCGGGGCGGCCGCCGCCCCGGACGGCGCGGAGCCGCGCGCCCTGGCCGTGGCGCTGCTGCGGACCCTGATCGCCGCCGAGACGGGCCTGGACCCGGCCGAACTGGGTGAGGACGACCCGTTCGAGCGCCACGGCATCGACTCACTGATGATCACCCGGCTCAACCGCGAACTCGACGGGCACTTCGAGCGGCTGTCCAAGACCCTCTTCTTCGAGTACGCGACCCTCGGCGAGCTCGCCGGATACTTCGCCGAACACCACACCGCCGAACTGCGCGGCACCGCCGCGCCCGAGGAGACCGGCCGGGTCCCGTCCGCGCCGTCGCCGGCCGCCTCCCCGGCCACCGCGGGGCCGCGCCGCTCCCGCCCCTCCCGCACGGCCCGTGCCGGCCGCACCGCACCGGGCGACCGGGCCGCCGCGCCCGAACCGGCGGAGGACCACGACGACGCCGTCGCGGTCATCGGCATCGCCGGCCGCTACCCCCAGGCGGACGACCTCGCGGAGTTCTGGACCAACCTGACGCGGGCCCGCGACTGCGTGACCGAGATCCCCGCCGACCGCTGGGACCACACCCGCTGGTACGACCCGGACCCCGCCGCCCCCGGCCGCGCGCACACCCGCTGGGGCGGGTTCCTGCGCGACGTCGACCGCTTCGACCCGCTGTTCTTCGGCATCTCCCCGCGGCAGGCGGAACTGATGGACCCGCAGGAACGGCTGTTCCTGCAGAACGCCTGGCACGTCATGGAGGACGCCGGCTACCGCCGCGCCGACCTGGCGGGCCGTGCGGTCGGCGTGTACGTCGGCGTGATGTACGGCGAGTACCAGTTCCACGGTGCCCTCGACGCGCTGCGCGGCGGCCGCCCGCTGACCGGATCGTCCTTCGCCACCATCGCCAACCGGGTCAGCCACGCCCTGAACCTCTCCGGGCCGAGCATGGCGCTGGACACCATGTGCTCCTCCTCGCTGACCGCGATCCACCTGGCCTGCGAGAGCCTGCGCCGCGGCGAGAGCGAACTGGCCCTGGCCGGCGGCGTCAACGTCTCCGTCCACCCCTACAAGTACGCCTTCCTCAGCCAGGGCCGCTTCCTGTCCTCCGACGGCCGCTGCCGCGCCTTCGGCGCCGGCGGAGACGGCTACGTGCCCGGTGAGGGCGTCGGCGCCGTCCTGCTCAAGCCGTACCGGCGCGCCCTGGCGGACGGCGACCGCGTCCTCGGCCTGATCCTCGGCAGTGCCGTCAACCACGGGGCCCGGACCAACGGCTACACCGTGCCCAGCCCGCACGCCCAGCAGCGCGCCGTCACCGCGGCCATGGAGCGGGCGGGCGTCTCCCCGGACGCCATCGGCTACGTCGAGGCCCACGGCACCGGCACCGCGCTCGGCGACCCGATCGAGCTGACCGGACTCGGCCAGGCGTACCGCACCGCCGGGGCCGCCCCCGGCACCTGGCCGATCGGCTCGGTCAAGTCCAACGTGGGCCACCTGGAGTCCGCCGCCGGCATGGCCGGACTCACCAAGGTGCTGCTCCAGTTCACCCACCGCACCCTGGTGCCCTCGCTGCACGCCGAGGAGCTGAACCCGAACATCGACTTCGACCGCTCCCCGTTCCGCGTCCAGCGCGACCTGGCCGACTGGCCCGGCGGGGACACCCCGCGCCGGGCCGGCCTCAGCTCCTTCGGCGCCGGCGGGTCCAACGCCCACCTGGTCCTGGAGGAGTCACCGCGTCCCGAGCCGGCCACCGACGTCCCCGCCGCGCGGCAGCACACCGACGAGCCGGTGGCCTTCGTCCTGTCCGCCCGGGACGGTGAGCGGCTGCGCGCCCACGCCGAACGCGCCGCCCGGTTCCTGGAGACCGAGCGGGTACCGCTCGCCGACCTGTGCTTCACCAGCCAGACCGGCCGTGAGGCCATGGACGCCCGCTTCGCCGTCGTCGCCACCGACGGTGCCGCCGTCGCCGCCGCGCTGCGCCGCTGCGCCGACGGAGAACCCCAGCCCGCGATCACCGACGACGGTCCGCTCGGCGAGCTGGCGCGCCGCTGGCTGACCGGCGCCGACGTCGACTGGCGGGCCTGGCACGCCGGCCGTCCCGGTCCCGCCCCGCGCCGGACCCGCGCACCGCTGTACCCGTTCGCCCCCGAGCGCCACTGGATCCCGCTCGACCCGGACCTCGGCACGTCCGCGCCGCACCCGCTGGTCGACGCCAACGAGTCGACCGTCGACGAGATCCGCTTCGCCAAGACCCTGCGCTGCGGCGACCCGCTGCTGCGCGACCACGTCATCGAGGGCCGGCGCATGCTGGCCGGCGCCGCGACGCTGGAGTTCGTCCGCGCCGCCGCCGCGCTCGCCCGGCCCGGCGTCCGGCACGCCCTGCGCGAGGTGGTGTGGGGCCGCGCGGTGGAGGTCGCCGACGGCGAGCGGACGGTGTACGTGTCCTTCCACCGGGACGGCGACGACCTGCTCTTCGAGGTGTACGGCGACACCGGCGGCGAACGCACCACCCACGCCCGGGGCCGCGCGGTCCCGGCCCCGGCGGCCGCGGCCGCCGCACCGGAGGACCTCGACGCGCTGCGCGCCCGGCTGCCCGTCCTGCGCGACCGGGCCGGCGCCTACGCCGACTACACGGCCGCCGGGTTCGGCTACGGCCCCTCCTTCCAGGTCATCGACGAGATCCGCGCCGGCTCCGGCGAGGCCCTGGTCCGGCTCGACGCCGGTGACGGCGGCCCGGCCACCGAGGTGCCCCCGGCCCTGCTCGACGGCGCCCTGCGGGCCTGCCACTGGGCCGGCCGCACCGCCGCGCCCCGCGCGGGCGAACTCGCGGTGCCCTTCAGCCTCGGCGCGCTCGACGTGCACGCCCCGCTGCCGCCGGTCTGCCTCGCCCACGCCCGCAGCACGGGCGGGACCGCCGGAGTCCGCCGCTTCGACTTGACCGTCTACGACGAGGAGGGCCGCGTCCTCGCCGAAGTCCGTGACTTCGCCGGCCGCACCCCCGGGCCCGCCACCGCGTCCGCTGCGGCGAGGCCCGGGGCCGGGGCGGCGCCCGCCCCGGACACCACCGCCCACGCCGCCGGTGCGGCACGCCTCTACGAGCCCTGCTGGCAGGCCGCCGGCGAACCCGCGCAGGGGAACGCCGCCGACACCCTCGCCGTCCTCGGCCGGCACCCGGAACTGGAGGCGGCCCTCGCCGCCACCGGGGTGTGGCGCCGTGTGGTGAACGTCCCCGAGGAGCCCGGCGGCCTCGCCGACGCCCTCGCCGGGCTCGCGCACCCCGGCGGCCTCGACCTCGCCGTCGTGGGCGGCCTGACCGCCCCCGCCCCGGCGATCGACACCGGGGACGCGGCCGGGCCGCTCGACCGGGTCTGCGGCACGGTGCTCCAGGTCCTGGGAGCCGCCCGGTCCGACGACCTGCCCGGCCGGGTGCGCCTGCTCGTCCTCCACGCCCAGCGGGACGGCCACGACCGGCCGGAGTGGGCCGCACTGGCCGGCTTCGCCCGGTCCACGGCGCCGACCGCGCCCCGACTGGAACTGCTCACCCTGGGCGTCGATCCGGCCCTCGCCGCCGACGCGACCGCCGAGGCCGTGGCCGCCGAGCTGCGCGCCGTGCCCCGCGCGGCCGGCCTGGAGGCGCGCCGCGCGGCGAACGGCACCCGGGAGATCCGCGCCCTGCGGCCGGTGCGGCCGTCCGCCGCCACCGCGTCACCGCTGCGCGACGGCGGCGTCCACGTCGTCACCGGCGGCGGCGGAGCCATCGGCCGGGTCCTCGCCGAGCACCTGGCCCGCACCGGCGCGGCCGGACTGGTGCTGATCGGCCGCTCCGAGCCGGACGACACCGCGCGTGACTGGCACCGCGCCCTCACCGGTCTCGGCGCCGAGGTGCTCGCGCTGCGCGCCGACGTGGCCCGCCAGGACGAACTGGCCGCCGCCCTGGCCGCCGCCCGCGACCGCTTCGGTGCCCTGCACGGGGTGTTCCACCTGGCCGGCGTCGCCGACGAGGGCCGGGCCGACCCCGGAGACCGGGAGCGGTTCACCCGGGTGCTCGCGGCCAAGACCCACGGACTGGTGAATCTCGACCGGCTCACCCGCGACGACGAGCTCGACTGCTTCGTGGTGTTCTCCTCCGTCTCCTCCGTCATCGGCGACTTCGGCGCGGCCAGCTACGCCACCGCCAACCGCTTCGCCGACCTGTACACGGCCCGGCGCGACGGCTGGGCGCGGCAGGGTCTGCGGCACGGCCGCAGCCTGTCCCTGGCCTGGCCGCTGTGGGCCGTCGGCGGGGTCGACGGCCTGGTCCGGGACCAGGAACTGGCCGCCTACACCCGCCGCACCGGCATGCGGCCGCTCGACACCGCGCAGGGCGTCGCCCTGCTCGACGGCGCCCTGCGCGCCGGAGCCGCGTGGCTGGTCCCCGCCTGGGGCGAGGCGGCCGCCGTCGACGCGGCCCTCACCGGCACGCCCGCGGTGTCCCCGGCCGGTGCCGCCCCCGCGGCGAACCCGGCCGCCGCACCCGCCGCCGGCACACCCGCCGCACCGGCGGGCCGGGCCGCACCGGACCGCCCCGCCGCGGACGACCGCGTGCGCGCCCGGCTGGTGGAGCATCTGCGCACCGCCCTGGCCGGTGTGCTGAAGCTGCCGGTGGGACGGCTCGACAGCCGGATCCCGCTCGACGACTACGGCCTGGACTCGGTGCTCGTCATGGAGTCCAACTCCCTGCTGGGCAGGGACTTCCCCGGTCTGCGCGGCACCGTGTTCTTCGAGTGCCGCACCGTCGACGAGCTGGCCGACCACGTGCTGGCCGAACACGCCGACGCCGTGACCCGCCTCTTCCCGGCCGGCCCGGCCGGCACCGCGGCCGAGCCGCCCGGCACCGCGCCCGCCCCGGCGCCGGCGGCCCGGCCGGAGCCGCCCCGGCCGGTACCGGCCGAGGACGAGCCGATCGCCGTGATCGGCATCAGCGGCCGCTACCCCGGGGCCCGCGACCTCGACGAGTTCTGGCGCAACCTCGCCGAGGCACGCGACTGCGTCACCGAGGTGCCGGCCGACCGCTGGGACGCCGACGCCCTGTTCGACCCGGACCCGGCGGCACCGGGCCGCAGCTACGGCCGCTGGGGCGGCTTCCTGGACGACGTCGACAGCTTCGACTCGCTGTTCTTCCGGATCTCGCCCAAGCAGGCCCGCACCATGGACCCGCAGGAACGGCTGTTCCTGGAGACGGCCTGGTCCGCGCTGGAGAACGCCGGCTACCCGCCCTCCCGCATCCCCGCGCCCCGCTTCGGCGGCCAGGGCCACGACGTCGGCGTGTTCGTCGGCGTGATGTGGGACGACTACGCCGTCCTCGCCGCCACCGAGTCGGCGCGCGGCAACCACCAGGTGGTCCTCGCCAACCGCGCCTCGGTCGCCAACCAGGTCTCCTACTTCGGCGACTTCCGCGGACCGAGCGTGGTCGTGGACACCGCCTGCTCGGCGTCGCTCGTCGCCGTCCACCAGGCCTGCGAGAGCATCCGCCGCGGCGAGTGCTCGTACGCCCTCGCGGGCGGGGTGAACGTCTCCGTCCATCCCGACAAGTACGTTCACCTCAGTCACCGGACGATGCTGTCCACCGACGGCCGGTGCCGTGCCTTCGGGGACGGCGGCAGCGGCTACGTACCCGGCGAGGGAGTCGGCGCGGTGCTGCTCAAGCGGCTGTCGGACGCCGTGCGCGACGGCGACACCGTGCACGCCGTGATCCGCGCCACCGCCGTCAACCACGGCGGCCGCACCAGCGGCTTCACCGTCCCCAACCCGCAGGCCCAGCAGGCCCTGATCGAACAGGCCCTGGCCGCCGCAGGCATCGACGCGCGCACCATCGGCTGCGTCGAGGCCCACGGCACCGGCACCGCCCTCGGCGACCCCATCGAGCACACCGCGCTCGCGCAGGCCTTCGCCCGGGACACCGCCGACACCGGCTTCTGCGCGCTCGGCTCGGTGAAGTCCGCCATCGGCCACCTGGAGGGGGCCGCGGGCATCGCCGGACTCACCAAGGCCGTGCTCCAGCTCCGCAACGGCACCCTGCTGCCCACGCTGCACGCCGAGCGGACCAACCCCGTCATCGACTTCACCCGCTCGCCGTTCACCGTGCAGCGCGACACACGGCCCTGGCCCCGGCCGCACGACGCCGACGGCCGCCCGCTGCCGCGCCGCGCCGCCGTCAGCTCCTTCGGGGCGGGCGGCACCAACGCCCATGTCGTCGTCGAGGAGTACCTGGCACCCGAGCCCGCCGACCCCGGACCCGACACGCCGGGGCTGATCGTGCTCTCCGCCCGCGACGAGACCCGGCTGCGGGTCTACGCGGCCGAGATGGGCCGCGCCCTCGGCGGCACCGCGCGGCCCGGCGCGGCCACGCCCCGGCTCGCGGACGTCTCGCACACCCTGCGCACGGGCCGCGAACCACTCGCCGAGCGGCTGGCGTTCGTCGCGACCGACCTCGCCGACGCGGCGGCCGCGCTCACCGCCTTCGGGCGCGGCGAGGACGACCGGAGGGTGCACCGCGGCCGGGTCGAGCAGCATCCGGCGCTGGCCGGCCTGCTGACCGAGGCCGTCGGCGGCGGTGACTTCCTGGCCGCCCAGATCAGCGCCGGGGGAGACGACCTGCTGGCCCGGCTGTGGGTGTCCGGTGTCACCGTCGACTGGGACCTGGTCGACCGGATGCGCCCCGGCACCCCCCGCCGGGTGCCGCTGCCGGCCTACCCGTTCGAGCGGGTACGGCACTGGCTGGACACCGGCGCCGCCACCCCGGCCGCAGCACCCCGGCCCGCCTCGGCGGACCCCGACCGCGCTCAGGTGCCCGCGCCGCGCCTCCCGGCCCCGCGGGTGCCCGCGCACACGGCACCGGCCGCACCGGCACCCGCCACCGGGTCCCGCGAGTGGCGGCGGCGGCTCGCGGCGGACGAGCCCGTGCTGCGCGACCACGTCGTCGGCGGCCGGCCCATCCTGCCGGGCACCGGCCATCTCGACCTCGTCGCCGAGGCGCACGGCGCCCTGACCGGCCGCGCCCTGACCGACGTGCGCTGGGTGGCCCCGCTGGCCCTGTCCGGTCCCGGTGACGAGGTGTCCGTGGCCCTGGACGGGGACGGCTACGAGGTGCGCGGCCCCGACGGCACCGTCCGTTCCCGCGGGCGGGTCGCCGACGCCCTGGACGCCCCGGCCGCGCTCGACGCGGCGGGGCTGCGCGCCCGCCTCGAGCCGGGCCCGGACGGGGAGGCCTTCTACCGTCTGCTGACGGACCGGGGCCTGCCGTACGGCCCGTTCTTCCGCCGGGTCCGCGAGGTGTGGACCGGCGACGAGGAGGTACTGGGCCGGATCGGCGCCGTGGACGGCGACGCGGGCCACGCCCTGCACCCGGGCGTCCTGGACGCCGCCCTGCACACCGTGGCCGCCCTGATGGCACGGCACCGTCCCGGCCCGGGCAGGCCCATGCTGCCCTTCGCGGCCGACCGCGTCGACGTCCTCGGCCCGGTTCCGGTCACCGGCTGGTCGTACGTCCGCCGGACCGGCACCGACCGCTACGACGTCCTGCTCTGCGACGACGGCGGCGCCGCCCGCGTCCGCTTCACCGGCCTGACCTACCGGCAGGCCAAGGAGCAGGCGGTGGTCGTCCACCGGCCCGTGTGGCGCGCCCGGCCCGCCGACGGGCGGGCCGAACCCGCCCGGACCGTGCTGCTGGTCGCCGAGCGGCCGGACACCGGCCTCGCCGCGGACCTGGCCGCCGCCCACCCCGGGGCGGACGTACGGACGCTGCGGATCGACGCCGTCGGTCTGAGCGACGCCGGCCTGGACCGCGCCCTGACCGGGACCGCGCCGGACCTGGTCTACTTCCTCGGAACCGGAACCGGAACCGGGGCGGGGACGGGGACGGGGACGGACGCCGGTCCCGGGCGGGAGCCCGCCGACCGGCCCGGACTCCGCGCCCTGACGGACCGCTCGGTGCTCGCCCTGCACCGCCTGGTGCGGGCCCTGGACCGGCACGGCGTCCTCGACCGGCCGCTGCGGCTGAAGGTCGTCACCACCGACGTGCACCCGCTGGAGGCGGCCGACGCCTCCGCGCCGTGGGCCGCCGGGCTCGCGGGACTGGCGTCGGTGGCGGCCAAGGAGTACCCGAACCTGCGCGTCGCGCTGGTCGACGTGCGCTCCGCGGAGGCCGCCCGGACCGTCCGGGCGATCGTGGCCGAGCCGTTCCCGGTCCGCCCGGCCCCGGTCTCGGTCCGGGCCGGTGTACGCCGGGTCCGCACCCTGGAACGCGTCGAACTGCCGGTTGCCGCCACGCCCCCGTTCCGGCAGGGCGGCGTCTACCTCGTCGTCGGCGGTCTCGGCGCCGTCGGCCGGGACACCTGCCGGCACCTCGCCCGCGCCTACGGCGCGAAGCTGGTCGTGGTGGGCCGCTCCCCGCTGGACGAGACGGGCCGGCGCGTGATCGCCGAACTGGAGAAGGACGGGGCCGAGGTGCGCCACCTCGCCCTGGACGCCGGCGACCCGGCCGCGCTCGCCGGGGCCGTCCGGCTGGCCCGGCAGGAGTTCGGCGCCCTGCACGGCGTGTTCAACGCGGCGATGGTGCTGGTCAACCGGGAGTTGCGCGAGCTGTCCGAAGCGGGGCTGCGCCGCGCCGTGGAGTCGAAGACGGACACCGCCTTCGCGGTGCTGGACGCCGTGCGCGGGGAGCCGCTGGACTTCGTGCTCTTCTACTCCTCCGGCGTGGCCTTCGAGGCGAACCACGGCCAGGCGGGCTACGCGGCCGGCTGCGCCTTCGCCGACGCCTACGCCGCGCACGCCGGGCGGACCCTGCCCTTCCCGGTGCGGGTGCTGAACCTCGGCTACTGGCACGCGGGCGGCGACGCCGGACGCGAGCGGGTGCTGCGCCGGTTCGAGGCCGCCGGCATCCGGCCGCTGACCGCCGAGCGCGGGATGGCCGTGGTGGAGCGGGCGCTGGCGGCGGGTCTGCCGCAGGTGTTCGCGCTGGACGCCGAGCGGCACATCTTGGACAACCTGGGCATCGACCCGGACCGCACCCTGACCGTGCTGCCCGGCGGTGCCCCCGGCCCGCTGCCCGAGGTCCCCTTCACCGGCCGGTCCGTGTCCGGCGACGGCGAACTGGCCGGTCACCAGCGCGCGGTCGACGCCCTGGAGGATCTCGCGCACCGGCTGCTGGCCCCGGCGCTCCGCCGGGCAGGTCTGTTCGAGCAGTTCGCACCCGGCGCCCACGCCCCCGGCCCCGAGGAGCTCGCCGCCCGGCTGGGCGTCGTACCGGAACACCGGGCGCTGTTCGAGGCCCAGCTCGCCATCCTGGTGACCGCGGGTCTGCTGCGCGCCGACGACGACGGCGGGCTGCGCCCGGCGGACGGCGCCGCGGAGGACGAGGCCACCCTGGTGGCCGCCCTCGGCGACCTGACGGACCGGCACCCGGCGCTCGCCCCCATCGGCACGCTGCTGCGGGACTGCCTGGCCGCGCTGCCCGACGTGCTCACCGGCCGCCGTTCCGCGATGGACGTCCTGTTCCCCGACGGCTCCGCCGAGCGCGTGGCCGCCGTGTACCGGGGCGACCCGGTCACCGACCGCTGCAACACCGAGGTGGCGCGGCTGGTGACCGAGCGGGTACGGGCCGGCCTCGCGGCCGAGCCCGGCCGAACGGTACGGATCCTGGAGGTCGGCGCCGGCACGGGCGGGACCACCGCGACGGTGCTGGCCGCGCTGGCGCCGTACGCCGGTTCCGTCGAGTACGTCTTCACCGACGTCTCCCCGGCCTTCGTCCGCAAGGCCCGGACCCGGTTCGCCGCCGGTCACCCCTTCGCCCGCTTCGAGGTGCTGGACATCGAGGCGGACGCGGCGGGCCAGGGCGTCGAGCCCGGCGCATACGACGTGGTGCTCGGCACCAACGTCTTCCACGCCACACAGCGTCTGACCGGCACCCTGCTGCGGGCCAAGGCGCTGCTGCGGCGGGGCGGCACCCTGCTGCTGGTCGAGGGCACCCGGCCCCGGGACCAGCTCGCGCTCGTCTTCGGACTCACCCCCGGCTGGTGGCTGTTCGCCGACCCCGAGCAGCGGCTGCCCCGCTCGCCGCTGGCGAGCGAGCGCCAGTGGCGGGACGCGCTGGCCGTCTGCGGGTTCACCCACATCGGCGCGGCGGCACCGGCCACGGAGGCCGGCCCGGCCTTCCAGAGCGTCATCGCCGCCGTGAGCGACGGCCTGGTCCCCGCTCCCCGGACCGCGGCCGTCCCGGCCGCTCCCCGGACCGACGGCGTCCCGGCCGCCCGCGCGGCCGTCGACCCGGCCGCTCCCACCGCCGTCGACGACGAACTGCGCACGGTGACCGAGGTGTTCGCCCGGGTCCTGGAACTCGCCCCGGACCAGCTCGACCCGGACCTCACCTTCGAGAACTACGGCGTGGACTCGCTGGTCGTGCTGGAACTGACCCGGGCCCTGGAGGGCGTGTACGGCCCCCAGCCGGCGACGCTGCTGTTCGAGCGCATCACGGTCCGGCGCCTGGCCGAGCACTTCCACTCCCTGGCGGCGACGGCCACGGGACCGGCCCCGGACCCCTCCGGTGAACCGGCCCCGGAGCGGGGCGCCGCGCCGGCTCCCGAGGCTGCGGCCGGGGCCCTCCGGGTCCCGGCGCCCCCTGGGCCCGTGACCATCCCTGGGCCCGTGACCACCCCCGGTCCCGTCGCAGCGCCCGGGCCCGCCACCGGCCCGGCGGGCCCCGGCCCGGACGCCGACGCCGGGCGGCTGATCGAGGGCCTGTCCGACGCGGCCGTGGACGAACTGCTGGCCGTACTGCTCGCGGAGCGCGGGAAGTTCGAAGGAGACGGACGATGACTGCCGAGCCGTTCGCTTGCGTCGTGATCGGCGAGGAGACCCTCCTCGTCGAGTGCACGAGACTGCTCCTGGCCCGCGGGCACACGGTGGCCGCCGTGGTGTCCCCGTCGCCCGAGCTGCTCGCCTGGGCCGAGGGCGAGGGCCTGCCCGCCGTGCGCCTCGGCCCGGACCTCGCCGAGCGGCTGGCGCCGCTGCGCTTCGACCACCTGTTCAGCATCGCCAACCTGCGGATGCTGCCCGAGGAGGTGCTGGCGCTGCCGGCCGGGCTGGCGGTGAACTTCCACGACGGCCCGCTGCCCCGGCACGCCGGTCTGTTCGCCACGAGCTGGGCGATCCTCGAGGGCGACAAGCAGCACGGCGTGACCTGGCACGTGATGGACCGTGAGGCGGACACCGGCGACGTGCTCAAGCGGCGCGCGCTGTCCATCGGCCAGGACGCCACCGCGCACGACCTGGACGTCGCCTGCTTCGAGGCGGGCGTCGAGTCCTTCGCCGAACTGGTCGACGAACTCGCCGCCGGCACGGTCACCCGCACCCCGCAGGACCTCGGTCTGCGGACCTACCACGGCCGCTACGACGGACTGCCGCGCGCCGGTGTCTTCGACTGGCACCAGCCGGCCGCCGAACTGGACGCGCTGGTACGGGCGACCTCGTTCGGGCACCGCCGCAACGACTTCGGCAGCGCGCTGCTCGCCCTCGGCGGTGAACTGGTCGCCGTACGCGGCGCGGAGGTCACCGGCCGGGCCTCCACCGCCGCACCCGGCACGGTCGTCGGCTCCGGTCCCGACGCCCTCACCGTCGCCACCGGCGACCGGGACGTGCGCCTGACCGGGCTCGCCGGCCTGTCCGGCGAACGGCTCGATCCCGTCGCGCTCGCCGGGCGCCTGGCCGACGCCCACGACGGCCGCTTCCCGCACCTCACCGACGCGGAGGCCGCCGGGCTGGCCGAGGCCGCCCGTGCCGCGCACCGCCAGGAGCGGCACTGGCTGCGGCTGCTCCGGTCGCTGGAGCCCATGCTGCCGCCCCGGTTCGGCGGCCTGGCCGACCAGGTCCGCCCGTCCGGTCCCGTTGCGCTGCCCGGGGCCCTCACCCGTGACGGTGCCGCGCCCGAGCGGATCGCGCTCGCCGCCGTCCTGGCCTTCCTCGCCCGCCTCTCCCGCGGCGGCGAACAGGACGTCGCGGTGTCCGTCCCGCCCGCCGACGGCGCGGCGGCCGGGCTGCTGGCCGCCGAGGTGCCGCTGCGCGCGCCGCAGGGCCTGCTGGAGGACACCCTCGGCGACCTCACCGGCCGGGTCGGCGTCGCACTGGACCGGATCCGGGCCCGCGCGCCGTACCGTCGCGACGTGGCGCTGCGCCACCCCGAACTGGCCGGGGCCGCCCGCCTGGGGCTGCCCGTCGCCGTGATCCTCTCCGACGGACCGGGCGGGCCCGACCGCCACCCGCTGACCGTCCGGATCGACGCCGACGGCTCGGTGCGCTTCGGCGGCACGGAAGTGACGCGCTCTCAGGAAGGCTGGCTGGCCGCGCACTTCGCGCTCTTCCTGGACGGGGTCGCGGCCGGACCCGCGGGCCCGCTGGGCGCTGTCGGACTCCTCGGCGCCGAGGAGCGGGAGCTGGTGCTGGGGCGGTGGAACGACACCGCCGCCGACTACCCGCGCGAGCGCACCGTCAGCCGGCTCGTGGGCGACCTCGCCTGTGCCGCCCCGGACGTCACCGCCGTACGCTTCGAGGACCGCGAGCTGACCTACGCGGACCTGGACGACGCGGCCGACCGGCTGGCCCGGCACCTGGCCGGGCTGGGCGCCGGACCCGGGGCCGTGGTCGGCGTGCTCCTGGAGCGCTCGGCGGAGCTGCTGGTCAGCCTGCTCGCGGTGATGCGCAGCGGGGCCGCGTACGTCCCGATCGACCCCATCTACCCGGCCGCCCGCATCGGCCACATGCTGACCGACTCGGGGGCCGGCCTCGTCCTCACCGACGAGGCCCTGCGCGGCTCCCTCACCGGCTTCCCCGCCACCCCCGTCGTGGTACCGGAGGTCCTGGCCGGTCCCGCTCCGGCGGCGGACGGGACCGGGCCGTTCGACCGGTCCGAGGCGGGCGCGCCCGCCTACGTCATCTACACCTCCGGTTCCACCGGGGTACCCAAGGGCGTCCAGGTCGGGCACCGGGCGCTGGTCAACTTCCTGTGGACCATGGCCCGCACCCCCGGCTTCGGTTCCACCGACTCGCTGCTCGCCCTGACCACCGTCTGCTTCGACATCGCCGGCCTGGAGCTGTACCTGCCGCTGGTACGCGGCGGCACCGTGGAGGTGCTGTCCGCCGCGGTCGCCGCCGACGGCTTCGCCCTGCGCGAGCGCGTGCAGCGGGCGGCGCCCACCGTCCTGCAGGCCACCCCGACCACCTGGCAGATGCTGCTGACCGCGGGCTGGCCGGGCGACCCGGCCCTGCGCGCCCTGTGCGGCGGCGAGCCGCTGCCCGGCGAACTCGCCGACCGGCTCGCCCCGCTCGTCGGCGCCCTGTACAACATGTACGGGCCGACCGAGACCACCATCTGGTCCACGGTCGACCGGGTGCGCCCCGGCGAGCCGGTCACCATCGGCCGCCCCATCGGCAACACCCGCTGCCACGTCCTGGACGAGCGGGGCGTGCCGGTCCCGCCCGGTGTCCCCGGCGAGCTGTACCTGTCCGGTGACGGCGTCGCCGACGGCTACCTCGGCCGCCCGGAGCTGACCGCCGAACGCTTCGTGACCGTGCCCGGGGGCGGCGCCGGCCGGGCCTACCGCACCGGCGACCTGGTGCGGCACCTGCCCGACGGCCGCCTGGAGTACCTCGAACGCATCGACGGCCAGGTCAAGCTCAACGGCTACCGCGTCGAACTCGGCGAGGTGGAGTCCGCGCTGCGGCGCGCATGCGGCGTCACCGCGGCCGTCGCCGTCGTGCGCGAGGACCGGCCGGGCGAACGCCGCCTGGTCGCCTACGTCACCGGGTCCGGTGTCCCGGACGCGCTGCGCGCCGGCCTGCGCGAGGTCCTGCCCGGCTACATGGTCCCGGCCGCCGTCGTCGCCCTGCCCGAACTGCCCCTCACCCCGAACGGCAAGGTGGACCGCGGCGCGCTGCCCCGGCCGGGCGGCACCCGCGTCGCCGGGGGAGGCGAGGCCGCCCGCACCGATCTGGAACGCCGCATCGCCGGCATCTGGTGCGAGGTGCTGGGCCTGGAGGAGGTCGGCGCGGAGGACAACTTCTTCGACGCCGGCGGCGACTCCTTGCGCCTGACCTCCGTGGTCGCCGCCCTGCGGGAGCGGCTCGGCCTGCGGGTCACCCGCCTCGACATGTTCGGCCACCCGACCGTACGGGCCATGGCCGCGCACGCCGGCGACGACACCGGGGCCACCGCGCGCCGGCCCCGGCGCTCCCGCGACGCCGGCGCGCTGGCCCGGCGCCGCGACCGGAGGCAGCGCCCATGACGACCGGCCACCGCACCGCACCGACCACACACACCGCACAGCCGTATCCGACGGGTTCCACAGGGGGTTCCGTGTCCAGTTGCACCGTCTGCTCGCTCAAGGCCGACCACCCGGGGGTGGTGCTCGACGACCGGGGGGTGTGCAACCTGTGCAACCTGGACTTCGCCTCCGACCTCCTCGTCAACTACCGGTACACCAGCGACGTCTTCACCGAGTTCCAGCAGGCGAAGGCCGGACCGGGCGAGTACGACTGCCTGTTCATGTACAGCGGCGGCAAGGACAGCACGTACATGCTGGACAAGTTCGCCAACGAGTACGGCAAGCGGGTGCTGGCCTTCACCTTCGACGTGCCCTTCGAGAGCGTGCACGCCGCGCAGAACATCGCCCTGGCCCGGGAGAGGATCCCGGCGACGTTCGTCCTCGACGCCGACGACGACAACATCAAGCTGATGATGCGCGAGGTGTTCAACCGCCCCGCGCCGAAGAAGCCCGGCAACTACCTCGACGAGAAGCTGCCCTGCGTCTCCTGCCGCACGTTCTTCGTGCTCCGGGCCATCCTCATGGCCTACCGGCAGAAGATCCCCTACATCGCGCTGTGCGCCGACCCGCAGCAGATCCTCACCATGGAGTCCAACGTCCGCGAGATCGTCCGCGGCTTCTACAAGACCTTCGGCGAGCGGCTCACCGACACCCTCTTCGGCGGGCAGCTCGAGGAACTGCTCTTCGACGACGACGAGAACCTGCCGAAGATCGTCTTCCCGTTCATCGCGATGCGCCACGAGTACGACCCCGACCGCATCGTCGAGGAACTGCGCGCCAAGGGCCTGTACGCGTCCTCGCCGATGGAGACCCACTGCACCCTCTTCCCGCTCCTGAACTACTACTCGTTCAAGAACTTCGACTGCATGTTCTACAAGCTCAACGCGGCGAGCCACGTCCGGTCGGTCAAGCGCAACGCGTCCTACGACCGCAACACCTTCAGCATCAAGTTCCCCCGCTCGCTGGACCTCGCGGACGTCGAGGAACGGCTCGGCGCGGTGGTCCGGGAGATCGCCGCCGGTGAGGGCGACCGCGACGAGCACGAGCGCGTCCTGATCGACCTGTTCCGGCGCATGGACGCCGGTGAGGACGCCGCCCGCTTCGTCGCCCGGAGCTTCCTCGACATGCGGTCCGTCGCCGCGGACCTCGGCATACGGCTCGGCTGAGAAGCCGGCAGCAACAGGAGACAACCACCATGACCCCTTCCGACTCCGACATCGCCATCGTCGGCATGGCCTGCCGGTTCCCGGGCGCGGACTCCGTCGAGCGGTTCTGGGACGTGCTCAGCGAGGGCCGCGAGACCCTGACCCGCTACACCGACGAGGAGCTGCTCGCCGCCGGCGTCCCCGCCGAACGGCTGGCCGACCCCCGGTACGTCCGGGCCGCCCAGACCATCGACGGCACGGACCTGTTCGACTCCGAGCTGTTCCAGTTCACCCACGACGAGGCCGAGATCCTCGACCCGCAGCACCGCGTCTTCCTGGAGTGCGCCCTGGAGGCCCTGCAGCGGGCCGGATACGACCCCGGGCGCACCGACGGGCACATCGGCGTCTACGCGGGCGCCGGCCTCAACACCTATCTGCTGCACAACCTCGGCGAGCGCTACCGGGCCGCGTCCACCGTCGACCACTACCGGCTGATGCTCGCCAACGACAAGGACTTCCTGGCCACCCGGGTGTCCTACAAGCTCGACCTGCGCGGCCCCAGCATGAGCGTCAACACCGCCTGCTCCACCTCCCTGGTGGCCGTGCACACCGCCTGCCTCGCGCTGCTCGGCGGCGAGTGCGACATGGCCCTGGTCGGCGCCGTCCACCTGGCCCCGCCGCGCCAGGGCTACCAGTACCAGGACGGCATGATCTTCTCGCCCGACGGCCACTGCCGTGCCTTCGACGCGGAGGCCCGGGGCACCGTCATCGGCAGCGGCGCGGGCGTCGTCGTCCTCAAGCGGCTCTCCGAGGCGCTCGCCGACGGCGACTGGATCCACGCCGTCGTGAAGGGCTCCGCGGTCAACAACGACGGTTCCGGGAAGACCGGTTACACCGCGCCCAGCATCGCCGGGCAGGCCGAGGTCATCGCCGACGCCCAGGACGTGGCCGACGTCGACCCCGACAGCGTCGGCTACGTCGAGGCGCACGGCACCGGCACCCCGCTCGGCGACCCGATCGAGGTCGCCGCGCTCACCGAGGCGTTCCGGCAGGGCGGCGCGGAGGGCAGCGGGTACTGCGCGCTCGGCTCGGTCAAGACCAACATCGGCCATCTCGACACCGCGGCCGGGATGGCGGGCCTGATCAAGGCCGCGCTGATGCTGGAACACCGCACACTGGTGCCGAGCCTGCACTACACCCGGCCCAACCCCGAGATCGACTTCGCGACGAGCCCCTTCTACGTCAACACCGGCACCACCGACTGGAAGGCCGAGGGCGACCACCCGCTGCGGGCGGGCGTCAGCTCCTTCGGCATCGGCGGCACCAACGCCCACGTCGTCCTGGAGGAGCCACCGGCCCGCACCGAGGCGGAACCGGGCCGCGCCCCGGAGCTGCTGGTGCTCTCCGCCCGTTCCTCGGACTCCCTGAAGCAGTCCGCCGGAGCGCTCGCCCGCCACCTGCGGGCCCGCCCCGGCCTCGACCTCACGGCCGTCGCCCAGACCCTCGGGCTCGGCCGCCGCGCCCACCCGCACCGGCTCGCCGTGGTCGCCCGCGGGACCCGCGAGGCCGCCATGGCCCTCGCCCTCGGCGACGAGGCACGCACCCGGCAGGGCGTCGCCGGACCCGGCGGGACCGGCGCCGTGCCGGTCCTCACCGGAACCGGCGCCGCCGCGGCGGACACCGCGGAGCTGTACGGCGCGGTGCCCGCCTACCGGGACGCCGCCGACGCCTGCGCCGCCGCCCTCGGCCGGACCGGCCGCACCGCGGACCTCCTCGCCGGCGACGACCCGCACGCCGCCTTCATCCACGAGTACGCCCTCGTCACCGCCCTCACCGCGTGGGGCCTCACCCCGGCCGGCCTCGCCGCGACCGGCACCGGGACGGCCACCGCCGCGGCCCTTTCCGGGGCGCTCCCGCTCACCGCCGCCCTCGCCCTCGCCACCGGCACCCCGCCGGAGCGCCCGCGGGCGCCCCGGCTGCCCGTGCTCAGCCCG
Organism: Streptomyces cellostaticus; assembly: GCF_023630175.1. Lineage (GTDB taxonomy): Bacteria > Actinomycetota > Actinomycetes > Streptomycetales > Streptomycetaceae > Streptomyces > Streptomyces cellostaticus_A. The sequence goes on along the minus strand of NZ_JALLIN010000001.1, from coordinate 125,282 downwards.
CGCACCGGCCGCTGGATGACCGAGGACGAGGCCCTCGACCCGGCGAGCTGGAGCGGCCCGGCGTCCCTGGACGCCCTGGACGCGCTGCTCGCGGACTCCGGTGACTTCGCCCTCCCGCTCACCCCGCGGGACGGCGCCCCGGCCGGCCACGCCCATCTGCTCACCGTCGCCGCCCAGGCGTGGGCGTGCGGTGCCGCCCTCGACCTCGCGGCCGTCCACGGCGACCGGGACGTCCACCGCGTACCGCTGCCCACCCAGCCCTTCGAACGGCGCCGCCACTGGGTGGAGCCCGGCAGCCACGAAGCCGCCGTCCCGGCCGGCCGGGACGACGACCGGCTGCTGCACCGGTTGGACCCGGCCGACCCCGAGCACAACGTCCGGCTCGTCACCGACTACCTCACCGGGGAGATCGGCAAGGTGCTCGGCGGCCGCGACCGCGCCGCCCTCGACACCAACCTCTTCGACCTCGGCCTGGACTCCCTGGTCCTGATCGAGGTCGTCGCCAAGCTCGGCGAGCAGCTCGACTTCGAGGTCCCGGCCACGGCCTTCGTCGAGTTCCCCACCATCCGCTCCTTCGTCGGCAACCTCGCCGAACTGATGGGCCTGGCTCCGGTGCCCGGCGGCGGACCGGCCGCGCCGGCCGAACCCGCCCGGATCTCCCGGCGCGCCCAGCGGGCCGCGGCACGCGCCACGGACCCGGCCTGACCCCCGGCGGCCCCGGACGTCCCGCACCGGCCGCCACCTCACCCGACCGGGGCCGGACACGGCCCCGGCCGGCCCGCCTCCCGGCGGCGAACTCCCGGCCCGCGGCGGCCGATCGAAGACCTGAGAGAGAGCAACTGTGGACGACAAGCGCAAGCTGCTGCTGAGCCTGCTGGCCGCCCGCGACCCCGGCCAGAGCCCGGCGGCCGGCGACGGCGTCGCGATCGTCGGAGTCTCCGGCCGCTACCCGCTGGCCGGCACCGTCGGCGAGCTGTGGGAGAACCTGCGGACGGGCCGGCACTGCATCCGCGAGGTGCCCGCCGACCGCTGGGACGCCGACACCCACTACGACCCCGCGGGGACCCACGGCAGCTACAGCAAGTGGGCGGGGTTCATCGACGACGTCGACAAGTTCGATCCGCTCTTCTTCCAGATCTCGCCCGCCGACGCCGAGGCCATGGACCCGCAGGAACGCCTCTTCCTGCAGACCGCCGCCGCCGTCCTGGACGACGCCGGCCACCCGGCCGCCCGGCTCGCCGCGCGCGGACCGGTCGGCGTCTTCGTCGGCGTCATGAACAACAACTACGAGTGGATGGGCGGCGAGGCGAACGCGCGCGGCGTACCCACCGACGCCCACTCCAACCACTGGTCGATCGCCAACCGGGTCTCCTACACCTTCGACTTCACCGGCCCCAGCCTCGCCGTCGACACCGCCTGCTCCGCCTCGCTCACCGCCGTCCATCTGGCCTGCGAGAGCATCCGGGCGGGGGAGTGCCGGGCCGCCGTGGCCGGCGGGGTCAACCTGATCCTGCACCCCATGCACCTGCGCATGCTGGCGGACCGCGGGATGATCTCCCACGACGACCGGCTGAAGAGCTTCGGTGCGGGCGCCGACGGGTTCGTGGACGGCGAGGGCGTCGGCGCCGTGCTGCTGCGGCCCCTGGCCGACGCGGTCGCCGACGGCGACCGCGTGCTCGGCGTCATCCGCGGCTCCGCGATCAACGCCGGCGGCAAGACCGGCGGTTACACCGTGCCCAGCGCCGCCGCGCAGGCCGAGGTGATCCGCGGCGCGCTGCGCCGCGCCCGGGTGGAGCCGGCCACGGTCGGCTACGTGGAGGCCCACGGCACCGGCACCCCGCTCGGCGACCCCATCGAGATCGCGGGCCTCACCGAGGCGTTCGGCGGCCGGTCCGACGCCGAGCGGCCGGCCGTCGCGGTGGGCTCGGTGAAGTCCAACATCGGGCACCTGGAGTCCGCGGCCGGCATCGCCGGCCTGACCAAGGTGCTGCTCCAGTTGCGGCACCGCGCGCTGGCCCCGTCGCTGAACTCCGCACGCCGCAATCCCGGCATCGACTTCTCCGGCACACCCTTCGAGATCCAGCAGGCGCTCGCGCCCTGGACGCCCGCGGCGCCGGACACCCCGCTGCGCGCCCTGGTCAGCTCCTTCGGCGGCGGCGGCGCCAACGCCTGCCTCCTGGTGGAGGAGCACCGGCCGGACACCGCCGAGCGGGCGCCCGCCGCACCGGACGGCGAACAACTGCTGGTGCTGTCCGCCAAGAGCGAGGACCGGCTGCGTGCCGCCGCCGCGGACCTGGCCGCCCACCTGCGCCGGGCCGGCGAACCCGCGCCGGCCGCGGACCCCGACACGGCGCTCGCCGACGCGCAGCGCCTGTGCCTCGACCTCGCCGCGCGCACCATCGGCGTGCCCGCCGAACACCTCGACCTGGGCACCGACCTCGCCGAGTGCGGGTTCTCCGTCACCGAACTCGCCCGCTACCACGAACTGCTCGCCGCCGAACTGGGCGGCGAACCCCCCGCCGCCCTCGGCGCGGCGGCCACCATCGGCGCCGTCGCGGGCGCGGTGGCGGCCGCGCGGCGACCCGCCCCCGCCCCCGCCCCGGCGCCCGGCGCGCCGCGGCTCGCCGACATCGCCCACACCCTCCAGGCGGGCCGCACCGCGTACGAGTTCCGCCTCGCCCTGCCCGCCCGCCGGCTCTCCGAGGCGGCCGCCGCGCTGGAGGCGTACGCGGCCGGGGACAGCGACGCGCGGATCACCACCGGCCGCGCCACCCGCGCCCGGGTCGTCCTCACCGGCGCGGAGGCCGAGGCGCTGGAGATCGCCCTGGACCGCAAGGACCTGACGGCGGTCGCCGAACGGTGGGTCGCGGGCGCCGACGTCGACTGGTCCCGCGTCACCCCCGCCACGGCCGGGCGCACCGAGCTGCCCTCCTACCCGTTCGCCCGCAAGCGGTACTGGATACCCCAGCCGCCCGCGGCCCCCGCGCCGCCGGTCCCCGAACCCGTCGTGGAACTCCCCGACCTCTACCGTCCGGTGTGGGTGCGCGAGGCCGCCCCCACCACCCCGGCGGCGCCCCGCGCCGACCGGACCGTGGTCCTGGTGACCGCTGCCTCACGGCGGCTCGGCGAGGCGGTCGCGGCCCGCGACCCGCGCGCCCGCGTCGAGCTCGTCGCGCTCGACGAGCAACCCCCGGACGCCTGGCTCGGGGCCACCGAGGGCGCCGACCTGGTGATCCACCTCGGCGGCGCGGGAGCCGCCGTCACCGACGCCGTCGGACTCGACCAGGCCCGCGAGCACCTGCGGCACGGCCCGCTGTCCCTGTTCCACCTGGCCCGCACCCTCGGCCCCACCCGTCTCGTCGTCGTCACCAGCGACGTGCACGCGGTCGCGGGCGGCACCGCCGCCAACCCGTTCGCCGCCGGGCTGCACGGGCTGCTCCAGGTCGTCGCCAAGGAACGGCCCGACCTCGGAGTCGCCGCCCTGGACTACGCCGGTGACGACCTCGACGGCGACCGGGCCACCGAGGCCCTCGTGGACGCCGTGCTGGCCGCCCCCGCCGACCCCGCGGGACGCACCGTCGCCCTGCGCGGCGGGGTCCGCTACGTCCGCCGCCTCGGCCGGGTCACCCTGCCCGAACCCGGCCCCGTCTTCCGTGACCGCGGCGTCTACCTGCTCGTCGGCGGCACCGGGGGCATAGCCCAGGAACTCAGCCGCCACCTCGCCCGGCACCACCGGGCCCGCCTGGTCTGGTTCAGCCGCAACGCGCCGGGCTCCGCGCAGCGCGCCGTCGCCGACGAGATCCGCGCCCTCGGCGGCGACGTCACCCACGTCCCCGGCGACGCCTGCTCCGTGGCCGACCTGAGCGCCGCCGTCGACGAGGCCCACCGCCGGTACGGCGCCCTGCACGGCGTCGTGCACGCCGCCATGGCCTTCGACAACCACCCTCTGGCCGAGCTGGACGAGGCCGCCTTCACCGCCGCCATCCAGGTCAAGACCGTCGGCGCCGCCGCCCTCGCGGCCGCCGTGGCCGGCCGGGCGCTGGACTTCCTCGCCTACTTCTCCTCGGCCGGTTCCTTCGGCAGCTTCGCCGGCAACGGCGCCTACATCTGCGCCTCGGCCACCGAGGACGCCTACGCCCTGTTCCTGCGCGACCGGCTGCCCCACCCCGTCACCGTCGTCAACCAGGGGTACTGGGGGCAGGTCGGCTCCGGTGCCCGGCCGGGCCTCGCCGAGATCTTCGCCGGCCTCGGCATCCGCGACTTCGGCCCCGCCGAGGGCATCGCCGCCGTGCGCCGCGTCCTCGGCAGCGGGCTGCCCCAGGTGATGCCGATCCGTGCCGGACGACGCGCCCTGGAGGCCATGGGCCACGACCCGGCCCTGGACGGCGAACTGGCGCCCGGCGGCCACCCCGCCACCCTCGCCGGGGCCGCCGCGGACCTGTCGGCCGACCCGGGCCCGGATCCCGCCGCCCGCCGCGTCCTCACCGGGTACGAGGAACTGGAGGCCGTCTCCGCGCCCATGCTGCTCGGCGTCTACCAGCGGATGGGCGTCCTGCGGCGCTCCGGCGAACGGCACGGCGCCGGGGAGCTGCGCACCCGGCTCGGCATCCTCGACCGGTTCGCCCGCCTGCACGAGGCCCTGCTCAACATCCTGACGGGCGCCGGCTACCTCACCCGCGACGGCGACCGGATCACCACCACCGCGGCGGTCGACACCGTGGACCAGGCCGAGGCGGCCGGGCGCTGGGAGGCGGAGTTCGACCGGATCGCCGCGGCCCACCCCGACATCGAGCCCACCGTCACCCTCAACCGGCTCTTCCTCGACGCCTACCCGCGCATCCTGCGCGGCGAGGTCGGCGCCACCGAGATCATGTTCCCCGGCTCCTCCATGAAGCTGGTGCAGAACTTCTACAAGGGCAACCCGCTCACCGACTCCTTCAACGTCCTCGTCCGCGACACCGTCCGGCACTTCCTCGACGCCCGGCTGCCGCAGCTCCCCGCCGGGCACCGCATCGAGGTGGTCGAGCTCGGCGCCGGCACCGGCGCCACCAGTGAACGGGTCCTGCCCGCCCTGGCCCGGCACGCCGACCGGGTCGGCTACACCTTCACCGACATCTCGCCCCGCTTCCTGGAACACGGCCGGGAACGCTTCGCCGAGCAGTACCCCTTCGCCCGCTTCCAGGTGCTCAACCTCGAACGCGGCCTGACGGAGCAGGACTTCACCCCCGCCGGTGCCGACCTGGTGCTCGCCACCAACGTCGTGCACGCCACCAGCGACCTGCGGGCCACCCTGCGCAAGGCCAAGGCCCTGCTGCGCCCGGGCGGCTGGCTGGTGCTCAACGAGCTGACCTCCGTACGGCCCCTGCTCACCATCGGCGGCGGTGTCCTGGAGGGCTGGTGGGCGTTCGGCGACGGCGAACTGCGGCTGCCGGACTCGCCGCTGGCCTCCCCCGAGGGCTGGACGCGGCTGCTGCACGAGGAGGGCTACGGCCCCGTCACCGCCCTCGGCGCCGGCGACCCGGCCCTGGGACAGACCGTGCTGGTCGCCGAGAGCGACGGCGTCGTGCTCACCTCGGACCCGGCCGCCCCCGCCGGTGCCCCGGCCCGGAACCGCGCCGTCGAACCGACGGCCGGCCGGGCTCCGGCCCCCGGCGGCGCCGGCGGCGTCGGGGAGCGGCTGCGGGAACTCGTCGAAGGCGTACTGAAGCTGGACGAGCGGATCGACGCCGACCGGCCACTGGCCGACTACGGCTTCGACTCGCTCAGCGGCATGAAGATCGTCGCCGCCGTGGACGAGACGTTCGGCGTCGCCGTGCCGCTCGGCGACTTCTTCGAACGCCCCACCCTGCGCGAGCTGACCGCCCACCTCACCGCCGGCCGGCTGGCCGGCGCGGCCACCCCGGAGCCGGCCCCGGACGGCGCCGGAGCGGCCCGGGCCGACGCGGAACCGGCGCGGCCCGGGTCCGCGGCCGCGCCGACCGCCCGGCGCCGCCCGGACCCCGCTCCGGGCGCCGCCGCGGCCGCCGAACTCGTCCTGCGCCCGAGGACCGACGCCGAGCAGTGCGTCCACCCCCTGAGCGAGGGCCAGCGCGCGCTGTGGGTGATCGAGCAGATCGCCCCCGGCACCTACGCGTACAACCTGCCCCTCGCCCTCCGGCTCGACCGCGACCTCGACGTCCTCGCGCTGCGGACCGTGCTGCAGGACATCGTCGACCGGCACGACGCACTGCGCGCGACCGTCCGCACCGGCGACGACGGCACGCCGTACGTCCGGGTCGCGGCCGAGCCCGAACTGCCCTTCCAGCAGGTCTTCCTGACCTCCGTCACCGACGACGACCTGCGCGAGCGGATGTCCGCCGACCTCCGCCGCCCCTTCGAGCTGTCCACCGGACCGCTGGTACGGGCCACGCTCTACACCCTCGGCGACGGCCGCAACGCGCTGCTGCTCACCTTCCACCACGCCGTCTTCGACGGTGTCTCCATCGCCCTGCTGCTGCAAGAACTGGAGCGCGGCTACCGCGCGGTCCGCGCCGGCCGGACCCCGGACCCCGAGCGGCCCGCCCGCGGCTACGCCGACTTCGCGGCCTGGCAGCGCGACCTGCTCGCCGGCGACGAGGGCGCCCGGCTGCGCGGCTACTGGACCGAACGGCTGCGCGGCCGCCGCACCGCCGTCCCGCTGCCGCTGGACCGGCCCCGCCCGGCCGTTCCCAGCCACCGCGGGGCGAGCCTGGACGGGCACATCCCGGCGGACGTCACGGACCGGGCCCGCGCGCTGGCGTCGGCGGAGCAGACCTCGCTGTTCGGCGTGGTCCTCGCGGCCTGGTTCGCGCTGCTGCACCGCTACGCCGACCAGGACGACATCGCCGTGGGCACCCCCACGGCCGGGCGGCCGCCGAGCGGCTACGACGACGTGCTCGGCTACTTCATGAACATGGTCGTGCTGGCCGAACGCGTCGACGGGGGCGAGGAGTTCCGCGGCCTGCTCGGCCGTGTCCACCGGACGGTGCTGGACGCCCTGGAGCACAGCGCCTACCCGCTGATCACCCTCGCCGAGGACCTGCGCCGCGCCGACCCCGAGACCGGCGCCCCGTTCAACGTCGCCTTCTACTTCCAGAACTGGACCCGGGCCGTCCGGACCGCCGGCACCTCGGACACCCTCGTCCTCGGCCCGGTCGAAGGCGTCCACCAGGAGGGCGAGTTCGACCTCACCCTGGAGGTGGTCGAGCAGGCCGAGGGCTGCCGCTACACCCTGAAGTACGACCCCGACCTGTTCGACGGACCCACCGTGGCGCGGCTCGGCGAGCACTTCGCCACCCTGCTGGCCGCCGCCGTGGACCGGCCCGCCACCACCGTCGGTGGACTGGACCTGCTCACCGCCCCCGAACGTGCCCTGCTCGCCGCGCCCGAGCCCGTCGACTACCCCGAGGACACCCTCGTCTGGCAGCTCGTACGGCGCCAGGCCGAGGCCCGGCCCGACGCCATCGCCGTCCGCCACCGCGACACCGGGCTGACCTACCGCGAACTCACCGAACGCGTCGACGCGCTCGCCGCCCGGCTCACCGCGGCCGGCGTCGGGCGCGGCCGCACCGTGGGCGTCCTGCTGCCGCGCGACGCCGGCCTCCCCGTCGCGCTGCTCGCGGTCCAGGCGGCCGGCGGCACCTACGTGCCGCTCGACCCGTCCTACCCGCGCGACCGGCTCGCCTACATGGCCGAGGACGCGAAGCTGCACCTGATGCTCACCCACTCCTCGGTGACCGGCGCCCCGGGCGGTGTGCCACGGCTCGTCACCGACACCGCCGAGCAGCCGCCCGCCCTGCCCTCACCCGGCCCGGCCGGCCCCTCCGACACCGCGTACGTCATCTACACCTCCGGATCGACCGGCCGCCCCAAGGGCGTGTGCGTCCCGCACCGCGCCCTGACCAACTTCCTGTGGTCGATGGCCCGGGAACCCGGCTGCGGACCGGGCGACACCCTGCTCGCCCTGACCACCGTCTGCTTCGACATCTCCGGTCTCGAGCTGTACCTGCCGCTGATCACCGGCGCCACGGTCGAGATCCTCCCGGCCGAGGACGCCAGGGACGGCCTGCGGCTGCGTGAGGCGCTGGAGGCGAGCGCCGCCACCGTCGTCCAGGCCACCCCGGCCACCTGGAGCATGCTGCTCGCCGCCGGCTGGCGGGGCGACGCCCGGCTGAGGGTGCTGTGCGGCGGCGAGGCGCTGCCCGCCGACACCGCCGAGGCCCTGCTCGCCGGGAACCAGGAGGTGTGGAACCTCTACGGGCCCACCGAGACGACCATCTGGTCCGCGGCCCGCCGCCTCGCGCCCGGGGAGCGCGTCACCATCGGCACCCCCATCGCCAACACCGTCCTGCACGTCCTGGACGGAGCCCGCAGGCCCGTTCCCACCGGTGTGGCGGGTGAGCTGTACATCGGCGGCCACGGTGTCGCCGACGGCTACCTCGGCCGGCCCGAACTGACCGCCGAGCGCTTCCTGCCCGACCCGTCCGGCACCGGACCCGACGCCCGCGTGTACCGCACGGGCGACCTGGTGCGCCGCCTGGCGGACGGCCGGATCGAGTACCTCGGCCGGATCGACTCCCAGGTCAAGGTGCGCGGCTTCCGGGTGGAGCTGGAGGAGATCGAGGCGACCCTGCGCCGCGTCGACGGCGTCCGCGAGGCGGTGGTGGTGGCCCGGGGTGCCGCTGCGGGCTCGCACACCCTGCTCGCCTGCTACGTCCTCGACGACGGCGCGGCCGAACCCACCCGTGAGCGGCTCGGCGCCTGGCTGCCCGACCACATGGTCCCGGAGGCCCTGCTGCGCGTCACCGGGTTCCCGCGCACCCTCAACGAGAAGGTGGACCGGGGCACCCTCGCCGCCCTGCCGCTGCCCGAACTGCGCGCCCGCTTCGGCGCCGGACCCGCCCGGCGGGATCCGGCGGCCGCCGCACCGGTCGCCGCCGAGGGCGGCCGGACGGTGCTCGAGGCCGACCTCGCCGCCATGGTCGCCGCTCTGACCGGGCTGCGCCCCGAGGACATCGGCACGCACACCCCGCTGGGCGAGACGGGCATGAACTCGGTGAGCTTCACCGCGCTCAGCGCCGAGCTGCGCAAGGCGTACGGCATCACCGTCTACCCGACCCTCTTCTACCGCCGGGGCACCCTGCACGCCCTCGCCGAGCACCTGTGGCGGGAGCACGCGGACGAACTGCCGGCCCGCCTCGGCGCGGCGGACACCGGGGGCGTGGCCGCGGGCCCGGGCGACGCCGGGGCGCACGAGGCCGCGCTCCGGGACGGGAACGCCTACGGCACGCGGGCGCGGAGCACCGCCGGCGACGAGCGGCCCGCCCCGCCCGGCGCGGACGTCGCCGTCATCGGCATGGCCGGCCGGCTGCCCGGCTCCGCCGACCTGGAGGAGTTCTGGGCGCATCTGGCCGCCGGGGACGACCTGGTCGGCGAGATCCCCGCCGACCGCTGGGACTGGCGCGACCACCCGCGCTCCCGTTCCCGCTGGGGCGGCTTCGCGCCCGGCGTCGACCGGTTCGACGCGGCGTTCTTCGGCATCTCGCCCCGCGAGGCCGAACTCATGGACCCGCAGCAGCGGTTGATGCTGGAGACGGTGTGGTCGGCCGTCGAGGACGCCGGATACCGGCCGTCCGAACTGGCCGGGAAGCGCGTCGGCGTGTTCGTCGCCGTCACCAACTCCGACTACCTGGAGGTGCAGCGGGCGGCGGGACGCGGCACCGAGGGCCACACCCTCACCGGCGCCGCCCTGTCCGTCATCCCCAACCGGGTGTCGTACCTGCTGGACCTGCGCGGCCCCAGCATCGCCGTCGACACCGCCTGCTCCGGCTCGCTCACGGCCGTCCACCAGGCCTGCGCCGCCCTGCGCGACGGCACCTGCGACCTGGCCATCGCGGGCGGTGTGAGCCTCATCCTGGCCCCCGGCGTGTACGAGGCGCTCAGCCAGGGCGAGATGCTCAGCCCCGACGGCCGCTGCAAGGCGTTCGACAGCCGCGCCGACGGCTATGTGCGCGGCGAGGGCGCCGGCGTGGTCCTGCTCAAGTCGCACGAACTGGCCCAGCGGGACGGCGACGCCGTGCACGCCGTGATCAGGGCCGTCGCCGTCAACCACGGCGGCCGGACCACCTCGCTCACCGCCCCCAACCCCGACGCCCAGGCCGACCTGCTCGTCGACGCCTACCGGGGCGCCGGGGTGCCGCTGGACACCGTCGGCTACATCGAGGCGCACGGCACCGGCACCGCGCTCGGCGACCCCATCGAGACCACCGGCCTGAGCACCGCGTTCCGGCGGATCCGGGCCGAACAGGGGCTCGCGCGGGCCACGCGGCCCTGCGCCGTCGGCTCGGTGAAGACCAACATCGGCCACCTGGAGGCCGCCGCCGGCATCGCCGGCCTGTTCAAGGTGGTCCTCTCCCTGCGGCACGGCACGATCCCGGCCAGCCTGCACTTCCGCGAGCAGAACCCCTACCTGGAGCTCGACGGCGGCCCGTTCGAGGTGGCCGCCACCGCCCGGCCCTGGCCGCGTCCGCGGGACGCCGCCGGAACGGAGCAGCCGCGCCGCGGCGGCGTCAGCTCCTTCGGCTTCGGCGGGGCCAACGCGCACATCGTCCTGGAGGAACCACCCATGCCGGATGACCGCGACGACAGCGCGGCCGAGCAGCTCTTCGTGCTGTCCGCCCGCGACGGCGAGGCGCTGCGCCGCTCCGCCCAGCGGCTCGCCGACCACCTCGGGCGGCACGACGTCCCGGCCGCCGACCTGGCCCACACCCTGCAGACGGGCCGCGAGCCCATGACACACCGGCTCGCCGTCGTCGCGGACGGCGCCGCCGGGCTGCGCGCCGAACTCCTGGCGCACCTGGCCGGACGGCCCTCGGCGGTGCGCACCGGCCGGGCGGCCGACGCGGGCAACACCGGCTCCCCGGCCGCCGGCGCCGGCGCCGGTGACCTGTGGGGCCTCGCCGCCGACTGGCTGCGCGGCGCCGGCGTCGACTGGTCCGCCCTGCACCGGGGCGCTCCCCGCCGCCGGGTCCACCTGCCGGCCTACCCGTTCGCCGGGCCCCGCCACTGGGCGGCCCCCGGCGCCGCGCAGGCGGCCGCCGGCCCGGGCGCCCCCGCCCGTCTGCACGCCACCCTCCTGGACGCCGACGTCTCCTCCTCCGGCGAGCACGTGTACGCCAAGACACTGACCGGGGACGAGTTCTTCCTGCGCGACCACGTCGTCGGCGGCGAGCGCGTCCTGCCCGGCGTGGCCTATCTGGAGATGGGCCGCCTGGCCGGTGAACTCGCCGACGGCACCCCCGTGCACGGTGTGGACGACCTGGTGTGGGCCACGCCGGTGCGGCTCCCGGCGGGCCGGGCCGAACACCGGCTGACCGTCCGGGTCACCGGCGACGGTGCGCACCGCTCCTTCGAGGTGTGCGGCGACGGCGCGGGCGCGCCGGTGCACGCCGCCGGCACCCTCCGCCTCGGCGCACCGGGCCCCCGGCCCGCCCGGGTCGACCTGGCCGGCGTCCGCGCCCGCAGCCCCCGCGTCGCCACCGGCGAGGACTGCTACGCGGGCTTCACCCGGCTGGGCTTCGCCTACGGCCCCGCCTTCCGGGTGATCGAGGAGATCGCCGAGGGCCCCGACGAGGTGCTGGCCACCCTGGTGCTGCCCGAGGCGCTGCACGCCGACGCCGGGGCGTACGCCTTCCACCCGGCGCTGCTCGACGCCGCCCTGCAGACGGCGGGCCGCCTGGTGCCGGGCGCGAGCGACCCCGCGGGCCCGGCACCATACCTGCCGTTCTCGCTCGGCGCGGCCCGGCTCCACGCCCCGCTGCCCCGGCGGGTGTTCGCCCACGCCAGGCCGGCCGCGCGCCCGGCCCCCGAGGGATCGCTCTCCTTCGACGTGGCCCTGCTCGACGAACACGGCACGGCCGTCGCCACCCTGGAGTCCTTCACCCTGCGGGCCCTGCCCGCGACCGGATCCGTGGCCGCCTTCGAGCCCGGGTGGCAGCCCGCGCCCCGGCGCCGGCCGGGCCCGGCCGGCACGGTCCTGCTGCTGGCGCCCGCCGACGGCACCGCCGCCACGCCCGACGAGGCCGCTCTCGGCGCCGCGCTGCGCGCGGCCGGGGCCGAGGTGCGCCGTCTCCCGCTGGGCCCGGACTTCGACGCCGCCGCGGCCGTCCGCGCCGCGGGGGCCGGCCCGATCCGCGTCCTGCACCTGTCGGCCGGCGAGCCGGACTGCGATGCGGCCGTGGAGTCCGGCTTCCACACCGCGCTGGCCTTCCTGCGTGCCTGGCAGCTCGAACGGCACGACGCGCTGACCTATCTCCACGTCCACCCGGAGCCGGCCGCGTCGCCCGCCGACCTGGCCCTGGCCGCCTTCGCGCGCTCGGTCCGCCTGGAGCACCCGGCGATCGCCTTCGGCGCGCTCGCGGTGGCGTCCGGCACCCCGGCCCGCGACGTCGTCGACGAACTCCTGGCCGAGGGCGGCCCGGAGACCGAGGCACGGCTGACGCCCGACGGACCCCAGCGGCGCTCCTGGCACCGGACCACGCTGCCGGCCGTCCCCGGCCCGGTGTTCACCGGCGCGGGCGCGCACATCGTCACCGGCGGCACGGGCGCGCTCGGCCTGCTCGCCGCCGAGCACATCGCCGCCGCCCGCCGCGCGGCCGGGGTGACCGGCGGCGGCATCGTCCTCACCGCCCGCACCGCACCCGACGCCGTGACGCGGGCCCGCGCCGACGCCCTCGGCGCACGCGTCGTGCTCGCCGACGTCGCCGACCCGCGGGACGTGCGCGCGCTGATCGCCGCGGCCCGCGGCGCGTACGGTCACGTCAGCGGGGTGCTGCACGCCGCCGGAGTACTGCGCGACGGGCTCCTGCGCGGCAAGGAGCGCGCCGACGCGGACGCCGTGCTGGCCGCGAAGGTGCGCGGGACCACCCTGCTGGACGAGGCCACCGCCGGGGAACCGCTGGACTACTTCGTCGTCTACTCCTCCGCCGCGGCCGCGTTCGGCAACGCCGGCCAGACCGACTACGCCTTCGCGGCCGGCTTCCTCGACCGCTTCGCCGAGCTGCGCGAGGAACGGCGCCGGGCGGGCACCCGCCGGGGCCGTACGCTCTCGGCCGCCTGGCCGGTGTGGTCCGAGGGCGGGATGCGCATCGACGCCGGTGCCGAGGAGTACATGGACCGCGTGCTCGGCATGCGCCCGCTGGCCACCCGCCCCGCGCTGGACGCGCTGGAGCGGGCCCTCGCCGGCACCGCGCCCGCCCTGCTGCTCGCCCCCGGCGACCCGGCCCGCATCCTCGCCGCCCTGTCCGGCGCCGCGGCCGCGCCGCCCGTCCCGCCGGCCGCGCCACGGACCGGCGCCGAGGCCGCACCGGGTCCGGCCGCCGGCGCCGGACCGCGCGAGGAGGCCGAGCGGCTGGTCCTGCGGCTATTGGCCCAGGAGCTGAGGACGCCGGAGGCGGACATCACCGTCACCGAGCCCTTCGACCGGTACGGGGTGGACTCCCTGATCACCATGAGTCTCATCCGGGGCCTGGAACAGCACACCGGACCGCTGTCGAAGACCCTGCTCTTCGAGCACGTGACCGTCCGGGACCTGGCCGCCCACCTCGCCGCCGCCCACCCCGGCGCCTTCGCCGCCGCTCCGGCTCCGGCTCCGGCTCCGGCTCCGGAACCGGAACCGGCGACCGCCCGGAGCGGACCCGCCGTCCCCGGCACCGGGCCGTCCGCCGCCGCTGCCGCGGGGCCCGCCCCGGCGGCCGCGACCGCCCCCGCCGTGCCCGGCGCGGGCCCGCACGACGCCGACATCGCCGTCATCGGCGTCGCCGGGCGCTACCCCCAGGCCGGTGACGTCTCCGAGTTCTGGCGCAACCTGCGCGACGGCCGCGACAGCGTCGAGGAGATCCCGGGCGACCGCTGGGACCACGGGGTCTTCTTCGACCCGGACAAGTCGGCCACCGGCAGGACCTACGGCAAGTGGGGCGGTTTCGTGCCCGGCGCCGACCGCTTCGACCCGCTGTTCTTCCGGATGTCGCAGATCGAGGCCGAGCACACCGACCCGCAGGAGCGGGTGTTCCTGGAGACGGTCTGGCACCTGCTGGAGGACGCCGGCTACACCCGCGAGCAACTGCGCGGGGGACGCACCGGCGTGTTCGTCGGCATGATGTACGGCCACTACCAGCTCTACGGCGTGCGCGACGCGCTGCGCGGCGAGGGCTTCGCCACCTCCTCCTCGTACGCCTCCGTCGCGAACCGGGTGTCGTACTTCTTCGACTTCACCGGCCCCAGCGTCGCCCTCGACACCATGTGCTCCTCGTCCCTGGTCACCATCCACCAGGCCTGCCTGGCCATCCGCAACGGCGACTGCGACGTCGCGGTGGCGGGCGGGGTCAACATCTCCAGCCACCCGGTGAAGTTCCTCCAGCTCGCCCAGCGCGGCTTCCTCGCGGAGGACGGCCGCTGCCGCAGCTTCGGCGAGGGCGGCACCGGCTACGTCCCGGCCGAGGGCTCCGGCGCCGTGCTGCTGAAACGCCTGGACGCGGCCCTCGCCGACGGCGACCGCGTGCTCGCCGTGGTCAAGGCGTCCGCCGTCAACCACGGCGGCGCGGGAGCCGGTTACAGCGTCCCCAACCCCCGGGCACAGGGCGACCTGGTGCGGGCGGCGCTGCACCGCGCCGGACTGCGCCCCGCCGACCTCGACTACCTCGAGGCGCACGGCACCGGGACCGCGCTCGGCGACCCGGTCGAGGTCAACGGCATGCTGCGGGCCTTCGAGGGCGAGCTGCCCGAGCGGCTGCCCATCGGCTCGGTCAAGTCCAACATCGGGCACGCCGAGTCGGCCGCCGGCATCGCCGCCATCACCAAGGTGCTGCTGCAGATGCGGCACGGCGAACTGGCCCCGTCGCTGCACGCCGACCGCCTCAACCCGAACATCGACTTCACGTCGACCCCGTTCGAGGTCCAGCGCGAGCGGGCGCCCTGGCCGCGCCGGGTGGGCGCGGACGGCGCCGTCCGGCCGCGGACCGCGGGGGTCAGCTCCTTCGGCGCGGGCGGCACCAACGCCCACATCATCCTCCAGGAGCACCTCGGCCCGGACGCGGCCGCCCCGGCCGCCCCGGCCGGGCCGCAGCTCGCGGTCCTCTCCGCCCGGAGCGCCGACCGGCTGCTCGCGCAGGCCCGGCGCCTGGCCGCCCACCTGCGCGCGGAGACCGGCGCGGCGACGCCCCAGCAGGTCGCCTGGACCCTGCAGACCGGGCGCGAGGCCATGGCCCACCGGCTCGCCGTCCTCTTCGGGGACCTGCCCGAACTCGTGGCACGTCTGGAGGAGTTCGCGGCCGGCGGCAGTCCCGCCGGAAGCTGGACCGGCGTGGTGGACCCGCGCCGCCCCGCCCCCGGCACACCGCTGCCCGCCGACCCGGCCGCCCTGGCCGCCGCATGGACCCAGGGGCAGCACACCGACTGGACGGACCTGCACCGCGCGGGCACCCCGGGCCGGGTGGCGCTGCCGGGCTACCCCTTCGGCGGGGACCGGGTCTGGCTGGCCGCCGCCGACGCCGAACTGGCCGCCCTCACCGGCGCGCCGGCGGACGGGGGAGTACTCCTCACCCGGGGGTGGACACCCGCGCCGCCCGTCGCCCGCAGGGCCCAGCCGGGCCTGACCGCCGTCCTGGCCGCACCCGGCACCGAGGCACTGGCCGCCCGGCTCGCCGCCCTCCTGCCCGCCGCCGAAGTGCTGACCGCCGACCGGCTGGACGCCGAACTCGACGCGGACGGCACCCGCTGGGACCGTTTCGACGCCGTCGTCGACCTGGCGGGCTGCGCCGGCACCGCCGCGGCCCCCGACCACACCGCGCTGCCCACCTGGCTGCGCTGGCTCCAGCACCTGGTCGACCGCGGCGGCCGCGACCTGCGCGCGCTGCTGGTCACCCGCGTCGGCCCCGAGGGCGCCCCGGCTCTCGGCGGCGCGGCCCGCATCGGGTTGTACCGGATGCTGCAGAGCGAGTACCGGCACGTCCGCTCCCGCCACCTGGAGATCGACGCCGCGGCCGGCGACGAGCTGCTGTGCCGCTGGGTGGCCGACGAGCTGTGCCACGACGACGAGCCCGCCGAGGTCGCCTACCGAGACGGGGTCCGGCACCTGGCCCGGCTCACGGAGGAGCCCGGCGGGGCGGGCGCCGCGCCGCGCTTCCCGGCCGGCCACGTGCTCTGGGTCACCGGAGGCACGCGCGGCATCGGACTGCTGACCGCACGCCACTTCGTCGCCGCGCACGGGGTACGCAAGCTGGTCCTCACCGGACGCGAGGAACTGCCGCCGCGTTCGCAGTGGGCCACGCACATCGCCCAGGACGGCCCCCTGGGCCGCAAGCTCCGCCCGCTGGCCGAACTGGCCGGCCAGGGCGTGGAACTGGAGGTCCTGGCGGTGCCGCTGGAGGAGCGGGAGGCGCTGGCCAAGGCGCTCGCCGACGTCCGCGGGCGGCTCGGCCCGGTCGGCGGGGTGGTGCACAGCGCGGGCGTCACCGACTTCGAGAACCCGGCGTTCGTGCGCAAGCCGCAGTCCGGCGTGGCCCGTGTCCTCGGCCCGAAGGTCTTCGGCCTGGACGCCCTGCTGGAGGTGTTCCGGGACGAGCCGCTGAGCCTGTTCGTCGTGTACTCCTCCATCGCCGCCGCCGTCCCCGCCCTCGCGGTCGGCCAGAGCGACTACGCCATGGCCAACGCCTACCTGGACGCGGTCGCCCGGCATCGCCCGTACGGGATTCCGCTGGTCAGCGTGGAGTGGCCGAGCTGGAAGGACACCGGCATGGGCGAGGCGCGCAGTGCCGCCTACCAGGCCTCCGGGCTGGCGGCGCTCTCCGACGAACAGGGACTCGCCCTGCTGGAGCGGGCGCTGGGCAGCGGCGCCAGGGTCGTCATGCCGGTCCTGCCGCGACCGGACGCCGGCTTCGACCCCGGACGTCTGACCGCCCGCCGCCTGGATCCGGCACCGGCCGAGACCGCGGCACCGGCCGCTGCCGTGGCATCCGGCGTGCCCGCGCCCACGGCGCCCGCCCAGGGGGCCCAGGGGCCGGAGGAGGACGCCCAGGTGCGGGCGGCGGTCGACGCGGCGGCCTCCTGGCTGCTCGACCGGCTCGCCGAGGAGCTGCGCTTCGACCGCGCCCGGCTCTCCGGTGACGTCCCGGTCCAGGACTTCGGCATGGACTCGATCATGGTCTCCCAGCTCGTCCAGTCCGTCGCCAAGCGCCTGGACGTCTCCGTCGACCCGTCGGCGCTGCTCGAGCACCCGACCGTCGACGCCTTCGCCGGGCACCTGGCCGAGGCGCACCGCAGCGAACTCCTGGCCGTCTTCGGCGCCCCGGTGCCGGACACCGCGCCCGGGTCCGCCCCGGCACCGGGCCCCCTCCCGGGCGGCACCCCGGCGAACGGCTCGCCGCGCGGCGGGGGCACCGCCCCGGTGGCCGCCCCGGCACCCTCCGCACCGACCCCCACCCCGCCCGCCGTGCCGACGGCGTCGGACATCGCGGTCGTGGGCCTGTCCTGCCGCTTCCCCGACGCCGGTTCCGCCGACGCCTACTGGGAGCTGCTGCGCGAGGGCCGTTCGGCGCTGCGCCCGGTCCCCGAGGAACGTTTCGGCCGCCCGCTCGGCCACCACGCCGGCCTGCTGCCGGGTGTCCTGCGGTTCGACCCGGAGGCGTTCCTGCTGTCCGAGGCGGACGTGGCCGCCATGGACCCGCAGGCGCTGCTGCTGCTCGAGGAGGTCAACAGCGCGGTGCATCACGCCGGTTACCGGCCCGCCGACCTCAAGGGCCGCCGGATCGGCGTGTACGTCGGTGGCCGCGCCACCCACACCCCCGACCCGGGCGCGCTGGAGCGGTCCAGGAACCCGGTGGTGGTGACCGGGCAGAACTACCTGGCGGCGAACGTCTCCCAGTTCTTCGACTTCCAGGGCCCGAGCCTGGTCGTGGACACCGCCTGTTCCTCGGCGCTGGTCGCGATGGACACCGCCGCGCAGGCACTGCGGTCCGGCTCGGTGGAGGCCGCCGTCGTCGCCGGGGTGAGCCTGCTCGCCGACGACCGGGCGCACCAGGTCTTCGGCCGGCGCGGACTGCTCAACCCGGGGCCGGAGTTCCACGTCTTCGACCGCAGGGCCGCCGGACTCGTGCTCGGCGAGGGCGTCGGCGTCGTCGTCCTCAAGCCGCTGGCGGCCGCCCGCGCCGCCGGGGACCGGGTGCTCGCGGTGCTCCGCGGCATCGCCGTCAACAACGACGGCCGTACGGCGGGACCGGCCACCCCCAACCTCCAGGCGCAGAAGGCCGTGATGACCGAGGCGCTGGCCCGCAGCGGCCTCGCGCCGGGGGACATCGGCTGGGTGGAGACCAACGCCACCGGGGCCGCCGTCACCGACCTGCTCGAACTGAAGGCGGTCGACGGCGTCTACGGCAGCGCCGCGGCCCGATCGGCCCCGGTCGCCCTGGGCTCCGTCAAACCGAACATCGGCCACCCGCTGGCCGCCGAGGGCATCGCCGCGTTCATCAAGGTGGTGCTGATGCTCCAGCACCGCACCCAGGTGCCGTTCCGCTCGGGGCAGGAGCCGCTGCCGCACTTCGACCTGGACGCCTCCGCGCTGTACTTCCCGCGCGCGGCGGCGCCCTGGCCGGCCACCGCCGAAGCCGCCGCGCTCAACTGCTTCGCCGACGGCGGCACCAACGCGCACCTGCTGCTGGCGCCCGCCCCGGCGGACCACCGCGCCACCCGCGCCCCGCTCCCCGAGCCCCCGCTCGACCGCAGGGTCGTGGTACGGGGCGCCGGCGGCCGGTCCGAGGCTCCCGCAGAGCCCGCGGCAGCCGTCGAGCCCGCGGTATCCGTCGAGACCGCCCCGGTGGCCGAGCCCGCCCCGGCGGGCCTGTTCTGGGACACCTACCGATGAGCGGCACCGCCCCGGGGGCCCTGCCCGTGGTCTTCATGTTCTCCGGGCAGGGCTCGCAGTACTACGGGATGGGCCGGGAACTCTTCGCCGAGAACGAGGTGTTCCGCGCCGCCCTGCGCCGCCACGACGCCGTCGTGGCCGAGGAGCTGGGCGAGTCGGTGCTCGACCGGCTGTTCGCCCCGGACCGGCGCCGCAACGACCCCTTCACCGACACCCGGCTCACCCACCCGGCGATCGTCATGATCGAACTCGCCCTGGCCGAGACCCTGCGCTCGGCCGGGGTGGAGCCCGACCACCTGCTGGGCTCCAGCCTGGGCGAGTACGCCGCGGCCGCCGTGTCCGGCAGCATCGCGCCCGACATCTGCCTGCGGCTGCTGGTGCGCCAGGCCGAGGGGCTCGGGGCCGGCCCGCGCGGCGGCATGCTCGCCGTGCTCGCCGAGCCCGGGGTGCTGGACCGGGTGCCCGCGCTGCGGGCCTGCGAGATAGCCGCCCGCAACTATCCGGGCCACTTCGTCGTCGCCGGCGCGGACGACGACCTGGACCGGGCCGAGGCCGCGCTGCGCCGCGCCGACGTGCTGCACCAGCGCGTGCCCGTCGAGTACGCCTACCACTCCCGCCTGATGGACGAGGTGCTCGGCGCGTGCCGGGCCTCACTGGACGAGGTCGAGTTCGCCCCGCCGCACCTGCCCTGGGTGTCCTGCGTGGACGGGGAACCGGTCGAGCGGCCGAGCGCCGAGCACTTCTGGCAGGTGGCCCGCAGACCCATCGAGTTCCAGCGGACCATGGACCGGATGCGCGCCCGCGGCGACTTCCTCTACCTGGATCTCGGACCCTCGGGCACCCTGCACAACTTCGTCCGAGGCAACCTCCCGGCGGGCACGCGATCGAGGTCGCTCGCCCTTCTCAGCCCGTTCGGCCACGACCCGGGCCTGCTGGACAGGGCCCGCGAACTGGCCGCCCCGGCGACACGGAACCGACCGAAGACACCAAGGAAGGCACATCGCATGAAGGTCTACGGTTTCCCCGGCCAGGGGTCTCAGACACGGGGCATGGGCCGGCAGCTCTTCGAGAAGTACCCGGAGCACACCGCGACCGCCGACCGCGTACTCGGCTACTCCCTCGCCGAGCTGTGCGTCGACGACCCCGAACGGCGCCTGGGACAAACGCAGTTCACGCAGCCCGCGCTCTACGCCGTGAGCGCCCTGGGCCATCTGGAGCGGCAGGCCGAGGACCCCGCGCCCGCCGACTACCTGATCGGCCACAGCCTCGGCGAGTACGTGGCGCTGTTCGCCGCCGGTGTCTTCGACTTCGAGACCGGGCTGCGTCTGGTGCAGCGGCGCGGCGCGCTGATGGCCGAGGCCGGTGGCGGCGGCATGGCCGCCGTGGTCGGTCTGGACGAGGCGGCCCTGCCGCGGGTCCTGGCCGAGGCGGGCATCGAGGACGTCGACATCGCCAACCACAACGCCCCCGACCAGCTCGTGCTCTCCGGTCCGCGCGCGTCCGTCGAGACGGCCTGCGCCGCCGCGGAGGCCGCGGGTGCCCGCGCGGTGCGGCTCAACGTCAGCGCGCCCTTCCACTCGCGCTACATGCGCGGCACGGCGGAGGAGTTCGCCCGCTTCCTCGACGGGTTCACCCTGCGGGCGCCGAGTGTGCCCGTGCTGGCCAACGTGGACGGGCAGCCGTACGACCCCGCCGCGATCAAGGAGACGCTGACCGCGCAGATCGTCTCGCCGGTCCGGTGGACCGACACGGTGCGCCGGCTGATGGGCCACGGCGCGTTCGACTTCGTGGAGATCGGGCCCGGCCGGGTGCTGACCAACCTGGTCGCCAAGATCAGGAAGACCGCGGAGCCGCTGCCCGCCCCCACCCCGCGCCCCGTCCCCGTCACTCCCGTGCCGGAGCGGCCCACCCGGCCCGCGTCCCCGGCCGCACCCGCCGCCGAGTCGCCGGTCACCGCGCCGACGGCCGCCGCGGTGACCGCCGACACCCTGGGCGCCACCACGTTCCGGGAGCGCTACGGCCTGCGCCGCGCCTACCTGCTGGGCTCGCTGTACGGCGGGATCTCCGGCCGCGAGATGCTGGGCGCGGCCGCGAAGGCCGGCCTGCTCGGCTTCCTCGGCACCGGCGGCCTGGCCCTGGAGGAGGTCGACGCAAGGCTCCGGGAACTCGCCGGCGACCTGGGCCTCGGCGGCGCCTTCGGCGTCAACCTGCTCTACCGGCACGGCGCCCCGCAGGAGGAGTCGGCGCTGGTGGACCTGCTGCTGCGGCACGGCATCGACCTGGTGGAGGCCTCCGGCTTCCCGCTGATCACCCCGGCCCTGGTGCGGTTCCGGCTCAAGGGCGGCCGGATCATCGCCAAGGTCAGCCGTACCGACGTCGCCGCGGAGTTCCTGGCCCCGCCGCCCGAGCGGCTGGTCGCCCGGCTGGTGGAGAGCGGCGAGGTCACCGCCGAGGAGGCGCGCGCGGCGGCCGGCCGGCCCATGGCGGACGATGTGTGCGTGGAGGCCGACGGCGGCTGGCTGACCAGCACCGCCGACCTGATGACCCTGCTCCCCGCCGTGCTGCGGCTGCGCGACGCCGCCGCCACCGCCTCCGGGCACCGGGTGCACGTCGGCTGCGCGGGCGGCCTCGGCACCCCCGAGGCGGTGGCGGCGGCGTTCCTGCTCGGCGCCGAGTTCGTGCTGACCGGCTCCGTCAACCAGTGCTCCGCCGAGGCCGCCACCAGCGCCCAGGTGAAGGACGTCCTGCAGGCGGCACGGGAGTACGACGTGGACACCGCGCCGTGGGGCGAGCTGTTCGAGTTCGGCACGCGGGCCCGCTACCTCAAGCGGGGTCTGTTCTTCCCGGCGCGGGCGTCCCGGCTGCACGAGCTGTGGCGCCGGCACGCCTCGGCGGCCGAGCTGGACGACGAGACCATGACCCAGGTCCTCGACCGCTACCTCGGCGGCGCGCACCCGGCGCCCAGCGCCCACGGCACGGACCCCAAGCAGGAACTGGCGGAGTTCTTCCGGGCCTACTTCACCCGCGGCTTCCGGCTCGCGGTGACCGGCGACGACCGGCACCGGGTGGACTACCTGGTGCACTGCGGACCGGCGATGGGCGCCTTCAACCAGGTGGTCGAGGGCACCCCTCTGCAGCACTGGTCCGCCCGCACGGTGGAGACGATCGCCGACACCCTGATGGAGGGCGCGGCCGGTCACCTCACCGCCCGGCTGGGCGCCTTCCACCGGGCCGGCTGACCCGGCGGGCCGGGCGGGGCCGCCGCGCACCCCGTCCGGCCCGCCGGGACGGCGCCTGCCTATGATCGCTGCCCGTGGCGACCGACCCGCGCGCGCCGGACGAGAGGGACGACACGATGGTGAACCGCGAGGCCGTGGCGCTCGACGACCCGGTGGGCGAGTCGCTCCGCGGCCACCACGCCCGTCTCGCCCGCCGGTTCGGCCGGGCGGCCGGCTACCTGCCGGACGTGGCGACGTTCTGCGCGGTGTCCGCGGACCCGGACCCGGCCGAATGGGCGGACCTGGCCCGGCTGCTCGGTTCCGGTGAACTCGCCGACCTGTTCAGCCGGCCGGTCACCCCGCCGCCGGACTGGGAGCCGGTGTTCACCCTCCAAGGCCGCCGGATGACCTGGTCCGGCACCGGCCCGGCCGCGATCCCGGACGCGCGCACCGACGCCGGGGTCGTCGAGCTGGGCCCGGAGAGCGTGCCCGAGATGCTCGCCCTCGTCGAGCGGACCCGCCCGGGACCGTTCCGGCCGCGCACTCCCGAACTGGGCACCTACCTCGGCATCCGCGACGGCGGCCGGCTGGTGGCGATGGCCGGGGAACGGCTGCGGCCCCCGGGCTGGACCGAGATCAGCGCCGTCTGCACCGCTCCCGAGGCCCGCGGGCGCGGCCACGCCCTCCGGCTGATCGGCGCGCTCGTCGCCCGCGTCGTGAAACGCGGGGAACGTCCCTTCCTGCACGTGGCGGAGGCCAACACCGGCGCGATCGCGCTCTACGAGCGACTGGGGTTCACGTCCCGCGAGCACGTGACCTTCCGCGGCTTCCGCGTGCCGTGAGGCCGCCGGGCGCCCCGGGTACGACCCCTCGCACCGTCGTACAAGGGGCGCGGCGCCCGGCCGCGCCGGGGCGATCGGCGTGGCGCTCGCCCGCGCGGCCCGGCCCGGGGCGGTGACGACCGGGCCGGACACGCCTGATCGGCCGGGGCTCACCGCCCCGGCGCCGGGTCCCGCCGTTCCCCGAAGGCCCGCAGGATGCCCTCCGCCGCCAGGGTCGCCGTCAACGTGCCCTCCCTGACCTGCTGTTCCAGGGCGGGGGCGGCCGCGCGCACGGCCGGATCCGCGTGCAGCCGGCCCAGCAGCTCGTCCCGGACCATCGACCAGGTCCAGTCGACCTGCTGGTCCCGCCGCTTGGCGGCGAGCCGGCCGGTGGAGTCCAGCAGCGTCCGGTGCTGCTCCAGCCGCTCCCAGACCACGTCCAGGCCGGTCGACTCCCGGGCGCTGCAGCTCAGCACCGGCGGGGTCCAGAACGCGTCCTTGCCGTGCATCAGCCGAAGCGCACCGGCCAGTTCGCGGGCCGCCGCCCGCGCGTCCCGCTCGTGCGGGCCGTCCGCCTTGTTGACCGCGATCACGTCGGCCAGTTCCAGGACACCCTTCTTGATGCCCTGGAGCTGGTCCCCGGTGCGGGCCAGGGTGAGCAGCAGGAAGGAGTCCACCATGTCGGCGACCGCCGTCTCCGACTGGCCGACGCCGACGGTCTCCACCAGGATCACGTCGTACCCGGCGGCCTCCATCACCACCATCGACTCCCGGGTGGCCTTCGCGACCCCGCCCAGCGTGCCCGCGCTGGGGGAGGGCCGCACGAACGCGTCGGGATCGACCGCGAGGCGCTCCATCCGGGTCTTGTCACCGAGGATCGAGCCGCCGGTCCGAGTGGAGGACGGGTCCACCGCGAGAACGGCCACCCGGTGCCCCAGCGAGGTCAGCGACGTGCCGAACGCGTCGATGAACGTCGACTTTCCGACGCCCGGCACGCCGCTGATGCCGATCCGCCGCGCCCGGCCGCTGTGCGGGAGCAGCTCGGTGAGCAGCTCCTGCGCCAGCACCCGGTGCTGCGGGCGGGTGGACTCGACCAGCGTGATGGCGCGGGCCACCAGGGCCCGCCTGCCGTCGAGCACACCCTTCACATAGGTGTCGAGATCGATCGCTGCCATACGCGGCTACCGCTCGTGGCCGAGGTCGGCCGACAGCCGCTCCACCAGGTCGTACGCCGCGTCCGGGATCACCGTCCCGGGCGGGAACACGGCCGTGGCGCCCATCTCCAGCAGGGTCGGCACGTCCTGCGGCGGGATGACCCCGCCGACCACGATCATGATGTCCCCGCGGCCCTCCTCGGCGAGCCGTTCCCGCAGCGCCGGTACGAGCGTGAGGTGACCGGCGGCCAGCGAGGACACCCCGACCACGTGCACGTCCGCCTCCACCGCCTGCCGGGCGACCTCCTCCGGCGTCTGGAACAGCGGGCCGACGTCCACGTCGAAGCCGAGGTCGGCGAAGGCGGTGGCGATCACCTTCTGGCCGCGGTCGTGGCCGTCCTGGCCCATCTTGGCGACCAGGATGCGCGGCCGCCGCCCCTCGGCCTCCTCGAAGGCGTCCACCAGGGCACGGGTGCGGTCCACGGACGGCGACTCGCCTGCTTCGTTGCGGTACACCCCGGAGATGGTACGGATCTGGCTCGCGTGCCGGCCGTACACCTTCTCCAGGGCGTCGGAGATCTCGCCGACGGTGGCCTTGGCGCGGGCCGCGCGCACGGCCAGCTCCAGCAGGTTGCCGGTGCCGTCCGCGGCCCGGGTGAGCGCGTCCAGCGCGTCCCGGCAGGCCTGCTCGTCCCGCTCCGCGCGCAGCCGCCGCAGCTTCTCGACCTGCTGGGCGCGCACCGAGGAGTTGTCGACCTTCAGGACCTCGATCTGCTCGTCGCTGTCCACCCGGTACTTGTTGACGCCGATCACCGGCTGGCGGCCGGAGTCGATGCGGGCCTGCGTGCGGGCCGCCGCCTCCTCGACCCGCAGCTTGGGGATGCCGGCGTCGATGGCCTGCGCCATGCCGCCCGCCTGCTCCACCTCCTGGATGTGGGCCCAGGCCTTGCGGGCGAGGTCGTACGTCAGCCGCTCGACGTACGCGCTGCCGCCCCACGGGTCGATGACCCGGGTGGTGCCCGACTCCTGCTGGATGAGGAGCTGGGTGTTGCGGGCGATGCGCGCCGAGAAGTCGGTGGGCAGCGCCAGCGCCTCGTCAAGGGCGTTGGTGTGCAGCGACTGGGTGTGGCCCTGCGTCGCGGCCATCGCCTCCACGCAGGTGCGCGTGACGTTGTTGAACACGTCCTGCGCGGTCAGCGACCAGCCCGAGGTCTGCGAGTGGGTGCGCAGCGACAGCGACTTGCTGTTCCCCGGCTCGAACTGCGAGACCAGCTTGGCCCACAGCAGCCGGGCCGCCCTGAGCTTCGCGACCTCCATGAAGAAGTTCATGCCGATCGCCCAGAAGAACGACAGCCGGGGCGCGAACGCGTCCACGTCCAGACCGGCCGCACGCCCCGCGCGGATGTACTCCACGCCGTCCGCGAGGGTGTACGCCAGCTCCAGGTCGGCCGTCGCACCCGCCTCCTGGATGTGGTACCCGGAGATGGAGATGGAGTTGTAGCGGGGCATCCGCTGCGAGGTGTACGCGAAGATGTCGGAGATGATCCGCATCGACGGCTTCGGCGGGTAGATGTAGGTGTTGCGGACCATGAACTCCTTCAGAATGTCGTTCTGAATGGTTCCGGCCAGCTTCTCGGGCGGTACGCCCTGCTCCTCCGCCGCCACGATGTACAGCGCCAGGACCGGCAGCACCGCGCCGTTCATGGTCATCGACACGGTCATCCGGTCCAGCGGGATGCCGTCGAAGAGCTGCCGCATGTCGTAGATGGAGTCGATCGCGACGCCCGCCATGCCGACGTCGCCCGTCACCCGCGGGTGGTCGCTGTCGTAACCCCGGTGCGTGGGCAGGTCGAAGGCGACCGAGAGGCCCTTCTGGCCGGCCGCCAGGTTGCGCCGGTAGAACGCGTTGGACTCCTCCGCGGTGGAGAAGCCCGCGTACTGGCGGATCGTCCAGGGCTGGTTGACGTACATCGTCGGGTACGGGCCGCGCAGGTACGGCGCGATCCCCGGGAACGTGCCGAGGAAGTCCAGGCCCTCCAGGTCACGGCCGGTGTACAGCGGTTTGACCCCGATGCCCTCCGGGGTCTCCCACAGCGGCTCCTCGCTCCCGGTCGCCCGCTTGAGAGCCGCGCGCCACTCCTCGGCGCCGCCGTCGACGGCCGGCGTCCCCAGCTCGATGCCGGCGAAGTCGGGGATTCCCATCAGGACACTCCCATGCGGTCGAGGGTCGCGGACAGCACGTCGATGGCGTCGCAGCCCGCGAAGACGTACGAGTCGACGCCCGGGTGCTCGGCCGGGCGGCCCGCCAGGAACACGTGCCGGGCGCCGGCCGCGCGCAGCGACTCGGCGGCCTGCCCGGCCCGTTCGGCGTAGAGCGCGTCGCTGGAGCACAGCACGGCCTCGGTGGCGCCGCTGTCCTCGAAGGCGCCCTCGGTGACCGGCTCGATGCCGCCCGCCTGGAACAGGTTGGCGGCGAACGTCGAGCGCGCGGTGTACTCGGCGGGCGAACCGAGCGCGGCGAGGAAGATCCTCGGCCGGGAGCCGGTCGCCGCCAGGTGGGCGTCGGAACGGGCCCGCAGGGCCTCGAACGCCTCGTCGCGACGCACCCGGGGCAGGCCGCCGGACGGCGGCTCGGGAGCCGGATCGCGCTCCACCGGCTTCTCGCCCAGCAGCGGGAACTCGCTGACGCCCGTGATGGGTTCGCGCCGCTTGGCGAGCTTCTTGGAGCGCTCCGCCCAGGTCGTCGCCAGGTCCGTGCGGATCCGGCCGGAGCGCAGGCACGCGGCCTGGCCGCCGTCCCGCTCGATCGACCGGAAGTACGCCCAGGCGGCCTGGGCCAGTTCCTCGGTCAGCCGCTCCACGTACCAGGAGCCGCCCGCCGGGTCGATGACCCGGGCCAGGTGCGACTCCTCCAGCAGGATCGTGGAGGTGTTGCGCGCGATACGGCGGGCGAACGCGTCGGGCAGGCCCAGCGCGTGGTCGAACGGCAGCACGGTCACCGAGTCGGCGCCGCCGACCCCGGCGGCCAGTGTCGCCACCGTCGCGCGCAGCATGTTCACCCACGGGTCGCGGCGGGTCAGCATCACCGGGGAGGTCACCGCGTGCTGGACCTGCGCGCCCGCGTCCGGTGCCCCGGCCACCTCGGCGACCCGCGCCCACAGCCGGCGCGCCGCGCGCAGCTTGGCGATGGTCAGGAACTGGTCGGCGGTGGCCGCGTAGCGGAACTCCAGCCGGCCGCAGGCCGCCTCGACGGACAGCCCGGCCTCCGTCATCGCCCGCAGGTAGGCCACCGCGGTGGCCAGGGAGGCGCCCAGCTCCTGCGCGGCCGAGCCGCCCGCCTCGTGGTACGGCAGCGCGTCCACGGTCAGGGCGCGCAGGCCGGGGTGGGTCTCCGCGCAGCGCCGGGCGAGGGCGGCGAAGGGGGCCGGGTCCAGCGCGATGCCGGTGCGGGCCTCGTGGCCGAGCGGGTCGCCGCCCAGGCTGCCGCGCACCGTCTCGGGGGCGACGCCCCTCTCCTCGTACAGCCGCAGCAGCGCCGCGGCGGCCGCCTCGGTGTCGCGCCCGGCGTCCAGGGCGACCGGCGCCAGGTCGAGGAACACCCCGTCGAGCGCCCGGCCCAGCTCGGCGACCGGGATGCCGCCCTCGCCGAGCACCAGCCACAGCGAGGTGACGCCGTTCTCCAGGTCGGCCAGCACAGCGCCGTCCGCGCCGCCGCCCAGCGCCGCGTGCCGCTGCCGTACGTCCCAGCCGCCGGCCGTGTTGCCCTCGGGGCGGCCGCCGCGCACGTACGGGGCGAAGCCGGGCAGGCCGGGGTCGGGTGCGCCGTCGCGCGCGGTGTACAGGGGCCGGGTGCGCAGCCCGTCCTCGAGCGTCGTGGACAGGGCGTCCTCGACTGCCGCGCCCGAGACTTCCTTGCCCGACTTGCGCAGCACACCCTCGACCAGGCGGTGCCACTGCTCGTGTGTCGCGTCAGGGAACTCGGCGGCCAGTGGGAGCCCGTCGTCAGGCAGGACCGTCATGCTCGGATGCTAGGGCAGGGTGCTCGTACGGCAGCAGAGCGGGGGCTGTGACGTTTCCCTCTCTGCGGCTGTGACCTGCACCTCGCCGGGCCCCGGCCGTCCGGTTTCCTACCGTTCGGGTGGCTCCCTCCGGCCGAGTCCGGCCGCGCGCAGGTCCCGGGTGGAGAGCGTCTGCGGGTCACCGGTGAAGGCGCGCAGACGGAGCTTGGCGTCCGCCGCGGCCGGCAGCGTGAACCTGCCGGACGGCGCACGCAGTTCGACGGACGCCGTGGTGTGCGCGGCGATCGTGGCCGGACCGCGCGTCAGGGACCAGTATCTGCTCATCCCGTGGCTGGTGGTGAGCATGTAGTGCGGGGTGAGCGCGGTGTCACCGGTATTGGTCACCCGCAGGCTCAGCGTGGACAGCGACTGCGCCGTGGCCCGCCGCGCCGACGTCACGTCCATCCGCAGCGGCGGCCGGCCCGTGGCCGCGAGAGCCGCGCTCACCAGCGCGGGCACCACCAGGAGGGCGGCCGCGCCGGCCAGCGCCGGCCGGCGGCGCGGGCCCCTGAACCAGCGGGGGCGTGGCTGCCAGGCGTGCGCGAAGTCCGACAGGGGCACGGTGACCGCGGCCGCGAGCCACAGCGGGGTCATCATCAGGTAGTAGCCGTCCTGGGACCGGGTCGCCACGTAGAAGGCGCACCAGGGCAGCACCGTCGCCGCCGGGCCCAGCCGCCGTACGAACAGCGCGTACAGCGCCAGCAGCGCGACGGCGAGCAGCGCACTGGCGCGGCCGTACCAGTCGAGGCGGTCGCTGCCGTGCGTGAAGTACAGCGAGACGTCCACCAGGCCCTGCCCGTGCAGCACCGCGCCCTGGGTCAGGGGCAGCGCGATGCCGTCGAGCCAGGGTCCCGGCTCGCGCACGATGAAGTACGTGTTGACCAGCAGCCATGTCGTCGCGGCGGTGCCGAGGACCCGTGCGCAGACCGCGGTGGCGGCGCGCCCGCCCAGTTCACCGCGGCGCACCGCGTACAGGCCGGCCAGCAGGAACGGTGACACGAACCACGGCAGTTGCTGGGTCGCGCACGCGGCGCCCAGGCACACGGCCCGCGCGATCCCCGGCGCGCCGAGCCGGCCGCCCCTGCCGATGCGCGGCCAGCCGACCACCACCGGGATCAGCAGGACCATGGCCGGGATGGCCGGATAGCCCGAACGGGCGTACCCCGGCAGGAAGCCGAAGCCCAGGCACGCCATCGTCGCCGCCGAGCGCCAGGGCACCGGCAGCAGCCGCCACAGCAGCACCGCGCCGGTGAGCAGTGCGATCGTCGCCGCGGCCGTCGCCGGAGCGCCGCCGCCGCCCACCCACAGCAGGGGCGCGGCCAGCAGCGGGGCGAGCGGGGGATAGCCGTACGTGAAGTCGTAGCCCCCGGCCATCGTCGGCGTCAGTGCGACCTTCGGGCCGTGGAACAGCCAGGGCCACGGCTGCCCGTACACCGGGTGCCCGGCGACGAGTTCCCGCGCGGCCTGGGCGGTGAGCACCGCCTCGTCGCCGCCGGCGTGGTTCAGCCACCAGGCGCAGGCGGCGAGCACGAGGGCCGTCAGCAGCACCATGAGGTCCAGGCGGGCCAGCGAGCGCGTCCGGCGGACCGTCAGGGCGAGGACGCCGCCGGTCAGGATCGAGACGTAGCAGAGCGAGACGACCGCCACGAGGAAGAGGTTGTGGGTCGCCGCCTGCGACCACAGCGACCGGGTCCCGATGAACAGGCTCACGTCGGCGAGCAGGGTCAGGACCCGGTGCCACTGCGCGGGGCCGTGGGGTTCGTCGGTGGGGCGTCCCGGGGCGGTGGACATCGCTGGACGTGTCCACCGCCCGGTTGCCACCTGCTGTGTTTCTGCCAAGTGCACGGCACCGGACGCTAGTGGCGGACGGTGAGCGCGGCCGGGAACGACATGAAGAGACCGGTGTGACGGCGGTAAGAGGGGGGTTTATTCGCACATGTGCCGGATGGAACAGGACGCGTGAGCGGTCGCGCAGTGTGTCGCTGTTGGGCTGAACGGGTGACTTGGCGTAAGAATTGGCTGGTGCAGGCATTGGGTGCGAGTCAGGTCAGGTGGAGCCGGTGAGCCGTTACGACGTCACCGATGAACAGTGGGAGGGGCTCGCCCAGGTCGTGCCGCTGCGGGGCCGGGACGCCTGGCCGTCGGCGGTGGGCCACCGCTCGCTGCCGGATGCCGAGACCGAGACGCGCCGCCGGTTCGTCGTCCTGCGGGTCAACGTGTTCGCGGACGCCCGGGAGGTCGCCGAGACCCTGATGGCCGGGGTGCCGGTGCTGCTGGACCTGTCCGGCTCGGAGGGCGATGTCGCCAAGCGCGTCCTCGACTTCAGTACGGGTGTCGTCTTCGGCCTGGGCAGCGGGATGCACCGGGTCGACCGCAACGTGTTCCTGCTGACGCCGCCCGGCACCGAGGTCAGCGGGCTGATGGAGGGCGCGGGGATCGCCGGCGGCTGACGCCGTCGCCGCGCGGGACGCGGGCGGTCCCCCGATCGTAGGAAGGCGGGGCGGGGAAAACGGTTCGCCGTCCCGGCGGAGGCCTACCGTCCGCATATGGCCGTCCCCTCTGTGCCCACCGGTTCCCCGTCTGCCTCCGGGCCCCTCGAACCGCCCTCCGGTCCCCTCGGCCCACCGTCCGCCGCCGCGGGACGGGCCTCGCGGGTGCCGGGACCGGGCGGGCCGTTCGCGGGCGGTACGGGGGAGCGGTCCCCCGTACCGCCCGACGTACGCGCCCGCGTCACCGAGTTGCGGCTGTCCGCCTTCGCCGGGCACCGGCGGGCCGCGTTCCCGCTGGGCGCCGTCACCCTGTTCGCCGGGCCCAGCGGATCGGGCAAGTCGACCGCGCTCGCCGCGTACGAGGCGCTCGCCCGGCTCGGCGGCGGGGCGCAGCTGGCCGAGGTGTTCCCGGATCCGGTGGCCTGGGTGCCGGAGCGGGCACGGCCCGACGCGCAGCGGCGCCGCGGGTTCCGGATCGGCTGCACGGCCGACGGCGCCGAGGGGCCGGTCCGGCTCGACGTCGCCGTGCAGGCCGAGCCGGAGTTGCGGATCGTGGGCGAACGGCTGACGGCGGACGGGGTGGTCCTGCTGGAGACCGCCCTGCGCGATCCGGGCCGCCGGGCCGTCCAGGCCGCGTGGCACACCGCGGGCGCCTCCCCGGTGACCCGCGCCCCGCTGCCCGACGACCGGCTCGGCACCCCGCTGCTGCCGCTGCGGGTGGCGGGCAAGACCGACGGGCAGCGGCGGGTGCTCGCCGCCACCGAGCAGATGGTCGTCGCCCTGCGCTCGGTCTTCCCCTGCGACCCGCGCCCCGAGCGCATGCGCGCCCCCGTCCCCACCGGATCGGGACGGCTCCTGACCGGCTGCGACAACCTGGCCGACGTACTGTGGCGCACCCGGTCCGAGTGCGGCCGCCGGCACGCCCTGCTCGTCGAGGCACTGCGCGGCGGCTGTGCGGGTCCGGTGTCCGACCTGGTCCCGGAGCCGCTGGCCGACGGCACCGTCCGGGCACTGCTCGACCGGGGTGACGGCCTGCGCACCGAGCTGGCCCGGCTCGGCGACGGCGAACTGCGCTACGTGGCACTGGCGCTGGTGCTGCTGACCGGGCCCGGCGTGCTGGCCGTGGACACACCCGGCGAGGTGCCCGACGCGCTGCGCACCCTCACCGTGCTCACCGACGGCTTCGACCGCGGCCTCGACCCGGCCCAGCGGCGCGCGCTGCTGGCCACGGCGGCCCGGATGGGCGAACGCGGTCACATCCGCTGCGTCGGCGCCGTCAGCGACGCCACCTGGGCGCTGGGGACCGAGGGGGTCACCGTAGTACACCTGAGGCCGTGACGGAACACCCCGACCTGGCCGGACTCCAGCGCAGACTGGCCGAGTTCGCCGCGGCGCGCGCCTGGCAGCCGTACCACACCCCCAAGAACCTGGTGGCCGCGCTCAGCGTGGAGGCCTCCGAACTGGTCGAGATCTTCCAGTGGCTGACGCCCGAGGAGTCGGCCCGGGTGATGGACGACCCGGGCACCGCGCACCGGGTCCGGGACGAGGTCGCCGACGTCCTCGCCTACCTCCTCCAGCTCTGCGAGGTCCTCGGCGTCGACCCGCTGGCCGCCCTGTCCGCCAAGATCGACCGCAACGAGGAGCGTTTCCCGGCGCCGCGGCCGGACGCCTCCGGCTGACGGAGCGCCATCCTCCGCTATCACTCTCTGGAGTCATGACGAGTCCCGAATCCGAATTGTTGTCCACAATTTCCCGCCCATCTCTGGCTTTACGTCTCAGGTGCCCTCACTCTGGGTAGTGAACAGGAGAGTTCACGCGGGCGCGTGAGGACGCACGGCGGACTGAACGGGGGCAGCGCATGGAAGCGGTGCGACTGATCGGGACGAGCAGGCGGGCCCTGGCCCAGGGCACCGACCGGTCCGAGATCATGGCCGAGGTGTGGCAGGCGCAGGCCCTGGCCCAGGCGATCGGCAGCCGCCTCGCGGTGTCCGGCCCGCCGGAGCTGCGGGGCGAGGCGCTGGGACTGACCGAACTGGCGGGCCGGGGCTGCGGCGTCCTGGACGCCCCGGAACTCGACCCCGGCGACCTGCGTGCCGCCCAGCTCACCGAGCTGGACGACGCCCGGCTGACCCTGCTGTGCCTGGACGGCCTGCTGGGCGAGGTCGGCATGGCGCTGGTCGGCATGGCCAGCTCCGCCGCCGACGAGACGGCCTACTGGCAGTGCATGGAGGCCATCGACGCGGCGGACGAGTCCCGGGACCGGGTGCTGGAGATGCTGCGCAAACTGGCCGCTCGCGTGGCGGCGTTACCCGAGGGCGCGGAGGACAGCCCGTCGGGTGTGTGACCGGCCGGACCGTACCGACTCCGCGCCCGTGACCACGGGATTCACCTGATCGGGACGGTCGTGCCCGGCGGTACCGGTGGGGCCGGTGGCGCCGGGGCCGTGCAGGATGGGTGTATGGACCTTCGAATCTTCACCGAGCCCCAGCAGGGGGCCACGTACGACACCTTGCTCACCGTGGCGAAGGCCACCGAGGATCTTGGCTTCGACGCGTTCTTCCGCTCCGACCACTACCTCCGGATGGGCAACGCGGACGGCCTGCCCGGCCCCACGGACGCCTGGATCACGCTGGCCGGCCTGGCCCGCGAGACCAAGCGCATCCGCCTGGGCACCCTGATGACGGCCGGCACCTTCCGCCTTCCGGGCGTGCTCGCCATCCAGGTCGCCCAGGTCGACCAGATGTCCGGCGGCAGAGTCGAACTCGGCCTCGGCGCAGGCTGGTTCGAGGAGGAGCACAAGGCCTACGGCATCCCGTTCCCCAAGGAGAGGTTCGCGCGCCTGGAGGAACAGCTCGAGATCGTCACCGGGCTGTGGGCCACCGGGACCGGCGAGACCTTCGACTTCCACGGTGCCTACTACGACCTCACCGAGTCACCCGCGCTGCCCAAGCCCGCCCAGCCGAGGATCCCGGTGCTCATCGGCGGCCACGGAGCCACCCGCACCCCGCGCCTCGCCGCCCGCTACGCCGACGAGTTCAACATCCCGTTCGCCTCCGTCGAGGACAGCGAGCGGCAGTTCGGCCGGGTGCGCGCCGCCGCCGAGCGGGCGGGCCGCGCGGCCGACGCCCTGACCTACTCGAACGCGCTGGTGGCGTGCGTCGGCCGGGACGACCAGGAGGTCGCCCGCCGGGCCGCCGCGATCGGCCGCGAGGTGGACGAGCTGAAGGCGAACGGCCTGGCCGGCACCCCGGCCGAGGTGGTCGACCGGATCGGCCGCTACGCCGAGACCGGCTCCACCCGCGTCTACCTCCAGATCCTCGACCTGCACGACCTGGACCACCTGGAACTGATCTCCTCCCGGGTCCAGACCCAGCTCTCCTGACCCGGGCCCGCTGCCGCACCGCCCCCGCCCGGTCCGGCCTCTCCGCGCCGAACCGGGCGCAGGGGCCGTTGCGTCCTGGAAAACCACTGGTCGACGGCGTGCGGCAGCGGGGAGACTCGGACCTGTGTTTCTGACGATCTCCACGCGCGGCGACGCCGCCCACCCGGCCACCGACCTCGGGTACCTGCTGCACAAGCATCCCGACAAGGCGCAGACCTTCTCCACCGCCCACGGCACCGCGCACGTCTTCTACCCGCGG
The DNA here is from genome assembly GCF_023630175.1 of Streptomyces cellostaticus. Taxonomy (GTDB): domain Bacteria; phylum Actinomycetota; class Actinomycetes; order Streptomycetales; family Streptomycetaceae; genus Streptomyces; species Streptomyces cellostaticus_A. The sequence goes on along the minus strand of NZ_JALLIN010000001.1, from coordinate 90,970 downwards.
GCGGACGCCGAGTGCTGCACGGCCGCGCTGATGCTGGAGGTCGACGCGGTGGCGCTGGCGCGGCGGAGCAAGGGCCGGGGCCGCGGCGCGGCGCCCGACGCGGCACTCGCGCAGTACGTCAACGACCGCCCCTACGCGGCCTCCTCGCTGCTCGCCGTCGCGTTGAGCGGCGTCTTCTCCAGCGCCCTCCGGGGCGTGTGCAGGGCCCGCCCGGAGCTGGCCGCGGCGCCACTGCCGCTGCGCGTCGAGGTGCCCGCGCTGCCCGCCCGCGGCGGTCCCGGCCTCGTACGGAAGCTGTTCGAGCCGCTGGGCTGGACGGTGACCGCCGACCCCGTCGCCCTCGACACCGGGTTCCCGGAGTGGGGCGACTCGCGGTACGTCCGGCTCACCCTGGAGTCGCGGGCGCTGACCCTCGCCGAGGCGCTGCGCCACCTGTACGTCCTGCTGCCCGTGCTCGACGACGCGAAGCACTACTGGGTCGCCCCGGACGAGGTCGACAAGCTGCTGCGCGCCGGTGAGGGCTGGCTGCCCGCGCACCCGGAGCAGAGGCTGATCACCAGCCGCTACCTCTCCCGCCGCTGGTCGCTGACCCGGCAGGCCATGGAGCGGCTGGAGCTGGTGCGGCTGGCCGAGGCCGACGACAGCGAGGTCGAGGCGATCGACAACGCGGTCCCGGCGGACACCGGGGCCGAGGACGAGGACAGGCCGACTCCGCTCGCCGTGCTGCGGCGCGGGGCGATTCTCGCCGCCCTGCGCGAGGCCGGCGCCGCCCGCGTCCTCGACCTGGGCTGCGGTCAGGGCCAGTTGGTGCAGGAACTGCTCAGGGACGCGCGGTTCACCGAGATCGTCGGTGTCGACGTCTCGGTACGGGCCCTGACCATCGCCTCGCGCCGGCTCAAGCTGGACCGCATGGGGGAGCGGCAGGCGGCCCGGGTCAGTCTCCTCCAGGGCTCGCTCGCCTACACCGACAGGCGGCTCAAGGGCTACGACGCGGCCGTGCTCAGCGAGGTGATCGAGCACCTCGACCTGCCCCGGCTGCCCGCCCTCGAGTACGCCGTGTTCGGGCACGCCCGCCCGCGCACGGTCGTCGTGACCACCCCGAACGTCGAGTACAACGTCCGCTGGGAGACGCTGCCCGCCGGACACGTCCGGCACGGCGACCACCGCTTCGAATGGACCCGCGAGGAGTTCCGCGCCTGGGCGGCGGCCGTGGCCGGACGGCACGGGTACGAGGTCGGGTTCGTGCCCGTCGGGCCGGACGACCCCGAGGTCGGGCCGCCCACCCAGATGGCCGTCTTCCACCTGGGGACGCAGAAGTCCGAGAAGGCCGAGAAGGCCGAGAAGGCCGAGAAGGCCGAGAAGAACGCAGGGAACGAGAGCGCCGGGAAGGGCGAGAAGGAGGCGAGGGCGGCATGACCGACACATCCACGGGACGGGTCCTCCCCGTCACCGACCTCTCCCTGGTCGTCCTCGTCGGCGCCTCCGGCTCCGGCAAGTCCACCTTCGCCCGGCGGCACTTCAAGCCGACCGAGGTCATCTCCTCGGACTTCTGCCGCGGCCTCGTCTCCGACGACGAGAACGACCAGAGCGCGAGCCGGGACGCCTTCGACGTGCTGCACTACATCGCCGGCAAGCGGCTCGCCGCCGGCCGCCGCACCGTCGTCGACGCCACCAGCGTGCAGCAGGACAGCCGCCGCCAGTTGATCGAACTGGCCAGGAGGCACGACGTGCTGCCCATCGCCATCGTGCTGGACGTGCCGGAGGACGTGTGCGCCGAGCGCAACGCGTCCCGCACCGACCGCGCCGACATGCCCCGCCGCGTCATCCAGCGTCACACCCGCGAGCTGCGCCGCTCGCTGCGGCACCTGGAGCGCGAGGGCTTCCGCAAGGTGCACGTCCTGCGCGGGGCCGAGGAGGTCGAGAGCGCCACCGTCGTCACCGAGAAGCGGTTCAACGACCTCACCCACCTCACCGGCCCCTTCGACATCGTCGGCGACGTCCACGGCTGCGCGGCCGAACTCGAGGCCCTGCTCGCCAAGCTGGGCTACTCCGACGGCGTGCACCCCGAGGGCCGTACCGCCGTGTTCGTCGGCGACCTGGTCGATCGCGGCCCGGACACCCCGGGCGTGCTGCGCCGGGTGATGTCGATGACCGCCTCCGGCGACGCGCTGTGCGTGCCGGGCAACCACGAGAACAAGTACGGCCGTCACCTCAAGGGCCGCAACGTCCGGCACACCCACGGGCTCGCCGAGACGGTCGAGCAGATGGCGGACGAGAGCGAGGAGTTCAAGGCGGAGGTAGGGCGCTTCCTGGACGGCCTGGTCAGCCACTACGTCCTGGACGGCGGGCGGCTGGTCGTCTGCCACGCCGGCCTGCCCGAGAAGTACCACGGCCGCACCTCGGGGCGGGTGCGCTCGCACGCCCTGTACGGCGAGACCACCGGCGAGACCGACGAGTTCGGGCTGCCCGTGCGCTACCCGTGGGCGGAGGACTACCGCGGCCGCGCCGCCGTGGTCTACGGCCACACCCCGGTGCCGGAGGCGACCTGGCTGAACAACACCATCTGCCTGGACACCGGCGCGGTGTTCGGCGGCAAGCTGACCGCGCTGCGCTGGCCCGAGCGCGAGCTGGTCGACGTACCGGCCGAGCGGGTCTGGTACGAGCCCGCGAGGCCGCTGCGCAGCGAGGCGCCCGGCGGGCAGGACGGCCGGCCGCTCGACCTGGCGGACGTGCACGGCCGCAGGGTGGTGGAGACCCGGCACTCGGGCCGGGTCGCGGTCCGTGAGGAGAACGCCGCCGCGGCACTGGAGGTCATGAGCCGCTTCGCGGTCGACCCGCGCCTGCTGCCGTACCTGCCGCCGACCATGGCGCCGACGGCCACCTCGCACGTCGACGGCTATCTGGAGCACCCGGCCGAGGCGTTCGCCCAGTACGCGTCGGACGGCGTCGGGCGGGTGGTCTGCGAGGAGAAGCACATGGGCTCGCGCGCGGTGGCGCTGGTCTGCCGGGACGCGGAGGCGGCGCGCGCGAGGTTCGGAGCCGACGGGCCCGCGGGGTCCCTCTACACCCGTACCGGACGGCCGTTCTTCGACGACGCGGAGGTGACCGAGGAGATCCTCGGCCGGCTGCGTTCGGCCGTCGCGGCGGCCGGCCTGTGGGACGGACTCGACACCGACTGGCTGCTGCTGGACGCCGAGCTGATGCCGTGGTCGCTGAAGGCCTCGGGTCTGCTGCGCAGCCAGTACGCGGCGGTCGGCGCCGCGTCCGGCGCGGTGTTCCCGGACGCCCTCGCCGCGCTGGAGGCGGCCGCGGCCCGCGGCACCGACGTGGGCGGGCTGCTGGAGCGCCAGCGGGAGCGGGCCGCGGACGCCGCCGCGTTCACCGATGCCTACCGCCGCTACTGCTGGACCACCGACGGCCTGGACGGGGTCCGTCTCGCCCCGTTCCAGATCCTGGCGGTCCGGGGCCGCAGCCTCGCCGGGCTTCCGCACGACGAGCAACTGGCGCTGATCGACCGGATGGTGGAGCACGACGGCACCGGACTGCTGCAGACCACCCGGCGGCTGTACGTCGACACGGGCGACCCCGACTCGGTCCGCGCCGGTGTCGACTGGTGGCTGGAGATGACCGGCCGCGGCGGCGAGGGCATGGTCGTCAAGCCGCTCGGTGCCCTGGTGCGCGACGGCGGGGGCCGGCTGGTGCAGCCCGGCATCAAATGCCGGGGCCGCGAGTACCTGCGGATCATCTACGGCCCGGAGTACACGCGCCCGGACAACCTCGCCCGCCTGCGCGCCCGTTTCCTGGGCCACAAGCGGTCGCTGGCGATCCGGGAGTACGCCCTCGGCCTGGAGGCGCTGGACCGGCTCGCGGACGGCGAGCCGCTGTGGCGGGTGCACGAGGCGGTGTTCGGGGTGCTCGCCCTGGAGCCGGAGCCGGTCGACCCGCGGCTGTGAAGCGAGGGGGCACGGGCTGTCACGGAAGGCCCTTGTGCCGCACACACAACTGTCCATATGGTGGATGGCCGTGCGGCACCGGGGTGTTCGCGCCGCGCAGGGACGCTTAGGAGCAGGCGACGTGGAGATCAGGAAGGTCGTGGTCCGTGCGGACCGGAGCACCGAACGCCGGCCGGCCGTCCTGGAGCAGCGGCCGACCCGCTGAGCACGCGCGTCCACCTGGTCGCGGTGCCCCGGCATCCGCTGGACCTTCCCTCACCACGACTGGGCCTGCTGAACCGGCTGGTGCGGCGGACCCGCCCGGCCGACGAGGGCACCGCGTTCCACGGCTCAGCGAGCCGGCCCGGGTGTCCGAGTCCGGCGCGGTCACCGGGCCGGCGGACACCGCCGCCGGAGCCTTCTGCCACCGGCGCGGCCCCGGCTTCGTCACCGTCATGGACCGCAGGGCGCCAGGCCGGGCGGTCCGGCTCACCCTCGACCACCCCGACCTCCTCGCCGCCTTCGACCTCCGCGCGGAGCGCACGCCACCGGCCGCGCCGGATCCCGCCCGGCGGACGGCCGTCGACCTGCTCGCCGCCGAGGGACCGGTGCGGGTCGACGGCGACCACGCGGTGGCCCTGCCCCCGCGCGTCGGCCGCCGGCCGGTGCCCCGCACCGTGATCTGAGCGCCCCGGCCCCTCTTCTCGTCCAGGCGACGAAAACAGGGGGAGGCGGAAACGGCCGATCGGAGCGTGAAGGCGGGCGCCGGTGGCCAGGATGGAGTCATGGCATACCATGTCCACTCCGAGGCCGGGCGGCTTCACCGGGTGATCCTGCACCGGCCCGACCTCGAGCTCAAGAGGCTCACCCCCAGCAACAAGGACGCCCTGCTCTTCGACGACGTGCTGTGGGTGCGCCGGGCGCGCGCCGAGCACGACGGATTCGCGGACGTCCTGCGCGACCGGGGGGTCGCCGTCCACCTCTTCGGCGATCTGCTCACCGAGACCCTTCAGGTCCCGGAGGCCCGCGCCCTCGTCCTGGACCGCGTCTTCGACGAGAAGGAGTACGGTCCCCTCGCCACCGGCCACCTGCGTGCCGCGTTCGACCGGATGGCCTCCGGCGAGCTGGCCGAGGCGCTGGTCGGCGGCATGACCAAGCGGGAGTTCCTGGAGGGGCACGCGGAGCCCACCTCCGTCCGCTTCCACGTCATGGACCTGGACGACTTCCTGCTCCGCCCGCTGCCCAACCACCTCTTCACCCGGGACACCTCGGCCTGGATCTACGACGGCGTCTCCATCAACGCCATGCGCCGGCCGGCCCGGCAGCGCGAGACCGTGCACTTCGAGGCGATCTACCGGCACCACCCGCTGTTCCGTGACGAAACGTTCCGCGTGTGGTCCCGGGGGCAGGCCGACTACCCCTCGACCATCGAGGGGGGCGACGTCCTGGTGATCGGCAACGGTGCCGTCCTGATCGGCATGAGCGAGCGCACCACCCCGCAGGCGGTGGAGATGCTGGCGCACAAGCTGTTCGCCGCGGGCTCCGCGCACACCATCGTCGCGCTCGACATGCCCAAGCGGCGCGCCTTCATGCACCTGGACACCGTGATGACCATGGTCGACGGCGACACCTTCACCCAGTACGCCGGGCTCGGCATGCTGCGCTCCTACACCATCCAGCCGGGCGACGGGGAGCGGGAGCTCAAGGTCACCGACCACCCGCCCGAGCACATGCACCGCGCCATCGCCGCCGCGCTGGGGCTCGGCGAGATCCGGGTGCTCACCGCCACCCAGGACGTGCACGCCGCCGAGCGCGAGCAGTGGGACGACGGCTGCAACGTGCTGGCCGTCGAACCGGGCGTCGTCATCGCCTACGAACGCAACTCCACCACCAACACCCACCTGCGCAAGCAGGGCATCGAGGTGATCGAGATCCCGGGCAGCGAGCTGGGGCGCGGCCGGGGCGGGCCGCGGTGCATGAGCTGCCCGGTGGAGAGGGCGCCTGTATAGAAATGTGGACTGTCGTATAGACTTCCAGCAGTCCCGAGTACCCGTACCCCTGGAGCGCCCCCATGGCGACTGTCCCGACCGCCCTCGCCGGCCGCCACTTCCTCAAGGAGCTGGACTTCACTCAGGCCGAGTTCCGCGGCCTGGTCGAGCTGGCCGCGGAACTGAAGGCGGCGAAGAAGGCCGGGACCGAGACCCCGTACCTGCGCGGCCGCAACATCGCGCTGATCTTCGAGAAGACCTCGACGCGCACCCGCTGCGCGTTCGAGGTCGCCGCCGCCGACCAGGGTGCCACCACGACGTACCTCGACCCGACCGGCTCGCAGATCGGCCACAAGGAGTCCGTCAAGGACACCGCCCGGGTGCTCGGCCGGATGTTCGACGCGATCGAGTACCGGGGCGACAGCCAGGACAAGGTCGAGGAACTGGCCGTGCACGCCGGCGTGCCCGTCTACAACGGGCTCACCGACGACTGGCACCCCACCCAGATGCTGGCGGACGTGCTCACCATGGCCGAGCACAGCCCCCGGCCGCTGTCGGAGACCGCCTTCGCCTACCTCGGCGACGCCCGCTTCAACATGGGCAACTCCTACCTGGTCACCGGCGCCCTGCTCGGCATGGACGTACGGATCGTCGCCCCGAAGTCCTACTGGCCCGCCCAGGAGGTCGTCGACCGCGCCCGCGAGCTGGCCGGGTCCAGCGGTGCCCGGATCACCCTCACCGAGGAGATCGCCGAGGGCGTCGCGGGCGCCGGCTTCGTCGCCACCGACGTGTGGGTCTCCATGGGCGAGCCCAAGGAGGTCTGGGGCGAGCGGATCGCCGCCCTTGGCCCCTACGCCGTGACCATGGACGTCCTGCGCGCCACCGGCGACCCGCACGTGAAGTTCCTGCACTGCCTGCCCGCCTTCCACGACCTGGGCACCAAGGTCGGCCAGGAGATCTTCGAGACCCACGGTCTGACCTCACTGGAGGTCACCGACGAGGTGTTCGAGTCCGCCCACTCGGTCGTCTTCGACGAGGCGGAGAACCGGCTGCACAGCATCAAGGCCATCCTGGTCGCGACCCTCGCCTGACCGCCGCGGGCGGACGCGCGTCCCACCCGCTTCACCAGGCCTTATCCTGAACGGCGGCCCGGACCACCCCCTCCCGGCCGCCGCCGCGCCCCACCGGGGCGCCCCCGCACCGCCAGAAACGAGCACCACCCCGCATGCCCGCTCTCCGCATCAAGTCCCCCCAACTGCTGGTCGCCGAGTCCGGCGCCGACCGCGAGGGCCACGGCCTCAAGCGCACGATGGGCCTGTTCCAGCTCATCTGCTTCGGCGTCGGCGCCATCGTCGGCACCGGCATCTTCGTCGGTCTCTCCGACTCCGTCGCCCAGGCCGGCCCCGCCGTCGTGATCTCCTTCGTCCTCGCCGCGATCACCTGCGTCTTCACCGCGCTCTCCTTCGCCGAGCTGGGCGGCGCGATCCCGGTCTCCGGTTCCTCGTACTCGTTCGCCTACGCGGGCCTCGGCGAGTCCACCGCCTTCCTGGTCGGCTGGTGCCTGCTGCTGGAATACGGCGTCTCGATCTCGGCGGTCGCCGTCGGCTGGAGCGAGTACGTCAACGAGCTCCTGCACAGCCTCACCGGCCTGCAGCTCCCGGCCGCGCTGTCCGCGGGGCCGGGCGACGGCGGGATCGTGAACCTGCCCGCCGTGATCGTCATCGCCATGGCGTCCGTGCTGCTGGTGCGCGGCGTGCGGGAGAGCGCCCGCGCCACCGCCGTGATGGCGGCCGTGAAGCTCGTCGTCCTGCTGGCCTTCTGCGCCGTCGGCTACAGCGCCTTCCAGCACGGCAACCTGACCCCGTTCTCCCCGGCCGGCCTCGGCGGCATCGGCGCGGGCACCACCGCGGCCTTCTTCTCCTACATCGGCTTCGACGCGATCACCACGGCCGGTGAGGAGGCGAAGAACCCGCGCCGGGACATCCCCGTCGCCATCCTCGTCTGCATGGGCCTGGTCACCCTGCTCTACTGCGCGGTCGCGCTCGCCGCGATCGGCGCCATCGGCGGCAAGCGGGTGGCCGGCCGGCCCGCCGCGCTGTCGTACGTCGTCAACGAGGTCACCGGCTCCGCCCTCGGCGGCGGTGTCATCGCCTTCGGCGCGGTCGTCGCCATCGCCTCCGTGGTGCTCGCCGTGATGTACGGCCAGACCCGCATCCTGATGTCGATGTCCCGGGACGGCCTGATTCCGCGCGTCTTCGAGAAGGTCTCGCCGCGCACCTCCACCCCGGTGGCCGGCACCCTGATCGTCGCGGTCGTCTTCGCGGTCCCGGCGGCCTTCGCCTCCCTGGACGCCGTGCTCAACCTGTGCACCATCGGCACCCTCGCGATCATGGCCGTCGTCAACATCGCGGTGATCGCCCTGCGCCGCCGCGAGCCGGGGCTGAGCCGCGGCTTCCGGGTGCCGCTCTACCCGGCCGGCCCGCTGCTCGGCGTCGGCTTCTGCCTGTACCTGATGTACGAGACCGGCTGGCGGACCTGGATCCAGTTCGCGGTGTTCCTCGCGGTCGGAGCGCTCGTCTACGTCGCCTACGGGCGCCGGCACTCCACGCTGGCCCGGTCCGCCGAGGCCGTGCCGGACGCCGCGCCCGAGAGGGCCCCGCAGACGGTCTGACCTGCGGCGACCTGACTGACGCGGACCCCGGTCCACAGCCTCTCCAAGACCGTCCCACGCATGCCCAGCCCCCGCTGCACTCCCCGCCGCCAGGCCCTTGACCAGGAGAAATGCAGAAGTACGGCTGGAGTGCCCCAGCAGGCCGCGCCGGTGCGACCGGTTCAGCGGCTGCGGCTCGTAGTCGGTCAGTAGAGCGGCGTCGGCCCGGTCCGGGGACTTCGTGCCGCGGGCCTTCATCGCCTTCTTCGGCTCGGCGATGCCGGGCCCGGCGGTCTTCGACCCGCGCTTCGGGGCGGAGAGCCGGACGTCGGTCCGTCGGTCGACGCGGAGACGGGAGCCGGCCGGCTCCCGTCTCCGCGTCGGGCCGGGGGAGCGCCCCGGTCGCGAGCCGGGCGGCAGAACGCTCGCCTTCGCAAGCTGAGGGGGCGGGTCCGCGGACCCGCCCCCTCAGCACCGCTCTCGGCGGCGGCTACTCCAGGTTCTCGGTCAGCGGGGCCGACGGCGAGCCGTCCGCCGGGAGCTCGGGCTCCGCAGCCGCGCCGGCGTCCATACCGGGCATCATCCCCGGCATCGGCGCGTCCGCGGCGGGCCGGATGAGGAGGACCACCAGGGCGAGCGCGACGACCGTGATCGCTACCGCGACCAGGAAGCCCGCCGAGGCGCCCTTGGCCAGGACGTGCGCCGTGTCGCCCGTCGCCCCGCTCGTCGCCGCGCCGTACACGGTGATGATCACCGCCAGGCTCAGCGAGCCGCCCATCTGCTGCGTCGCGTTGAGCAGGCCCGAGGCGGCCCCCGTGTCCTGCATCTCCACCCCGGACACGCCGACCATGGTCATCGGCATGAACACCATGCCCGCCCCGATCCCGTACAGCAGCATGGGACCGAGCAGGTCGCCGAGGTAGGCGCTGTCGGCGGAGATGGACGACAGCCAGATGAGCGCGCCCGTGATCAAGAGCGTCCCCGCCACCAGCGGCAGGCGCTGCCCGATCTTGGGGATGAGCTGCATCATCACGCCGGAGACGACGATGATCGACACGCTGAGCGGCAGGAAGGCCAGGCCGGTCTTGAGCGGGCTGTAGGCCAGCACGTTCTGGAAGTAGAGGGTGAGGAAGAAGAACATCCCGATCAGGGAACCCATCATCGCCACCCCGAGCGCGTAGATGCCCGAGCGGTTGCGGCTGGCGAACAGGCGCAACGGGATGATCGGCTGCGGGGTGCGGCTCTCGATGAAGAGGAAGGCCGCCAGCAGGACCACGGCCCCGACGAACGAGCCGACCGTGGTGGCATCCCGCCAGCCGCTCTGGGAGGCGTGGATGAAGCCGTACACGAGCAGGGCCACACCCCCGGTGGAAGTGATCGCGCCGCCGAAGTCGAACCGGCCCTCGCTCCGCGCCGACTTGCCGATGAACAGGGGCGCGACCAGGGTCAGGGCGATGCCGATGGGCACGTTGACCAGCAGGACCCAGCGCCAGGAGGCCCACTCGGTGAGCAACCCGCCTGCCACCAGGCCGATCGCGCCGCCCGCCCCCGACACGCCGGCGAACACCGCGAACGCCCGGTTGCGCTCCCTCTCGGTCGGGAAGCCGGTGGCGATCAGGGACAGCACCGTCGGGGCGACGATGGCGGCCCCGGCACCCTGAATGACCCGCATGCCCAGCAGCCATCCCGAGTTCTGGGCGAGGCCGCCGAGCAGGGACCCCAGCGTGAACAGCAAGACCCCGCCCATGAAGGCCGGGCGGCGGCCGAGGAGGTCACCGACCCGGCCGCCGAGCAGCAGCAGCCCGCCGAACGCGAGGGCGTAGGCGTTGACCACCCACGACAGGTTCTGCGTGGAGAACCCCAGGGACGTCTGCACGCTGGGGAGCGCCACGTTCACGATGGTGGCGTCGAGGATTACCATCAGCTGGGCGATCGCGATGACCACCAGCATGAGGCCAGTGCGATGCGCTAGCCGGGGCGGGTTCGCCGGGGCTGCGATTGCGGGGGTGCTAACAGCCATTTGGTACCCTTATCAGGAAGGATGTCGGGACGTTAAGGAACGGAATCGTTCACTGTTTGGCACTCTAGCAGTGGCAAGTAAGGAACGCAATCGTTCACCATGCGGTCGGCTGGGAGCCGTCCGGGAAGTGGGGATGCCGTGTCCGGAGCCGGATCGGCTGCCGACACCGCGGTCGGCGACCAGAGCCCGCCCAGGAAGGCGGTGGCAAGCCGCCGGCGGGGCAAGGACCTGGAGCGCGCCATCTACTCGGCGGTGATCACCCAGCTCGAGGCCGTCGGCTATGCCAGGCTGACCATGGATCGGGTGGCGGCCGACGCCCGGACGGGCAAGGCGGCGCTCTACCGGCGCTGGCCCAGCAAGGCCGACCTCGTGGTCGACACGCTCGACTACGCCCTGCCCGCGCCCGAGGACGCGCCCGACAAGGGCAACGTCCGCGACGACCTGGTCGAGCACATGCGGCAGAAGGCGGAGGTCCTCAACTCCCCGGTCGGCCGCGCGGTGCAGAGCCTGCTGGCCGAGATCGACCGGGATGAACCGCTGGTCCGCCTGGTGCAGGAGCGCGTCTTCCAGCCCCGGCAGAACGTCTTCCAGCTGATCCTGGAGCGCGGGGGGCGGCGCGGCGAGATCCGTCCCGGCCCGCTCAGCCCGCTGGTCGCTGAACTCGGGCCCGCCATGCTGGTGCAGCGCTTCCTCGGCGACTCGGCCCCGGTTCCCGACGACTACCTGGTGGCCGTGGTGGACGAGCTGATCATGCCCATCATCCGCCCGTAGCCGCCCGGACGAGCAGGAGCCGCAGGGGGGCGCAGGCCGCCGATGCGTCCTCGATCGCGTGGCGGCAGCCCTCGGTGCGCACGTCGCCGAACACGTGGACGACGCGGGCGAGCGGCGGTCAACCGGTGGCGTCGACCGGGCCCCGGTGGCGCGACCGGTGCGCGCCCGGCGGCTGGACGCAGCGGGTGGACAGGCCCCGGGGCCGCCGAGAGCGGGCCGCTGACCTGCGCCTGGTGTCAGCGGGGAAGCCGGCCCGGTCCGGCAGCAGGACGCGGTACCCGGCCTGGGCGAAGCGCATGACCGTGGAGGAACCAGCGCAGCGCGCGCCCGCGACGATGACACCGAACTCCTCAATGGTCACCTCACACAGGGCGCGGTCGCGCCGGTCGGGGCGACCGCGCCCGGACGCGCGCGGCCGATGGCCTTGACCGTACGCACCCGGCCCCGGCCCGGCAGCGCAGTATTGAGCGATCGCAGGCAGTCGGATGCGGCCGACGGGGTGGCCGCCGGAGCCGAGTTCCGCGAGGGCCTGCTCGAAGAGGACGGGCGCGTCGCCGGCGTCACCTTCACTCCCCCCCCGGCGGCACGGCGAGGACCGAGCGGTGCGACTGGTCGCCGGCGCCGACGGCATGCGCTCGGCCGCCGTGGAACTCGGGGCGCCACACGCTCCGGCGAGGTGCGGAAGCGGCCTTGGAACTGCACCGAGGGCGTAACAGCCCCTGGGGAGACGGCGGTTGGGTATCGCCCGGCCCGACCAAGGACGCGGTCCCCGTCTCGGCCCGCTTCCCGCAGGAGCGCTTCGACACGGTGCGCGCCGGTGCCTACGGGCGTTACCGCCACTGCGTCCGCCGGACCGACCCCGCCCCGCACGCCCACCTCGATCGAGCAGGCCGAGCGGCTGCGCGGTACCGGCCACCAGCAGAACTTCCTCCGCCAGGCGGCCAGGCCGGGCGCCGGTCGGCGACGCCGCCCACCACGAGGACGCGATCACCGCCCGCGGCATCGGAGACGCTCTCCGGCAGGCCGAGTTGCTGGTCGCCACGGTGGGAGCGGACCTGCGGGACGAGACCGGCTCGGCACCGCGCTCACGGCGCACGGCGAGGAGGGGGACGCGCCGCCGGCCGACGGCCGCCGGTCCGCGCTGCCCGGGGCCGGCACCGGCGCCCGCGAGCAGCGCCGGTTGCTGTTGCGGGCCGTCAGCACCAGCCAGGACCTCAAGCAGCGCTACTTCGACACGGCGGCGGGGGCGCGGCCGGTCTCCGAGCTCTACGCCGCCGAGCTCCAGGCCCTCCTCGCCGAAGGGGGATGGGGCACCCGGGCCGGCCGGGCGAGAGGACGCCGCCGCGCGCTCACGAGTGGATCTTCTCGTGGTTGGCCAGCATGCCGACGTACTTCTCGATGCGCCGGGCCCTGGTCTCGGGCTTCTTGGCGTCCTGCACCCGGTAGAGGATGGAGTAGCGATTCTGGCTGTCGAGGGTCTTGAAGAACTCCGCGGCGGCCGGGTTGGCCTCCAGCGCCCGCGCCAGGTCGTCCGGAACGGTGGCGGACTTCGCCCCCGCGTAGGCCGCTTCCCAGCGCCCGTCCTTCTTGGCCCGCTCGACCTCGGCGATCCCCGGCGGTTGCATCCGTCCCTGCTCGATGAGGGCGGCGACCTTCTCCCGGTTGACCTTGGACCACCGGCTGCGGGCCGACCGGGGCGTGAACCGCTGGAGCCAGTGGGCGTCGTCGAGCTTGCCCTTCTGGCCGTCGATCCACCCGTAGCACAATGCCACGTCGAGGGCCTGGGCGTACGTCAGGGCGTCTTCGCCCGCGGCGTTGTTCTTGAGCTTCAGCCAGAAACCGCGGGATGCGGCATAATTGCGGGAGAGCCAATCCTGCAGCTCAGCCGCCGATGCGAATGCGATGGTCTCTTCGTCTCGCGCCATGGTGTCAGTCAAGCACAGGATGCCGGCCCGAGGAGGCGGACCTCGGGTGCCGGCGGAGGCGGCCGGCATCGGCTGGAAACAGGGTGCAATCGCGCGACGACGGCACTGACCAGCTTTTGCGGAATCACCCTCGACGGTCCGGACCTCACCCGCCTGGCCGAGTTCTCCGGGCAGCCGACCGGAATGAAAATCCCTTGCAGCAGCGACGATTACGCCGACCCGCGGGGCGAGGGCCCGGCCGTCTGCTTCCAGCGCGTCGCCGGCTTCCCGGGCGCCGAAGCGGCCCGGCCGGGGCGTCCCGCAGCAGGGACGGAGGTGGCCCGGCGCTGCCACCGGGCGCAGGCCAGGCCTTCGGCGCCCTCGGCGCCGGTCGCCACCCGGTCCGGCCGGACCTGCGCGCGCAGCCGCCGGATTCCGGTCCCACTGCTCACTTCTGAGCGCCGGACGGTCACCGGGCCGGGCTAGCGTCGAAACGCACTCGGACGAACCGCAGTTGAGGCGAGAGGCCGGGTGAGTACCTCCTGTTCTACTGGGAAGAGACGACGGGAGCGAGCTGATGTCGGGTCGGACGGATCAGGTTGTTGGTTCTGCGCCAGTCGCATCCGGCAGCGTCCCGCTTGCCGGGCACAGGCCGGCCGTGGCGGCCCAGAGGCTGGCCTTCTTCGAGCGGGTCCGTGCCGAGGGCCCCGTGCTGCGGCTGCGCATGGGCCGTACTCCCACCTTCCTCATCAACGACCACGCCATGGTCCGCGAAATACTCGGCGACGGCGGTGACACATTCGCCCGGGGGCGGTTCTTCAGCAAGGTGCGCCCGCTGGTCGGCAACGGGCTCGGCAGCTCCGACGGCGCCTTCCACCTGCGCCAGCGCCGGATGGTCCAGCAGGCGTTCAGCCACGACCACCCCGGGTACGACGTGGCCGTGCTGCTGGCCGGCATCAAAGCGCAGGTCGACGCCTGGCGGCCCGGTACCGTCCTGGACATGGCCCGCGAGATGGACACCCTGGCCAACGCGCTGATCAACACCGCGCTGTTCTCCTCGGACAAGGTAGCCGGCGACGCCGACACCATCCGGGACACCATCGCCGACTTCATAGCCGGCGTCGGCATCCGTAGCGTGGTCCCCAGCGACCTGGTGGACAAGCTGCCCACCCCTGCCAATCGGCGCTTCATCCGGGCGCGGGACCGGCTCGAAGCGGCGCTGACCTCGATCATCAACCGATACCTGACCGACCCGCACGGCCACGGCGACATCCTGTCCAGCATGGTCGCCGCCCGGGACGCGGACGGCCAACCCATGAGCCCGGGGGAATTGCGCGATGAGGTGCTGTCCATGCTGATCGCCGGCGGCGACAGCACCGGACACGCCCTGGGCTGGGCCTTCCACGAAATCGCGCAGCACCCTACGGCCGCCCAGCGACTGCGCGAGGAGTTCGCCCAGGTGCTGGACGGGCGGGACCCCACCATGGGCGACCTGAACCGGCTGGTGTACACCCGCCAGGTCGTCAACGAGACCCTGCGGCTGCGCAGCCCCGGCTGGATGGACATGCGGCGCACCACCCGCCCCGTACAGGTCGGCGGCTTCGCGTTCCCCGCCGAGGCCGAACTGCTGGCCAGCCTCACCGCCCTGCACCGCGACCCGGTCGTCTTCCCCGATCCCACGACCTTCGACCCCGATCGCTGGGCGCCGGGGCACCCCCAGCCGCCCCGCCGTGAGCACTTCATGCCCTTCGGCGCGGGCACCCGCCTGTGCGCGGGAGAGTCGATGGCCAACTTGACGATGACCTTCGCGCTGGCCACCGTGCTGCCCCGCTTCGAACTCCGGCCGGTACCCGGCCCCCCGGTCCGGGAGGTGTGCAAGGGCATCATGGGGGCCAGCGCACTCCCGATGACCGTGCACCCGGTACCGGAGGCCAAGGCATAGCCGGCGCCCCGGCGAGGAACCGCCCCTGCCCGATCCGTGCTCCGGTCACCGAGGCCCCGCCGGCGCGGTGCGGGCGGCGGCACCCAGGTCCAGCCCACGGTGCTCATCGGGATGGCCCGGGACCTCGCTGATCCGCAGCGGCAGACATCTGGACGCAACCATTGAGCGGGTAACCGGAGCGTGACGGTCTTGCTGCGACGTGACGGTTCGTGAGGGTGTGCCCTCGAACGTGTCCATCAAGTAGCCGAGTTGCCGTCCATGGCCGCGGTCCGCGCGGAAGGCTACGGGAACTGACGAAGCTTCAGTCGCTGCGCTCGCGCAACGGCTCCAACTCCTCGACGCCGCCCTCGAAGGGCGACGCCCTCGGGAAGGCGCCGCCGGGTGTGGAGCGCCGGGCCGAGCCGGGCGGCCGCGGTGAGGGCGAGCAGAAGGGCGCGCCCGGGGTGGCGGGGCGTCGGACCCACACGCGGCAGCGATCCCCCGGGCGTGGACCCTGCGGGGTCGCCCGCCCCGGTCGGGGGTGCCGCCCCCGGCCCAGGTCGACAGCGTGCCGAGTGGCAGTGGCCGCCGGCTCGGCGGTCAGTGGCCCGGTTCCCGGCGATCGGGCCGCCGCATGGTCCCGTCGCAGCAGCCGGCGCGCTCCACCACGGCGCGCGAGCGGGGCAGCCGCCCAGCGGACCGTGCGCGGTGGCGAGTTGGTGGGGGCGCTCCGGTGTCTCCAGGACCGATGCGGCCCGCGCTCACGCCCTGGCGGTGCCGGTGCGCCGGTTGGGTTGCGCCCGCGGCATGAGGCGGTAGGCGTGTCGGACGGGAGTCGCTGCCCTGAGGTGCGCCGCGTGCCTGGCGCACCTCAGGGCGGCAGTGCCATGTTCTGACGGTCGGGTGTCGGGTGCGCCGCCTGCCGGGCGGCGCCGCGGCGCCCGGAGCAGGGTGTTGTCGTGCACGGTGGTCGGATACGGCTCCTTTTCGATGATCGGGCCGAGTCGGGCGGGTGGCCGGAGGTATCCGCGGCAAGGTTTTTGGCCGGGGTGCAGGGGGCAAATTCGTTTGGGGGAGGGTGGAACGGGTCTTCGACTTCATTATTGACCCGAACCCGGCTTGATTCATGGTCGCGGCCACCGCATACTAGGGGGGAAGTACATGTTCGTCTCCACGTCCATGTCGCTGTGGGAAACGCTGCGAGACAGAATGGTGGGGAGTGGGGGATCCGCCCCAGTGGTGCGGCTGGTGCGCGGCGAGAACGTATATTCCACCGGGCAGTGCGACAACGGTCTGTACCTGGTCGAGGAGGGTCAGGTCAAGATCGTTTCAGGCTCTCCGGATGGTAAGCGATGTCTGCTCTCCATATGCGTGGAGGGAGAGTTCTTCGGTGAGCTGGGAATTCTCCAGGGAATGCGTACGGAGACCGCGACGGCGATGAAGCGGAGTGTCCTGCGGAAATTGTCGGCGGCGCATGTGGCAGCGGTTCTGCAGGATCTGGAGAACGCTGAGGAGTTCGCCCTGCATTTGATGGGGCAGCTGTCCTGGCAGCAGCGGTTGATCGCCAATATGGTGACCATGAACTGCGAGCAGAGGCTCGCTGTCACACTTCTCGATCTCGCTCGGAAGGTCGGTCGGCGGCAGGGGGCCGAGCTGAGAATGGAACGGCGGATAACGCACGAGGAACTCTCTGAAATGGTGGGGACCACGCGTTCCCGGGTGGGGTTCTTCCTGAAGCGGTTCTCCGACGACGGGCTGCTGGTGCACAGTGGTTCGGCCCAACTGACAGTGCACGAGACCCGGCTGGAGCGTTACGTGGCGAGAGTCTGAGCGGAGCCGGCGGGGGCGTCGCCGTGGTGGACCACCACCAGCCCGGCGGCGCCCGCGCCGCGGCGCAGGGCGAGCGCGGCGATGTGGCCGGGTCCCGGCCGCCACTGGTGGAACTGCCACTTCCCCTCGGCGTCGGCGGCCAGCGTGATCGTCCCGGTGTCGGGCAGCGCGCCGAAGTCGCAGCGGCTGAACGGGTGGGCGAGGCCGAGGCCGAGGGCCTTGGTGTAGGCCTCCTTCAGGGTCCAGTACCGGAGGAGGGCGTCGGCCCGCCCGCCGGCGGGCAGCCCGGCGAGCGCGGCGGCCTCGGCGGGGGCGAGCACTCCGGGCAGTCGGCGGGTGCGGTGCGGAGCGGTCTCCTCGACGTCGATGCCGCAGTCGGTCCCGAGGGTGACCACGCAGACGGCCGCGCCGGGGGTGTGGGAGAGGTTGAACCTCAGCCCGGTCCCCGCGGTGCGGCCGGTGAGTTCCGGACGGCCGTGCCAGGTGGTGCGGAATTCCCACTGCCGCGGCGGGATTTCAGGATGACACCGGGTCAGCGCGGTCCGCAGCAGGGTGTGCGCCACCGCGTACTGGGCGCGGTCGCGGGCGAAGCGGAAGTGGGCCAGCCGGTCGTGCTCGGCGGGCGTGAGCAGTGCCAGCCCCGCCCGGACCGCGGCGTCGCGGTCCGAGTCGGGCACGCGCGCGGCCCATACGTGGGCCTCGCGCGTGCCGGGCAGGAGCCCTCGCTCTGCCATCCGGCGCGGTTCAGGCTCGCGGGCCGAGCTCGACCTGCAGCTCGACCAGGCCGCGCATGATCCGGGTGGGGCGCCAGCGCAGGTCGTCCCGGGTGCCGGAGAGCGAGATGTTCGGGTAGCGGTCGACCAGTGCCGCGATCGCCTCCTGACCCTCGATCCGGGCGAGCGGGGCACCGATGCAGTGGTGCAGGCCGAATCCGAAAGCCAGGTGCGGGTTGTCGGTGCGGGTGATGTCCAGCCGGTCGGGGTTCTCGAACTGCCGCTCGTCGCGGCTGGTCGAGGCGATGGAGACCGTGACCACGCTGCCGGCCGGGATCACGGTGCCGGCCACCTCGACGTCCTCGGTGGAGACCCGCATGGTGGACAGCTCCACCGGCGGGTCGTAGCGGAGGAACTCCTCCACGGCCGTGGCGATCAGGTCGGGTTTGGCCCGCAGCAGGGCGAACTGCTCCGGGTTGTCGAACAGCGCCAGGGTGCCGTTGGCGATCAGGTTGACGGTCGGCTCCTGGCCGGCGCTGAGCAGCAGCATCGCGGTGGAGACCATCTCGATCTCGGTGAGCCGGTTGCCCTCGTCGCGGGCGACGATCAAGCCGGTGATCACATCGGGCTGCTGGGCGCTGGTGTCCACGTCGGTCTCCGCGAGGTCCTTGAGTTCCTCGCGGCGGCGGGCCAGCAGCTCGGTGAAGAAGGACTGCATCGCCGCGTAGCCCTCTTGCGGAGTGAGCGCGCCTTCGACCACCGCGTCCGGGGCGGTGAGCATGGCGGTGGCCCAGATCCGGAAGTTCTCCCGGTCGGCGTTCGGCACGCCGAGGATCTCGCAGATGACTGTGGTGGCCAGCGGGTGCGCGTAGCCCTCGATCAGGTCGACGGTCCGCTGCCCGGCGAGGCCGTCGAGCAGTTGCTCGGCGATCTCCCGCACGCGCGGGCGCATCGCCTCCATCCGGCGGTTGGTGAACGCCTTGCTGATCAGCCTGCGCAGCCGGGTGTGGTCCGGTGGGTCGGTGTTGACCAGGTGGTAGAGGTAGTCGGCGCGGTTGTCGCGCTCGCCCTTGACGTAGCCGGCGTCGCGCAGCTGGTCCCAGGCCAGGCCCGGGTCCTTGGCGAAGCGGGAGTCGTTCATGACGTCGCGGGACTCGGCGTAGCGCAGCACGAGCCGGCGGTGGAGGCCGTTGGGTTCGCGGATGGTGTGGACGACGCCCTCGGCACGCATGTCGGAGTACAGCGCGTAGGGGTCGACCCGCGGTCCGGTCGGCAGGACCTTCGGGTCCTCGGAACCGGACGGTGCGCCGGGCTGTGATGACCGGTCATTCACGGTGCAGTCTCCGTTCCTCGGCAGGTCGGCTCGTTCCGGCGGGTACGCCCGAGCGTCCCGAACCTAGACCGGCCGAACCGGGCGTTTCTGCGCTGGATTGAGCATCGCGTGAAGTCGGCGGGGGCCCCGCCGCGGCCGGTGGCATGCCCGCGTGGAATGGGGGCGCGTGGGCATTGGTGTCGGCCGAAACTTTTCCTATGCTTGCCCCCGCACCTCGCCGATCCGCACATCAGGGCGATCTCAGCCACATCCCGACGCGTCCGCCGGGCCGGCCTGCCCGGGTCAGGACGACGCTCCTGTGCCGTTTTCCAGGCGATTCGAGGTTGAAGATGAGGGCAACACTGGAGCACCACCGGACCCGTCCGACTGCCACCGCGGTCCCCGTACGACGTGCCGTCGAGCCGGCCGACACCGACTCGGCCCGCTTCCGCACCAAGCTGCGCGCGCTGTGCGCCACGCGGCTGCACGACACCCCGACCCTGACGGTGCCCCGGCGGGGGCACGTGTACACGGACGGCGGCCAGGACCGGCACATGTATGTGATCGAGACCGGCCAGGTCAAAACGCTGATGATCACCGGGAGCGGCAAGCGATGTCTGCTCTACATCTCCGGGGCGGGCGACGTTCTGGGTGAGCTGGGGCTGCTCGGAAGCGAACGCTCCGACACCGCCATCGCGCTGGAGCCGGCGACGCTGCGTCAGATCCCGGGCGACCGGTTCCTCTCGGTGCTTGCCGAGGAGGGTCTGCTGCCGGCGTACGTGCGGCACCTCGGTGAGCGGGTGATCGAACAGCAGAAGATCATCGTCGACATGGTGACGCTGGAGTGTGAGCGCCGCCTGGCGGCCCGGTTACTGCTGCTCTCCCAGCAGATAGGCCGGCGCCGCGGCCGACTGGTGGTGATTCGGGCCCGGATCACCCAGGAGGAGCTCGCCGAGATGGTCGGCACCACCCGCTCCCGGGTCGGGCTGTTCCTCAAGCGTTTCCGGGAGACCGGGCTGGTCGGCGTGGTGCAGGGCTCGCTGGTCGTCGACGACCAGCGGCTCGGCGACTACATCGAGGGCCGGCTGCAGGTCGATGCTCACTTCTGAGTAGCTGGGCATTCGTCGCGATGCCAACCCTTGGGGCTCTGGAAGGCGGCCCCAGGGGAGAAGGTCGAACATGAGCGAGCATCAGACCCTGTTGTTTCTGATGCAGTTGACGGCCCTGCTGCTTGTCGGCACCAGCATGAGCCACCTGGCCCGCCGGGTGGGTCTGCCGGGCGTGGTGGGCGAACTGCTCAGCGGTGTGGTGCTCGGTCCGACGGTGCTCCGACACCTCTCGCCCGCGACGTTCGCCTGGATGTGGCCGCCTGACAATTCTCAGCCCCAACTGCTGGACGCGGTAAGCACGTTCGGCGTACTGCTGTTCATCGGGATGTCCAGCGCGCACCTGGACCTGCGGATGATGCGCCGCCGCCCGCGCACCGTGCTCTCGGTCAGCACCGCGGCACTGGTGCTGCCGTTCGGCCTGGGCGTGGCCACCGGTCTGCTGCTGCCCGGCCGGCTGCTCGGCTCGCACGCCGACCGCTCCTCGTTCGCACTGCTGATCGGTGTGGTGATGGGCGTCAGCGCGATCCCGGTGATCGCCAAGACGCTGACCGACCTGGGCATGCTGCACAGCGACGTCGGGCAGTTGACCCTGGCCGCGGCGGCCGGAGAGGACGTGGTCGCCTGGATCGTCCTGTCGCTCGTCACCGCGATGACGGCGGGTGCCCTGAAGGTCGGTCACATCGTCTCCAGCGTGGGGCACCTGCTGCTGTTCCTGGCCGTGGTGATCGCCGCCCGGCCGCTGCTGCGCGGGGCGCTGGGGCGGGCCGAGAAGGCCGAGGGCTCCGGGCCGGTGATCGCGATCACCGTGGTGGCGATCCTGGCCGCCTCAGCCGGCAGCCAGTCGCTGGGCCTGGAGTCGGCACTCGGCGCGTTCGCGGTCGGCTGCCTGCTCAGCTCGCCGTCCCGGGAGACGACGGTGCGGCTGGCCTCGCTGCGGACCGTCACGCTCTCCGTGTTCGCCCCGATCTTTCTGGCCGGAGCGGGCCTGAGGGTCGACCTGTCGGTACTGGGCGATCCCGGGACGTCGGCCGCCGCCGCGGTGGTGCTGTCGCTCGCCGTCGGCGGCAAGTTCGCCGGCGCCTACCTGGGCGCCCGGCTGGGCCGCCTGACGCACTGGGAGGGCCTGGCGCTCGGCGCCGGGCTGAACGCCCGCGGGGCGGTCGAGGTGGTGGTGGCGACCATCGGCCTGCGGCTCGGCGTGCTCAGCCCCGCCATGTACTCGATCGTCGTGCTGGTCGCCGTGCTCACCTCGGTGATGGCCGCGCCCGCCCTGCGCTGGACCATGGCGAGGGTCGATCACCGCGCCGAAGAGCACTCGCGGGCCATCGAACTCGCCGCCTGGTCGGACCGCGCCTCCGTGCCTACCGACCCTGCGCAGAATTGAGCAGCAGGAATCCGCTGCGGGCTCCTAACGTAATCCGGTAGTGATTGTCGGAGATGACCCGTCAATTTCCGTGGAAAAGGAGGCGCGCAACGTGACGGCCGCAGAGGATTTCAGCACGCAACAAAGGATCAGGCCGGCGTTCCACCAGACCACGGTACCGTTGGACAAACTACTGAATTCTGCCGACGCGGGATTCCTGATCCATCGGGTCGGGCAGCTGAAGAACGAGTTCCGCGAGGAAGGCATGTCCTTCTCCGCGGACCTGGTCGACCTGATCAACAACGCCCAGGTCGGCTACGTCTCGATTTTCGCCTTCGAGGAGCTGTTCGGGACGCAGAGCCGGCTGCACTGGCTGCTGCACCTGAAGGAGCCCAGCGACTACCGCCGGATGCTCGACATGGTCGACCATTCGCAGAAGTGGGCCGAGGTGTCCACCGACGACCGGCTGCCCACCAAGGGCGGCGGAAACTGGGAGCGGATGTTCGTCGAGGGCTCGATGACCGAGACGATCATCTGCCCGCAGCACGGCCTGAGCCACCACGACGAGGACGACGACCACCCGCTGGACACCTTCCAGCCGCCGGCCCGCTACCAGTCCCGGCTCGCTCCCGAGCAGTTGCTGCACTCCGTGAACGCCCCGCTCACCGTGCACCGCCGTCTCCAGGTCCGGTACGCCCTGCGCGATGAGGCCCGGAAGTTCTGGTTCGACTGGGCCGGACACGTCTCCGAGGCGATGGTCGGCCGAGCCAGCGCCTTCCTCTACGAGGAGATGTGGGGCCAGCAGGACCGCCTGCACCTGCTGATCCACCTCGCCTCCCCGGACGCCTACCACGAGCTGATGGCCCTGCAGAAGAGCGACCCGGAGCTGCGCCGCCTGATGGCCTCCCAGGTCGTCGCCGACAGCAAGGGCGGCGGCGGCTGGCACCGAACGGTGCTCGACGGCACGATGACCGACACCCTCTGGGCGCCGCTGCATGGCCGTCGGAGTTGAGGCGGCCAACGCCTATGTCGGGCGGGCCGCCCTGGACGTCATGGAGCTGTTCCGCGCCCGCGGACTGGACCTCGGCCGCTTCGACAACCTGATGATGGTGCAGAAGTCGGTCAACCTGCCGTGCGAGGACCCGGTCACCAACGCCGTGAACGCGGCCAAGCCGATCCTCGACCGGCTCACCGGGGAGCAGCGCGACAGCATCGAGGCGGTGATCGTCGGCACCGAGTCCGGCCTGGACTTCGGCAAGCCGATCAGCACCTACGTGCACCACTACCTCGGCCTCGGCAGGCGCTGCCGCTCCTTCGAGGTCAAGCACGCCTGCTACGGCGGCACCGCGGCACTCCGTACCGCGCTCGGCCTGCTGGCGGGCAGTCCCCGCCCGCGGGCCCGTGCGCTGGTGATCGCCGCCGACGCCGGTGGCTCGGTGGTCGGCATGCCGTACTGGGAGCCGTCCCACGGCGCCGGCGCGGCTGCGCTGCTGCTCGGCCCCGAACCCGAGGTGCTCGACCTCGACCCTGGCGCGGCCGGCCTCTACAGCTACGAGGTGATGGACACCTGCCGCCCGCGCCCCGACCTGGCGGCCGGCGACTCCGACCTCTCGCTGCTGGCCTACCTGGAGTGCCTGGAGCACTCCTTCGCCGACTACCGAG
This sequence comes from Streptomyces cellostaticus, assembly GCF_023630175.1. GTDB lineage: Bacteria > Actinomycetota > Actinomycetes > Streptomycetales > Streptomycetaceae > Streptomyces > Streptomyces cellostaticus_A. The sequence continues at coordinate 67,795 of NZ_JALLIN010000001.1, read as the reverse complement.
AGGTGGTCGCAGGGGCCGACATCGTCGACTCCTTCGACCACCTGGCCTTCCACACCCCGTTCGGCGGGATGGTCAAGGGCGCCCACCGACACCTGATGCGCCGGGTCAAGCGGATGCCCTCGGACGCCATCGAGGCGGACTTCCGGACCCGGATGGCCGCCTCGCTGGTCAACCCGGCCCGGATCGGCAACACCTACGCGGCCGGCCTGTTCGTCGCCCTGCTCTCGCTGATCGAGCACGGCGACTTCGGCGAGCCGCGCCGGGTCGGCCTGTTCTCGTACGGGTCCGGCTGCGCCTCGGAGTTCTACAGCGGGGTGGTCGGCGCCGGGGCGCCCGCCCTGCTGGCCCAGTACCGGACCGCCGAGCGGCTGGACGCCCGGCACCGGCTGACCGTCGCCGACCACGACCGGCTGGCGAAGCACACCGCCGAAGGCGCCCCAGGCGTGCAGGACGCGGTCCTCGACGTGTCGCGGTACGCGGACGTCTACGGCCCGGCGCTGCACGGCAGGGAGCAACTGGTGCTGGACCGGATCGAGAACTTCCACCGGCGCTACCGATGGAGCTGAGCAGATGGACCTGGGCACGGATCACCGCACGATCCGACTCTCCGGCACGCCGGGCGTCCTCACCGTCGCCCTCGACCGCCCGGACGCGCAGAACAGCATCGACACCGCCATGATCCGGGAACTGCACACGGCGCTCGACACGGCCGAGGCCGACCCGGACTGCCGGTTGGTGGTGCTGACCGGCGGCGACGGTGTGTTCTGCAGCGGCATGGACCTGCTCGGGGCGGCCGCCGAGGGCCGCCCCGACCGGGAGCGGGCGGCGCAGGGCGGCGCCGAGTTCCTCGGCCTGCTGAAACGTCTCACGCTCACCCCGCGGGTGGTGGTCGCCACCGTCGACGGCCGGGTGGCCGGCGGCGGCGTCGGCCTGGTCTCCGCCAGCGACCTCGTGCTCGCCACGCCCCGTTCCACGTTCAGTCTGCCCGAGGCGTTGTGGGGCCTGCTGCCGTGCAGCGTCGCCCCGTTCCTGATCCGCCGCACCGGCTTCCAGAAGGCCTACGCGATGAGCCTGAGCACCCTGCCGGTGACGGCCGATCAGGCACTGCTGTCCGGCCTGGTCGACCAGCTGGTCGACCAGCTCCAGCCGGCGCTGCGCAGACTCGCCTTCCGGGTCACCAAGGTGGAGGGCGCCACGGTCGGCGACCTGAAGCGGTACTTCGCCAAGATGTGGATCATCACTCCGGAGGTCGAGCGCACCGCGGTCGACGAGTTCGCCCGGCTGATGTCCTCCGACGGTGTCGGCCGCCGGATCGCCGACTTCGCCGAACGACAGCGCTTCCCGTGGGAGGGCGGCTCGTGATGCATCGGACCGCGTGGCTCTTCCCCGGGCAGGGCGCGCAGCGCCGCGGCATGGGCCGCGACCTGTTCGACCGCTACCCGGACGCGATGACCGCCGCCGACCGGATCCTCGGCTTCTCGGTGCGTGAACTCTGCCTCGGCGACGCCGCCGAACGGCTCACCGACACCCGCTACCTGCAGCCCGCGCTGTTCGTCGTCAACGAGCTGACCCGGCGCGCGTACGCGGCCCGCGAACCCGCCCCCGACTACCTGGCCGGGCACAGCCTCGGCGAGTACAACGCGCTGCTCGCCGCCGACGCCTTCGACTTCGAGACCGGACTCGCCCTGGTGGCCCGCCGCGGCGAGCTGATGGGCCGGGCCACCGGCGGCGCGATGACCGCCGTGGTCGGCCCCGGCGCCGCCCGGATCGCCGACCTGCTCGCGGAGGCCGGCCTCGACGACATCGACCTCGCCAACCTCAACTCCACCGAGCAGGTGGTGCTCTCCGGTCCCGCCGAGTCGCTGCGCCGCGCCGCCGGGGCCGTCACCGCCGCGGGCGCGGGCCGCTGCGTCCCGCTGCGGGTCAGCGCCGCCTTCCACTCCCGTTACATGGCCGACGCCGCCCGCGAGTTCGCCGCCTTCCTGGACGGCTTCGAGCTGCGCGACCCCCGTATCCCGGTGATCGCCAACGTCACCGCCCGGCCCTACCGCCCCGGCGAGGTCGGCCGGCTGCTGGCCGCCCAGGTGCACAGCGCGGTCCGCTGGTCCGAGAGCATGCGCCATCTACTGGCGCAGGGCGTCGACCGGATCGCCGAGCAGGGCACGGGCCGGGTGCTGACGGGGCTGTGGGACGCGGCGGTGAAGGACGCGGCGAACGGGCCGGCGCCGGAGGCGCGGCCCGCCGCGGGCGGTGCCTGGGCACCTGCGGCAGTCGGAGGAAGTGCTGACGGGGCATCCGCCGCCGGGCGGACGGCACCTGCCGCGCCCGCTTCGGCCCCGGCCGCCGACCCGGCGCCGTCCCCGCCCCGAGCCGGCGCGGCCGGAGGCCCGGCAACTCCTTCCTCCGGGACCTGCGCTGACGGCATGACCACACTGACCCCGGAGCGGCTGGGCTCGGCGGCGTTCCGGGCCGACTACGGGGTGCGCTACGCGTACCTGGCCGGATCGATGTACAAGGGCATCGCCTCCACCGAGCTGGTGGCCCGGATGGCGCGGGCCGGACTGCTCGGGTACTTCGGGACCGGCGGGCTGCGGACCGAGCGGATCGAGGCGGCCATCGCCACGCTCCGCGCCGAGCTGGGCCCGGACGGCAGCTTCGGGATGAACCTGCTGCACGCACTGCACGACCCGGCGCTGGAGGAGGCCACCGTGCGGCTGTTCCTGCGGCACGGGGTGCGGTTCGTCGAGGCGGCGGGCTTCACCCAGCCGACCCGGGCGCTGGTGCTGTACCGGCTGAGCGGGGCGCACCGGGACGGCGCGGGCCGGGCGGTGGCGCGCAACCGGCTGCTGGCCAAGGCGTCCCGGCCGGAGGTGGCGGCGGCGTTCATGGAGCCGGCGCCGGAGGCGCTGGTACGGGGACTGCTCGCCGACGGGCTGGTGACCGCCGCGGAGGCCGAGGCGGGCCGCGCGCTGCCGCTGGCGGGGGAGGTGTGCGCGGAGGCCGACTCGGGCGGGCACACCGACGCCGCGGTGGCCTACACCCTGATGCCCGCGATGACGGGCCTGCGGGACCGGATCGTGGCCGAGCGCGGCTACCCGGGCGGCATCCGGGTCGGCGCGGCCGGCGGCCTGGGGGCGCCGGAGAGCCTGGCGGCGGCGTTCGTGCTGGGCGCGGACTTCGTGGTCACCGGATCGGTCAACCAGTGCACCCCGCAGGCCGGGACGTCCGACGCGGTGAAGGACCTGCTGGCGCAGGCCGACGTCCAGGACACCGGGTACGCGCCGGCCGGCGACATGTTCGAGATCGGGGCGCGGGCGCAGGTGCTGCGGCGCGGGACGCTGTTCGCGGCGCGCGCCAACAAGCTGTACCAGGCGTACCGCCAGTACGACGGCCTGGAGGCGATCGACGCCAAGCTGCGGCGGACGATCGAGGACGGCTGGTTCCGCCGCGACCTCGAGCAGGTCTGGAAGGAGACCCGCGAGTACTACCTGCGGGCCGGCCGCCCGCAGGAGGTCGAGCGGGCCGAGCAGGACCCCAGGCACCGGATGGCGCTGGTGTTCCGCTGGTACTTCGTGCACAGCACCCGGATGGCGATGCGCGGCGACCCGGCCGAGCGCGTCAACTACCAGATCCACACCGGCCCGGCGATCGGCGCGTTCAACCGCTTCGCCGCCGGGACCGCGCTCGCCGACTGGCGCAACCGCCATGTCGACGCCGTCGCCGAGGCATTGATGGCCGGCGCGGCCCAGGTCCTCCGAGACCGTTTCTCCTCGCTGGGCCGGTAGATTCCCGGCCCTGCTCAATAGTGAGCTGCGCCGTTCTCCGGAGAAATGACCAAATTGTGCTGCAGCAGAAATTCGAACCATTCACCGAGGAGTCCTTTCATGACCGAGAAGGCAGATTCCGAATTCTCCACCCCGGTCGCGCAGCAGCAGACGTCCCTTCCGGTCGCGGATATCCTGCACTCGGCGAACGCCGGTGTCGTGGTCGAGCGCGTCGGGCAGTTGCGGGCCGAATTCCGATCAGAGGGGCGGCAGTTCGCCCGTGAGCTCTCCGAGTACCTGAACACCCGGTACGTCGGCGTGGCGACCACCTTCGTCTACGAGGAGACCTTCGGGACCAAGGACACCCTGCACTGGCTTCTGCACATGCGCTCCCTGGAGGCGTACGAGACCCTCGTCAGGATGGGTTCCCAGGACGAGGGCTGGCGCGAGGTGATGTTCCGCAACCGCATCCCGGAGGAGCGCGGCGGAGGCTCCTGGGACCGGATGTTCCTGGACGGCGGCCTGAAGGAGACGGTGCTGATCCCGCAGAGCTTCGGGATGTACGGCACGGCCGACACCGAGCCGTCCTCGGTGGTCGACGACGGTGGCGTGGACCGCTTCGTGGTGCCGACCGCGGAGCACCAGACCTCGCAGAAGCCCGATGAGCTGCTGCACTCCGCGAACTCCGGCATCATCATGCACCGCACCGGTGAGCTGAAGTACGAGTTCCGGGCCGAGGGGCGGGAGTTCGCCCGCGCGCTGACCGAGAGCTGGAACGCCTCGCTGGGCGGCGAGGCGACCATCTTCCTCTACGAGGAGGCGTTCGGCCTGTCGGACCGGATCCACTGGTTCATCCACCTGCGCAAGCTGAGCTCCTACTACAACCTGATGGGCCTTCGGGCGCGCACCATGCCGGCCGCGCGCGAGGTGTTCACCAAGCAGTGGATCCCGGTGGAGAAGGGCGGCGGCGGCTGGGAGCGGATGTTCGTCCAGAGCAGCCTGCAGGACCTTGCCCTGACCCCGCAGCACTGGGGCATGTACGCCACCAGGACCGCCGCCCAGGGCTGACCGTCCCAGCGGGCTCTCGGCCGCCCGCCCCGCGAACCCGTACCGGATGGGAGATCCGCCATGGTTTCCGGCAAGACGCTGCACCAGCTCTTCGAAGTCCAGGCCGCCAGGATGCCGGACCGCGTGGCGGTGAGCGGGGCCGACCGCGCCCTCACCTACCGCGAGCTGAACGCCGAGGCCGACGCGGTGGCCGCCCGGCTGCGGGCGGGCGGCGCCGGCCCCGACCGGCTGGTCGGCCTGTGCGTCGACCGCAGTGCCGACCTTGTGGTCGGCCTGCTCGGCATCCTCAAGGCGGGGGCCGCGTACGTGCCCGTCGACCCGGCCTACCCTGCCGACCGGGTCGCCTTCCTGCTCGACGACAGCCAGGTCTCCGCGGTGGTCTCGGTGTCCCGGGTCGCCGAGTGCCTCGCGGACTGCGCGGCCCCGGTGGTCTGGCTCGACCGCGAGACGGAGGCGCCGACCGCGCCGACCGCGCCCGCCACGGTCGAGGAGTCCCGGGAGAGCGACCTCGCGTACGTCATCTATACCTCCGGGTCGACCGGCGTCCCGAAGGGCGTGCTGGTCGAACACCGGAACGTGGTCAGGCTGTTCGAGCAGACCGCCGAGCTGGTCGGGTACCGCGCCGACGACGTGTGGACGCTGTTCCACTCGATCAGCTTCGACTTCTCGGTCTGGGAGCTGTGGGGCGCGCTGCTGCACGGCGGCCGCCTGGTGGTGGCCGGCACCGAGACCGTCCGCTCCCCGGAGCTGCTGCACAAGCTGCTCGCGGACGAGGGCGTCACGGTGCTCAACCAGACCCCGTCCGCCTTCCGCCGCCTGGCGGGCGCCTCCACCGCGGCGCTGCCCGCGCTGCGCCTGGTGGTGTTCGGCGGCGAGCGCCTGGACGTGAAGCTGCTGGAGCCCTGGTTCGCCCGCTACGGCGACGAGCGGCCCGCGCTGGTCAACATGTACGGCATCACCGAGACCACGGTCCATGTGACGGCCCGTGCGATCACGCGGGCCGACCTCGACGAGCCCGGTGTCAGCCCGATCGGGCGCCCGCTGCCCGAGGTCACCCTGCACCTGCTCGACGAGGACGGCAGCCCGGTCGCTGACGGCACCCCCGGTGAGCTCTACGTCGGCGGTACCGGCGTGGCCCGCGGCTACCACCGCCGCCCCGAACTGACCGCCGAGCGCTTCCGCACCGTCGGCACCGGCACGGACACGGTGCGCCTGTACCGCTCGGGCGACCGCGCGGTGCGCACCGCCGGCGGCGAGTACCTGTACGTCGGCCGAGCCGACGACCAGATCAAGATCCGCGGTTTCCGGATCGAGCCCGGCGAGATCGAGGCGCTGCTCGCCGACGACCCGCGGCTGGCCTCGGCGATCGTCGTCCCGCAGGACCACGGTGAGGGCGACGTCCGCCTGACGGCCTACCTGGTGCCGCCGCCCGACGCCGAGATCGACGACGAGGCGCTCGGCCGGCTGGTCGCCGAGGTGTTCGCCCGGGCCGCGGGCGCGCTGCCCGAGCACATGCGGCCCTCCGCATACCGGCTGATCACCGAGGTGCCGACCACCGCGCAGGGCAAGGTGGACCGCTCGGCGCTGCCCTCCCTGCCGCACCGGCAGGCTCCGGCCGGACCGGCGGGCGGCGGTGCGGAGCTGACGCCCACGCAGCAGCAGGTCGGCGCGATCGTCACCGAGGTGCTGGCCCGGCCGGGCATCGGCCTGGACGACGACCTGTTCGAGAACGGCGCCACGTCCCTGGCGTTCATGCGGGTGGTCGCCTCCGTCAACCGGCGCTGGAAGCTGTCGCTGACCGGTGCGGAACTCTACGCGGCGACCGTCCGCCACCTGTCCGCCTGCGTGGACGCGCAGGACTCGAAGTGAGTGAAGAGAGGAGCACCACTGTGCCCGACGTGACCGGCGGCTTCACGCTGACGCCCGAGGAGCGCGCGAGCTTCCACGAGCGCGGCTACTTCGGCCCGTTCAAGGTGTACGAGATCGAGGAGATGCAGCGCCGCTGGCGGGTCGAGCGGCTGCGGCTGATGGACCGCAGCAACGCGGTCTACCAGGACGAGGCGGCGCAGTCCGGCAACACCAACATCTCCAACTACGACCGGCACCTGGACTCGGAGTTCCTCGCGGACCACATCTGCCGGCCGGAGATCGTCGACCGGGTGGCCGGCGTGCTCGGGCCCGACGTGCTGTGCTGGCGCAGCGAGTTCTTCCCGAAGTACCCGGGCGACGAGGGCACCGACTGGCACCAGGCCGACACCTTCGCCAACGCCTCCGGCGTGCCGCAGATCCTGTGGCCCGACGAGCACAGGGAGTTCGGCGGCACCATCACGGTGTGGACGGCGTTCACCGAGGCCAACGAGGACAACGGCTGCCTGCAGTTCATCCCCGGCACCCACACCCGGATGAACTACGACGAGACCAGGAAGATGCACTACAGCCCGGACTCCATCAACCAGGTGGACAAGGGCGGCGTCCGCCGCGGCTTCTTCGGCTACGACTACCGCGAGCTGCAGGTCGACGCCGACTTCAAGCCCGACGAGTCGCAGGCGGTGTCGATGGTGATGCGCCCGGGCGAGGCGATCATGTTCTGGTCGACCCTGATGCACGCCTCCTGGCCGCACAGTGGCAAGACCGACGAGATGCGCCTGGGCTTCGCCGGCCGGTACGTGCCGACCTCGGTGCGGGTCTACCCCGACACCGAGCGGATCGAGGAGTACGGCGGCACCGTCTCGCTGGAGCGCTACGGCGCCGTCCTGGTCGGCGGCGAGAACCGGTACGTCCACAACCGGATGGCCACCCGGACCACCCTCGGCCACCCGTTCGCCACCCGGTGACACCGACCGAAACCGACCGGAAGGCGTACGAGCCGATGACCGAGCACCAGGCCGCCGCGACCGCACTCGCCGAGGCGCTGCACGGCCTGCGGGCGCTGGCCGCGCGCCTCGACCCGCCCGCCCGGGTGGCCGTGCCGGCCGGCCCGCGCGCCGAGCTGCTGGCAGCGCTGGCCGAGCGGCTCCGCGTCCCGCTGGCCATCGGGCCGGCCGCCGCGGACGGAGAGAGCGGCGTCTTCGAACGGATCATCGGCGAACGGCTCGGCCTGGCCCTCGGCCGGCTGGGGCTGGACGACCTCCCGGACGGTCCCGCCGAGATCACCGGGATCGCCGACCGGGTGGCCGCCGCCTCCTTCGACAGGTTCCGTACCGCCCTCGACGCCGTCGCCCCGGACGGCGCCCGGCTGCCCGTCTACACGGCCGGCGACCCGGCCGCGCCCGCGGTCCTGATCGCCTCCGCCTGCGGGATGCCCGCCGAACTGTGCTCCCGCTGGCTGGAGTTGCTCCGCGGTGAGTACCGGATCGTCACCTGGGAGACCCGCGGTCTGTTCACCGACGAACCCGACTTCGACAAACTCGAATGGGACACCGAGGCGCAGGCCGAGGACGTCTTCGCGGTCATGGACCACCTCGGCATCCGCACGGCCCACCTGCTGGGCTTCTGCGGCGGCAGCGTGATCGCGCTGGCCGCGGCCAACCGCAGCCCGGAGCGGATCGACTCGCTCAGCCTCTGGCACGGTGCGTACGAACTCGGGCCGGACTCGCCGAAGCTGGACCACCACCGGAACATCCAGGCGCTGATGGCGATGGCCGCCGAGGACCGCGACACCGCCACGGCCGTGCACGCGGTGTTCCTCGGCACCATGCTCGGCGGCACCCCGCCCGACCTCGCGCACCTGGTGCTCTACCCCTTCGCCACACCCGAACTGTTCTACCGCTACTGCCGTTTGAACGGCGCGATCACCGACATCGACGTCAACCCGCTGCTGGTCGGCGTCGACCACCCCACGCTGGTGGTCACCAGCGAGGACGACACCACGGCCAATCCGCTCGGATCGGCCGAGGTGGCCCGGAGGCTGCCCAACGCGACGCTCAGCGTCGAGCCGACCGGCAATCACATCTCACTCTTCAAGTTGGGCGGCCGACTGGGCGAACTCGCGCTGAGTTTCCTGCGCGAGCACCCCGGCGGCCAGGCCGCCCCGCGCTGAGACGGGACTCACGTGGAAACGAGCAACGACACCGGGCCGACGGCTGTTCGGATCCTGCACCGGCTGCTGGCCGAGGTGCGCCCGGACGGAGCGGAACCGCTGCCGCCGGGCGGACTGGCCGACTGGGGCCTCACCTCGCTGGCACTGACCCGGCTGTGGGCCGGCATGCGGCGCGAGTTCGGCCTCGACCTGCCGCCGGCCCGGCTCGCGGCCGCCACCCTCGACGAGCTGACCGCGATGGTGGCGGCCAAGACCGCCGGCACCGTCCCGCGGCCGGCCGTCGTGGTCCGCACCGACGAGCGGGAGCCGTTCCCGGTCACCGACCTCCAGCAGGCCTACCTGGTCGCCAAAGGCAGTGACCTGGGCGGCGAGGCGGTCGGCTGCCACCTGTACCGCGAGTTCGCCGTGCCCGACCTCGACCCCGGCCGGCTGCGTCAGGCCTGGCAGGACCTGATCGACCAGCACGGCATGCTTCGCGCCGTCGTCGACGACGACGGCCTGCAGCACATCCGTCCGGTGGCCGACGACTGGCGGATGCCCGTGCACGGACCCGGCGGGGCCGAGGACCGCGACACCGTCCGCGCCCGCCTCTCGCACCGCTGTTACCGGCCCGGCGCATGGCCGCTGTTCGCCATCGAGGTCACCCGCACCGGAACCGGCCCCGACATCGTCCACCTCAGCCTGGACACTCTGATCACCGACGGCCACGGGTACGCGGTGCTGCTCCAGCAGTGGCACCAGCGCTACCACCACCCGGAGCAGTCGCTGCCCGCCGCCGGACCGTCCGTCGCCGAACTGGTGCCCGCCCTGCTGGCCGAACGCGGCTCGAGCGCCCACCGCGCCGATCTCGTCCACTGGAACGCCGAGTTGGCCGAGCTGCCCGCCTGGCCCGGGCTGGTCGCCCCGGTCTGCGCGCCCGCCCCCGCCGGCGGCTGCCGCGAACGCCGCCCGCTGGACGCCGAACTGCCCGCCGACCAGTGGCAGGCGCTGACCGCGCGGGCCGTCCGGCTCGACGTCTCGCCGACCGCCCTGGTGCTCGCCCTGTTCGCCGAGGCGCTGGACCGCCGGGCTCCGCAAGCGCGCACCGCCCTGGTGGTCACCACCAGCAGCCGCCCGTACCTGGCCGCCGCGACCCCGTACGTGGTCGGCCCGTTCACCTCGACCGCCGTCCTGGTCCTGGAACGCGAGGCCGGCGAGACCCTCGACGAGCAGGCGGCCGCGGTGCACGCCCGCCTCGGCGAACACCTGCGGCACGGCCTGGTCTCCGGCATCGAGGCTCTCCGCGAACAGCGCACCGGCCGGCCCGCGCCCGCCGTCGTCTTCACCAGTCTGCTCGACGTCGGCCCGCCCCCCGGCGTCGCCGGCGGCTTCGGCGCGGCCATCGAGTACGGAGTCAGCCAGACCACCGACGTCGCCCTCGACCACCAGATGTGGGAGCAGGACGGCGCCCTGCGCTACCGCTGGGACATCGACCCCACCCGGTTCGCCCCCGGCGCCGTCGAGACCGCCTTCACGGCCTTCGGCAACGCCCTCGCCGCCGCCTGCACCGAACCCTCCGGGGACCCGCGGCCGACCCGCGCCCTCCAGGAGGCGTACATGGTCGCCCGTACGGCCGCCGGCGACGGGTCCGCAGAGGGCTGCCAGTGCTACCAGAGTTTCGAGGTCGACGCCCTCGACCTCGAGGCGCTCGCCGACGCGCTGCGCCGCCTGGTCGACGGCCACGCGGTGCTGCGCGCCGCCTTCACCGCCGACGGAGTGACGAGCCGTCAGCACGGTCCCCGGCAGTGGCGGATCCCGGTGATCGAGGCCGGCGACCCGGCCGCGCATCCGGCGCTGCGCGTACTGATCCGCGAGGAGATGACCAATCGGCCCTTCCCGCTTGGCAGTTGGCCGCTGTTCGACCTGCGGGTGACCCGCGACGACAGCGGGTTCTCCGTCGTGCACTGCGCCTTCGACCTGCTGGTCGCCGACGGTCTGAGCATCCACCGCCTGTACCGCGACCTGTGGCTGCTGTACGCCGACCCGGCCGCCCGGCCGGTACCGGCCGGGCCCGCCCCGGTCCCCGAGAGCGCCGCCGCCGAGCAGGCCCGCTACTGGCGCGAGCGGCTCGCCGAACTCCCCGCCGGACCGGACCTGGGCCGGCCCGGCGAGCCCGCCCAGGTCGGCCGCGGCCGCACCCGCCTGACCGGCCGGACCGGCGGCTACCGCCGGCTGGCGCGCCGCGCCGCCGAGTACGGCCTGAGCCCCGACGACCTGCTGCTCGCCGCGCTCACCCGGGCCGTCTCCGGCAGCACCGAACAGCCCTACGCGCTGCCCGTGGTGCTCTGGCCGGAGACCGCCGAGGCCGCCCGCCCGGGCGAGCACTCCTTCATGACCTGGGTCACCGCCGCGCCCGCCGAACTCCCGCTCACCGCCGCCGCCGCCCAGTACCGCCGCGTCCTCGACGCCGACCTCGCCGAGGGCGGCACCGGCGGCCTCGGCGAGATGCGCCGCCGAGTGCTCCGCGGCAGCGAGGCCGCCTACCCCGTGGTCTACACCGCCCTAGTCGACCTCACCGACCGGCCGCTGCCGGCCGGCGTCCGCCAGGGCGAATGGCTGACCAGTACCCCCGGCTGCGCCCTGGACAGCGTCGCCGTCGCCGAGGGTGACGAACTGCGCTACTGCTGGGACATCGTCCCCGCCGACTTCCCGGCCGGCCTCGCCGAGCAGATGTTCGCCGCCTTCGAGAACGACCTGCGGCTGCTCGCCGAGGACGCCACCTGGGCCGACACCCCCTCCGGCGGGCTTACGGCGCAGGAGCGGCACACCGTGCTGTACACCTGGAACGAAACCACCGTCCCGGTGCCCGACGACGGCCCCGTGCATCTGCTGTTCCAGCGCCAGGCCGCGAGCGCGCCCGAGGCGGTGGCCCTGCGCTGGCGCGGCGGCACCATGACCTACGGCGAACTCAACCGCCGTGCCAACCGGATCGCCCACCGTCTGATCGCCGCCGGTGTCGGCCCCCAGCAACTGGTCGGGGTGCGGATCCGGCGCGGTCCCGAGATGGTCGCCGCCGTCTACGGCATCCTCAAAGCCGGCGCCGGCTACCTGCCGATCGACCCCGCGCTGCCCGGCACCCGGGTCGCCGCGATGCTCGAACTCGGCCGGGCCGCCACCGTGCTGACCACCTCCGACACCGCCGCCGCGCCGCTGCCCGCCGGGGTCACCACCGTCGAGACCGACACCGACCCGGCGATCTCCGGGCCCGCCGCCCGCGAGGACGACCCGGAGACCCGCAGCACCCGGGACGACACCGCCTACGTCATCTTCACCTCCGGCTCCACCGGCACCCCCAAGGGCGTCCAGGTCGCCCACCGCTCGGTCCGCAACCTGCTGAACTTCTGCCATCGCACCTTCGAGCTGCGCCCGTCCGACCTCGGACTCGCCGTCACCTCGCTCAGCTTCGACCTCTCCGTCTTCGACATGCTCGGCCTGCTCGGCGGCGGCGCGGGAGCCTACCTCGCCGACGAGACCCAGCAGCGCGACCCGGAACTGCTGCTCGACATCCTGCTCACCGAGCCGATCACGCTCTGGAACTCGGCGCCCACCACCCTGCACCAGCTCACCCCGCTGCTCACCCCGGACACCGGCGACCCCGCCGCCGCGCACCTGCGGATCGTCGCGCTGGCAGGCGACTTCATCCCGCTGTCACTGCCCGGGGCGATCCGCGAGGCGTTCCCGAACGCCGAGACCATCGCCATGGGCGGGCCCACCGAGACCACCGTCTGGTCGAACGTCTACCGGGTCACCACCGTCGACCCCGGCTGGCGCAGCATCCCCTACGGCAAGCCGATCGACAACACCCGGCACTACGTGCTCGACGAACACCTCGAACCCTGCCCGATCGGCGTCGAGGGCGACCTGTACACCGGTGGCGAGTGCCTGGCCGTCGGTTTCCGCGACCAGCCGGAACTGACGGCCCGCCTGTTCCTGCCCGACCCCTTCGTGGACAGCCCCGGCGAGCGGATGTACCGCACCGGTGACAGGGCGCTCTGGCTTCCCGACGGCAATCTGCAGATCGCCGGACGCGGCGACCGCCAGGTGAAGATCCGCGGCCACCGGGTCGAACTCGGCGAGGTCGAGCACCGCCTGCGCGCCCACCCCGCCGTGCAGGAGGCCGTCGCCGTGCTGCGCGACGACGAAGCGTCGAGCGGCGACGGCAAACTCGTCGCCTACGCCGTCACCGACCCGGCGGCCCCCGCCGTCACCGCCGCCGAGCTGCGCGCGCACACCGCCGAGGCCCTGCCCGGGTACATGGTGCCGAACTTCGTGGCGCTGCTGCCGTCCTTCCCGGCCACCGCCAACGGCAAGTTGGACCGCGAGGCGCTGCCCTGGCCGCTGGACGCCGCACCGGCCGCCGAGCCCGCGGAGCCGTCGACTGCTGCCACCGACCAGGGCACTGAGACCCCGTCAACGCCGCGACCCGCACCCGCCCCCGGTCCCTCGGCCACGAGTCCGGCCGGGCTCGCCGAGGAGATCGCGGCGATGTTCGCCCGGCACCTCGGCGTGGACACCGTCGACCCGGCGCAGGACCTCTGGGAGCAGGGCGCCACCTCCTTCACCATGGTCCAGGTCTCGGCCGGGCTGCGGAAGCGGTACCGGCAGCGGGTGCCGGTCTCGGCGCTGATCTCCGAGCCGACCGCTGCCGGCATCGCCCGGATCCTCGCCGGCCGCCTCGGCCTCCAGGGCCGGCCCGAACCGGCCGCCGCTCCCGCCGCGCCGGAACCTCAGGCGGGCCCCGGCACCGTGGACATGTTCTCGCCGCAGGAGCGGGACGCGTTCAAGGCCGCCGCCTGGAACCTGCGCCGTCCCGCGCCCGGCGCACAGCGCGTCGCGCTGCCGGAGACGACGGTCCATCCCGCGTACTACGACTGGCGCGGCAGCCGCCGCGACTACCGCGACACCCCGTTGCCCGCCGATGCGCTCACCCGGCTGCTCGGCCTGCTGCGGGAGGCCCCCGTGGAGGGCGGCACCCGCCGCCTGTACCCGTCGGCCGGGGACACCTACTCGGTGCAGGCGTACGTGTACGTCAAGGCGGACGCCGTCGACGGGCTGGCCGGCGGCATCTACTACTACGACCCGCGCGGGCACGCGCTGGAACTGGTCAACGCCGAGCCGCGGATCGACCGCGCCGTGCACTTCTACTACAACCGGCCGGTGTTCGACCGGTCCGCGTTCGGGATCTTCCTGATCGGCCAGACCCGCGGCATCACCCCGCTCTACCAGGAGGTCGCCGAGCGCTTCCTGATGCTGGAGGCCGGGTACATCGGCCAGCTACTCATGACCGGTCAGGCCGCATGCGGCATCGGACTCTGCCCGGTCGGCACGCTGACCTTCGACGACATCCGCGACCAGTTCGCCCTCGACGACGGCCACGTCTTCCTGCACTCCTTCATGGGCGGCGGCGTCGACCGGACCGGTACCGCCGAACTGCGGCCGCCGTTCGCCGAGCGGCCCGCACGGGCCGCGGCCGACGAGGCACCGAAGGCCGCCGAGGTCGCGGTGGTCGGTATGGCCGGGCGTTTCCCCGGCGCCGAGGACCTGGGGGAGTACTGGCGGCAGCTCAGCACCGGTCAGTGCGCCGTCGGCCCGCTGCCCGCCGGGAGAGGCGTCGCCGAGGACGGCCGGCTGCCCGGCGGACTGCACGGCGGATTCCTCGCCGACATCGACGGCTTCGACAGCCTGCACTTCCGGGTCGCCCCGGTCGAGGCCGCCGCGCTCGACCCGCAGCTGCGGCTGCTGCTGCAGACCGTCTGGACCTGCCTCGAGGACGCCGGCCACACCCCCGGGTCGCTGCGCGCCGCCGCGCCCCGGGTCGGCGTGTTCACGGCCGCCATGTGGCACGACCACCAGCACAGCGGCAAGGAGACCTGGGACGCGGACGCCGCCGCCCGGGTCGCGGCCCTGGCTGGTGACATGCCCGGCCGGATCTCGCACTACTTCGGCTTCGACGGCCCGAGCGTCGCCGTCGACACCGCCTGCTCCTCCTCCCTGACGGCCCTCCACCTCGCCGACGAAGCCCTGCGGAGCGGCGAGTGCGACGCCGCCGTGGTCGGCGCGGTCAACCTGGTCGCCCACCCGTACCACCTCGCCCTGCTCGCCGAGGCAGGACTGCTCGCCGAGGGCGGACCGGTCCGGGCCTTCGCCGCCGACAGCTCC
The DNA here is from genome assembly GCF_023630175.1 of Streptomyces cellostaticus. Lineage (GTDB taxonomy): Bacteria > Actinomycetota > Actinomycetes > Streptomycetales > Streptomycetaceae > Streptomyces > Streptomyces cellostaticus_A. The sequence continues at coordinate 52,726 of NZ_JALLIN010000001.1, read as the reverse complement.
GGCTGGTGCCCCGGCGAGGGCGTGGCCGCCGTCCTGCTGCGCCCGGCAGCGGACGCCGACCGGGACGGCGACACCGTACGGGGCGTGCTGGAAGCCACCCGGATCGGCCACGCCGGCGGCGGTGGACGCTTCGGCGTGCCCGACCCGGAGGCGCTGGCGGGCTCGGTCGGCGCGGCCCTGGACCGGGCCGGGGTCACTCCCGCCCAGGTCGACTACGTGGAACTCGCCGTGGCCGGAGCGGGAGTGGCCGACGCCGCCGAACTCGAGGCACTCGCGGCAGTGTTCGCAGGCAGACCTGTGCTGGCCGGTACGGTGAAGCCGAACATCGGCCACCTGGAGTCCGCCTCGGGTCTGTCCCAGCTGCTCAAAGTGCTCCTCCAGTTCGAGCACGGCCGAATCGCCCCGACGCTCACCGCCGAGCGGCGCAGCGACCTCGTCGACTGGGACGACCTGCCGCTGCGGGTCCCCGAGCACCTCGTCGCATGGCCGTCGGCCGCGACCGCCCGCCGCGCCGTGGTCAACGCGGTCGCCGCCTCGGGTGCCTACGCCCACGCGGTGCTGCGGGCCCCGGCGTCCGCCGCCGACGGCGGGCCCCCCTCCGGCGCCGCTGCCGACGGGCGCGCGCCCGGTCGGCAGGCGGTGGTGCTGTCCGCAGGCTCCGCCGACGGCCTGCGGCTCGCCGCCGGCCGGCTCGCCGCGCACCTGGGGAGCGGCGCGTCGCCGGCTCTCGCCGACCTGGCGTTCACCCTGCAGGACGGCCGCGTCCCGATGCCGCACCGCCTTGCCGTGGTGACCTCCGACCTTGTCGAAGTACGCACCGCACTGGCGGAGTTCGCTGCCGGACGGACCCACTCGGCGACGGCGGACTCGGTGGTGGAGCCCGGCCGTCCGGTCGCCGAGCTCGTCCCGGCGGACGCCGACGCCGCGGCCGCCGGGTGGCTGCGCGGAGCCCACGTCGCCTGGCACGCCCTGTGGTCGCCCGGCCTGCGTCGGGTGCCGCTGCCGGGCACCGTGTTCGCGGGGGAGGAGTACCGCCTGAGCGCGCCCGCGCGTCCCGCGCCCGTGGCCGCGCCCGCTGCCGAGGTGGCCGAGGCCGCCCAGGGCTACGTGCTCGCCGTCTACGCCGAGGCGTCCGGCATCCCGGTCGAGCGGCTCGACCCGCGGGTGCCGCTGGAGCACTACGGCCTCACCTCGTACGTGGTCGGCCAGCTGAACGCCCGCCTCGCCGAGGACTTCACCGAGCCCGTCCCCAGCACCCTGTTCTTCGAGCACCAGGACCTGGCCGGCATCGCCGCCGAACTCGCCGCCCGCGCCGACGGCCCCTGGCAGCCCGTCAGGGCACAGGCACCCGGTGGCCGGCCCGGGCCTGCCGAGAACCGGCCCCGGGGGACGGCCGTCGCCGTCGTGGGCCTGGCCGGCCGCTACCCGCAGGCCGCGGACCTGGACCGGTTCTGGCACCTGCTGGAGCAGGGCTACGACGCGATCGGGCCGCTGCCCCCCGAACGGCACCGGCCGGGCTGGCCGGTGGACCTGATGTGGGGCGCGTTCCTGGACGGCATCGACAGGTTCGACCCGCTGTTCTTCGCCATCTCGCCGCGCGACGCGGCGCTGATGGACCCGCAGGAACGCCTCTTCCTCGAAGTCGCCTGGGAGGCGCTGGAGGACGCCGGCTACACCCGGGCCCGGCTGCGCGAACAGCACGGCGGACGGGTCGGCGTGTTCGCGGGCGCGATGTACAACGAGCATCCGTTCCTCGGCGTCGAGCAGTCGCTCGTCGGCCCGGCCGCCGACACCGGCTCCGCGCTCGCGGGCATCGCCAACCGGGTCTCGTACTTCCTGGACCTGAACGGCCCCAGCCTGACCGTCGACACCATGTGCTCGGCCTCCCTGACGGCCATTCACCTGGCCGTCCGCGCGCTGCGCCAGGGCGAGTGCGAGGCCGCGCTGGTCGGCGGCGTCAACCTGTCCACGCACCCGCACAAGTTCCGCCAGCAGCACCGCCTGCGGATGGCGTCCACCGACCACCGCTGCCGCAGCTTCGGCGCGGGCGGCGACGGCTTCACGCCCGGCGAGGGCGTCGGCGTGGTGCTGCTGAAGCCGCTGGCCCGGGCGATCGCCGACGGCGACCGGATCCACGGCGTGATCCGCGGCACCGCCGTCAACCACGGCGGCCGCACCAGCGGCTACATGGTGCCGAACCCGGTCGCACAGGGCGAGTTGGTGGCCGCGGCGCTGCGCGACGCGGGTGTCGAGCCGGACAGTATCGGCTACCTGGAGGCGCACGGCACCGGCACCGCGCTCGGCGATCCCGTGGAGATCAGCGGCCTGGCCCGGGCGTTCGCCGGGGTCGAGGCGGGGACGTGCCCGATCGGTTCGGTGAAGTCCAACATCGGCCACCTGGAGGCAGCCGCCGGACTGGCCGGACTCACCAAGGTGCTGCTGCAACTGCGGCATCGCAGGCTCGTGCCCTCGCTGCACGCCGAGCAGCTGAACCCCGACATCGACTGGGCGCGCAGCCCGTTCGCCGTCCAGCACGAGGCCGCGCCGTGGCCCGCACGCCGCACCGCCGACGGCACCCCGGCTCCGCGCCGCGCCGGACTGAGCGCGTTCGGCGCGGGCGGGGCCAACGCCCACCTCGTGATAGAGGAGTACCTGCCGGAGCAGGCCCGCCAACCCATCCACCCGGCCGGCCCGCAGCTGTTCGCGCTGTCCGCCCGCGACGAGCAGCGGCTCAAGGAACTCGTCGGCCGCTGGGCCGAGTTCCTGGCGCGTCCGGAGCTGCCGCCGTTCGCAGACATCGCGCACACCGCGCAGTCCGGTCGCGAACCGCTGCGCGAACGCCTCGCCGTCATCGCCGCCGACCCGGCCGAGCTGCGCGCGGGACTGCTGCGCTTCCTGGACGGCGACAGCGGCGGCGTGGTCCGCGGCCGCACGCCGGGGGCCGACGCCCCCGCCGGACCGCTCCCCGCCGACGGCGCGTACGGCGACCTGCTCTCGCTCGCCCGGCACTGGACGGCCGGGGGCCGGGTCGACTGGTCCCGCCTGCCCACCGGCGACCGGCCCCGGTGGGCCGCCGCCCCCAGCTACCCGTTCGCCCGCGGCCGCTACTGGCCCGAGCCCGCCAGGACCGTGGAGGCCGCACCCGTGCAGGAGCCCGATGGGCGGCAGCCGCTGTTCTTCACCAAGAGGTGGCGCAGGACCGAGCAGCCCCGGCCCGAGCCGGTGACCGGACGGATCGTCTGCCTGTACACCGACCGCTCCCGGGAGGCGGCCCGGCAGGTCGCCGAGGCCTTCGGACGCGACCGGGTGATCCCGGTCCGCGAGGGCGGACCCGCTGACGGCGACGCCGGGTTCACCGGTGAGCGGGACGCGATCGCACTGCTGGACGATCTCGCTGACCGGCACCCCGGCCTGACCGGCTGGCTCGACCTGAGCGAACTCGACCGCCCCGCCGCCGACCCCGGCCCGTGGACGGCCCGACTAGCCGCCCTGCAGCGCCTGCTGGCCCGCCGCCCCGGCACCCCGCTGCGCATCGTGCACGCGGTGCGCGACCGCGGCGGCGCGGACGGCCGTCGCTTGGCGGGCGTGGTGCGGCTGCTCGGCGCGGAGTACCGCACCGTCCGCGCCACCGTCGTCGAGAGTGACGCCGGGCCCGCCGAACTGGCCCGGCAGCTGCTCGCCGAATGGGCGGGCGGCGAGCCCACCGCCGAGGTCAGGCACTGCGGCGGCGAGCGGCTCACCCCGGTGCTGGAACCGGTGCAGGCCCCGGCCCCGGCCAAGTTCCTGGCCGACCCGGCCAAGGTCTACCTGGTCACCGGCGGCACCCGGGGCATCGGCGCGGAGGTCGCCCGCCGCCTGGTCGAACGAGGCGCCCGCCGCCTCGCCCTCACCGCCGCCCACCGGCTGCCACCGCGACACCGCTGGGCAGCGGCCGAGCTGTCGGACCGGGAGGCCGTCGCGGTGCGCAACGTGCAGGCACTGGAGCGGGCCGGGGCGCAGGTGATGCTGCACGGCGAGGCCCCCTCCACCGAGGCCGGCCTCGGCGCGTTCCTCTCCAGGGTGCGCGGCTCGCTCGGCCCGATCGGCGGCGTGGTGCACTGCGCCGGACTGCCCAGCCGGGGGCGGCCCTCCTTCGTCCGCAAGGCGGTCGCGGACATCGCCGAGGTGTTCGAGCCCAAGACGGCGGGTGCCGATCAGCTGGAACGGCTGTGCGCCGCCGACCAGCCCGCGTTCTTCGTCATGATGTCCTCCGCGAGCACCCTGCTGCCCCGCCTCGGTGCGGGCGTCATCGACTACGCCGCCGCCAACGCCCACCTGGAGTACCTCGCCGACCGGACCCGCACCGGCCGCACTCGCTTCCACAGCGTGCACTGGCCGACCTGGCGCGGCACCGGCATGGGCGCCGACCAGCCGGACGGCTGCGCGCCCGCCGGGCTGGACGCGATCACCGTCGAGGAGGGGCTGCGGGTACTCGAGGCCGTCCTCACCGGCACGCTGCCCGCCCAGCTGCTGCCCGCCGTCCCGCTGCCCGGGCGCTTCGACCAGGAGACCCTCCTGCACGCGAACCGTGCGGTGGCAGCGCCCGTCGACGCGCCGGCGGCCACAGCGGCCACAGCGGCCACAGCGGCGGCCACAGCGGTCACGGCTGCCCCGACGCTCCGCGATGCGCCGCCGGACTGGCTGCTCGCGCTCTTCTCCGAGGCGCTGGAGATCCCGTTGCCCGACCTGGACGCCACCGCCCCGTTCGCCGACCTGGGCGTGGAGTCGGTGATGCTGGGCGAACTCGTCGAACTGATCGAGCAGCGGATCGGCAGCAGCCTGGAACCGGCCGTGCTGCTGGAGCACCAGACCCTCGAACGGCTAGCCGAGTACTTGCGGAGGACCGGACTGGACCGGGCGGCCGTCGACGCGCCGTCGCCCCCCGAACCCGTGCCCAGCGCCGTGCCGGTGTCGAGCGCTCAGCCGCAGCCGGCCCCGGTCAGGCCCCCGGTCGCAGCGCAGGAGCCCGTCGGCCGCCGCGTCGCGATCATCGGCCTGGACTGCCGGTTCCCCGGCGCCCCCGACCCGGACGCCTTCTGGGCCGCCCTGGCGGCGGGCCGCGACAGCATCACCGAGATCCCGCCGAGCCGCTGGGACCACCTGGCGCTGTACCGGCCCGAGCACCGGATCGGCAGCAGCGTCAGCCGGTGGGGCGGGTTCGTCGACGGCATCGAGGACTTCGACCCGGAGTGGTTCGGGATGACCGAGGAGGAGGCCCGCTGCCTCGACCCGGCAGTCCGGCTGGTCCTCGAAGGCACCGTCAACTGCTGCGCCGACGCCGGTTACCGGACCGAGGAGCTGCAGGGCCGCGAGGTCGGGGTGTTCATCGGCGCCCGCCTCGGCGACTACGGCCGGCGGATCGGTCTGCGCTCCGGCCCGGCCGCGCTCGGCGGTGACCAGAACTTCGTCGCCGCCCGGGTCGCCCATCACTTCGACCTGCACGGCCCGAACCTGGTCGTCGACAGCGCCTGCTCCTCCGCCCTCGCCGCCGTCCGGCTTGCCTGCCGCAGCCTGCTGGAGGGCGAGTCCGAGCTTGCGATCGCCGGCGGCGTGGACATCCTGCTGGACGAGCGCCCCTACCTGGAGTTCAGCGCCGTGCGGGCTCTCTCGCCGACCGGCCGGTGCGCCACCTTCGACCGGGACGCCGACGGCTTCGTGCCCGGCGAGGGCTGCGGCCTGGTGCTGCTCAAGCCGCTCGCCCGGGCGCTCGCCGACGGCGACCGGGTGCTCGCGGTGGTCGACGCGGTGGCCCTCAACAACGACGGCCGCACCATGGGCCTCACCACCCCGAACCCGGTCGCCCAGGCCAAGGTGATCCGCCGCGCCCTGGCCACCGCCGGGATGTCCGCGGAACGGGTCGGCATGGTCGAGGCGCACGGCACCGGCACGATGATCGGCGACCCGATCGAGTTGCGGGCGCTCACCGACGTCTACCGGGAGACCACCGACGCACGCGGCTTCTGCGCGATCGGCAGCGTCAAGTCCAACATCGGACACCTGCTCAGCGCGGCCGGCGCGGCGGGCCTGGTCAAGGCGGTCCTGGCGCTGAGGAACCGTCAGCTCCCGCCGACCCTGCACTGCGAGAACCCCAACCCGCGCTTCGACTTCGCCGACTCCCCGTTCTACCCGAACACCACCCTGCGGGACTGGCCCGACCCCGGCCGTCCCAGGGTCGCCGCCGTCAGCGCCTTCGGGCTCGGCGGCACCAACGCCCACCTGATCGTCAGCGAGCCGGCGCCCGCCGAGCGCCCGCCGATCCGCCGCCCGCTGCCCCGGCCGGTCTTCGAGCGCCGCCGACTCTGGCTGGAGGCGCCGGCCGCGCACGGACCGGCGCACCCGGCGCCCGCACCCGCCGCGTCCGCCGGGCCGGTCCGCGCCGCCTCGATCCTCGACCTGCACTTCGAACCGAATCCCGCCGCAGGGGCCGTCCTCGGCATCCCGGAGAGGACCCACCGATGAGCGACCCCACCATCGACTGTCGACTCAGGCTGCGGCACGGCGACTTCATCATGCAGAACCACCGGGTCCACGGGGTGTCGGTGATGCCGGGAGTCACCTTCCTCGACATCGTCCTGCGGGTCCTCGCGGCCCGGGGCCTGGACCCGACCACCGTCGAACTGCGCGGCATCGTCTTCGCCGAGGCCATCGCCACCGCGGAGGGTGACGACCGTGAGATCCGGGTGGTGATCGGCGAGCCGGTGAACGGCATCCGCCCGGTCACCGGCACCAGTCGCCGGCTGCGCGGTGACGAACCGTACGGCGAATGGCGGGAGAACATCCGCGCCGAACTGCATCCGGCCGGCCCGTCCGCCGTCCCGGACCTGGACGTCGCCGCACTGGTGGCGGGCGCGGTCGGCACCCGGTCGATGGCGGACATGTACGCGCACACCCGCTCCCGGGAGATCGTGCACGGCGCCGCCATGCAGTGCGCCGGCCCGATGCACCTCGGCGCCGACCACCTGCTGGCCGAACTCTCGCTGGTCCTGCCGGAGACCGCCGAGGACCGCGCGTTCCTGCTGCACCCCGCGAAGATGGACGCCGCGACCATCGTCGCGTACGGGCAGCGCGAGATCACCGCCGCCGAGCCGTTCATCCCGATGTTCATCGACCGGTTCCGCGCGCACGGCCCGCTGCACGGCGCGTTCCTGGTGCACGTGCCGCGGCCCGAGGAGCTCACCCCGTCCGGCGAGCTGTTCCGCAGCACCTTCTCGCTGCACGACCAGCAGGGGCGCGCCGTCGCCGAGTTCGACCGCCTCACCTGCAAGCGGATCCGGCGCCCCGAGTCGATCCGGGACCTGCTGCTGGAGACCACCGGCGTGCAGCAGCCCGTCGCCGCCGGCCCGCAGGCCCCCACCGCCGACTACCGGCACTGGCTGCGCGGGCGGATCGCCCGGATGCTCGACCGGAGCGCCGACACCGTCGACGACGGGCTCGGCTTCTACGACATGGGCCTCACCTCCGTCGACATGCTGCGGATCAGCGACGACCTCGAGGAGGTCGTCGGCTCCGCGCTCTACCCGACGCTGCTGTTCGAACACACCACGGTGGACGGGTTGGTCCGCCATCTGGAGGAGACCTACGGCGCACCCGCCCTGGCTGTTCCGCGGGCGTCCGCACCCGCCGTACCGGCACCGCGGGCGTCCGCACCCGCCGTACCGGCACCGCGGGCGTCCGCACCCGCCGAGCCCGCCCGCCCGCACCGGGCGCGACTGCTGCGCCCGGTCTGGCAGCGGGTCGCGCAGTCCGCACGGACCGTGCCCACCGACCTCGCCGTGCTCGGCGCCGACCCTGCGCTGCTCGCCGCGCTGACCGAACGGGCCGCCGCCACGGGCGCGCTGGTCGTCGAGGTCGACCCCGGCGATCGAGCGCTGCTCGGCGTGCAGCTCGAGGCGCTGACGGAGCGTCACGGCCGGGCCTGGACGCTGCTGGACGCCACGGGACTCGGCGGGTCCGCCGCCGACCCGGCCGACGTCGCGATCGCCGCGTGGGCGGCCTGCGCGGCGGCGGGCGAACGGCGGCCCACCCGGATGCGTGCGGTGCTGTTCGCGCACCGGCAGCAGCCGGAGTACGCGGCGGTCGCCGCGCTCGGCCGCACCGTGACGGCCGAGCTGCCCGCGCTGGCGGTCCGCGCCGTCGAGGTGGCCGCCGCCGGCCCCGCCGGCCCCGCCGAGCTCGCCGCGCTGCTGCTCGCCGAGGCCGCCGACCCGTCGGCGGAGAGCGAGGTCCGGCACGCGGGCGGGGAGCGCTGGGCCCGGCGCTTCCAGGTGGTGGCCAGTCCCGCGCCGGCCGGGGCAGCGGTGCTGCGCGAGCGCGGCGTCTATCTGATCACCGGTGGGGGCGGCGGCCTCGGTCCGCTGCTGGCCGAGCACCTCGCCCGTACCCGCCGCGCCCGCATCCTGCTGTCCGGCCGCTCCGCGCCCAGCGAGGCGCTGCTCGGGCGGATGCGGGAGTGGCAGCGGTACGGCGCGGACGCGCGGTACCGGACCGCCGATGTCACCGATCCCGCCCAGGTTCGCGAACTGGTCGCCCTCGCACACGAGGTGTACGGCCGGATCGACGGCGTCGTGCACTGCGCAGGGGTGGTCCGGGACGGCATCTTTCTGGCGAAGCGGCCCGAGCAGATCCGCGAGGTGCTGGCCCCGAAGGTCTTGGGCATCCGCCACCTCGACGAGGCGACCCGCGCCGACCGACCGGACTTCCTTGCCGCCTACTCCTCGCTGTCCGCCGCCATCGGCAACCCCGGCCAGAGCGACTACGCCTACGCCAACGCCTACGTCGACCACTACCTGGCCGCCCGGCCCGGCCGGGGAGTCTCCGTCGACTGGCCGCTGTGGGCCGAGGGCGGCATGCGGGTCGACGCCGAGGTCACCGAGCGGGCCGCCCGCACCCACGGCGCCAGCCCGCTGCCGACCAGCACCGGCATCGAGCTGTTCGAACGGGCGCTGGCCGCCGACGACAGCCGGCTGGTCGTCACCCACGCCGACCCCGCCCGGTCCGACGACCGCCTGCCGCTCACCGACGGCGACCTCGCCGGGCCGCACGCCGCCGAGCCGGGCGGGCACGGACCGGACGCCATCGCGGTGATCGGCATGGCCGGACAGTATCCGCAGGCCGCCGACGTCGACGCGTTCTGGCGGCTGCTCGCCGAAGGCCGCGACTGCATCACCGAGGTACCGAAGGAGCGCTGGGACCACGCGGCGATCCACGACCCGGAGCACGGCCGACCCGGCCGCACCTACGGCCGCTGGGGCGGGTTCCTGGACGGCATGGACCGCTTCGACCCGGCGTTCTTCGGCATCTCCCGCCGCGACGCCGAACGGATGGACCCGCAGGAGCGCCTGTTCCTCACCACCTGCTGGCAGACCCTGCAGGATGCCGGCCACCCGGTGTCCCGGACCACCGCCTCCTCCGTCGGTGTGTTCGCCGGCGTGATGTGGAACCACTACCAGCTGGTGCAGGGCGCCGAGGACGGCGTCCAGCCGACCGCGATGCACGCCGCCGTCGCGAACCGGGTCTCGTACACGCTGAACCTGGCCGGCCCCAGCATGGCCGTCGACACCGCCTGCTCCTCGTCGCTGACGGCCATCCACCTCGCCGCGGAGAGCCTGCGCCGCGGGGAGTGCGAGATGGCGCTGGCCGGCGGGGTGAACGTCGCAGCCCACCCGCAGAAGTACCTGCAGCTCGCCCAGGGCCGCTTCCTCTCCGACGACGGCCGCTGCCGCAGCTTCGGCGCGGGCGGCACCGGCTACGTGCCCGGCGAGGGGGTCGGCGCGGTCCTGCTCAAGCCCCTCGCGAAGGCCGAGGCCGACGGTGACCACATCTACGGGGTGATCCGGGCCACCCGGCTCAACCACACCGGACGGACCAGCGGCTTCACCGTTCCCAGCCCCACCTCGCAGGCCGCGCTGATCCGCGAGGCCCTGGACGCCGCCGGCCTGCCGCCGTCCGGGATCGGGTACCTGGAGGCGCACGGCACCGGCACCGCGCTCGGCGACCCGATCGAGATCGACGGCCTGCGCAAGGCCTTCGCCGCAGCCGACACCGGGTCGGACGGCTGCGCGATCGGGTCGGTGAAGTCCAACATCGGCCACCTGGAGAGCGCCGCGGGAATCGCCGGCGTCACCAAGACGCTGCTCCAGCTGAAGCACCATCAACTCGTACCCTCGCTGCACGCGGAGGTGGTCAACCCGGCCATAGACCTCGCCGCCACTCCGTTCCGCCTGCAGCGGCGGCTCACCGCCTGGCCCGCCCCCGCCGACGGCTCACCGCGCCGGGCCGGCGTCAGCGCCTTCGGCGCGGGCGGCTCCAACGCGCACCTGGTGCTGGAGGAGTACCGCGTCCCCGCCGATCAGCCTGCCCGCGGCGGACGGGAGCTGATCGTGCTGTCGGCGCGCGACGCGGACGCCCTGCGCGTGTACGCCGAGCGGATCCGGGCTCTGCTGCTCGCGTCGGCGGAGCCGTCGCCGGCCGGGGCCGCGGAGCTGCGCCGGGTGCTCACCGGTGCCGTCGCCCAGGTTCTCGGCGTCCCGGCCGACGCGGTCGACCCCGCCGAGCCGCTGGTCGACCTCGGTGTCGAACGCACCGGCCTGGCACTGGTCCGCAAGGTCCTGGACGAGCACCGGCCCGGCCTCGGCGGACAGCTGCCGGCCGAGGGCGACCGATCGATCGACCAGCTCGCCGGGCAGCTCGACACCGGGCCGCGGCCGGCCGTCCCGCTCGCCGCCCTCGCCCACACCCTGCGTGTCGGCCGCGACCAGCTGAGCAGCCGGCTCGCCGTCCTCGCCGCCGATCACGCGCAGCTGCTCGCCGCCCTCGACCGCTACCTGAGCGGCGCCGCCCCCGAGACCGGCCAGTACTGGGGACAGGAGAGGGCCGGCGTCGCCGAGCCGCGCCCCGAACTCGCCGAACTGGTCCGCGCCGGACGGCTGGAGGAGGTAGCGGCGGCATGGAGCGCCGGGGCCGACGTACCGTGGGCGGACTGCGCGCCGACCGGCCCGGTCCCGCGCCGGGTATCGCTGCCGGTCCCGCCGCTGCGCGAGGAACCGCACTGGCTGGGCGACTGGCAGCGCCGCAACGGTGAAGCGGTCGTCCCCGCACCGGCGGCGACCGCCGCGCCGGCCGCTCCCCGGGCGGTCGAGCCGTACCACGGCGACGAGGTCGAACTGCGGGTCCTGGAGCACGGGATCGCGCTGGTCACCATGTGTGACCACGCCCACCGCAACATGTTCACCGCCGGACTGACGCACGGTCTGGAAGCGGCCTTCGCGGAGATCGACACCCGCGAGGACATCCGTGCCGTGGTGCTCACCGGCACCGAGACCGTCTTCAACCTCGGTGCGACCCCGAAGGCGCTGGAAGATCTGGCCGAGAAGCAGACCCGGTTCACCGACACCCCGTTCGTCTACGAGGGCCTGCTGCGCTGCCGCCGCCCCGTGGTCTCCGCGATGCGCGGCCAGGCCTCCGGCGGGGGACTCGCCTTCGGCCTCTACGCCGATCTGGTGGTGCTCGCCGACGACGGTTCCTACGGGGCGAACTTCCTCAAGTACGGCTTCACGCCCGGCATGGGCGCCACCCTGGTGCTCGAACAGCGCCTCGGCTGCACCCTGGCCACCGAAATGTTCCTCACCGGCCGCAGCTACCGCGGCGAGGAACTCGCCCGTCGCGGAGCCTCGGTGACCGTCGTCCCGGCGGCGGCCGTGCTGTCGACGGCGCTCGACCTGGCCCGATCGATCGCCGCCAAGCCCGTCGAGGCGGTCGCCGAGCTCAAGGCGGAACTCGCCGCGCGGCTGCTCGCCCGGCTGCCGGAGATCGTCGAGCGCGAGGTCCGGATGCACGAACGGGTGCTCGGGGGACGCTCGTTGGAACTGGTCCGGGAGCACTTCCGGAAGGTCCGCGACTACGGCGCGACGGTCACCGCTGCCGCTGCGGTCGAGGCACCGGTCGCTCCGCCGGCCGCCGTAACCGATGCGATGCCGGTCCTCACGCCTGCCGCCTCCGTCGAGGTGCCGGTGGCGGCGCGGCCGGTCGACGCCGCCGAGGCCGCGCTGCCCGACCCTTCAGAGGTGGAGCGGCTGGTGGTCGCCACGCTCTGCGCAATCGTCTACGCCACCGAGGAGGAGATCGACCGTCAGCTCAGCTTCAGCGAGTTGGGCCTGGACTCGATCGGCGCGGTGGAGATCGTGCGGAGCCTCAACCAGCGCTTCGGCCTGGAAATCGACTCGGTCGCCGTCTACGACCACCCCACGGTGGCCCGGTTGACGGCGCACGTCCTGGAGACCGCGGAGCAGGCCCGCGCCCTGCACCGTTCGGCGCTCGCCTCGGCGCCCGCGCCCGCACCGGCGCTCGCCTCGGCGCCCGCCTCGGCGCCCGCGCCCGCGCCGGTGTCTGCCGCGCCGGAGCCACCGCGGTCGACCGAACCGCCCGCACCGCCGGTGCAGCCCGCGCCGCCGGCCCCTGCCGCGCCCGTCGCCCCGGCCGCCCCTGCCACCCCCGGACAGGTGAGCCTCCGGCCGCTGCGCGGCACTCCTGTCCAGCCCGTACAGCCCCAGCCCGTGCAGCCCGCCCCGTCCGTTCAGCTCGCGCCACTCGCGCCCCGGACCGAGGCAGCGGAGCCGTCGCGGCCGCCGGCGCACGACACCGACGGCATCGCGATCATCGGTGTGGCCGGCCGCTTCCCGGACGCGGAGGACCTCGACGCGTTCTGGGCGAACCTGGCCGCCGGCCGGACCAGCATCTCCCCGGTGCCGGAGACCCGTTGGGGCACCGGCTGGTTCGACCCGGACCGGCGCGTCCCGGACCGTTCGTACAGCAGGTGGGCGGCACTGCTGCCGGACCTCGGCGGCTTCGACCCGCGGTTCTTCCAGCTGTCTCCGATGGAGGCGGAGGCGATGGACCCGCAGCAGCGCCAGTTCCTGCTGCAGGCGTGGACGGCGCTGGAGGACGCGGGCTACGCGGGCCCGGGGGAGCGACTCCGGTGCGGGGTGTACGTGGGGGCCAGCGGCGGTGACTACCACCACCTGCTGCGGGCGGCCGGCCAGGCGGACACCGGGCAGGCGTTCCTCGGCAACAACATGGCGATCCTGGCGGCCCGGGTCGCCTACCTGCTCGACCTCAGCGGCCCGACGATGACGGTCGACACGGCGTGCTCCTCCTCGCTGACGGCCGTTCACCTGGCCTGCGAGGCGATCCGCGGCGGCGACTGCGAGCTGGCGGTCGCCGGCGGCGTCGCGGTCATGACGACGTCGCAGATGCAGGTCTGGAGCAGCCGGGTCGGGATGCTCTCGCCGACCGGCCGGTCCGTCCCCTTCGACGCCGACGCGGACGGCATCGTGCTCGGCGAGGGGGTCGGCGCGGTGGTGCTGAAAAGCCTGCGGGCGGCGCTCGCCGACGGCGACCGGATCCACGCGGTGATCAAGGCGAGCGGAGTCAACGGCGACGGCCGCACCAACGGCATCACCGCGCCGAGCGCGACCTCGCAGGCCGAACTGCTGCGCGCGGTACACCGCAGGGCCGGCGTGGAGGCAGGCGACATCGGGTACGTGGAGGCGCACGGCACCGCCACCAACCTCGGCGACCCGATCGAGGTCAAGGCGCTCAACCAGGTGCTGGGCGCCGCCGACGGGCCGGGCTTCACCGCTCTCGGCTCGGTGAAGGCCAACATCGGCCACACCACCACGGCAGCCGGCATCGCCGGGCTGCTCAAGGTCGTGCTGGCGTTGCGCCACCGCGCGCTGCCCCCGCTGCCCGGCTTCACCGAGGCCAACCCCAAGCTCGACCTGCCGGGCGGCCGCCTGCGGGTGGTTCGCGAACTGACGCCGTGGAAGCCGGGCCCGAAGGGTGTCCGGGTCGGCACGGTGAGCAGCTTCGGCTTCAGCGGCACCAACTGCCATGTGGTGCTCGCCGAACCGCCGGTCCGCCCCGCGCCGGAGCGCCGGCCGGCGGCGGCCCGCGGCCTGGTCCCACTCTCGGCCCGTACGCCCGAGGCCCTCACCCAGGTCGCCGTTGACCTCGCGGAGGCGTTGGAGCGCGATCCCGCACTGCAACCCGCCGACGTCGCCTACACCCGCGCACTGGGCCGCGCCCACCTGCCGGTCCGCGCCGCGCTGATCACCGGATCCCGCGAGGAACTCCTGGAGCAGCTGCGCAAGCTGACGGCCGGCCAGGACACCCCCGGCTGTTACGTCGCGGGCTGCGCGAACCTGGAGGAGGCCGCCGGCTCGGAGGACCCGCTGGCGCGGGCGGCCGCCGCGTACGTTCGAGGGGGCACCCCCGACTGGGCGGCGCTCACGGTCGGCGGCCGGCGGGTGGCGGTACCGACGTACCGCTTCGCGCAGGAGCACTACTGGACCACCGGTCCGGCCGCCGCCGACCCCGTGGTGCCGCCCGGCAAGGCGGACGACCGCCGGCTCCCGGCTCCGACGCGGCACGCGCCCCAGGAGCCGGTCCGGCCCGCGGGCCCGGGCGGCGGGGCCGACGGCGCCACGGTGGTGCGCCCCGAGGACCCGGTCGCCACCGACCACCGGGTGGCGGGCCGTCCGATGCTGCCCGGCACGGCGGCGCTCGCGCTGGCCGCCGACCTCGCCGGGCCGCCGTACCGGCTGTCCGCGGTGCGCTGGCTGCGGCCGTGCGAGCTGTCGGAGCCGCGTCGGCTGCGGCTGGCGGGGGAGGAGTCGGCGGCGGGCCGGTCGTTCCTGCTCGAGGCGGAGGGTGTGGAAGGTCCCTGTGTGCGGGCCGAGTTCGCGGCGCTGACCGCCCAGGAGGCGGCCGCGTTCGCCGCCGAGCCGCCACTCGACCTCCGGCTGACCGCAGACGGCTGCCAGGACGTTCGGAGCGCCGACGACGTGTACGGGGCGTTCCGCGCCGCAGGCCTCGCGTACGGGCCCTCGTTCCGCCGCCTCGAGCAGGTGCGGGTCGGCGGCGGTGAGACACTGGGCACGCTGCGTCCCGCCGACGGGCCCACCGGGTGGCAGGGGCGGGCAGCGGTACTGGACGCCGGACTGCAGGTGCTCGCCCCGATGCTGGAGGCGGACGGCCCGCAGGCGCTGCTGCCCTTCGCCGTGGACCGGGTGACGGTGCTGCGCCCGCCCGAACTCGCCCGGTACTCGCACGCCCGGCGCACCGGCAAGGACCGGTTCACGGTGTCGCTGACCGACGGATCCGGCGTGCTGTGCGTCCGGTTCGACGGCGTCTCGCTGCGCGCGGCGCCCCGCCCGGCGGCTGCCGCCGCCGCGGTGCCCGAGGGCCTGGGGATCTTCCGGCCGGTCTGGGAGAGCGCCGGGCCGGCCCCGGCGGAGGCCGCGGGTGGCGGCACAGTGCTGATCTGCCACCCCGAGACCGACGGCGCGCTCACCACCGCACTGACGGACGTCCACCGGAACTGCCGCGTCCGCACCGTGGGCCACCACGACATCGACGCGGTGACCGAGGTCCCCGACCTCGTCTACTTCCTCACCGACCCGGCGCCCGCCCACCGGCCCGAGCAGGACCGGAGCGTGCCGGCGATGCTCCGGCTGGTCCAGCGGCTGCTGGCCCTCGGCGCGGCTCACACCGGACTCGCCGTCCGCGCCGTCCTGTTCGGCGCGGTAGCGGTGACCGGCGGCGAGCCGCTCCGGCCGCACGCGGCCGGGCTGCTCGGCCTGTGCGCCACCGCCGCCGCCGAGTACCCGAGCTGGACGGTCGGCTGCGTGGACGCCGGGACCACCCGTGCCGCCCCCGAGCACCTGGCCGCGCTCCTCGCACGTGAACCCGCCGCCGACCGGCTGATCGCCCTGCGCGACGGGCAGCGCCTGCGGCGCACCCTGCGGGCCGCCCGGCCCACCGGCGGCGAACCGCCCTGGCGCGAGGGCGGCGCGTACGTGATCCTCGGCGGAGCGGGCGGCCTCGGCCGCACCCTCGGCCGCCACCTCGCCCGGACCCACCGGGCCCGGCTGGCGCTGATCGGCCGCCGCGCCCAGGACCCGGCGATCGACGCGGCGCTCGCGGAGATCGCCGAACTCGGCGGCGAGGGCGTCTACTTGCAGGCCGACGCCGCCGACCCGGCGCAGCTCGGCCGTGCGGTGGCCGCCGCCCGGGCCCGCTTCGGCACTCTGCACGGGGCCGTGCACACCGCCCTCGACCTGCGGGACCGGACGCTGCTGCACGCCGACCCGCAGACCTTCCGCGAGGTGCTCGCGCCCAAGGTGGCAGGTACCGCCGCGTTCGCCGACGCGTTGCGCGAGGACTCGCTCGACCTGCTGGCGGTGTTCTCCTCCGCGGTCTCCTTCACCGATTCGGCGGGCCAGGCCGCCTACGCCGCGGCCAGCACCTTCCAGGACGCCTACGCGCAGTGGCTGGACTCCCGGGTCCCGTACCCCGTGCAGGTGCTCAACTGGGGCTTCTGGGGAAGTGTCGGGGTGGTCGCCGACGAGCGCTACGGCGAGCGGCTGGCCGCCTTCGGCGTCGGCTCGGTCGAACCCGCCGAGGGGCTCGCCGCGCTCGACCGGGTGCTCGCCGCCGGCCTGCCGCAGGCCGTGGTGGTCAAGGCCGACGCCCGTGGACTGGCCCGGCTCGGCGTCCGCGCCGAGGCCGACGACCCGCTGGCCCGGGCCCGGGCCGGCTTCGCCGCACTCGACGTGGTGGCCGCCGACCTGCTCCGCGCCGAGTTCGCCGCACTGCCGGAACTGCCCCCGTTGGAGGAGCCGTCGACGCTGGACGAGTTCACCCACCGGATCGGAGCCGACGGCCGCGACCGCTCCGTGCTGCGCGCGGTGCTGCGGGTGCTGGAACGGGCCGGCGCGGCCACACTGGACGGCGACGGCACGCTGACCTTCCGGCGCGCCCTGCTCGACCCGGAGCGGCTACCGGTCGCCGAGTTCACCGCCGCCCACCCCGCGATGGCACCCCACCTGACGCTGCTCCAGACCTGCGTGGCCGGCATCCCCGGCATCCTGTCCGGCCGGATGGCCGCCACCGAGGTCCTGTTCCCGAAGGGCTCGCCCGCCCTGGTCGAACCCGTCTACGCCGACGGGCCGGGTGCCGAGCACTTCCACCGGCTGATGGCCGCCGAGGTGGTCGGCTCCGCGCAGCGCCTCACCGGCGGCGAGCGGCCGCTGCGGATCGTCGAGATCGGTGCCGGCACCGGCTCCGCCACCCGCCACGTACTGGCCGCCTGCGCGGCGGCCGGGCTGCCGACCGCATACCGCTACACCGACATCTCGCCGGCCTTCCTGCGGCACGGCGAGGCCAACCACGGTGCACCCGGCATGCGTTACCAGCTGCTGGACATCGAGCGCGACCCCACCGCCCAGGGGTTCGACCCGGGCTGCGCCGACATCGTGCTGGCCACCAACGTGCTGCACGCCACCCGGGACATCGGCCGCACCCTGGGCAACGTCCGAACCCTGCTGCGGCCCGGCGGCCTGCTCGCCGCGAACGAGGTGACCAGCTCCTCCGAGTTCGTCACCCTCACCTTCGGCCTCACCGAAGGCTGGTGGCGATTCGAGGACCCGCAGCGCCGCCTCCCGGACTCGGCGCTGCTGGGCCCCGCCCAGTGGCGGGCCGCCCTAGCCGATGCGGGATTCCGGGTGACGGGGGTGCGCGGCATCCCCGGCACCCCCGAGGACGAACTCGAGCAGTGCCTGGTGACGAGCGAACGGGAGTTGGACGTGACAGCCGAGCAGACACCGGCGCTGACCGCGGACCAGGTCCGCGGGTACGTGCGGCAGGTCTTCGCCGAGGTGCTGAAGTTCCGTGCCGCCGAACTCGACGACCACGCGACCTTCGAGACGTACGGGATCGATTCGCTGATCGGCCAGAACATCGTGTACCGGATGGAGCAGGACCTCGGTGCGCTGCCCGCCACCCTGCTGTTCGAGCAACTCACCATCGATCAGCTCGCCAACCACCTGCGCACCGACCGCGCCGAGCAGCTGACCGCGCTGCTCGGGTCCGCTGCGCAGCCCGTCGAGGCCGCGCCGCCGGGTCCGCCCGCCCCGGCTGCCCCGGTCGTGCGGACGACGCCGCCCGTGCCTGCCGCGGAGCCGGCCCGGCACCACCCGGCAGCGCATGACGAGGCCGCCGATATCGCGGTGATCGCCGTCAGCGGACGCTACCCGGGCGCTCCGGATGTGGAGACCTTCTGGCGCAACCTGGAGGACGGTCGCGACGCCGTCACCGAGGTCCCCGCCGACCGCTGGGACTGGCGGCTCACCTTCGACGCCAAGCGCGGCCGCAGCTACAGCCGGTGGGGCGGATTCCTCGACGACATCGACAAGTTCGACCCCGCCTTCTTCAACATCCTGCCGCGCGACGCCGCCGACATCGACCCGCAGGAACGCCTGTTCCTGGAGACCTGCTGGGACCTGCTCGACCGGGCCGGCTACCTCGGCAGCTCCACCCACGAGACGATGACCGGGGTGTTCGCCGGCGTCATGTACGGCTCATACGGGCGGCTCGCCGCCACCGGCTGGGCGCACGGCAGGCTCTCCGGTGCGCACTCCGCGTACTGGTCGGTCGCCAACCGGGTCTCCTACCACTTTGACTTCCAGGGCCCCAGCTTCGCCGTCGACTCAGCCTGCTCCTCCTCGCTGACGGCGGTCCACCTCGCCGTCGAGAGCCTGCGTCGTGGCGAGTGCCGGATGGCCGTCGCGGGCGGCGTCAACCTGATCCTGCACCCCGCGCACCACGTGTCGCTGTCCGCGCTCAACATGCTCGCCGGGGACGGCGCCTGCAAGGTCTTCGACGAGCGCGCCGACGGCTTCGTACCGGGAGAGGGCGTCGGCGCGGTGCTGCTCAAGCCGCTCGCCGACGCCGAGCGCGACGGCGACGAGATCCTCGTGGTGATCAAGGGCAGCACCGTCAACGCCGGCGGCAAGACCGGCGGCTACACGGTCCCCAATCCGCAGGCGCAGGCTGCGCTGATCGCCGAGGCGGTGCGCCGGTCCGGCGTCGACCCGCGCACCATCGGCAGCCTGGAGGCGCACGGCACCGGCACCGTCCTCGGCGACCCGATCGAGATCGCCGCCCTCATCAGGGCCTTCGAGGAACTGGGGGCCTCTCCTGAGGAGTTCCGCTGCGCCGTCTCCTCCGTCAAGGCGTCCATCGGCCACCTGGAGGGCGCGGCCGGCATCGCCGGACTCACCCGGGCGCTGCTCCAGCTCCAGCACGGTCGGATCACCCGGTGCGTCAACCTGGAGAACGTCAACCCGAAGATCCCCTTCGCCGGTTCGCCGTTCTACCTGCCGCGCGAGACCGTCGCCTGGCCCGCCCCCGCCGACGGTTCCCCGCGCCGGGCCGGCGTCAGCGCCTTCGGCGCGGGCGGTGCGAACGCCCACGTGGTGCTGGAGGAGTACCGGCCCCGCACCGCCCCCGCGACGCCCCGACTGCCCGGCGGCGAGCAGCTTTTCCTGCTCAGCGCGCGCACCCGGGGCCAGCTGGTCCGCTACGCCGAGCGGGTCGCCGAACTGCTCTCCACCCCCGAGGGCGCCGAGCTCCCGCTCGCCGCACTGGCCCACACCAGCCAGATCGGGAGGCGCGAGATGGCCGAGCGACTCGCGGTACTGGCCACCGAGACCTCCGAACTCGCGCACAAACTGAGCGACTTCGTCGGCGGCACGGGGAGCGCCGGGGTGGTCGTGGGCAGCGTCGGCGGGGACTCCGGCGGCTGGTCGCTGCTCGACGACGAGGACGGGGCCGCGCTGGTCGCCACCATCCTGGCCAAGCGCCAACTCCCCAAGCTGGCCCGGCTCTGGACGGCCGGAGTGCCCGTCGACTGGCACGTCTGCTGGCCCGCACCGCACCCCCGCCGGGTCCAGCTGCCGCCCTACCCGTTCGAGCGCAGCCGCCACTGGCTGCCCGACCACGCCGCCGAGCCGCTTCCCGCCACCACGGCGCCCGCCGCACCGGCCGGGCCCGCCACCGCCTGTCGCTACCTGCGCCCGGTCTGGGAACCCGCCCCACTCGATTCCACCACCCCCCCGCTCCCGTCGACGGTGCTGATCGTCGCGGTGGACGAGGAACTCGGCGCCGAACTCGCCCGCCGACTCGACGGGCGCGGCACCCGGTCCGTCCTGGTGCTCCCCGGCGCCGGCTTCGCCGCCACCGGGGAGCACCGGTACACCGTGGCCACCGGGGACCGCGAGGACCTGCGGCGGCTCGCCGCCCGGCTCGCCGAGACCGGCGCGCTGCCGAACGCGGTGGTCGTCGCCGCCGGCGCCGACGGGGCCGATCCGGACACCGGATTCCTCCCGCTGCTGTGGTCCTGCACCGCCCTGCTGGCCACCGCTCGCGCGGGCACCCCGCTGCGCGCCGTCTACGCGCACCGCGGAGCGCCGCTCGACGCCCAGCCCGGGCACACCGCCGTCGCCGCCGCACTGCGCAGCCTCGCCATGGAGCACAGCCGCTTCACCGGCAGCTGTCTCGCGGTCGGCCCGGAGGGGGACGCCGCCGGGCGGATCCTCGCCGAACTCACCGCGCCCGTCGCGGACGACCCGGTGGCCCAGTCCGGCTACCGGGACGGGGCACGGCTGCTGCGCCGACTCGCCGAGTTCACCCCGGCCACCGGCGGCGAGCCCGCCGACCTCGTCCTCCGCCCCGGCGGCACGTACCTGATCACCGGCGGCACCGGAGCCCTCGGCGTCCGGGTCGCCGAGTTCATGGCCGTCCACGGCCGCCCGCTCAACCTGGTCCTGGTCAACCGCGGCGGACCCGGCCGCGACGCCCGCGACCGCCTCGACAGACTCGCCGGCAACGGCGTCACCGTGCAGTGGGAGCGCGCCGACGTCACCGACTCCGAACAGATCCGCCTGGTGGTCGAGGAGACCATCGACCTCTACGGCGCACTGCACGGTGTCATCCACGCCGCAGGGGTCGTGCACGACGGCCGCGCCGTTGGCAAGGAGCGCGCCGAGGTCGAGGCGGTGCTCGCCCCGAAGCTGGCCGTCGCCCACCTCGACGACGCGATCGGCGAGCGGCCGCTCGACTTCTTCGCCGTCTTCTCCTCGCTGGCCGGTGAGGTCGGCAATCTCGGCCAGGTCGACTACGCCTACGCAAACGCCTACCTGAACGGCTTCGCCGAGACCCGGGAACGCCTGCGCGCGCAAGGCCTGCGCAACGGACGCACCGTCGCCATCGCCTGGCCGCTGTGGAGGGACGGCGGTATGCGGGTCGACGAGGCCACCCTCCGGCTGTACGCACGGCGCTGGGACATGCTCCCGATGACCACCGAGACCGGCCTGCGGGTGTTCTGCCAGGCCCTGGCCGGCGAGGAGCCGGTGCTGGTCGCCGTCGAGGGCGCGGCCTCCGCGGCGCCCGAGGCCGCCCCCGCACCCGTGCAGGTGTCCACCCCGGCCCCGGCGCCCGTTCAGGCAGCGGTCGACCCGAGTCTCGCGGTGCGGGCCGAACTGCGCCGGATCGCGGCGGGGTTC
Organism: Streptomyces cellostaticus; assembly: GCF_023630175.1. Classification (GTDB taxonomy): domain Bacteria; phylum Actinomycetota; class Actinomycetes; order Streptomycetales; family Streptomycetaceae; genus Streptomyces; species Streptomyces cellostaticus_A. Next base: position 31,286 of record NZ_JALLIN010000001.1, on the reverse strand, counting down.
CTGCTGGTGGACGAGCACGAGGTCGACATGGACGCGGAGCTCCTGGACTCCGGCTTCGACTCGATCACGCTCACCCAGCTCTCGGTCGACGTCAACGAGACCTACGGTCTCGACCTCCTGCCCACCGTCCTGTTCGAGTGCCCGACCCTCGACGACTTCGCCCGCTACCTGGTGATCCACCACGCGGACGAGATATCCCGGACGGCCGGTCGGAGTGGCGCCCCCGCCGCCGAGCCGTCGCCGGAGCCGGTCGCGCCCGCGGCGGTGGCGACGCCCCGGCCGGCCGCACCCGCCGCCGTCGTCGACCCGGACCCGGATCCGCGGCAGTTGTACGGCCCGGCGCCCATCGCGGTCGTCGGCATGGCCGGCCGGCTGCCCGGCTCGGCCGACCTCGACGAGTTCTGGCGGCACCTTGCCGCCGGGGACCACCTCGTCGGCCCCGTCCCCGCCGACCGCACCGACCTCCGCCGGCACCCGGAGACCCGGGAACTGCGCGGCGGGTTCCTCGAGAACATCGCCGACTTCGACGCCGCCTTCTTCGGGATCTCCGCCACCGAGGCGAGCCTGATGGACCCGCAGCAGCGGCTGTTCCTCGAGGTCGTGTGGCGGGCCGTGGAGAACGCGGGTTACCGGTCGTCCGAACTCGCGGGCAGCACCACCGGCCTGTTCGCGGGGGTTTCCACCACCGACTACGACGACCTGATGCGCAGCAACGGCGTCCCGGTCCAGGCGCACACCGCCACCGGCCTGTCGCACGCGGTGCTCGCCAACCGCGTCTCCCGGCTGCTCGACCTGCGGGGCCCCAGCGAGGCCGTGGACACCGCGTGCTCGAGCGCGCTGGTGGCGATCCACCGGGCGGCCCGGGCGATCCTGGACGGCGACTGCGACCTCGCGATCGCCGGCGGCGTCAACGCGGCCCTCAGCCCGGGACTGTTCACCGCCTTCACCAAGTCCGGGATGCTCAGCCCCGACGGCCGGTGCAAGACCTTCGACGCCGCCGCCGACGGCTACGTGCGAGGCGAGGGCGCGGGCGCGGTGGTGCTCAAGCGGCTCGACCGGGCACAGGCCGACGGCGACCACATCCACGGCGTGATCCGGGCCACCGCCGTCAATCACGGCGGCCGCTCCACCTCGCTCACCGCCCCCAATCCCGAAGCACAGGCCCAGGTTCTGGTCCAGGCATACCACCGGGCCGCGCTGTCGCCGGACACCGTCAGCTACATCGAGGCGCACGGCACCGGCACCTCGCTCGGCGACCCGGTGGAGACCGACGGCCTGAAGCGCGCCTTCGCCCAGCTGTCCGCCGAAGCCGGCCTGCCGCCGGCCGGCCGCCCGCACATCGCGCTCGGCGCGGTGAAGACCAACATCGGCCACCTGGAAGCCGGGTCCGGCATCGCCGGGGTGCTGAAGATCCTGCTCTGCATGAAGCACCGTCAACTGCCGGCCACCCTGCACCTGACCGAGATCAATCCGTACCTGCGCCTGGACGGCACTCCTTTCCACATCAACGACCGCACCGTGCACTGGGCCGGTGTCGACGACGGCACCGGCCGGACCGTCCGCCGGGCGGGCGTCAGCTCCTTCGGCTTCGGCGGCTCCAACGCCCATGCGGTGCTGGAGGAGTACCGCGACGAGACCCCGGCTCTCACCGGACTCCCGGCCGCCGCACAGCTCTTCCCGCTCTCCGCGCCGACCGCCGCCGCCCTGCGCGACTACGCGGCGGCACTGGCTCGGCACCTGGAGGCCGACCCCGACGCCGAGCCCGCCCGCGTCGCCTGGACCCTGCAGACAGGACGCGACGCCCACGCCGAACGCGTGGTCCTCACGGCCGCCGACCGCGACTCGCTGCTGGCCCGACTCGTCGCAGTCGCACAGGGCGAGCGGATCGACGGTCCCACCGACCCCGCCGCCCGCGAGTGGCTCGACAGCGGCCGGACCGCCTGGGCTTCCCACTGGCCCTCCACCCGCCCGCGACGCCTCCCGCTCCCCGGCTTCCCCCTCAACCCCGTGCGCCACTGGTTCACCTCCCGCACCGCCACCCCTGCCCCGGAGGCCCCGGCCACCGTCGAGTCCCCGGCCCGCACCGCCCTGCCCCTCCCGACGCCCGGCACCGCCCCGGCCCGCACCGCGGACGGCCTGATCAAGCTGACCGCAACCACGACTACGACCCCGTCGTCGGATACAGCGGTGGTCGCCCCCGACCCGACCCCGACCCCTGCCGTCGCCTCCGTCCCGGTTCCTGACTCCGTCCCGGCTCCGGTCCCGGTTGCGGCCCCCGCCCCAGTCGTCGTCCAGGTACCGGCGGCGGACCGGGAGGAGGTCGCCGGCCTGATCCACTCACGGCTGGCCGAGATCCTCGGCCTGGACCCGGCGACGATCCTGATGACCAGTTCGTTCGTCGAGCTCGGCCTCGACTCGATCTTCCGGATGGAACTGGTCCGTGTCCTCAACGACCGCTATGGCCTGGACCTCAAGGCGTCCGAGCTCTACGACTACGACAGCGTCCGGCAGTTGACCGCGGCGGTGGTGGCCGCCATGGAGGATCAGCCGGCACCCGGACGGCAAACGGTGCCGGCACCGCCACCAGCACCGGCACCGGCGTCGGAGCCCGTCCCCGTTCCCGTCGTCGCGCCGCCCGTAGAGTCGGCGATCGACCCGCAGGAGCTGCTTGCCGACCTGATCTCGATGATCTCGGGACGCACCCTGACCCCGGGTGTCGCCTTCGCCGACGACGGCCTGACGTCCTTCGACATGCTGCGCACCGTCAGCGCGCTGGAAAAGCGCTTCGGTGCCCAGCGCAAGACCCTGATGTTCGACCACCCCACGGTGCCCGCCCTGGCCGAGCACCTGCTCGCCGAGTACGGCCCGGCGACGGCCGGTGGCCTGCGCGAGGCCCTGTCGTCGACGGCGGCCGGTCCGGAGCAGCCCGCCGCCCCGACGGCGACCGCGGTGCGGGCGGGGCAGCCGGCCGGCGGCTGGACGGTGCTGCGCAAGCGGCGGTTGCCACAGCGGGCGGAGCTGGCGGCGGTGGTCGCGGAGGTCGACACGCGGTGGGCGAAGGAGGGCGGCCTGGCGGGGCGCGACATCGCGCCGCTGATGTTCCTGGGCGCCGAGCGGGAGGGATACTTCAACTTCTCACGGAAGGGCGGAGTGCTGTTCGCGTGGAGCTATGTCGGCTCGCGCGAGTACTTCCCGAAGCTGATCGAGCAGTACGTCGCCTACGCGGACCGGCACGGCCTGCAGCCCAACTTCCTCTCGGTGGAGCACATCGAGTCGGTGGCCGGCCAGCCGTTCAGCGCCACGCCGTTCGGCGCGGTGCAGCGGCTGGACGATCTGAGCGCCTTCACCATGGAGGGCAGCCGGATGCGCCGTCTGCGCTACATGGTGAACCGGTTCGCCGCGGCGGGGGAGTGCACCACCGAGGAGTACCAGGTGGGCAGCGACCCCGCGGTCGACCAGGAGATCGTGGCGATGATGAGCCGCTGGGGCGAGACCAAGCAGATGGTCAACCCGTACGTGGCGGTGGTCAGCGAGGAGATCGGTCGTGGCCAACTCGCCCCGCGTCACCGGATGTTCCTCACCCGGGTGGACGGGGAGCTGGCCAGCGCGATCATCGTGACGAAGATTCCGTCGGAGTCCGGCTGGCTGCTCGACCTGGAGTTCTACCCGAAGGAGGCGCCGCTCGGCGGCCTGGAGTTCGCGATCGTCCGGATCATCGAGAAGCTGGCGGCCGAGGGCGTCGAGATCTTCAGCTTCGGCGCGAGCTTCGGCGTCAGGGCGGGCGAGTCCCCGAACTCCTCGCCCGAGGTGGAGAACGGCCTGTCCGAGCTGCGGTCGGTCGGCATCTTCGACGAGGGCAACTTCCAGTTCAAGAACAAGTTCCGCCCGACCAACTCGACGATCTACCTGTGCCAGCCGGACGACGAGCGGCGCAGCGCGGTCGCCGACGTGATCCTGATGATCGCCAACCCGGACCTGGACACCACCGCGCCGGAGGCCCTCGACGACGTGCCGGCCACGTCCAACTCCCACTCCGACTCCAGGGCCCCGGTCCGGCCCGCCGAGCCCGAGCCGGCCCCGGCTCCCGCTCCGGAGTGCCCGGAGCCCGTCGGCGCCGCTGCTCCGCAGCCGGTCGGCAGCGACTCGGCGTACGGCCGCAACCCGATCACCCTGCCCACCTCCGCGGTGCGGTTCGACCTGATCACCGACTCGTGGGCCGAGCTCGCCACCCCGGCGGTGACCGGGCGGATGGCCCGGCTGACCGAGGCGGCGGCGGGCGTGGAGCTCGGGGCGGAGGGCCTGCCCCGGGTGCCGTGGCTGGACTTCGAGTACGTGGTGCCGACCCCGTCGGGGCGGACCGCGGAGGCGTTGCTGTGCCGTTCGTGGCCGGGGATCCGGCAGGCGGTCGTGCACAACGGGCTGTTCCCGACCCTGCTGATGAGCCTCGCCGACAACGGCTTCGAGCCGGTCGCGCTGTCCGACTGCCGGCCCGTCACCAGGACCGGCCCCTTCCGGGATGTCGACCTGACGGCCCTGCAGCGGATCCTCACGGAGCGGCCGGGCGGGGTGTCGATGATCTGCCTGGAACTCAGCGACAACGCCCAGGGCGGCTACCCGATCTCCCTGGCGAACCTGCGCGAGGTGCGCCGGATCGCGCTGGCGGCCGGGATCCCGCTGGTGCTCGACGCCACCCGGGCACTGGAGAACGCGGCGTTCGTGGTGGAGCACGAGGAGGGCCAGCAGGGACGGCGCATATGGAAGGTGACGGCCGATCTGCTGGCCACCGCCGACGCGGTGACGATGGGCCTGTCGAAGGACTTCGGCATCGACTTCGGCGGTCTGGTCGCCACCTCCCGCCCGGGCTTGGTCGAGCAGCTGCGGGAGCAGGTGTCGACCCGTGGCCACCAGGTCAACCTGGCGGGCCGGCGGCAGATCGCGGCGGCCCTGGCGGACTCCGGCGGCGTCGCCGAGCAGGTGGGCCGGCGCCGGGCCGCGGTGAAGATGCTGTGGAACCTGCTGTCGCGGGCGGGCCTGCCCGTGATCGGCCCGGCGGCCGGGCACTGCGTGCTGCTGGACACCGCCGCGATGAAGCAGTTCGCGGACTTCGAGCACCCCGTGCCCTCCTGCCTGGACTGGATCTTCGAGCACACCGGCGTCCGGGGCGGCCCGCACCTGGCCACCGGCGCGGACGCGGCGCCGCTGATCCGGCTGGCGGTCCCGGTCGGCACCGATACCTCGGACATCCGGGAGATCGGCAAGCGGCTGGCCCGGCTGTACCGTTCCGGCCCCGCGCCGGTCGAGCTGATCGCGGTCGACCCGGCCGCGCCCCCCGCGCAGGCGGCGTACCACACCGCGGCGGGGGTGCCGGAGGACATCAGGGATGCGCTGCGTGACGGCGTCCGGGCGAAGGACGACAACCTGGGCGTGCTGACCGACTTCGGCGCGCCGGTGGAACACCGCATCGTCAGCGTCCCGCAGGGCGGCGAGGTGGAGGCGTTCACGGCGGGGAACGGGCCGACGCTGCTGTTCATCCACCCGTTCAACATCGGGGCGGGCGTGTTCCGCCACCAGTTCGCCGATCTGTCCGACCGCTACCGGGTGGTGGTGTTGCATGCCCCGGGCGTCGGCCGTACGAACGCCTCCGCCGACCTGACCCTGCGCGGCCTCGCCGAGGTGCACCGGGCGGCGCTGCGCGAACTCGGCGCGACCGGGCCGGTGCACCTCGCGGGCGCCTCGTTCGGCGGCCTGACCGCGCAGATCTACGCGCTGGAACACCCGGACGAGGTGGCTTCGCTGACCCTGATCTGCAGCTCCTACAAGTGCGCCAACCGGGTCGGCGAGGTCAACCGCCTGGACGTGGTGCTGAAGGAGGACTTCGACAGGGTCGCCGCCGACGGCGCGGGCGCTCCCGACGAGCAGCGGCGCCGACGGTTGGAGGGAGTGCTGCTGCGCTCCGAGAGCATGGACCCGCAGACCGGACTGCGCTACCTGGACGTGTTCGCCACCGAGCCGGACACGCTGTCCCGGCTGCCCCTGATCGCGGTGCCGACGCTGATCGTCCAGGGCCGCTACGACTCGGTGATCCCGCAGAAGACCGCACACCTGCTGCACGGCGCGATTGCCGACTCCCGGTACGCGGAGATCGACGGGGCCGGCCACTTCCCGGCGCTCACCCGGCCGGAGGTGTTCAACTCCGTTCTCACCGGGTTCCTCTCCGAGCTCGACACCGAGCACGACACCGAGCACGACACCGAGCTCGACCCACCGACCATGGTGAAGGGGGCGTAGCGATGGCCGGGACCGAGGGATCGCTGCTGCGGCCGGAGGTGTGGCGCGCCGCCGACGGGTCGGTCGGCCGGCTGGTCACCGTCAAGCCCGGGATGTGCGGGCACAACTCGCTGTTCGTCGGCCAGGTGGGCGACTGGACCTGGGAGACCGTGAGCGAGGTCTGCGGCACCGACGCGTTCAACGCGGTCAACGACCGGGGCCAGCCCACCTACCTCTCCTTCTACTACTTCAGGGTCCGCTCCGGCGGGCAGCTTCACTCGGGCGCGCTGACCTTCGGCGACCGGATCGAGACCACCTCGCGGGTGTTCGGCTACGGCAGCGAGTCGGTGCTGACCCTGCACCGGATCCGCCGGGTGCCGCCCGGATCCGAGGCGAAGCCCGAACAGGGCCTGGATCCCGACGAGTTCTTCGCAGCCCGGCAGCCCGACTGCCTGTACGTGCAGAACTTCAACCGCTGGGTCACCCGTAGTCACGTCGGCAGCAACGAGGGACTGATCACCTCCGCGCCGGCCGACTTCCGGCACGCCCACCTGCCGCACCTGCCCGCCGCCCACTCGCCGCGGGCCGCGTACGGCTCGGCCCGGGTCCGGCACACCTTCCACGACCCGCAGGACCCGCAGTGGGAGGAGCTGGTGACCGCGGACGAGGTCGAGTACCCGATCGACATCACCCGCGACATCAACGGCGTCGGACTCCTCTACTTCGCCTCGTACTTCTCCATCATCGACGGCGCCCTGCTCAAAATGTGGCGGAACCAGGGACGCGCCGACCGTAGATTCCTCGATCGAACGGTGCTGGATCACCAGCTCTGCTACCTCGGCAATGCCGACGCCGACTCGGTGCTGCGGATCCGGCTGCGCTCCTGGCGGCGCCGCGACGACCCGGCCGAGGAACGCTGGAACGCGGTGGTCGAGGACACCGCGAGCGGCCGCTGCCTGGCGGTCTGCACCCTGCACGTACGACTGGAGGGCTCGAATGCCGCAGCGCAGTGATACCGACCGCGCCGCAGTGACCCGCCTGGTGCACGAGACCGTCGCCGCCGTCCTGCCCCAGGTGCCCGCCGAGCAGATCACCGGCGACAAGCACCTCAAGGACCTCGGCGCGGACTCGGTGGACCGGGTGGAGATCATCATGGCGCTGATCGACGCGCTCGGAGTGCGCGAGCCGATGGCCGGCTTCAGCACCGTGCCCGACATCGACGCCCTGATCGACTTCCTGGTGGAGGTGAAGCAGCGATGACCGGCCGGATCGGCATCGAGGCGCTGAACGTCCACGCCGGCTTCGCCCAACTGTCCACCGCCGAGCTGTTCGAGGGCCGTGGCCTGGACCGGGAGCGGATCGGCCACCTGATGATGCGGGCCCGCTCGATCGCCCTGCCCTGCGAGGACCCGATCACCAACGCCGTCAACGCGGCCGCTCCGATCGTCAACCGGCTCGCCCCGCAGGACAAGGAGCGGATCGAACTGATCCTCGCCTCCAGCGAGTCCGGCGTCGACTTCAGCAAGTCGATCACCTCGTACGTCCACGAGTTCATGGGCCTGAGCCGCAAGTGCCGGGTGATGGAGGTCAAGCAGGCGTGCTACGCCGCCACCGGCGCCTTGCAGATCGCCGCCGGCTACCTGGCCTCCGGCGTCTCCCCGGGAGCCAAGGCACTGGTGATCGCCACCGACGTGTCCATGGTGGACGCCCGGGCCGGCTACGCGGAGCCCGCCACCGGCACCGGCGCCTCCGCCATGCTGCTCGGTGACGACCCTCGGGTCCTCGCCCTCGACCTCGGCGCGTTCGGCGCGCACGCCTACGAGACCATGGACTCGGCGCGGCCCATGCCGGACCACGACATCGCCGACGTCGACGGCTCGCTGTTCGCCTACCTGGACTGCCTGTCCAACAGCTTCGCCGACTACTGCGGCAAGGTATCCGACGTCGACCTGCGGACCACCTTCGACCAACTCGCCCTGCACACCCCGTTCGCCGGGCTGGTCAAGGCCGCACACCGCAAACTCATGCGGGAACAGGCCCGAGCCACCCCGGACGCCGTAGAAGCGGACTTCGCCGCCCGGGTGTCGCCTTCGCTGGTCTACCCCAGCCAGGTCGGCAACCTCTGTTCCGGCTCCGTCTACCTGGCCCTGGCCAGCCTCATCGACAACGCCCCGTACCGGGGCACCGCCCGGGTCGGCCTGTTCTCGTACGGTTCGGGCTGCGCCTCCGAGTTCTTCAGCGGACTCATCGACGAGGGCTCGCGCGCCGCGCTCGCCGAGCTGGACATCGCGGGCCGGCTGAACGCCCGCATTCCGCTGAGCTTCGCCGAGTACACCGAACTGCTCGCCGAGAACAGCCGCTGCCTGGTCCCGATCGAGAACCGCAAGATCGAGGTCGAGCGCTACCGGCGCTTCCTCGACGCCCGCCCCGACGGCCGGGAGCCGGTGCTGGCGTACCGCGGCACCGAGGGCTACCACCGCACCTACGAGTGGGTCTAGGAGGACGACGAGATGGACCACAGCGACATCTTCGAGGCGGTCCGGCGCAATCTGGGCGTCGTGGTGTACGACCTGGACACCACCACCGTCACCCTCGACAACAGTCTCGCCGACCTGGGCTGCAACAGCATCGACCGGGCCGAGGTGGTGACCCTCACCATGGAGGACATGGGCATCAGCGTGCCCGTGATGGAGTTCCAGCAGACCCGGGACATCCGCTCGCTGGTCGCCCTCCTCGCCCGGCACTCCGCGTGACCCCCGGTGGCGTCGTGGTCACCGGCCTCGGCGTGCACTGCGCGGCCGGCGCGGGCCTGGAGGCCTTCACCGACGCGCTGCGGGCCGGCCGCAGCGCCCTGCTGCCCGCCGCTGACCGGGACGCCGACTCCCCCGGCGCGCCGCTGCCGCCCTTCGACTACCCGGCCCTGCTCGCGGAGCGGCGGGCCCGCGGTGGGTGGGTGCCGGAGAAGGCGGCCCGGACGGCAGCCAGGTCCCCGCTCGGCGTGCAGGTCTCCGTGCTGACCGCCGCGGAGGCCTGGGCGCGTGCCGGACTTGCCGAGGGGGCCCTGCCCCCCGAGCGGCTCGGCCTGGTGGTGGCCGGCAACAACCTCACCGGAGCGGGCGCGCACCGCGCCGCCGACCGCTACCGGGACCGTCCCGCCGCCGTCCCCGGCCGGTACGCACTGCACATGCAGGACACCGATCAGGTCGGCGTGGTCAGCGAGGTCCTCGGCATCGAGGGCGAGGGCTGCACCGTGGGCGGCGCCTCCGCCAGCGGCAACATCGCGCTGATCACCGCCGCCCGGCTGCTCGACGCGGGTGCGGTGGACGCCTGCCTGGTGCTCGGCGCGCCCACCGAACTCGCCCCGCTGGAACGCCAGGCCTACCGCGCGCTGGGCGCGATGACACCCGCCGCCACCGGCGCCGCCACCGACCACGAACCGCCCTGCCGCCCGTTCGACCGGGCGCACCGCGGCTTCACCGACGGTGTCGGCGGCGCCGCCGTGGTGCTGGAGACCGCCGCGGGCGCCCGCCGCCGGGGCGCGCGGGTGCTGGCCCGGCTGGCCGGGCACGCGCTGCGGCTGAGCGGTACCAGCCTCGCCGACCCCAGCGAGCAGGTGGAGGCCGCGGTGATGCGGACCGCCCTGGAGCGGGCCGGTGTCACCCCCCGGCAGCTCGGCTACGTCAACACGCATGGCACCGCCTCGCCGCTCGGCGACCGCACCGAGGCCGCTGCCCTGCTGCGCGTACTCGGCCCGGACGCCCCCGCGCTGGTGAACGCCACCAAGGCGCTGACCGGGCACTGCCTGGGCGCGGCCGGGGCGGTCGAGGCGGTCGCCACCGTCGCTCAGCTGGCCGGCGGCTTCGCGCACCCCAACCCGTGGCTGTCCGACCCGGTGGAGCCCCGGCTGCGGTTCGCCGGTACCGCCGCCGTGCCGCTGGCCGCCGAATTCGCGCTGTCCAACAGTTTCGGCTTCGGCGGCTTCCACTCCGCCGTGGTCTTCGCCAACGAGGGGTTGTGACATGAGCGGGACCGAGGCGGGGCTCCGGCTGTTCTGCGTGCCGCACGCCGGCGGCGGCGGCGCGTTCTTCCACCCCTGGCGCGCCGCGCTCGCCCCCGGCATCGAGGTCCGCCCGGTGGTGCTGCCCGGCCGGGAGAGCCGGATCCGCGAACTGCCGTACGTGACGATGGAACAGGCGATCGGCCCGCTGGCCGAACTGGTCGGCGCTCAACTCGATCGGCCCTATGCCCTGTTCGGGCACAGTCTGGGCGCCGTCGTCTGCTACGAGCTGGCCCGGCGGTTCGTGGCGCTCGGCCTGCCCGCCCCGGTGCGGCTGTTCGTCTCGGCCCGCCGCGCGCCGCACCTGCCCGCACGCCGCGCGTCCTACGCGCGGCTCGACGACGCGGCCTTCCTCGATGAGGTGGCCCGGCTCAACGGCACCCCGTCCGACCTGCTGGAACAGCCCGAACTGGTACGGCTGTTCCTGCCCACGCTGCGTGCCGACTTCGAGCTGAACGACACCTACACGCCGCTGCCCGCTCCCCGCCTGGACTGTCCGATCTCGGCGTTCGTCGGGCGGGACGACCCGGAGGCCGGCACGGACGAGCTGGCGGCCTGGGCGCAGGTCACCGCGGGCGCCTTCCGGGTCCGCGAGTTCGACGGCGACCACTTCTACCTCAAGGACCATGCGGCCGGCCTGCTCGACGAGATCCGGGCGGACCTCGACCTCCGGCCGACCGCACCGACGAACCGTCAGCTGCCGACCGCAGGAGTGTCACGATGACCGTTGAAGATCTGCAGAGCCTGCCCGACGACTGGAACCGCGCCCTCGCGGTGGTCGCCCACCCGGACGACATCGAGTTCGGGACCTCAAGCGCCGTGGCAGCCTGGACGGCCGCCGGGAAGAGCGTCTCCTATCTGCTGGTGACGAGGGGACAGGCCGGCATCGACGGCCTCACCCCGGCCGAGTCAGCGGTGGTACGCGAGGCAGAGCAGCGGGCCGGCGCCAAGGTCGTCGGCGTCTCCGAGGTCGAGTTCCTGGACCACCGCGACGGCGAGATCGAATACGGGCTCGGCCTGCGCCGGGACATCGCCGCCGCGATCCGCCGCCACCGCCCCGACTTCGTGCTCGGCTTCAACGGCCGGGAGGCCACCTCGACCGGCAAGTGGAACACTCCCGACCACCGGCACACCGCGCACGCCCTACTGGACGCCGTCGGCGACGCCGGCAACCGGTGGATCTTCGAGGACCTCGGCCAGGAGCCCTGGGGAGGCGTCAAGTACGTGGCGATGGCCAACTCCCCGCAGCCCACCCATGCCGTCGACGTCACCGACCATCTGGAGGCGGGCATCACCTCGCTGGAGTCGCACCGCGCCTACCTGGGCGGCCTCAATCCGCCGGTCACCAGTGTCGCCGAGCCGATGAAGGCCTTCGCCGAGCTGGTCGGCCGGCGGTTCGGCGGCCGACCGGCGGTGGCCCTGGAGATCATCGCGCGCTGAACGCGGAACGTCCCCGGACCGGCCGCTGCCGGTGCGGGGACGGCGTCGTCTCACGGCAGCCGGTACTCCAGGCGGAAGTACGCCTTCCCCTCCTCGTCGTGGCCGAAGACACAGGTGCCGGTGAGGCCGGTCAGGCCGCCGGTGCCGGAGTTCGGGACCACGAAGCCGAGGGTCTGCGGCCGGTCGTCGCCCATCGACGCGCCGTGCTGGACCACGAAGGTGCCGGAACGTCCCGCCACAGTGGCGACGATGTGCTCGGTGGAAACGTATCCGGCCGATTTCTCGTCCGGGCGGCAGCACAGCAGGACCGCCTCGCCGGTACCCTCCACATCGCCGTGGAAGACGCGCTTCACATCGGCGCGGATAAGCGGCGGGCCGTCGACGGGCTCGAGATAGTGGGATTCTTCCCATGAGGAAGTCTCCCACGCGGAATTAGCAATCTCAGTCATGATCAGCTCTCTCCGGCCGGTCCGAAAAAATTCCTACTGGTTCGCCAACCTCTCGACGATATGCCACAAGGCACCCCGGCAGTCGCGCAATTCTGAGCAGATAAGGCGATAGCGGCTTCGTAGCGTGGGATTTCCAGCCCTGCGGTCGAGGAGCCGACATGGAACGAGCGAGCACCGTGGTCCGAGTCACCGATCTGCTGCGCCAGCGGGCCGAACGGTATCCGGACCGTATTGCACTCAACATCGACGGAACCGACGCACTGAACTACGGCGACTGGCAGCGCCGGGTCGACCGCACCGCCCACGGCCTTCTCGCCGCCGGCGTCACCAAGGGCCGCCGGATCGGCCTGCTGTACGGCGGCATGGACTGGACCGGCTACGCGATCGCCTACCTCGCCGTGCTCGGCGTCGGCGCCACCGCCGTCCACCTCAGCGACCGGCTCGGCGAACGCGAGATCGAACGCCGACTGGCGGAGTGCCAGGTCTCCGGGGTGATCCACAGCAGCCCGCTGCGCCCGCCCGCGAGCTTCTCGGGCTGGACCGCCGAGCTCGCCGAACTGGACAGCGGCGACGAGACGCCGGTCGACGTGCCGCTCGCCCCCGAGGACATCGCCGACGTGCTCTACACCTCCGGCACCACCGGCCCGGCCAAGGCATTCACCAACCCGCACGGCAACCTCACCTTCGGGCGCGGCCCCGAGGGCCTGCTGCAGTTCGAGAACCCGACCCCGCTGCTCGCACCGATGCCGCTGGGCACCACCTCCAGCGCCACCACGGTGGCCATCATCGCGGTCACCTCGCCGTCGGCGCTGGTGCTGGTCGCCGTCGACGACGTGGAGCGGATGGCCGAACTGATCAGCCGTCACCGGATCGGCTCGGTGATGATCACCCCGTGGATCGCGATGCGGATGCTGGCCGCCCGGCTCGGCGAACGCTACGACCTCAGCTGCGTCGAGCGGGTGGCGATCGCCTCCGCCCCGCTGGCCCCCGCGCTCAGCCGCGGACTGCTGAAACTCTTCCCCGCCTCGGAGCTGAACACCGCGTACTCGCAGTCCGAGGCCGTCCCCGCGGTCGTCGTCAACACCTTCGACCCGGCCCGCCCCGGCACCCTCGGCCGGGCCGCCCGCGGCACCGGGGTCCGGATCGCCGACGCCCTGGGCGCCCGACTGCCGTTCGGTGAGGTCGGCGAGATTCAGCTGCGCTCCGCCGCGCCCGGTCGCCACTACCTGGACGCCCGGCGTGACGCCGAGGTGCGGATCGACGGCTGGATCCGCACCGGCGACCTCGGCCACCTCGACGAAGCGGGTTGGCTGCACCTGTTCGACCGCGGCGACGATGTGCTCGACGGCGGCGCAGGGGTGCGGGTCTCCTCGCTGGCCGTGGAAGCGGCGCTGTACGAGCACCCGGCGGTCCGCGAGGCGGCGGTGGTCGCCGCGGGCTCGGGCCCGGCCGCGGTGGTGGTGCTGGAGGATCCGGCGGCCGTCGGCGAACTGCCCGCCTTCCTCGCCGAACTGCTCGAGCCGCACCAGCTGCCCGTGCTGGTCGAGGCGCGGGAGTCGCTGCCGCGCGGCATCACCGGAAAGGTGCTCAAGCGGATCCTGCGCCAGGAACTCGCCGACCGGTAGCCGGCCGGGCACCCCGGGTCCCGCTCCGATTGCGCTCATCGCAGCGGAAGGACGTTGCCGATCAGGCCACGGGATCGGACCCGTCGAGGTCCGCCTCGGGCGCGGCCGGCGTCGCGGGGGTGCTGCGGACCAGTGCACCCGCGGCCATCAGTGCGCCCGGGGCGAAGAGCACGGCGGTGCCGGAGGCCGTCGACACGCCGGAGGCCGACACGTGCGCCGGGTCGCCGCTCGCGTCGCGGGTGGCCGTGCCGTACACCGTGACCAGGATCTACCGGCCGAGCGGACCGCCCACCTGCCGCATCGCGCAGAGCATGCCGGAGGCGGCGCCGCGCTCGGCTGGGTCGACGTCCGAGACCCCGAGCATGGTCACCGGCATGGACAACATGCGGGTGCCGACGCCGGACGCCGGCATCGGGCCGAGCGGCCCGGAGGTGTACCCGGTGCCGGTCGTCAGCACCATCGGCCGGGCCACCGCTGCGCCGTCCAGCGCCACGCCCGCCGCCGGCGGGATCCTCCGGCCCAGGCCGGCCATCGGCCTGGAGGTCACGCCGACGGTCACCATGATGGTCGTTCCGACCGGCAGGAAGGCGAGACCGGCCTGGATCGGGCCGCGGTGCAGCACGCTCTGCGTGAAGACCGTCAGGAAGAGGAACAGGCCGGCACATCCGGCGCCGGCTCAGGTACCGGCTCGGCACACTGCCGGCCAGCAGGCCGATCACGGCCCCCGCGCCGGACACGCCGGCGAGAGACAGCACGGCGGGGGAGTCCACCGAGGCGCCGGAGCCCTGCAGGGCGCGCGCGGCCGGCAGCAGCCCGCCGTAGGAGAGGGTGCAGGCGTCGACCGCCCAGGACAGGTTCCCGGTGGAAAACCCGACGGCGCTCTGGATCCGCGGCAGGACGGCGTCCACGATGGTCGCATCGAGCACCGCCATGAGCTGCGCGACGGCCATCACGGCAAGAGCCACGCCGATGAGGTGCCCTGACCTTGGTGCTGAGGCCGTCCGCGGGGAAGTGTCCAGCTCGGTCATCGACACCCTCGATCTTCGATAAGGTACTACGCAGTTCTCTATACTGGGACCCTACCGTGCAACAAATTGGGAACGCAAGAGTTCACTCGTCGCTCGGATGGGGGAAGCCATGGCAGCTGACGCCCGGTCACCCGCGGTCGCCGGTAAGCCGATTCGGCGCCGGGGGAAGGCCCTCGAGCAAGCCATCTTCGCCGCCGTGATCGAACACCTGGCCCACGTCGGCTACGCGGGCCTGACCATGGACTCGGTCGCCGCCACCGCGCACACCGGCAAGGCCACGATCTACCGGCGCTGGTCCAACAAGGCCGAGCTGGTGGTCGACGCCCTCGACAACACGCTGCCGTCACCCGACGAACTCCCCGAGGGCGACAGCGTCCGCGAGGACCTGATCGAGCTCATGCGGGAGAAGGCCACGGTGCTCAACTCCCCGGTCGGCCGCGCCGTGCAGAGCCTGCTCGCCGAGATCGACCGGGACCGGCCGTTCATGGGCATCGTCATCGGCCGGGTGGTCGCCCCCCGCCAGGACGTGTTCTGGCGGATCCTGGAACGCGGCGCCGAACGCGGCGAGGTCCGCAAGGACTCGATCAGCCCGCTGGTGGTCGGCATCGGCCCGGCCATGCTGGTCCAGCGTTTCCTGAGTGATCCCTCGCCGGTCCCCGACGAACTGCTGGTCTCCGTGGTCGACGACCTGATCCTGCCGCTGATCCGCCCGTAGCCACCGGTCGCCGCGGGGCACGCTCAAAAGTGGGCGGCCCCGAACTCCCGGGCTGCGTACGGTCGGACCCGCAGTGGGCGCAGCGCGGACGGCGCGTGCCCGGACCGGTGCGGGAGGTGGCTCGTCGTGGAGTGGGACGTGATCGTGGTGGGCGCGCGATGTGCCGGGGGGCCGACTGCCATGCTCTTCGCCCGGCAGGGCTACCGAGTCCTGCTGCTCGACCGTGCGCCGTTCCGCACCGACACCCTCTCCACGCTGTACATCCAGCAGCCCGGCGTCTCCCGCCTGGAGCGCTGGGGCCTGCTGGACGCCGTCAAGGCCACGGGCTGCCCGCCGCTCGGCCGGACCGTCTACGAGATCGAGGATGTCCGCCTGGCCGGCTGCGCCGGCCCGAACGGCACGGTGCACGCCTCGTACGCCCCCCGCCGCCACCTGCTGGACGAGATCCTGGTCGAGGGCGCGGTGGCCGCCGGCGTCGAGTTCCGCGACCGCTGCGGCGTCAACGAGCTGCTGGTCGAGGGCGGCCGGGTGGTCGGCGTGCGCTGCACCACCCCCGGCGGTCGGCCCACCGTCGAACGCGCCCGGCTGGTGGTCGGCGCCGACGGCATGCGCTCCACCGTCGCCGAGCTGGCCGGCGCCCGCACCACCGTCGAGCACCCGCGGCTGACCTGCGCCTACTACACCTTCTGGGACGGCCCGAAGACCGACTTCGAGCTGTACGAGGGCGAACGCGGCTGGGTCTCGGCCGTCCCCACCAACGACGCGGTGCTGATCTCCGCGTACTTCCCGCAGGACCGCTTCGAGGAGGTCCGCACCGACGCCCTCGCCGCCTACCGGGAGGGCGTCAAGGTCAACGCCCCGGCTCTGTTCGCGCAGATGGCGCGGGCCGAGCAGACCGAACGGCTGCGCGGCACCGGCGACCAGCGCAACTACTTCCGGGAGATGTCGGGCCCCGGCTGGGCGCTGGTCGGCGACGCCGCCCACCACAAGGACTCGATCACCGCGCGCGGCATAGGCGATGCCTTCCTGCAGGCCGAGCTGCTCGTCGACGCGATCGCCGACGGCCTGCACGACGAGGCCCGGCTGACCGCCGCCCTGGAGGCCTACGGCACCGAAGTGCTCCAGCAGTTGACCCCCCCGTACCAGGGCACGTTGCTGGTCGCCCAGGCCGACGCCCGCGAGAAGCGCCTGGCCCTGCTGCGAGCGGTCGGCACCAGCGAGGACCTCACCCAGCGGTACTTCGACACGGTGGCCGGGGTGCGCCCGGTCTCCGAGCTCTACACCCCCGAACTGCTGGCCCTGCTGCAGGGGTAGTGCCGCCGTGGGGCGACGGCTCGGGTGACCCGGGTCCCGGCCTTCATGACGTCCTGGCTGTGGGGGAACCGCTCCACCGGTCGTCGCACCTGCGCAGCCCGGGTCGGATGCCGGGAGAGCACGCGTGGCTTTCGGCGGGCCACACCTCAACTGCTTCGGCCGAGTCGAATGAGAGGACCGCCGAGTCCTGAGTCGCCCCAGCAGTGCACCACATCGAGTAGCCTTCCACGCGAGAATTGCTTGTCTCGCACATTTCCTTATGCGGCCACGGTGGTTCTGAAATACTGCCGTTATCGACTTGCCGGTCCTCGACCTGAGTCGACGGATGTCGTGCGCTGTTTTTCGGCCACCTCCGATTCCATGTACCCGCCCCGAAGGAGTTACGGCGTGCCCGCACTGACCAAGTACTACGGTGTCACCCTCGACTGTTCTCGCCCGACCGAGCTGGCCGAGTTCTACTCGGAGCTCACGGGTCTGAAGATCTCCTACCAGTCCGACGACTTCGCGGGCCTCGACGGCAACGGAGGCCCGGCCATGGGATTCCAGAAGGTCGCCGACTACCAGGCTCCGCAGTGGCCCGGCCAGAGCGTTCCGCAGCAGTTCCACCTCGACTTCTCCGCCGAGGACCTGGACGCCGCCGAGAAGTGGGTGCTGGAGCTCGGCGCCGCCAAGCCGGAGACCCAGCCGGGTGGCGAGCGCTGGCGGGTCTTCCTGGACCCGGCCGGCCACCCGTTCTGCATCAGCCAGGGCTGACCCGCCCGGCCCACGGGCCCGCCGCAGCCGCGGCGGGCCCGTGTCGGCGTTCCCCGAACCATCGCACCGCCGGATCCACCGATTCCCTCAGCTGCTCAATCCTGTGCGTCGGGCAGCCGGGCCCGCTGGGTAGCGTCGATCAGCCGACAATCCCAGGGCCTTGGGGGTATGCACATGCCCGTCGCCACACCCGCGCTGGTTGTTCCCGACCTGCTCCGGCTGCGCGCAGAGAACCATCCCGACCAGATCGTCGTGAACATCAACGGCGAACGGACACTCAGCTACGGCGAGTGGTACAAGAGGGCCAACGCCGTCGCGCGTGGCCTGCTCGACCGGGGCACCACCCGCGGCGAGCGGATCGCCCTGCTGTTCGGCGGCCTCGACTGGATCGACTACGCGATCGCCTACCTCGGCATCGTCAACGCCGGAGCCACCGCGGTGCACATGCACAGGGACATCTCCGCCGCCGAGTTCAACCGCCGGATCGCCCAGTGCCAGGTCACCGGCCTGGTCCGCGGCCATGACGTCACGGTGCCCGAGGGCTTCGAGGGCTGGGCCGCCACCGTCGACGAGGTCGACAGCGGCGACTCCACCCCCATCAAGGTCGAGCTGAGGCCCGACGACCTGGCCGACATCCTCTACACCTCCGGGACCACCGGACCGGCCAAGGCGATCGCCACCCCGCACGGCAACCTGACCTTCGGCCGCGGCCCCGAGGGCTTCAAGCAGCTCGGCAAGCCCAAGCCGCTGCTCGCCCCCATCCCGCTCGGTACCACCTCCAGCGCCACCACCATGGCCATCGCGCTGACCAACCCGGCGACCCTGGTGCTCTGCCCGGTCAACGACGTCAACCGCATGGGCGAACTCATCGAGCAGCACCAGATCGTCTCGGTCATGTTCACCCCGTGGATCGGCATCCAGATGGTCGCCGGGAAGATCCACGAGACCCACGACCTGTCCTGCGTCGAGACGCTGGCCACCGCTTCCGCCCCGCTGCCGCCGGCCATCGCCTCCGCGCTGAAGCGGATGATGCCCAACGCCCAGGTCACCTCGGTGTACGCGGCCCGCGAGGCGGTGCCCGCGGTGATCGCCGCCACGTTCGACGTGTCCCGGCCGTTCTGCGTCGGCCGCCCCGGCGAGGGCTCCGAACTGCTGGTCGCCGACGCCGACGGCAACCCCGTCGCCACCGGTGAGATCGGCGAGATCTGGCTGCGTTGCGGCGCGCCCAAGCGCCTCTTCCTGGAGGGCGCCGAGCGCGACGAGCAACTCACCGACGACTGGACCCGCACCCGCGACCTCGGCTACCTGGACGCCGAGGGCGAACTCCACCTGTTCGACCGGGCAGCCGACGCCGTCACCGTCGACGGCAAGCTGGTCTCCACCATCCACACCGAGGCAGCGCTGTACGAGTGCCCCGGCGTCGAACAGGCCGCCGTGCTGGGCGTGCCGGTGGCCGGCGCCGACCGGGTCGAGCTGGCTGCCGTCCTGGTGCTCGCCGACGGCGACCTGCTCGCCGTCCAGGCGGCGCTCGCCGAGCGGCTCGAACCGCACCAGATCCCGACTCGCTTCCAGCTCGTCGACGCCCTGCCCCGCGGCGTGATGGGGAAGGTGCTCAAGCACCAGCTGCGCGCACAGCTCGCCAGTAACTGAGCATCCGTCATCCCTGGAACAGCGAAAGGAGAACTCATGCCCGGCAGGCCCCCCGCGGAGCCCGTCGTTGCTCGCGCCGACTCCGAAGCCGAACAACTCTTCTACACGATCATGATGCAGCCGGTGGAGGACCCCTACCCCCTCTACCACCAGCTCCGCAACACCGCGCCCGCGCTGCTCACCGGCGACGGCACCCTGGTGCTCAGCCGGCACGTCGACTGCAACGCGGCGCTGCGCGACCGCTCGCTCGGCAAGGGCGACGAGTGGCTGAAGCTCCAGCTCAAGGACGTCTCCAAGGACGACCTGCGCGGCGTCATGGAGCTGATGCAGCACAGCATGATCCTCACCAACCCGCCGCAGCACACCCGGCTGCGGCGGATCGTCAGCTCTGCCTTCACCGGCCGGCATGTGGAGGCGCTGCGCGACGGCGTCACCCGGCGCGTCGACGGCCTTCTCGACCGGCTGGCGGCGCGGCCCGGCGCCGACCTGATGACCGAACTGGCGATGCCGCTGCCTGTCAGCACCATCGGCGACCTGCTCGGCATCCCGGAGGACGACCGAGCCGAACTGGTCCCGGTCATCCACGAGTTGGGCCTGCTGATGGAACCGGCCTCCGGTCCCGCGGAGATCAACCGCGGCGTCGCCGCCCAGGCGCACCTCGCTTCCTACCTCGGCGGCCTCATCGCCGAGAAGCAGCAGCGCCCGCAGGATGACCTGCTCAGCCGGCTCGCGAGTACCTCGGCCGACGCGCTGGACCGGACCGAGATGATCGCCACCGCGCTGCTGCTGTTCGGCGCGGGCAACACGCCCACCGCCAACCTGATCGGCAACGGGCTGGACGCGCTGTTCCGCTTCCCCGAGTCACGCCGGCGCCTCACCGAGGACCCCGGACTGCTGCCCTCGGCGGTCGAGGAGATGCTGCGCTTCGACTCGCCGTCCCAGTTCGACGTGTTCACCGTGCTGGAGCCGCACAGCTTCGCGGGCACCGAACTCAAGCCCGGCCAGGGCGTGATGATGATGCTCGGCGCCGCCAACCATGACCCGGAGCGTTTCGACGACCCGGACGCCTTCGACGTCGCGCGCAAGGAGAACGGCCACCTCTCCTTCGCGGCCGGCATCCACCACTGCCTGGGCGCGCACTTGGCCCGCCTGCAGGCCGAGGTGGTGTTCGGGCGGCTGCTGGCCCGCTTCCCGAAGGTGGAGCCCACCGCTCCGGCGGTGCGCCACCCGGGCCTGGGTAACCGGGGCTTCGACAGCGTCCCGATCAACCTGCTGGGCTGACCCTCCGGCGGACCGGTCCGCCATGGTGACGCCGAGTCAGGGCCGCGCGGTCTCCCTCGGCGCCCCTCAGGACGCCAGCTCGTGCAGGGCGTTGACGGACTTCCAGTTGCGGGTCGTGGCGGCCATGCCGAGCCGACGCTCGATGAACGCGTTGTTCAGCTTGGTCCGCCCGTAGCCGCCCGGCACGTGCAGGTGGATCTCGTCCCCGACCAGGGTGAACTCGGCGGTCTCTGCGGCGGGCGTCTGCAGGGCGGCCGCCCGCTCGGCGGTCGGCCTTTCGGCGAGGAAGGTGACGTGCAGCTTGGTCGGGTCGTCCTCGCGGTCCCGGTACGGGTTGGCGGCGACCGTCCGGGCCAGCGACTCGCCGGTGCGCAGCAGCACGCCGGCCGGCACGCCCAGTCCGTCGGAGAGGCGCTTCTCGATCCGCTCCCGCAGTTCGCCGGGCGCGGCACCCGCGGGGTCGGCGAACACCACGTTCCCGCTCTGCAGGTACGTCCGGACCTCGTCGAACCCCATCTCGCCGAACAGCTCGCGGAGATCCTTCATCGCGATCTTGGCGTGGCCGCCGACGTTGATGCCGCGCAGCAGTGCGACGTACTTGGTCATGGCGCCCACCGTCCCACACGCCTGTGGCGTGGACAAGGAGGGACCGAGGCGGGAGGCGGTGTCGGGACGGCGGTGGCGGTGAGGCGGCCCCACCGCAGCGGCGGCCGGCGGGAGGCGAGGTCGCCCGTTCAGGTGGTCGAGGCAGGGCCCGGATGCGGGTAGCCGGCCCGCGCGGGGACGCGGTCCGGAGTTCTGACCGGCAGTCCCGGGCCGCGTCGCGCCGCACCGCCACACTCCGAGCGCGGTTCGACCGCTGCGGAACCCGTGCCGGAGACACCACTTCGAAGGCGTGGAGCACGACGGGTGGCGCTCGTGGTCGTCAAGGCGGCCATGAAGCGGGGCGTCCTGGTGTCCACGCAGGTGATGGCGCTGCGCCGACTTCCCTGGTGTACGGGACCGGCCGGCGGACCTGGATCCGGTTCGCGGTGTTCCTCGCGGTCTGCGTCGCCTACGGGCGCCGCCACTCCGCGCCGGCCCGGTCCTTCGAGGTCATGCCGGACGCCGCTGAGCGGGAACCACTGGCAGTCTGAACCACACCGCCTTGCCCGCAGCGGTCGGGCGGTGGCCGCAGGACGAGCTGAGGGCGCGGATCAGCAGCAGGCCGCGCCCGCCCTCCTGCCAGAGGTCGGGCTCCTCGACCACCGGACGGGTGAGCTGCCCGGGCGGCGCCGGGTCCGGGTCGTGCACCTCGACCTGGCAGCCGCCCGGCCGCAGCTCCACCACCAGCTCGATCGGGCCGCGCCCGGCGGTGTGCTCCACCGCGTTGGCCACCAGCTCCGCCGTCAGCAGCTCGGCGGTGTCGCTGTCGGCCGTGTGCTCCACCTCCGCCAGGGCCGACCGGACCAGGGCACGCGCCACCGGCACCGCCGCGGTCGTGTGCGGCAGCGCGATGCGCCAGGAGGCCGATTCGGCGGGGCGTTCGTACAAGGCGAGTCCGTTCATGGAGCAGGCTGTCCTGCTTTCAACCGTGAAAATGGTACGGGCCCGGCCACGAGGACCGTCGACGGGCACCGCGCGGCGCGGCTGCGCCCGCAACCGGCGGCCTACCCGCAGGGGCGTCCCGCCTCGCCCCGCCGGGCCCACTGTTACGCGGCTGTGGACGACCGGTGACGGGTGTGACGAGACCGGGTCACCCGGAGATCTTGTCGCGCCATCGTGACGACAGTCACAAACGGGTGATAGCTTCGTGGGGACCGCATCGTGAGGCACCACCGCAGCAGCGTGAGGCACCGCCCCCTCTAGGAGGCCGCACGTCATGAGTCCCTTCACCGGCTCCGCCGCCCGCACCGCCACCTGGGAGCACCTGCGGGTCCAGCTCGACGACGGTGTCGCCACCGTCACCCTCGCCCGCCCCGACAAGCTCAACGCGCTCACCTTCGGCGCCTACGCGGACCTGCGCGACCTGCTCGCCGAGCTGTCCCGGGAACGGTCGGTCCGCGCCCTGGTGCTGGCGGGCGAGGGCCGCGGCTTCTGCTCCGGCGGCGACGTGGACGAGATCATCGGCGCCACCCTGTCCATGGACACCGCCCGGCTCCTGGACTTCAACCGGATGACCGGGCAGGTGGTCCGGGCGATCCGGGAGTGCCCCTTCCCGGTGGTCGCCGCCGTGCACGGCGTGGCGGCGGGTGCCGGCGCCGTGCTCGCCCTGGCGGCCGACTTCCGCGTCGCGGACCCCTCGGCCCGGTTCGCCTTCCTCTTCACCCGCGTCGGCCTCTCCGGCGGCGACATGGGCGCGGCCTATCTGCTGCCCCGCGTCGTCGGCCTCGGCCACGCCACCCGGCTGCTGATGCTCGGCGAGCCGGTGCGCGCGGCGGAGGCGGAGCGGATCGGCCTGATCAGCGTGCCGGCCGAGGAGGGCCACACGGACCGGACGGCGCTGGACCTGGCCCGCCGCCTCGCCGACGGCCCCGCCCTGGCGTACGCCCAGACCAAGGCCCTGCTCACGGCCGAGCTGGACATGCCGCTGGCCGCGTCGATCGAGCTGGACGCCTCGACCCAGGCCCTGCTGATGAACGGCGAGGACTACGCGGAGTTCCACGCGGCCTTCCGGGAGAAGCGGCCGCCGAAGTGGCGGGGGAGGTAGCCGGGATGGCCGGCCGCCCCCTGCGCGTGGCGATCACCGGTGGAGGCCCCGGGGGCCTGTACGCGGCCGCGCTGCTCAAACGGCTCGATCCCGCGCGGGAGATCACCGTATGGGAGCGCAACGCCCCCGACGAGACCTTCGGCTTCGGCGTGGTCCTCTCCGACGAGACCCTGGGCGGCATCGAGCACGCCGACCCGGTGGTCCACGAGGCCCTGCGGCGCGACTTCGTCCGCTGGGACGACATCGACATCGTGCACCGGGGTGTCCGCCACACCTCCGGCGGGCACGGCTTCGCCGCGCTGGGCAGGCGGCGGCTGCTGGAGATCCTGCACGGGCGCTGCCGCTCCCTGGGCGTGGACCTCCGCTTCCGCACCGGGGCCCCGCCGGCCGCCCGGCTCGCCGGGGAGTACGACCTGGTCGTCGCCGCCGACGGAGTCCACAGCGCCACCCGTGACGCCGCCGCCCACGTGTTCCGGCCCCGGGTGACCGCCCACCGCTGCCGCTACATCTGGCTCGCGGCGGACTTCGCCCTCGACGCCTTCCGCTTCGAGATCGCCGAGACCGAGCACGGCGTGATGCAACTGCACGCCTACCCGTACGCGGCCGGTGCCTCCACGGTGATCGTCGAGATGCGCGAGGAGGTCTGGCGGGCGGCCGGATTCGACGAGGCCGAGCCGCCGGAGTCCGTCGAGCGCTGTGCCAAGGTCTTCGCCGACGCCCTCGGCGGCAGGCCGCTGCGCTCCAACGACTCGGCGTGGACGACCTTCCGCACGGTGGTCAACGAGCGCTGGTCCGACGGCAACGTCGTCCTCCTCGGCGACGCCGCCCACACCGCCCACTTCTCCATCGGTTCCGGCACCAAGCTCGCCGTGGAGGACGCCCTGGCGCTGGCCGCCTGCGTCGCGGAGCAGCCCGACGTGCCCAGCGCGCTGGCCGCCTACGAGGAGGAGCGCAAACCCGTCGTCGCCTCCACCCAGCGGGCCGCCCGGGCCAGCCTGGAGTGGTTCGAGGACCTGGACCGCCACGTCGGCGGCCCGCCCCGCCAGTTCGCCTTCGACCTGCTCACCCGCAGCCGCCGGGTCACCCACGACAACCTCCGGCTGCGCGACCCGCACTTCACCGGGGCCGTCGAGCGCGAGTTCGGCTGCCCGCCGGGCACGCCCCCCATGTTCACCCCGTTCCGGCTGCGCGGGCTGACGCTGCGCAACCGGGTCGTCGTGTCGCCCATGGACATGTACTCGGCCGACGACGGCGTGCCCGGCGACTTCCACCTGGTCCACCTGGGCGCCCGCGCGCTCGGCGGGGCCGGCCTGGTGATGACCGAGATGGTGTGCGTGAGCGAGCGGGGCCGGATCACCCCGGGCTGCGCCGGCCTCTACACCGGCCGGCAGGCCGAGGCGTGGCGGCGGATCACCGACTTCGTGCACCAGCGGGCACCGGGCACCGCGATCGGCGTCCAGCTCGGCCACAGCGGCCGCAAGGGCTCCACCCGGCTGATGTGGGAGGGCATGGACGAACCGCTGCCCGACGGAAACTGGCCGCTGGTGGCCGCCTCCCCGCTGCCCTACAAGCCGGGCAGCCAGACCCCGCGGGGCCTCACCCGCGCCCAGCTCACCGACATCCGCGAGCAGTTCGCCGCGGCCGCGGGGCGGGCCGCGCGGGCCGGCTTCGACCTGCTCGAACTGCACTGTGCCCACGGCTATCTGCTCTCCGGCTTCCTCTCCCCGCTCACCAACCACCGCACCGACGCCTACGGCGGCTCGCCGGAGAACCGGCTGAGGTTCCCCCTGGAGGTCTTCGACGCCGTGCGCGCGGTGTGGCCGGACGAACGGCCCATGACCGTGCGGATCTCCGCCACCGACTGGGCCGAGGGCGGCACCGGCGCCGAGGACGCGGTCGGGATCGCCCGGGCCTTCGCGGCGCACGGCGCCGACGCGATCGACGTCTCCACCGGGCAGGTGGTGGCCGAGGAGCGGCCGGAGTTCGGCCGGTCGTACCAGACGCCGTTCGCCGACCGCATCCGGCACGAGGCCCGGGTCCCGGTGATCGCGGTCGGCGCGATCTCCTCCTGGGACGACGTCAACTCCCTGATCCTGGCGGGGCGCACGGACCTGTGCGCGCTGGGCCGGCCGCATCTGTACGACCCGCACTGGACGCTGCACGCGGCCGCCGAGCAGGGGTACGAGGGGCCCGGCGTGGTCTGGCCCGAGCCCTACCTGGCGGGCAGCAGGCGACCGCGGACCGGCCGTACGGACGCGCCGAAACCCCGGCTGTCGCTCGGCGGACGCTGACGGACCCCCGAACCGGGCACACCGGGCGGGGGCCCGCGGGCCGGGGCGGGGTGAGGCAGGGGCTCAGCGGCCGGCGGGCAGGCCGGCGAACTCCGCCCCCGCGTCGCGCAGCCGCTCGTGCAGCCCCCGGAAGACCTGCGCCGAGCGCACCCCGGGCCAGTCCGCGGGCAGCAGCCGGGCGGGCAGGCCCGGGTCGGTGTAGGGCAGGTGCCGCCAGGAGTCCAGGGCCGTCAGATAGTCCCGGTAGGCCTCCTGCGGCGGGGTGTCGGTGCGCCGCTCCCAGGCGTGCAGGACGGGCGCGTGGACGTCCAGGAAGCCCTCGTGCGCCTTGGCGATCGCCGTCAGGTCCCACCAGCGGGTGACGGCCTCCGGGGTGGCGGCGAAACCGAGGTGCTCACCGCGGAAGAGGTCGACGTACGGGTCGAGGGCCAGGCGGCGCAGGGTGTGCCGGGTCTCCTCGTACAGGCGGGCCGGGGCGACCCACACCCCGGGTGCCGCCGTGCCGAAGCCCAGTCCGGCCAGCCGGGAGCGCAGGACGTGCCGCTTCTGCCGCTCCGACTCGGGCACGGAGAACACCGCGAGGACCCAGCCCTCGTCCGCGGGGGGAGCGGTCGCGTAGATGCGTCGGTCCCCGTCCTCCAGCAACTGGCGTGCCTCGGCCGACAGTTCGTACCCGGCCGCGCCGGCCCGGGTGCGGGCGGGCAGCAGCAGTCCGCGGCGTTTGAGCCGGGACACCGAGGAACGGACGGCGGGCGCGTCGACCCCGACCGCCGCCAGGAGCCGGATCAGCTCGGCGACGGGCACCGGGCCGGGCATGAAGCGGCCGTACGCGCCGTACAGCGTGACGATGAGGGACCTGGGTGCGTGCTGCTCGGACACGTTGATCATTTTAGGTCGTCGGCGTCACGACCGGTCACCGGCGTCGCGCAGCCGGAACCGCTGCAGCTTGCCGGTGGCCGTGCGGGGGAGCGCGTCGAGGAAGACGAACTCGCGTGGGCACTTGTACGGTGCCAGCTCCGACTTGAGGAAGGCGCGCAGCGGCTCGGGGTCGCGTGGCGCCCCGTCCCGCAGCACCGTGTAGGCGACCGCCACCTGGCCGCGCGCCTCGTCGGGGTGGCCGACCACCGCCGCCTCGACCACGTCGGGGTGGCGCAGCAGGGCGTCCTCCACCTCCGGGCCCGCGATGTTGTACCCGGCCGAGATGATCATGTCGTCCGCGCGGGCCACATAACGGAAGTAGCCGTCGCTCTCGCGCACGTAGGTGTCGCCGGTGACGTTCCAGCCGCCGCGCACGTACTCCCGCTGCCGCGGGTCCGCGAGATAGCGGCAGCCGACCGGGCCGCGCACGGCCAGCAGCCCCGGCTCGCCGTCCGGCACCGGCTCGCCGTCCGCGTCCTGGACCCGCGCCTGCCAGCCCGGGACCGGGACCCCCGTGGTGCCGGGTCTGATCCGCTCGTCGGCGGCGGAGACGAAGATGTGCAGCAGCTCGGTGGCGCCGATGCCGTTGATGATGCGCAGCCCCGTGCGCTCGTGCCACGCCCGCCAGGTGGCCGCGGGCAGGTTCTCGCCGGCCGACACGCAGCGCCGCAGCGACGAGACGTCGTGGCCGTCCAGTGTCTCGAGCATCGCGCGGTACGCGGTGGGCGCGGTGAACAGCACCGAGACCCGGTGCCCGGCGATGGCCGGCAGCAACTGGCGCGGTCCCGCCTGTTCGAGGAGCAGCGCGCTGGCGCCCGCCCGCATGGGGAAGATGACCAGGCCGCCCAGCCCGAACGTGAATCCGAGCGGCGGACTGCCGGTGAACACGTCGTCGGGCCGCGGGCGCAGCACATGCGCCGAGAAGGTGTCGGCGACGGCCAGTACGTCCCGGTGGAAGTGCATGCACCCCTTCGGGCGGCCCGTGGTGCCCGAGGTGAAGGCGATCAGGGCGACGTCGTCGGCGGCGGTGCCGACCGCCGGGAAGGGCGTGTCCGGCGCCGGACGGCGCAGCAGGTCGTCGGACCCCTCGCCGCCGTAGGTGAGGACGCGCAGGTCCGGTATGCCGGCCTTGACCAGGTCGTCCACGGACCGTATGTCGCACAGCGCATGCCGGACCCGGGCGATCTCGCACATCGTGGCCAGCTCGTGCGGCCGCTGCTGGGCCAGCACCGTGACCGCCACCGCGCCGGCCTTCAGCACCGCGAGCCAGCACGCGGCGAGCCAGGGCGTGGTCGGCCCGCGCAGCAGGACCCGGTTGCCGGGGACGACGCCCAGTTCGCGGGTGAGGACATGGGCGATCCGGTCGACGCGGGCGCGCAGGGCGCCGTACGTCCACGGGGGGCCGTCCGGGGTGTGGAAGACCGGCCGGTCCGGGGCGCCGCGGCCGAGCAGTTCGGCGGCGCAGTTGAGCCGTTCGGGATAGCGCAGCTCCGCCAGGTCGAAGCGCAGCTCGGGCCACTCGTCCGGCGGCGGAAGACGGTCGCGCGTGAAGGTGTCGACGTGGGCGGAGACGTTCATGGCGGTGCGCCCCCTTGCCTGACGGCCTCGAGACGGGCGTCCTGACTGCGCTCGCATCTGGAGCGTATCGTGTTGGTGACGACAGTCAACTGTCCGCGATACCGTCACGGGAAGACGGGAGGGTCATCGCCGGCCCGCCCCGGAGGGAGGACCGGCAGTGCCCGCATTCTCACTCGGACCGGAGCGGACCGCCTGGCGCGCCGAGCTGCGCACCCTGGCCGCCGAACGGCTGCGCCCGATCGCCGGCAAGGGGGTGCCGGGCCGGGTCGACCGGGCCCTCCTCGCCGAACTCGGCCGACTCGGCCTGCTCGCCCGCCTGTTCACCTCCGGCGCCCTGGACCTGTGCCTGATGCGCGAGTCGCTGGCGCAGGCCTGCACCGCGGCCGAGACCGCCCTGGCCCTCCAGGGCCTGGGCGCCCACCCGGTGCACGCCCACGGCACCGCCGCGCAGCGCGAGCGCTGGCTGCCCGGCGTGGCCGAGGGCGGCGTGGTGGCCGCGTTCGCGCTGAGCGAGCCCGGGGCCGGCTCCGACGCGGCCGCCCTGGCCCTCACGGCCGAACCGGACCGCGGCTCGGGCTGGCGGCTCACCGGTGAGAAGTGCTGGATCTCCAACGCCCCCGAGGCCGACTTCTACACCGTCTTCGCCCGCACCACGCCCGGCGCCAGAGCCCGCGGGGTCACCGCCTTCCTGCTCCCCGCCGACCGGCCCGGCCTCACCGGTTCCGCGCTGGAGATGCTGTCCCCGCACCCGATCGGCGCCCTGCACCTGGACGCCGTCCCCGTCACCGCGGACGACGTGCTGGGCGAGCCCGACCGAGGCTTCGCCGTCGCCATGGGCACCCTCAACCTCTTCCGGCCCAGCGTCGGCGCCTTCGCCGTGGGCATGGCCCAGGCGGCGCTCGACGCCACGCTCGAACACACCGCCGCACGCGAGGCCTTCGGCGGCAGGCTGCGGGACCTGCAGGCGGTCTCCCACCAGGTCGCCGAGATGGCCCTGCGCACCGAGGCCGCCCGGCTGATGGTGTACGCGGCGGCGACGGCGTACGACGAGGGCGCCGCCGATGTGCCGGGGCGGGCCGCGATGGCCAAACTGCTGGCCACCGAGACCGCGCAGTACGTCGTCGACACCGCCGTCCAACTGCATGGCGCCCGCGCGCTGCGCCGCGGCCACCTGCTGGAACACCTCTACCGCGAGGTGCGCGCGCCGCGGATCTACGAGGGCGCCAGCGAGGTGCAGCGGGGCATCATCGCCAAGGAACTGTACGCCGACCGCTCCGAGAGGGAGGCCCGGTGAGCACCGAGCGCGTCAATCCGCCCGAGTTGTCCCCGCCCACGGGCTTCTCGCACGCCGTCGTCGCGACCGGCACCCGGCTGGTGTTCCTGGCCGGCCAGACCGCTCTCGACGGGGACGGCGAGGTCACCGGCGACACGCTGGTCGAGCAGTTCGAGCGGGCGCTCGCCAATCTGCTCACCGCCCTGCGCGCGGCCGGCGGCACCCCGGGCGACCTCGCCCGTGTCACCGTCTACACCACGGATGTCGCCGGCTACCGCGCCCACGCCCGTCGACTGGGCCGGATCTGGCGGGAGTCGGCGGGCCGGGACTACCCGGCGATGGCGGTCGTCGAGGTCGTGCGGCTGTGGGACGAGCGGGCGCTGGTCGAGCTGGACGGGTTCGCGGTGCTGCCGGGGGACGCGCCACCGATGGGGTGACGATCATGGCTGGTCCCCGGAGCGCCCGGTACGAGTGGAGCCCCCACACCCCGTGACCGGGAGGTACACCCGTGCCCGTACGCCCCGCCCTCGGCGCCGGCCTCGGCGCCGCCGCGCTGCTGTGCGCCGTCGCCACGCCGGCCGCCGGCGCCGACCCGACCGAGCGCCTCACCGTCGACTCCGTCGGCCGGATCGCCGCCGACGGCACCATCACCCTCTCCGGCACCTATCGCTGCGTCGGCAGCAGCGGACCGGTGTTCGTCAGCTCCTCGGTCACCCGGACCGACCCCGGCGTCAAGTACGCCGTCGGCGGCACCAGTGCCGTCTGCGACGGCGCGGACCACCGCTGGTCGAACAGCGGCAAGGCCGGCCCGCGGGCGCTCGGGAGCGGCCGGGAGACGCGCACGGCCGTGGAGACGGCGGCCGAGGCGGCGAAGACGTCGTCCAGGGCCGGGAAGGCGACCGGGACGGCGACCGGGAAGGGCGGGAAGAAGCCGGCCGGGGCCGGGCGGACGTCCCGCGCGGCCGGCCACGCGGGCAGGGCGTCGCGCAAGGCCGGCGCCGAGCCGCTCCGGGCCGGTCCGGCGCATGTCGAGGCCACCCTTCTGGAGCTGCGGCCCGTGGGCCTGCTGCCGGTGCCCCACTTCCACGCCGTCCGGCAGCAGGACATCGAGCTCGTCAGGGACTGAGCGCGCCCGTGCGGCCCGGGCGCACCGGGCCGCCGGGGGACGAGGTGGCCGCCGGCTCAGGCACGCTGCCAACTGTGCGGCGCGTGGTAGGCGTGCGGACGCCAGGAGGTGGTGCCCGGGGAGCCCGGCTCGGTGCCGGCCCCGGCCAGGGCGGTGCGGCTGAGCAGCAGGACCGCGAGGGCGGCCAGCTCCTCGTCGGTGGCCTGGCCCTTCTCGACGCGGATGGGGGGAGTGGGGGACGACGCGCTCATCTGATCTCCATTCCGGGAAACCCGCCCCTCGGGGCGAGAGGGATCGAACCCCCCTCCCGCGGAAGGGGGGCGGCAGTCGGAGGACCTGCGTCACTGGGGCGGGTTGCCGTGCTTGCGGGCGGGGCGCTCGGCGTGCTTGGTGCGCAGCATCGCCAGGGCGCCGATCAGGACGTGGCGGGTGTCGGCGGGGTCGATCACGTCGTCGACCAGGCCGCGCTCGGCCGCGTAGTAGGGGTGCATCAGCTCGGCCTTGTACTCCTTGACCAGCTCCGCCCGTCGGGCCTCCGGGTCGTCGGCCTCGGCGATCTGGCGGCGGAAGATGACGCCCGCCGCGCCCTCGGCGCCCATCACGGCGATCTCGTTGGTGGGCCAGGCGTAGGTGAGGTCGGCGCCGATCGACTGGGAGTCCATGACGATGTACGCACCTCCGTACGCCTTGCGCAGGATCAGCGAGATCCGCGGCACGGTGGCGTCGCAGTAGGCGTACAGGAGCTTCGCGCCGTGCCGGATGATGCCGCCGTGCTCCTGCCCGACGCCCGGGAGGAAGCCGGGCACGTCGAGCAGGGTGACGATCGGGATGC